>CAZFXO010000175.1:0-1528 GCA_964523045.1 uncultured Dechloromonas sp. | reverse complement strand
TCGACGGTGCCGCTGCTTTCGCGGCCGTCGAGGGCAATGGCGCGGTAGTGGAAGGCGGGCATCGGCGGCTTTCCGTCAGGCGCGCGTCACGCGCAGCAGTTCTTCGAGCGAGGTTTCGCCGCTTTGCAGCCAGCGTTGCCCGTCCTCGTGCAGCAGGCGCAGCAGGCTCGCGCCACGGGCGGGGTCGCGCGCCGCCGCGCGCAGCGCAGCCTCGCCACTTTGCTGATGGACCAGCGGGCGCAGCGCGTCGTCGATCTCGAGCAGTTCGTAGACGCCGAGCCGGCCGAGATAGCCGGTGTGGGCGCAGTGCGGGCAGCCGACGGCCTGCCAGAGGCGGCCGATCTCGGCTGGCAGGCCGGCGTCGCCGGCGGCCGGGCCGGGCTGTCGGCAGTGCGGACAGAGGCGGCGCACCAGACGCTGGGCGAGGACGCCGAGCAGCGACGAGGAGAGCAGGAAGGGTTCGATACCCATGTCGGTCAGCCGGGTGGCGGCGCTCACCGCGTCGTTGGTGTGCAGCGTGGCCAGTACCAGGTGGCCGGTCAGGCTGGCCTGGACGGCAATCTGCGCGGTTTCGGCGTCGCGGATCTCGCCGATCATGACGACGTCCGGGTCCTGGCGCAGGATGGCGCGCAGGGCCTTGGCGAAATCGAGTTCGATGCGCGGATTGACCTGGGTCTGGCCGATTCCCGGCAGGTCGTACTCGACCGGGTCCTCGACCGTCATGATGTTGAGGCGGCGGGCGTCGAGGCGGGACAGCGCGGCGTACAGCGTCGTCGTCTTGCCCGAGCCGGTCGGCCCGGTGACGAGCAGGATGCCGTGCGGCTGGCGGATCAGGCCGTCGACCCGGGCCAGCGTGTCGGCGGCCATGCCCAGGCGGGCGAGGTCGAGACGTTGCGGGTCCTTGTCGAGCAGGCGCAGGACGACGCGTTCGCCGTGGCTGGCGGGCAGCGTCGAGACGCGCACGTCCATGCCGCGGCCGGCGATCCGCACGCTCAGCCGGCCGTCCTGCGGCAGGCGTTTTTCGGCGATGTCGAGGCCGGCCATGATCTTGATCCGCGACACCATCGCCGCGTGCAGCGCGCGCTTCGGCGCGACGACGTCGTGCAGCACGCCGTCGAGGCGGAAGCGGACGACCGATTGCCGCTCGTAGGCCTCGATGTGGATGTCGGAAGCGTTCTCGCGCGCCGCCTGGGTGAGCAGGGCGTTGATCATGCGGATGATCGGCGCGTCGTGGCGGGCGTCGAGCAGGTCCTCGACCGGCGGCAGTTCCTCGACCAGGCGGGCGAGGTCGAGGTCCTGGCCGATGTCGCTGGCGACTTCGGCGGCGCTCTGCTCGCCCCGCGCGTAGCGTTCGCCCAGACGCCGTTCGAATTCGTCGGCAGCGAGCGGCAGGGGGCGCAGCGGCCGGTCGGCGGCGCGCGCCAGTTCGGCCAGTGCGGCGAGCGGCGGGGTCGCGCCGGCGCGGTAGAAGACGCTGTCTGCCTGTTCGCCAGGCAGCAGGCCGTGGGCGCGGGCGAAGGCGTAGGGC
>CAZFXO010000174.1:0-1618 GCA_964523045.1 uncultured Dechloromonas sp. | reverse complement strand
AGGCCGGCGCGCCGGCCTCGATCTGCAGCAGACGGGCGATGTTTGGATGCTTGCCGGGGTTGGCGCGTTCGTCCTCGCCATGCTCGGCGAAGATTTCGATGCCCTTCCTGGCGGCTTCGGCATTGATCGAACCGTAGGTCTGGGCGAGGTGGTTGTAGACGGCGAGCGAGCCCTGGCTACCGGCCTTGTTCTCGATGCTGGCGACGACGTTGCCATCGGCGTCGAGCAGGTTGAGTGCGGCGAGGTGGGTGATGCCGGGGAGTTTCTTGAGGTTTTCAGCGAAAGACATGAAATCTGGATCAGGAAGAGGATGAAGCGCGCCACCAGCCGATCACTACGCCGAGCGCGGCGAGGACGAGGGGCAGCGCGAGCAGCAGCGCCTTGACGGAAGCGGCGTGCTCGCCTTGAGCAAGCAGCACGGTGACCAGCAGCAGCCCCAGTGCCAGGCCGCCGACACCGCCCTTGAGTGCGCTGTTGCTCACGCGCAGGCGGGCCAAGCGATGCCGGGTGGCGCAATTCGGGCAGGCGCCGGCGCCTGCCGCCAATTCGCTGCCGCAGTCGGGACAAACCATCAGATGCGCTTGGCCAGTTCGGCAGCCTTGCCGGTGTAGTCCCAAGGCGTCAGCTTCAACAGTTCGGCCTTGGCGGCTTCTGGGATGTCCAGCGTGGACACGAAAGCCTGCATGCCGTCGCGCGAGACGCGCGTGCCGCGGGTCAGTTCCTTGAGCTTTTCGTAGGCGTTGGCCACGGCGTAGCGGCGCATCACGGTCTGGATCGGCTCGGCGAGCAGTTCCCAGTTGGCGTCGAGGTCGGCCTTCATCAGGTCGGCGTTGATTTCCAGCTTGGAGAGGCCTTTGAGCAGCGAATCGTAGCCAAGCAGGGTGTAGCCGAGGCCGACGCCCATGTTGCGCAGCACGGTCGAGTCGGTCAGATCGCGCTGCCAGCGCGAGATCGGCAGCTTTTCGGCGAGGTGCTTGAGGACCGCGTTGGCCAGGCCGAGGTTGCCTTCGGAGTTCTCGAAGTCGATCGGATTGACCTTGTGCGGCATCGTCGACGAACCGATTTCGCCGGCCTTGACCTTCTGCTTGAAGAAGCCGAGCGAGATGTAGCCCCAGACGTCGCGGTCGAGATCCACCAAAATGCTGTTCGCGCGGGCGAAAGCGTCGAACAGCTCGGCCAGCGCGTCGTGCGGCTCGATCTGGATGGTGTAGGGGTTGAAGGTCAGGCAGAGCGATTCGACGAACTTCTTGGCGAAGCCTTCCCAGTCGTAGCCCGGGTAGGCAGCCAGATGGGCGTTGTAGTTGCCGACGGCGCCGTTGATCTTGCCGAGCAGCTCGACGCCGGCGATGCGGGCGCGGGCACGCTGCAGGCGGTAGGCGACGTTGGCCATTTCCTTGCCCATCGTCGACGGGGTGGCCGGCTGGCCATGGGTGCGGCTCATCATCGGGATGTCGGCGTAGGCGTGGGCCAGTTCGCGCAGTTTCTCGATCACCTTGTCCAGCGTCGGCAGCATGGCCTGTTCGCGGGCACCCTGGCACATCAGCGCGTGCGACAGGTTGTTGATGTCTTCCGAGGTGCAGGCGAAGTGGATGAATTCGCTGACCTTGACCACTTCGGC
>CAZFXO010000173.1:0-1763 GCA_964523045.1 uncultured Dechloromonas sp. | reverse complement strand
ACCAACAAGATCCTGCGCGCCTTCCTGAAGTCGAAGGGCGTCGCCGAAGCCGACATCATGGAAGAGTACACCCCGTTCGGTCATAGCGACTACCAGACCATCATCGCCAAGATCAAGAAGTTCGCCTCCGAAGGCAAGAAGACCGCCGTCGTGTCGACCATCAACGGCGACTCCAACGTGCCCTTCTACAAGGAACTCGGTAACGCCGGCCTCAAGGCGACCGACGTGCCGGTCGTCGCCTTCTCGGTCGGCGAGGAAGAACTGCGCGGCGTCGATACCAAGCCGCTGGTCGGCCACCTGGCCGCCTGGAACTACTTCCAGTCGCTGAAGAACCCGGAAAACACCAAGTTCATCAAGATGTACAAGGACTGGGCCGCCAAGCAGAAGCTGCCGAACGCATCCACCGTCGTCACCAACGACCCGATGGAAGCTACCTACATCGGCATCCACATGTGGGCGCAGGCCGTTGAAAAAGCCAAGTCCACCGACACCGACAAGGTCATCGCCGCCATGGCCGGCCAGTCGTTCAAGGCGCCGTCGGGCTTCACCGTCAAGATGGACGAAAAGAACCACCACCTGCACAAGCCGGTGTTCATCGGCGAAGTGAAGGCCGACGGCCAGTTCAACGTGGTCTGGAAGACCAAGGGCCCGGTCCGCGCCGCCCCGTGGTCGCCCTACATCCCGGGCAACGACAAGAAGAAGGACGTGCCGGAAGGCAAGTAAGTCAGCTTTTCCTGGACGAAGAACGAACGGGGCCGCGGCCCCGTTTTTCGCATTCAGGCGGCGGCGAAACGCTCGCGCAGCCAGTCGCCGATGGCGGCGATTTCCTCGAAGCAGACCTCGTGCGCCATCGGATATTCCCGCCAACCGACCGCGTAACCGGCGGCCTGCAGGAAATCCCGCGCCTGGCGGCCGAGCGCCGGCGCCACCACGTCATCGTCGTCGCCGTGCGCGGCGAATACTGGAATGCCACGATTGGCTTCTGTCGCCTCGCGCTCGACCAGCCCCGGCGATGGCAGGTAAGTAGACAGCGCGATCACCCCACCCAGCGCCTGCGGATGCGTCAGCGCCGTCGTGTAGGCAACCGCCCCACCCTGCGAGAAACCGGCCAGGAAAACCCGCGCTGCCGGGATGCCACGCTCGCCCTCGCGCTCGATCAGGCGGTGCAGCGCCGCCCGCGAACGCAACAGGCCGGCCTCGTCAATGCGCCGCTCGCCCGGCGTCAGCGACAGGATGTCGTACCACGCCGGCATCGCCCAGCCGCCG
Source organism: uncultured Dechloromonas sp. (assembly GCA_964523045.1). Taxonomy (GTDB): domain Bacteria; phylum Pseudomonadota; class Gammaproteobacteria; order Burkholderiales; family Rhodocyclaceae; genus Azonexus. Next base: position 497 of record CAZFXO010000173.1, on the reverse strand, counting down.
TTGCAGGTCACCGGCATCACCGGCGCGTGCGGAAAGACGAAACGCACTCCGGGCGATTCCGCCAGGCCGAGCGCCGGCACCACCGGCACGAAGTCGGAACCATCGGCCCCCAGGCCATGCAGCCAGATCACCGCGAACTGCGGCTTGCTGCCCTGTTCGAGTTCGATTGCCGGCAAGTATTCGCTCATTTCACAGCTCCTCTGTCCTGCCCGGCGTTTTACCCGGAAATGCCGCGACGCGCCAGGGTGAAACAAAAAGAATCTCAAGCACCTTGAGGGCTGCTACCGCCCCTGAGCAGGCAAAGCAATTTTCCGAAAACGGCCAATTATCGTGGAAGCGAACGATGCCGCCGAACGCGGATTATCGCTGCCCAGCGTGATTTGCATTTTCTTATTGGCGTTTGGCGCGAGCATTCCATTCGTCCACTTGCTTCCAGTGCTCTTGAATCGCCCCGGGTTTCGTAGAGGCTCCGTGGTTTAAGTGCAGGCGTGCTCTGC
>CAZFXO010000172.1:0-1940 GCA_964523045.1 uncultured Dechloromonas sp. | reverse complement strand
CCTTCCACTACCGCGCCATTGCCCTCGACGGCCGCGAAAGCAGCGGCACCGTCGATGCCGAAAGCAGCCGCCAGGCGCGCGCCAGCTTGCGCGAACAGGGCTTGCTCGCCGTCGACCTGCAGGCGGCGCGGGCCGCCGGTACGCAGCGCAAGCTGCCGCGCCTCGGCAACACGGCGCTGATGCTGCTCACCCGCCAGTGGTCGACGCTGCTCGCTGCCGGCATCCCGGTCGAGCGGGCGCTGGCGGCGCTCGCCGAACAGAGCGACGACGCCCCGACGCGCAGCCTGCTCGGCGCCATCCGCGACGAGTTGCAGGCCGGCCATCCGCTGCACCGGGCGCTGGAGAATTTCCCGCCCACCTTCAACCGCCTCTACTGCGCGCTGGTCGCCGCCGGCGAGCAGAGCGGCCAGCTCGACCAGGTCATGCAGCGCCTCGCCGACAGCCTGGAAAGCAGCGGCGCGCTGCGCCAGAAGGTGTTGCAGGCGACCATCTACCCGGTGCTCGTGGTCATCGTCGCCAGCGCCGTGATCGGCGCCCTGATGCTCTACGTCGTGCCGCAGGTGGTCGCCGTCTTCAACAGCGGCAAGCACACGCTGCCCTTCCTGACCCGGGCGCTGATCGCCGTCAGCGATCTCCTGCGCACCACCTGGCCGCTGCTCGCCGTCGTTTTCGGCGGCGGCCTGTGGGCCTTCCGCCGCGCCTGGCGCAACGAGGATTTCCGCCACGCCCGCCAGTTGCAACTCTTACGCCTGCCGGTCCTCGGCCGCCTGCTGCAGGCACTGGACAGCGCCCGCCTGGCGCAGACCATGGCCATCCTGGTGGCCAGCGGCGTGCCGCTGCTCGCCGCCCTCGACGCCGGCTGCGCCGTGCTCTGGCTGCTGCCGCTGCGCCGCGCGCTGGCGACGGCGAGCGGCGAAGTGCGCGAAGGCGCCAGCCTGCACCGCGCGCTCGCCCGCTCCGGGCGTTTTCCGCCGCTGCTGGTGCACATGATCGGTAGCGGCGAAGCCTCCGGGCGCCTCGGCGAAATGCTGGAAAAGGCCGCCCGCCAGCAAAGCGACGAGGTCGCCGCCCGCCTCGGCACCGCCACCGCGCTGCTCGAACCGCTGCTCATCCTGGCCATGGGCGGCATCGTCCTGGTCATCGTCCTCGCCATCCTGCAACCGATCATCGAGATCAACCAACTGCTGCATTGAACGCCATGCCCAAAACCCCAGCCCGCCAGACCGGCTTCACCCTGATCGAAGTCATGGTCGTCGTCGTCATCCTCGGCATCCTTGCCGCCCTCGTCGTCCCCAAGGTGATGAGCCGCCCCGACGAGGCGCGCCAGGTCGCCGCCCGCCAGGACATCGGTGGCCTGCTCCAGGCGCTCAAGCTCTACCGCCTCGACAACCGCCGCTATCCGAGCAGCGAACAGGGCCTGCGCGCCCTGGTCGAGAAACCGGCGCAGCCGCCGCTGCCCGACAACTGGAAACCCGGCGGCTACGTCGAGCGCCTGCCGCTCGATCCCTGGGGCCAGCCCTACCAGTACCTGAACCCCGGGCTGCGCGGCGAGATCGACGTCTTCAGCTTCGGCGCCGACGGTGTCGCGGGTGGCGAGGGCGCAGATGCGGACATCGGCAACTGGGCGCTGTGAGGCCGGGCAGGCCGGCTTCACGCTGGTCGAGATCCTGGTCGCGCTGGCCATCGTCGCCATCCTGGCCGGCGGTGTCGCGCTGACCCTGCCCGATCCGGCGCGCGCCGCCCAGCAGGCGACAGCCCAGGCCCTGCACGCGCAGGCGGCGAGCGCCGCCCGTCACGCGCGTAGCGAGGCGCAGCCGTGGGCCTGGCAGGTCGACGCCGACGGCGGACGCCTGCTGGTGGCCGCGGACGGGCGCTGGCAAGCGGCCGGCAAGCCGGTCAGCAGCAGTGGCCTGGCCGTCGGCGGACCGGAGATCGACGGC
>CAZFXO010000171.1:0-2035 GCA_964523045.1 uncultured Dechloromonas sp. | reverse complement strand
ACATCGGCGTCACCGGTGCGGGCGGCGCCTCCCTGCTGGTCAGCATCGCGCCGCCGAGCGAAGCCCTGACCGCCGACGGCGTCCAAATCGTCTGGTCGGGCACCGGCAGCAGCGCTTCGCCGCTGATCGGCACGGCCGGCCAGGGCGGCCCCGAAGTGGTCCGGATCACGGTCGACAACAACGGCAACTACGAAATCAAGCTGTCGCAAGCCATCGACCACCCGGCAGGACAAGACGAAAACGTCGAAACCCTGCACTTCGACATCACCGCCAACGATGGTTTGAGCACCACCCAGGCAACCCTGACGCTCGACATCGAGGACGACGCGCCGAAGGCAGTCCCGGAAACCGAAGCCGACGCGATGCGCCACCAGGACACCAACATCCTGCTCATCCTCGACAACTCGGGCAGCATGTCCGGTAGCCGCATCGAGATCCTGCGCAACTCGGTACGCGAACTGATCCAGAGTTACGACATGCTTGGCGATGTCGCCGTCCGCATTGTCGTCTATAGCTCTTCGGCCAAGGCTTACACCGAAGGCTGGGTGAGCGCCGCCGACGCCATCGCCTATGTCAACGGGCTGGGCCTCGGCTCCGCCACCAACTACGACGCGGCGCTGCTCAAGGCGATGGAGGCCTTCCAATCCGCCGGCAAGATCCCCGACGCTACCAACGTCGCCTACTTCCTCTCCGACGGCGAACCCAACCAGTCCTCCGACTGGGACGGCTCCGGCCCGCTACCGGCACGGCAGGGGATCCAGCTGGAAGAAGAAGCGCTCTGGAAATCCTTCCTCGAAACCAACAAGATCAACGCCTTCGCCTTCGGCATGGGTGCCGGTACCACCCAGAGCAGCATGGACCCGGTTGCCTACAACGGCGTCACCAAGACCGATACCGACGCCGTCATCGTCACCAACGAAAGCGAACTCGGCCCGATCCTGCGCGATACCGTCAACGCCAACTTCAAGGGCAACTTCCTTGACGGCACCCTGCACCAGGGTTCGGGGGTCGGTGCCGACGGCGGGCACCTGACGTCGTTCAGCATCGACGGCACCACCTATCTGCTCGACGGCACCGTCAGCGGGACGGCAATCGGCACCGCCGACAAGTTCGACGGCCAGAAGTGGACGGTGTTCACCGATGCCGGAGGCAAACTGGTGGTCGACATGATCAGCGGCGAATACATCTATACGCCGCCGATCAAGAGCAACGCCACTACCGAGCAGATCGGCTTCGGCATCATCGACAACGACGGCGACCAGGCTTCCTCGACGCTATCGCTGACGGTCACCCCGCCGCCGGCGAAGATCTTCGGCGGTAGCGGCGACGACACGCTGAACGGCGGCAACTATGGTGACTATATCGACGGCAAGGAAGGCAACGACCTGATCGTCGGTGGCCAGGGCAGCGACACGCTGATCGGTGGGCTCGGCGCCGACACCTTCAAATGGTCGCTCGGCGACCAGGGAACGACGAAGACGCCGGCCAGCGATGTGATCAAGGACTTCACCGTCGGCAACGGCGGCGATGTGCTCGACCTGCGCGACCTGCTACAGGGCGAGAACAGCGGCAACCTGACCAACTACCTGCACTTCTCGGCCAGCGGCAGCGACACCCTGATCCAGATCAGCAGCCACGGCGCCTACACCGGCAGCAACCAGGCCACGACGACCGACCAGACGATCCTGCTGCAGGGCGTCACCCTCGACAGTCTGGCCGGCAGCGGCGCCAGCGACGCGCAGATCATCAGCGAGTTGCTGAAGGCCAATCTCAAGGTCGATCTCTGATCTTCCGCCGGACAGCCGTCCCCAATGCCTGACCGCGCCCCGGCGCGGCAGGCCTCAAAAAACGCCCAGCACCGCCTGGGCGTTTTTGTCGGCTTGAGCGATCAGCGCCGTCACCGGCATCTGGCGCAAGCCGGCGATTTCTTCGGCAATGCGTGGCAGTTCGGCCGGCGTGTTGCGAGCGCGATTGAGCCAGGCCGGCGGAATATCCGGCGCGTCGGTTTCGAGGACGATCGCTTCCGCCGGCAAGG
>CAZFXO010000170.1:0-2117 GCA_964523045.1 uncultured Dechloromonas sp. | reverse complement strand
CTGGCGCAGGAAGTCGGCCGCGTCGGCGGCATTGCGCCAGATGACGTTGAGGCGGTAGCCGGGGTTGGCCGCCTCGAAGGCAGCCTCGACGCGCGACACGAATTCGTCCGGGTAGCTGGTGACGACGGTGACCACCTGCGGCGTCGCCAGGGCGCGCGGCAGAGCGCCGCCGAGCAGCGGCCCGAGGGCGGCCAGTTTGAGCAGGCGGCGGCGCTGCCGGGAGGGAGGGGTGAGGGTGTTCATCTCAGAAGCTGTAGCGCAGGTTGGCGTAGTACATGCGGCCCGGGCTCGGGAAACCGTCCGAGGTTTCGTACTGCTTGTCGCCGGCGTTGCTGACGCCGGCTTCGAGGGCGAGTGCCGGTTGCGGACGGTAGGTGAGCTTCAGGTTGAAGGTGGTGAAGCCGCCGAGCTGCTTGCTGTTCGACGCCCAGCGACCGGTTTCGCTCTCGATGTAGGGCAGCAGTTCCAGTTGGTCGCCGAAGCGGGCGATGGCGAAGGCACTGAGCTTCTGGCGCGGCACGTCGGTGATCTTGATGCTCGAGTCGCTGACGTTCTTCAGGCGCAGGTAAGTGTAGTTGGCGCCGACATCGAGCCAGTTGGCGAGCGGCGTGCGCAGGCCGAGTTCGACGCCGCTGCTTTTCACTTCGCCGACGTTCTGCATCTGGCAGGGCTTGGCGTTGCTGCAGGCGGTGGTGCCGGGAACCAGGAAGACCGACTGGATCTTGTCGTCGATCCGGCTGTGGAAAAGCGCCGCCTCGACGCGCAGGGCGCGCCACGGCGTGCCCTGGTAGCCGATCTCGTAATTGATCGACGATTCCGGCTTGAGGTCGGGGTTTTCGACGTAGCGGCCAAAGCGCAGCGAGAAGCGGTCCTTCAGTGTCGGCAGCCGGGTCTTCTCGGCGATGCTGGCGTAGAGACGGTTTTTCGCGTCGAGGTCGAAGAAGAGCGCGGCCTGGCCGTCGGTGGCGCGCTTTTCGTCGCTGATGTCGAAGGCCGGCCAGCCGCTCTTGAAGACGTGTTCAGCCTCCAGGCTGTGCCGGGAGAGGCCGAGCGAAAGCAGCCAGCGCTGGCCGAGGCGGATGTTGTCCTCGATCGCGTAGGAGGTCAGGACGTCCTTGAACGCCTCGCCGGTGGCGCCGGCGCCGTCGACGCTCTTGTGCTCGTCGCTCTTGCGGCTGGCGATCAGCTTGATTTCCTGCGCCGGCAGGCGGATCGACGACAGTTCGACGGAAGCGCCGTTACTCTTGTCGTGATAGACGCTGACGCCGCTGACCGGGTTGTAGGTGGTGTAGCTGGCGTCGCTGTAGATGCGCAGGTCGTTGTCGAAAGTGTCGCGGAACAGGCGGACCTTGAGCATTTCCTTGTCGCCCAGCGCGGTGCGCGAGACGAAGTAGAGGCTTTCCTTGTCCCAGTACGGCCACTGCCAGTAGCGTGCGGCCGCCGGGTCGGTCGATGGCGGCTGGCCTTTTTCGCCATCCTGGCGGTAGTAGCTGAGCGCGTATTCGTCGGTGGCGTTCGGCGTCAGGCCGAGCTTGAGCGATACCTTGCTGTCGCGGTGCGCGGAGTTCTCGCGGTGACCGCCGTTCTCCGTCGTCGTCGCCGAAAAGCCGGAGGCCATCGGGAAATAATCCGCCGCGTCGTAGGACAGCCCGGCCTGGGCATACCACAGGCCCTGATTGGTACCGACGTTGAGCGCGGCTCGCCGTTCATGGCCGGAGCCGACGCCGAGGCTGACGTCGCCCTCGAGTTTGTGCGTCGGTTTGCGCGAGATCAGGTTGATCGCGCCGCCCAGCGTGTTCGGGCCGAAGGCGACCGAGCTGAAGCCCTTGACCACCTGGATCGCCGACAGGTCGGCGGTGGTGAAGCGGTTCATGTCGACGTAGCCGTCGTAGGGAACGTAAACCGGGATGCCGTCGATGAACAGCGGCGCCTGGCGGGCGTCGTAACCACGCAGGTAAACCATCTTCTCGTTACGCGAGTTGGTGCTGATGCTGACGCCGGAGAGCAGGTTGACCGCGTCGCCGACATTGGTCCGGCTGAAGCGTTCGATGTCTTCGGCGCTGATCACCGAGGACACCTGTTCGGCTTCGATTTCTCCGCTCGGCGAGCGCTCGCCG
>CAZFXO010000169.1:0-2120 GCA_964523045.1 uncultured Dechloromonas sp. | reverse complement strand
TACTTTCTTCTTGGCGAAGCAAGAAGAAAGTACGCCCGCGCGTCAGGCGCGGAACACAGCATCTCAGAAAACAACAACGCCCGCCGGGCAACAACAGAATCCAGCGGTTAATCAACCAAACACGCCCGCAAGTCAGGCGCGAAAAACAGCCTCTCAGCAACTCAGCACCAACAAAAACAAAAGCACCTCATCCCAATCCCAACGGCCCCTTTTGACTCCATAACCAGGAACCCACCTCATGGCCACCATCACCTTCTACGAAAAACCCGGCTGCAAGGGCAACCTGCGCCAAAAGACCCTGCTCGCCGCCGCCGGTCACACGGTCCAGGCGAAGAACCTGAAGACCGAGCCGTGGACGGCCGAGCGCCTGCTGCAGTTCCTCGCCAAGCTGCCGGTTGCCCGCTGGTTCAACCCGAGCGCGCCGGCGATCAAGGCCGGGCAGATCGTGCCGGAGAACATCAGTCATGAGCACGCCCTGCAACTGCTGCTCGAAAATCCCCTGATGATCCGCCGCCCGCTGATGGAAGTCGGCGACGAGCGCATGGTCGGCTTCGATGCCGAGGCGGTCGACGCCTGGGTCGGCTTGAACGGTGTCGAACTGCCGGCCGGCAACATCGAAGCCTGCGTCCATGGCCCGGACGGGCACGGCAGCTGCGGCGGCCACGATCACGAAGACGAGGCAGAGCATGCCGGTTGCGGCACCCACTGATTCCGCCGTCGAGATCGCCCCGGGTGTCCACTGGGTGGGCGCCCTCGATCCGCATCTGCGCAGTTTCGACATCATCCTGAAGACGGCCAACGGGACGTCCTACAACGCCTACGTGGTGCGCGGCGAAAACGGCGTGGCGGTGATCGATACGGTCAAGGAGAGTTTTTCCGACGACTTCTTCCGCCGCCTGGAGTCGATCGCCCGCTACGACGAAATCACGACCATCGTCCTCAACCACCTCGAACCTGACCACAGCGGCGCCCTGCCCGAACTGCTGCGGCGGGCGCCACAGGCGCGGGTCTATCTGTCGAGCCGCGCCCAGATGATGCTGAAGGCGCTGTTGAAGCCGGCCGGCGGCAAGCCGCCCGAGTACATCCCGGTGACCACCGACGACAGCGTCGATCTCGGCGGCCGCACGCTGCGCTTCCTGCACACGCCCTACCTGCACTGGCCGGATACGCAGTGCACCTACCTGGTCGAAGACGGCATCCTCTTTTCCGGCGACATCTTCGGTTGCCACTTCTGCGATCCGCGCCTGTTCAGCGACCGCGTCGGCGATTTCCGCTTCTCGTTCGAGTATTACTACGCCCACATCATGCGCCCCTTCCGTGAGCACGTGCTCGACGCGGTGGCGCTGATCGAGCCGCTCGAACTGAAGGCGATCGCCCCGGCGCACGGGCCGATCCTGCGCCAGCAGCCACGCGACTACGTGCATCGCTACCGCGAGCTGGCGATGCCGCGCCTGTTCAACGAGGCCTGCGACGAGAAGACGCTGCTTGTCTTCTACATCTCGGCCTACGGCAACACGCGGCGCATGGCCGAGGCACTGGCGGCTGGCGCCGAGGCGCTGGGCGGCGTGCGCGTCTCGCTCTACGACCTCGAAGGCGGCGAAGCCGGCGTATTCACCGACCTGATCGAGGAAGCCGATGCGCTCGCCTTCGGCAGCCCGACGATCAACGGCGACGCGGTCAAGCCGGTGTGGGACGTGCTTTCGTCGCTGACCACGGTCAACGTCAAGGGCAAGCTGGGTGCCGCCTTTGGCTCCTACGGCTGGAGCGGCGAGGCGGTACGCCTGATCGAGGACCGCCTGCGCGGCCTCAAGCTGCGCGTGCCGGTGGAAGGGCTGCGCATCAAGCTGGTCCCCGACAACGGCGAGCTGGCGGCCTGCCTCGACCTCGGCGAACAACTGGCGCGCCACCTGACCGGCCGTCTCGAAACCCGCGTCATCGACATGGCCGAACTGGCCTGAATCTGGAGAGAACGAAATGCCCAAAGCGAAAGTCACCTTCGAAGACATCGGCGTCGCCGTCACCGTCCCGGCCGGCACCCGACTCATCGAAGTCTCGGAAAAGGTCGGCGCCGGCATCACCTACGGCTGCCGCGAAGGCGAATGCTGCACCTGCCTGACCAA
>CAZFXO010000168.1:0-2254 GCA_964523045.1 uncultured Dechloromonas sp. | reverse complement strand
CCGAGCGTCGTCTATGCCGCCGCCGGCGAGCCTTTCGCGCGGGCGATCGCCGGCGCGATCGACGGCGACGTCACGGTCGTTCTCGGTAAAGGCGAGTTGTCCGAGCGCGCCAGCATTCCGTTTGCCGAACTGCTGCAGGCCGAACCGACCACGGTCGATGCCGCCAACGCCGCGGTCGGCCCCGACACCATCGCCAAGTTCCTGTTCACCTCCGGCTCGACCAAGCTGCCGAAAGCGGTGACGACGACCCAGCGCATGCTCTGCGCCAACCAGCAGATGCTGCTGCAGACCTTCCCGGTGTTCGCCGAAGAACCGCCGGTGCTGGTCGACTGGCTGCCGTGGAACCACACCTTTGGCGGCAGCCACAACGTCGGCATCGCGCTCTACAACGGCGGCAGCTTCTACATCGACGACGGCCAGCCGACGCCCAAGCGCTTCGCCGAAACCCTGCGCAACCTGCGCGAGATTTCGCCGACCGTCTATTTCAACGTGCCCAAGGCCTGGGAAGACCTGACCGTCGTCCTCGAGCACGACGCCGAGTTGCGCGAGGTCTTCTTCGCCAAGCTCAAGCTCTTCTTCTTTGCCGGCGCCGGCCTCTCGCAGGCCGCCTGGGATCGCCTCGACCGCGTCACCGAAGCGCATTGCGGGCACCGGATCCGGATGATGGTCGGCCTCGGCATGACCGAGACTTCGCCGTCCTGCCTGTTCTCCACCGGCGGCGTCATCGGTGCCGGCTACGTCGGCCTGCCGGCGCCCGGCTGCGAGGTCAAGCTGGTGCCGACCGACGGCAAGCTGGAAGCGCGCATGCGCGGCCCGCACGTGATGCCCGGCTACTGGCGCAATGCCGAGCAGACGCGGGCGGTGTTCGACGCCGACGGCTATTTCTGCACCGGCGACGCGCTGAAGTTCGTCGATGAAGCCCGGCCCGAACTGGGCATGGTCTTCGACGGCCGCATCGCCGAGGACTTCAAGCTCTCCTCCGGCACCTTCGTCAGCGTCGGGCCGCTGCGCGCCAAGGTGATTACCGAGGGCGCGCCCTACGTCCAGGACATCGTCGTTGCCGGCATGAACCGCGACGAGATCGGCGTGCTGGTCTTCGCGCGGGTTCCCGAGTGCCGGCAACTGGCCGGCCTCGGCGACGATGCCGACCTCTTCGCGATAATGACTCACCCGAAGGTGCGCGAGCATTTTGCCGGCCTGCTGACGCGCCTCAACCGCACGGCGACCGGTTCGGCCAACCGCATCGCCTGGCTGCGCCTGCTCGAAACCCTGCCGTCGATCGACCACAGCGAAGTCACCGACAAGGGTTCGATCAACCAGCGCGCGGTGCTGACCCGCCGCGCCGAGCTGATCGAGGCCTTGTACGCCGGTCAGGATCCCTTCCTGATCACCGGCTGAAGCAAGCCATGCTCGACGTCGACTTCAGTGACCGCCTGCTGCGCCTGACACTGGCGCGGCCAGCCAAGCGCAACGCGATCGACAGCGCGCTGCTCGGCGCGATCGAGCGGGCGGTCGACGACCTGCCGGAGAGCGCCGGGGCGATCCTGATCGCCGGCCAGGGGCCGCATTTCTGCGCCGGGCTCGACCTCGCCGAACACCGGGCGCGCGATGCGCAGGCGGTGTTCGCCATCTCGCAGCGCTGGCAGCGGCTGTTCACCCGGCTACAGGAAAGCGGTTTGCCGATCGTCGTCGCGCTGTCCGGCGCGGTGATCGGCGGCGGTCTCGAACTGGCGGCGCTCGGTCACGTCCGCGTCGCCGACAGCAGCACCTTCTACCAGTTGCCGGAAGGGCGCCACGGGGTGTTCGTCGGTGGCGGCGGTTCGGTGCGCATTGCCCGCCTGATCGGTGCCGACCGCATGGGCGAGATGATGCTGACAGGGCGCCGGCTCGACGCCGAGGAAGGCGCCCGCCTCGGCCTCTCGCACTACCTGGTCGGCCCCGGCGAAGCCCTGGCCCGGGCCGAAACGCTGGCGCGCCAGGTGCTGGAAAACGCCAGCCTGGCCAACTGGGCGATCGTCTCGGCCTTGCCGCGCATTGCCGAAATGAGCGCCGGCAACGGCTTCTTCGTCGAATCGCTGACGGCGGCGCTGACCCAGAGCGGGCCGGAAGTCGCCGGGCGGATCGGCGCTTTCCTGGACAGGGGGCATACCTCATGAATTGCGACGAGCTGATCGCCATCGATTTCCACACCCATGCCGAAGTCTCGTGCTGCCAGGGCCACGATCCCTTCGGCGACGAATTCGACCGCGCCGCC
>CAZFXO010000167.1:0-2475 GCA_964523045.1 uncultured Dechloromonas sp. | reverse complement strand
CCTTTCCCTCCCCCGTCACCTGCCGCCCCCGGCGGCCCTGCTGCGCTTCGCCGCGCCAGCGGCGACGGCTCTCGTCGCGCTGGCCGCCAGTTGGCTGGGCGGCGCACTGGCCGGCGACTTCCTGCTGCCGGAAAGCGCTCCACCGCAGATTGTCGAGCACCGCCCGCTGCCGCTCGGCGAACGCCTGGCCAGCCGGCTTAGCTTCGCCGGCAATACGCCAGACACCGCGGCGGCGCCGCTCAACCTGACGCTGGCCGGCATCAGCGCCTCGACCGACAGCGCGCTGGCGCGCGCGCTGATCCGCGTCGAGGGGCAAGCCGGCCTGCGCATCGTTGCCATCGGCGACGAGATCGGCAACGGCCTGCGCCTGCGCGAGATCGCCGCCGACGCCGTCACCCTGGCCGGTCCGGGCGGCGACAGCCGGCTTGCCCTGCCCAAACCTGCCCCCCTTTCCGCTGCCCCCCATGCCGATGACTGATCCGTTCCGCCCCGTCTGCCGCCTTGCCGGGCTGCTGGCCGCCCTTTGCCTGCCGCTGGCCGGCCACGCCGCGCCGCAGGAACCGCTGACCATCAACTTCGTCGGCGTCGATGTCGAATCGGCGGTCAAGGCAGTCGGCCAGGTAACCGGGCGCAACTTCGTCATCGATCCGCGCGTCAAGGGCAGCATCAACATCGTCTCGAATCGCCCGATGGCGCCCGAAACGGCCTACCAGACGCTGGTTGCCGCGCTGCGCCTGCAGGGTTTCGCCGTCGTCGAAGGCAAGAACGTGACGCGCATCCTGCCCGAGGCCGATGCGCGCAGCCAGCCCGGCCCGGTGCGCAACACTGCGGGGAGCGGCGAGGAGATCGTCACCCGCGTCTTCACCGTGCGCTACGAATCGGCGCCGCAACTGGTCAATGCGCTGAAGCCGCTGGTCGGCAACAATCAGTCGATCACCGCCAACGCCGCCAGCAACACCCTGGTCATTTCCGAATCGGCCGACAACCTGCGCCGCATCGAGCGCATCCTCGCCGCCATCGACGTGCCGCGCGGCGACGAACCGCAGGCCTTGCCGCTGCAGCATGTTTCGGCGCTCGAAGTGGCCCGCCATCTGCAGACGCTGTTCGGCGGCGGCGGTAACGGTGCCTTCGCGGTCAGTGCCGACCTGCGCGGCAACCGCCTCTTCCTGCGCGCCGACAACCCGGCCCTGCTGATGCGCGCCGCCGGTATCGCGCTGGCGATGGACAAGCCGGAAGCCGGTCTCGGCAACATCCGCGTCATCCCGCTGCGCCACGCCGACGCGACGCGCATCGCCGAAACCCTGCGCGCCCTGCTCGGCACCGAGAGCGGCGCGAGCGCGAACAACGCCGCGACCAGCACGCCGCTTTCCAGTTCGGGCACCGCCAAGACCGGCAACGACAATTCGACCACCAAGGCCGCCGAAAGCACCAGTTTCAGCAGCGGCAACAGTAACGCCAACGGGCTGGTCGCCGGCAGCATGATCCAGGCCGACGCGGCCAGCAATTCGCTGCTCATCACCGCCCCCGACAGCATTTTCGCCAACCTGCAGAACGTCGTCGGCATGCTCGACCGGCGCCGCGCCCAGGTGCATATCGAGGCCCTGATCGTCGAACTCTCGGCCGAGCGAGCCGCCGAGTTCGGCATCCAGTGGCAGGACCTGAGCGGGTTGTCGAAGAACGGCGTCAGCGCCATCGGCGGCACCAACTTCGGCAACAGCTCGCAGAACATCGTCGCGGCCGCGACCAGCGTCGCCAACGCCGGGCACGGCCTCAACTTCGGCATCGTCAATGGCACGATCAGCGTCCCTGGTCTCGGCACCATCACCAACCTCGGCCTGCTCGCCCGTTTCCTGGAAAGCGAGGCGCAGGCCAACATCCTGTCCACGCCGAGCATCATGACGCTGGACAACGAAGAGGCGAAGATCGTCATCGGCCAGAACCTGCCCTTCATCACCGGCTCGTACAGCGCGACCAGCGGCAGCAACGCGGTGACGCCGTTCCAGACTTACGAGCGGCGCGACGTCGGCCTGACGCTCAAGGTCAAGCCGAAGATCACGGCCGGTGGCGTCGTCCATCTGCAGATCTACCAGGAAGCCTCGTCGGTACAGACCGGCACCGCCAGCAACAGCGCCGGCCCGGTGACCAACAAGCGCTCGCTCGAATCCAGCGTACTGGTCGACGACGGCCGGCTGATCGTTCTCGGCGGCCTGATCGAGGACAAGCTGGGCAACGACGAGGAAAAGGTGCCGGTGCTCGGCGACGTGCCGGTGCTACGCAACCTCTTCCGCTACGAAAACCGCAGCCGCAAGAAGACCAACCTGATGGTCTTCCTGCGCCCGAGCATCGTCCGTGACACGCGCGACTACGAAACCCTGACCGAAGACCGCTACCGCGACCTGCTCGGCATCCAGGCCAACCAGCGGACGATCAATCCGCCGCCCTGGGGCGACACCTCGGCCCCGACCCTGCCCGCCC
>CAZFXO010000166.1:0-2488 GCA_964523045.1 uncultured Dechloromonas sp. | reverse complement strand
GCTATAGTGCAGTCGGCTTCTGACGTTCAGTGCAGCCGTCTTCTGAAAACGACAGCAACGTCAGAATAGAGTTAACTTTTGTGTTTCTTGACACCTGCGGCGAAAGGTCATAGATTTCTTCCTGACACTTTCGTATTTGGAGGTATCTTGCAGGGTCAACGCATCGGCTACGTCCGGGTCAGCAGCTTCGACCAGAACCCGGAGCGGCAACTGGAGCATGTCGAAGTCGGCAGGGTGTTCACCGACAAGGCGTCGGGCAAGGACACCCAGCGGCCCGAGCTTGATTCGCTGCTGGCCTTCGTGCGCGAAGGCGACACCGTGGTGGTTCACAGCATGGATCGCTTGGCGCGCAACCTCGATGACTTGCGCCGCCTCGTACAAAAGCTGACCAAGCGCGGCGTGCGCATCGAGTTCGTCAAGGAAAGCCTGACCTTCACCGGCGAGGATTCACCGATGGCGAACCTGATGCTGTCGGTCATGGGGGCATTCGCCGAATTCGAGCGGGCCTTGATCCGTGAGCGGCAGCGCGAAGGCATCGCGCTCGCTAAGCAACGCGGAGCCTACCGAGGCCGAAAGAAGTCTCTGAGCGGTGAACAGATTGCTGAACTGAAACGGCGCGTCACGGCGGGCGAGCAAAAAGCGAAGCTGGCCCGTGAATTTGGTGTCAGCCGGGAGACCCTGTATCAATACTTGAAATTGGATCAATAAATATGCCTCGTCGTTCCATACTGTCCGCCGCCGAGCGGGAAAGCCTGTTGGCGTTGCCGGACACCAAGGACGACCTAATTCGACATTACACGTTCAGCGATACCGATCTCTCCATCATCCGCCAGCGGCGCGGGCCTGCGAATCGCTTGGGCTTTGCCGTGCAGCTCTGCTACCTGCGCTTTCCCGGAATCTTCCTTGGTGTCGATCAGGCGCCGTCTTTGCCCCTACTGAAACTGGTCGCCGACCAGCTCAAGGTCGGCGTCGAAAGCTGGGACGACTACGGGCAGCGGGAGCAGACCCGGCGCGAGCACCTGGTCGAGCTGCAAACGGTGTTTGGCTTCCAGCCGTTCACCATGAGCCACTACCGGCAGGCCGTGCACACGCTGACCGACCTGGCCATGCAAACCGACAAAGGCATCGTGCTGGCTAGCACCTTGGTTGAGCATCTGCGGCGACAGTCGATCATCCTGCCCGCGCTCAACGCCATCGAGCGCGCTAGCGCCGAGGCCATCACTCGCGCCAACCGGCGCATCTATGACGCCTTGGCCGAACCACTGTCGGACACGCATCGCCGCCGCCTCGACGATCTGCTCAGGCGCCGGGACAACGGCAAGACGACCTGGCTGGCCTGGCTGCGCCAGTCGCCGGTTAAACCGAACTCGCGGCACATGCTGGAACACATCGAACGCCTCAAGGCGTGGCAGGCGCTCGATCTGCCTTCCGGTATCGAGCGGTCGGTGCACCAGAACCGCCTGCTCAAGATCGCCCGTGAGGGTGGCCAGATGACGCCCGCCGACTTAGCCAAGTTCGAGCCGCAACGGCGCTACGCCACCCTCGTGGCGCTGGCCATCGAGGGCATGGCCACCGTCACCGACGAAATCATCGACCTGCACGACCGCATCCTGGGCAAGCTGTTCAACGCCGCCAAGAACAAGCATCAGCAGCAGTTTCAGGCATCCGGCAAGGCGATCAACGCCAAGGTGCGGCTGTTCGGGCGCATCGGCCAGGCGCTGATCGAGGCCAAGCAAGCTGGCCGCGATCCGTTCGCCGCCATCGAGGCCGTCATGTCCTGGGATGCCTTCGCCGAAAGCGTCACCGAGGCGCAGAAGCTCGCTCAGCCCGATGACTTCGATTTCCTGCACCGCATCGGCGAAAGTTACGCCACCTTGCGCCGCTACGCGCCGGAATTCCTTGCCGTGCTCAAGCTGCGGGCCGCACCCGCCGCCAAGAACGTGCTCGATGCCATCGAGGTACTGCGTGGCATGAACACCGACAACGCCCGCAAAGTGCCTGCCGATGCCCCGACCGACTTCATCAAGCCGCGCTGGCAGAAGCTGGTGATGACTGACGCGGGTATCGACCGGCGCTACTACGAGCTGTGCGCGCTGTCCGAGCTGAAGAACTCGCTGCGCTCGGGCGACATCTGGGTGCAGGGATCGCGCCAGTTCAAGGACTTCGAGGACTACCTGGTGCCGCCCGCGAAGTTCGCCAGCCTCAAGCAGTCCAGCGCATTGCCGCTGGCCGTGGCCACCGACTGCGACCAGTACCTGCACGACCGCCTGACGCTGCTTGAAGCGCAGCTTGCCACGGTCAACCGCATGGCAGCGGCCAACGACCTGCCGAATGCGATCATCACCGAGTCGGGCCTGAAGATCACGCCGCTGGATGCGGCGGTACCCGACACCGCGCAGGCGCTGATCGACCAGACAGCCATGATCCTGCCACACGTCAAGATCACCGAACTGCTGCTCGAAGTCGATGAGTGGACGGGCTTCACCCG
>CAZFXO010000165.1:0-2522 GCA_964523045.1 uncultured Dechloromonas sp. | reverse complement strand
GCTCGCCCGACTTCGGCCACCTGCGCCCCTACCGCTTTCTCGCCGCGCGCGGCGACGGGCTCGACCGCCTCGGCCAGGCCATGCAGCGCGCCGCCATCGCCGCCGGCAAGTCGGAAAAACAGGTCGCCCGCGCGCCAAACATGCCGCACCGCGCGCCGCTAGTCATCGTGGTGATCGCCAGCCCGCGCGCCGACAAGATCGTGCCGCAGTTCGACCAGGTACTGTGTGCCGCCGGCTGCGTGCTGATGATGCAGTTGGCCGCCCGCGCCTTGGGCCTGGGCGGCATCTGGCGTTCCGGCTGGGCCATGGAAGACCCGGCGATGGCCACCGAACTGGGTCTTGCCGACGGTGAACTGATCGTCGGCTTCCTCTACCTCGGCACGCCCGCGCACGGCGACGGCGAGGCGCCGCCAGCTGCCGATCCGGCCACCTTCCTGAGCTGGTTATGAGCCTGCGCTTCGGCATCGAATTCGAATACCTGATCGTCGATAACGACGGCCCGACGCGCGGCCGCATCCGCGACTACAGCAACCTCGACTACGCCTGGATCAGCCAGGTGCTCGCCGACAAGCCGGGGCGCGACGACCCGGCGCTGGCCACCGGCGACCTCGGCATCAAGGCCGGCTACTGGTATCTCGAAGGCGACGAGCGCTTCCATGCCGACGGCAGTTTCAGCAAGCTCGAAGTCAAGGGCGTCGAGATCCGGACGCCGCCGGAAAACGACGTCGACGCCGCGCTGGACAGGCTGTTCGCCATCGAACAAGTGCTCGCGGCAAGACTCGCCAGCCAGCAACTGGCGCTGGGCATCGTCGGTTTCAACCCGAACCACGCCGTCTACGATTTCGACCCGCCGCTCAACCGCTGGGAGGTCGACTTGCGCGACACGCAGCGCAGCTACGACGGTTCTCACATCTCGACCCTGAGCTACGGCCCGGACATCAATCTGTCGAACGCCGCCTGGCGCACCCGCGATTGCATCGACATCGCGCGCAAGCTGAACCACTATGCGCCGTGGATCGTTCCCTTCAGCTTCAGCAGCCCCTTTCACCTTGGCCAGGCGTGGAACGGCCCGTCCAAACGCAGCTTCGAACGCGCCGCCCTGCGCCCGGCGGTGAAGATTTTCCTGCCGCCGGCGCTGGCCCTGACCTGGCGGGCGATCTCGCCGCTGGTCCATGCCGCCCGCCTGCCCGGCGAGGCCGGACGCATCGAGTTCAAGGCTTACGACGCCTTCCCGCGCCCCGAGCTGTTGCGTGCCGGCTGCCACCTGCTGGAAGGCATCTGCCTGGCGAGCGACCTGCACGGGCGCAGCGAAAGCTGCGACCTGAGCGCTTACCGCAGCGCCGCCCGCTTCGGTTTCACCGACGAAAGCACGCGCGCCAAGGCCAGCGCCCTGCTGCACAGCGCCAAGCAGGCGCTGCTGAACCACGGCCGGCACGGCGCCGCCGCTGCCCTGGTGCCGTTCGAAGCGCTGCTCGCCAGCCGGCGCACGCCCGCCGACGAACTGCTCGACGCCTGGCGCAACGACGGCCGCCTGTACCGGCCCGGTGGCCTGGCGAGCGTCGTCCAGCCCCTGCTCGCCTGCGGCTGAGACGCCGGACAGAACATCCGCCACCGCCCATCTCCCTTGCCGTTGCAAACCGTCAAAGCGTTGAGCATGCCGATCGCCTACACTGTCGCCCTGCCGTTCTGCCTCGTCCGCCATGCCGACCACCAACCTGCCCTGGGATCATCCGCGCCCCTTCGTTGCCGCGCTCTCTCCTTCCCCGGAGGACATCGACGGCCTCAACCACACCAACAACGCGGTCTACGTGCAATGGTGCGAGAAGGTCGCCTGGGCGCATTCCGGCTCGCTCGGCCTCGATCTCGACGCCTACCGCCGGCTCAACCGCGCGATGGCCATCCGCCATGCCGATTACGACTACCTGCTGCCGAGCACCGTCGGCGACGCGCTGGCGATCGGCACCTGGCTCACCGCCAGCGACGGCAAGCTGACGCTGGTGCGCAGCTTCCAGATCATCCGCCCGGCCGACGGCGCCACCCTCCTGCGCGGCCGCTGGAACCTGGTCTGCATCGAACTCGACAGCGGCCGTCCCCGGCGCATGCCGACCGAGTTCTGCGACGCCTATCTCGGTGCACTGATCGCGCCGCTGCCTGCCTGAAATTAACCGCCGCTTTCCGTGCGCTGCGCGTGAGACACCCCGGCTTGCCAGCCCGCCCGCTTTCCTCTTACAGTGCTGCGCGCATTCCCACCCAGCCACGGAGACGAAGGATGTCCGGACCCCGCACCAGCCAGACCCATCCGCTGCAGATCGCCGAAGTGCGGATGAGCCCCGCGCATGGCCGCATCGGCATCACTTTCTGCCCGGGCAAGCAGGACAGCATGGCCAGCACCGGCGCTTGGGCGCGCGACCTGGCGACCGACGTCGATGCGATCGCCGCCTGGGGGGCGCAACTGGTACTGAGCCTGGTCGAATCCCTCGAACTGCGCCAGCTCAAGGTGCCCGACCTCGGCGCCGAGGTCG
>CAZFXO010000164.1:0-2889 GCA_964523045.1 uncultured Dechloromonas sp. | reverse complement strand
TGGTGACGCCGGAAGCGGCGGCGCGTGTCGAGCGCCTGGTCGCCGACGCCGTCGCCAAGGGCGCCAGCCTGCCCACCGGGGCGGTCCAGTGCGACGGCGCCGTGCTGCAGCCGGTGCTGGTCGATGGTCTGACGCCGGAAATGGAGCTGTACCGGGAAGAGGCTTTCGGCCCGGTGGTCACGGTGCTGCGCGTCGATAGCGACGAAGAGGCGATCCGCCTGGCCAACGACAGCGAGTACGGCTTGTCGGCGTCGGTGTTCTCGAAGGACATCGGTCGCGCGCTGGCGGTGGCCAAGCGCATCGAGTCGGGGATCTGCCACATCAACTCGTCGACCGTGCATGACGAGGCGCAGATGCCTTTCGGTGGCGTCAAGGCGTCCGGTTACGGCCGCTTCGGCGGCAAGGCCGGCGTTGCCGAATTCACCGACCTGCGCTGGATCACCATCCAGACCACGCATCGCCACTACCCGGTGTAAGGCACTGCCTCAAGGGCGGGGCGGTCCGTCGCCGGGCCGCTCCGCCGCGCGAAACGATCAATTCTGGAAATTCGTATGGACAGTTACGCTGCGCCCCTGCGCGACATGCACTTCATCCTCGACCACCTGGTCGGCATCGACCGGATCGCCGCCCTGCCGGGTTGCGCCGACGCCGAACCCGACCTCGTGCACAGCATCCTCGAGGAAGCCGACAAGTTCGCCGCCGGCGTGCTGGCGCCGCTCAACAAGGTCGGCGACCTTGAAGGCTGCCGCCTCGACGGCGAGCGGGTCGTCGTGCCGAACGGCTGGCAGGAAGCCTGGGAGCAGTTCGTCGCCAGCGGCTGGCTCGGCCTGTCGCTGCCCGCCGAGTACGGCGGTCAGGGCCTGACCAAGTCGCTGTGGGCGCCGGTCTGGGAAATGTGGTTCTCGTCCAACTTGGCCTTCACCATGCTGCCGCAACTCACCCTCGGCCAGACCGAGGCGCTCGAAGTGGCCGCCGACGAAACGCTCAAGGCGCGCTATCTGCCGAAGATCGTCTCCGGCGAATGGGCCTGCAATATGAGCCTGACCGAGCCGCAGGCCGGTTCCGACCTCGCCGCCGTCCGCATGCGTGCCGAGCCGGCGGGCGACGGCAGCTACCGGCTGTCTGGCCAGAAGATCTTCATTTCCTACGGCGACCATGAACTGGCCGCCAACATCGTGCACCTGGTGCTCGCCCGGCTGCCCGACGCGCCGCCCGGCATCAAGGGCATCTCGCTGTTCCTGGTGCCGAAGTTCCTGGTCAATGCCGACGGCAGCCTGGGCGAGAAGAACGACGTGCGCGCCGTCGCCCTCGAACACAAGCTCGGCATCCACGGCAGCCCGACCTGCACGCTGGCCTACGGCGACCATGGCGGCGCCGTCGGTTACCTGGTCGGCGAACTGAACCGCGGCATCGAATACATGTTCGTGATGATGAACGACGCCCGTTTCGGCGTCAGCGTCCATGGCGTCGCGCTCGCCGAGCGCGCCTACCAGATGGCCTTGCGCTACGCCGGCGAGCGCGTTCAGGGCAAGGTGCTGGGGGCGGCCGGGCAGCCGATCGCCGCGCATCCCGACGTCAAGCGCCAGTTGCTGGCGATGCGCACGCGCATCTTCGCCATGCGGGCCTTGGTCTACACCGCTGCCGGCTGGTTCGACCACGCCCGGCACAATCCCGACCAGGAAGCCGCCGCCCGCAGCCGCCGTTACATCGACCTGCTGATGCCGGTGCTCAAGGCCTGGAACACCGAAACCGGCAACCTGGTCTGCGACGACGCGATCCAGGTCTTCGGCGGCATGGGCTTCGTCGAGGAGACCGGCATCACCCAGCATTACCGCGATTCGCGGGTGACCCGGATCTACGAGGGAACGACCGGCATCCAGGCCAACGACCTGGTCGGCCGCAAGATCCTGCGCGAGAACGGCGCCACGCTGCGCGAACTGCTCGCCGACATCCGTGCCGAGACCACCGCCCTGGCGCTGGTGAACGACCTGGCCGGCCACGCCCACGCCTTGTCGGTCAATCTTGCCGACCTCGAACGCTCGCTCGACTTCCTGCTCACCCAGGGCCAGGGGGCGCCGGCGCTGGTTCAGGCCGCCGCCGTGCCCTTCCTGCACCTGAGCGGCCTGGTCTGTGCCGGCTGGCAGGTGGCCCGGGCGGCACGCGCCGCGCACGCCGGGCTGTCCACCGGTGCCGAGCAGGCCGATTACCTGCGCGGCGTGCTCGCCATCGCCGATTTCTGGTTTGCCACCTACGCGCCGCAGGTCCGCGCCTGGAGCGAGACGGTGCAGGCCGCGGCCTGCGTCGTCGCGGCGCCGGATGCGGCGCTGCACGGCTAGCCGGCGCCAGACCCACAGAAAAAAAGAGGAGACAACATGAACAACCCAGCATTCCAAAGCGTCATCGACAGTGATTTCCGCCCGGTCAGCATCGGCCATCCGCCCCCCGAAATCCACCACGACGCCGACGGCGTCTGGCATATCCGGCCGCTCGAAGCGCTCGGCGATTACCCGCCGCGCCTGACCGACCGTCTGGTCGACGGCGCGCGCGATTTCCCGGAACGCACGCTGATGGCCGCCCGCGGTCCGGATGGCGAGTGGATCCGCATCGGCTACGGCGAGATGCTCCAGCGTGCGCGCCGCATCGGCCAATGGCTGCTCGACCACGGCGTCTCGGTCGAACGGCCGCTGCTGGTGCTGTCCGGCAACGACCTCGAGCACATCCAGCTGATGCTCGGCGCGATGTACGCCGGCGTTCCGTATTCGTCGGTGTCGCCGGCCTATTCGCTGGTCGCCACCGACTTCGGCAAGCTGCGCCACATCGTCGGCACGGTCACCCCGAGCGTCGTCTATGCCGCCGCCGGCGAGCCTTTCGCGCGGGCGATCGCCGGCG
>CAZFXO010000163.1:0-2895 GCA_964523045.1 uncultured Dechloromonas sp. | reverse complement strand
CCGGCATCGAGGACGCCGGCCGCCTGGCCGACACCATCGCCGCCCACCTGCCGCTCAAGATCGAGCAGAAGCAGGAAGTGCTGGAGATGGACAACGTCCGCGAACGCATCGACCGCCTGCTCTCGCAGCTCGAAGCCGAAATCGACATCCTGCAGGTCGAAAAGCGCATCCGCGGCCGCGTCAAGCGGCAGATGGAAAAGAGCCAGCGCGAGTACTACCTGAACGAACAGGTCAAGGCGATCCAGAAAGAACTCGGCGAAGGCGAAGACGGCGCCGATCTGGAAGAACTCGACAAGAAAATCGCCGCCGCCGGCATGAGCAAGGAAGCGCTGGCCAAGGCCCAGGGCGAGCTGAAGAAGCTGCGCCTGATGTCGCCAATGTCGGCCGAAGCCACTGTCGTGCGCAACTTCATCGAAACGCTGATCGGCCTGCCTTGGCGCAAGAAGACGCGCATCAGCAAGGACCTGCGCGCCGCTGAAAAGATCCTCGACGCCGATCATTTCGGCCTCGAAAAGGTCAAGGAACGCATCGTCGAATATCTTGCCGTGCAGCAGCGCGTAGACAAGGTCAAGGCGCCGATCCTGTGCCTGGTCGGCCCCCCGGGTGTCGGCAAGACCTCGCTCGGCCAGTCGATCGCCAAGGCGACCAACCGCAAGTTCGTGCGCATGGCGCTCGGCGGCGTCCGTGACGAAGCCGAAATCCGCGGCCACCGCCGTACCTACATCGGTTCGATGCCGGGCAAGATCCTGTCCAGCCTGACCAAGGTCGGCGTGCGCAACCCGCTGTTCCTGCTTGACGAAGTCGACAAACTCGGCCAGGACTTCCGCGGCGACCCGTCGTCGGCGCTGCTCGAAGTGCTCGACCCGGAACAGAACAACACCTTCCAGGACCATTACGTCGAAGTCGATTTCGACCTCTCCGACGTGATGTTCGTCGCCACCGCCAACACCCTGAACATCCCGGCACCGCTGCTCGACCGCATGGAAGTCATCCGCCTCTCGGGCTACACCGAGGACGAGAAGGTCAACATCGCCATGCGCTACCTGCTGCCGAAGCAGATGAAGAACAACGGCGTCAAGAAGACAGAATTGGTCGTCGCCGAGAGCGCGATCCGCGACATCGTCCGCTACTACACCCGGGAAGCCGGCGTGCGGGCGCTCGAACGCGAAATCTCCAAGATCTGCCGCAAGGTCGTCAAGACCCTGGTACTCAAGGCACGCGACAGCAAGATCACGGTCAATGCGCGCAATCTGGACAAGTACCTTGGCGTGCACCGCTACACCTTCGGCATGGCCGAGAAGGAAAACCAGGTTGGCCAAGTCACCGGCTTGGCCTGGACCGAGGTTGGCGGCGAACTGCTGACCATCGAGTGCGCCAACATGCCGGGCAAGGGCAACATCATCCGCACCGGCTCGCTCGGCGACGTCATGAAGGAATCGGTCGAGGCCGCCCGTTCGGTCGTCCGTGCCCGCGCTCGCCGCCTCGGCATCAAGGACGAGATCTTCGAGAAGACCGACATCCACATCCACGTTCCGGAGGGCGCCACGCCCAAGGACGGCCCGTCGGCGGGCATTGCCATGACCACGGCGCTGGTTTCGTCCTATACCGGCATTCCCGTGCGTTGCGACGTCTGCATGACCGGCGAGATCACCCTGCGCGGCGAGGTGCTGGCCATCGGCGGCCTCAAGGAGAAGCTGCTGGCGGCCGTGCGCGGTGGATTGAAGACGGCGCTGATCCCGGAAGAGAACGCCAAGGACCTGACCGAGATGCCGGAAAATCTCAAGAACCGCATCGAGATCGTACCGGTGAAGTGGATCGATCAGGTACTTGAACGCGCGCTGGAAAGCCTGCCGCAAGCCTTGCCCGACAACGGCGAAGCGACGCCCGGCCTGGCCGCCGGCAGCGAAGACCCGGTCAGCGCTGCCGTCCTTACTCATTGATTTTAAAAGGTCGGCTGCCGATGACAAAAAAAGGCCATCGGCGGCCCCCTCGAAACCCTGGTCGATCGGCTCAGAATCCGCTTGACACAAGGATTTCGGGGGGGATATAAATCGCCCCTCACGGAATTTTCACCACTCCAAACTTCCATTAGGGGACCTACATGAACAAGACTGAACTGATCGATCAGATCGCTGCCGCCGCCGACATTTCCAAGGCTGCCGCAGGCCGTGCGCTGGACGCCGCCGTTGATGCCATCAAGGGCGCGCTGAAGGAAGGCGACAGCGTCAACCTGATCGGTTTCGGCACCTTTTACGTTGGCGAGCGCGCTGCCCGTACCGGCCGCAATCCGCGTACCGGTGGCAGCCTGGAAATCAAGGCCGCCAAGTCCCCGAAATTCCGTGCCGGCAAGGGCCTCAAGGACGCGGTTAACTGATACAATGCCGCTCCTTCTGCGCCAGGCGCAGACGGGTGCTTAGCTCAGTTGGTAGAGCGTCGCCCTTACAAGGCGAATGTCGGCGGTTCGACCCCGTCAGCACCCACCAATTCGAAACCCCGCTACGGCGGGGTTTTTCATTTGCGATAAAGTCCGCCATTTCTGCGAAAACCCCTTGCAATCTGGCTCCACGCCCGTATAATGCGCGGCTCTGACAGCGCGCCCGTAGCTCAGTTGGATAGAGTACTTGGCTACGAACCAAGGGGTCGGGCGTTCGAATCGCTCCGGGCGCGCCATTCAGATATTGCGATTTTCCTTCGGGAGAATCCAGCTTCGTAATACAGCGCGCCCGTAGCTCAGTTGGATAGAGTACTTGGCTACGAACCAAGGGGTCGGGCGTTCGAATCGCTCCGGGCGCGCCATTCAGATATTGCGATTTTCCTTCGGGAGAATCCAGCTTCGTAATACAGCGCGCCCGTAGCTCAGTTGGATAGAGTACTTGGCTACGAACCAAGGGGTCG
>CAZFXO010000162.1:0-2907 GCA_964523045.1 uncultured Dechloromonas sp. | reverse complement strand
CCAGCACCTGCTGAGCCGCGCCGAAAGCCCGGCAACCCAGCCCCCGCCGGCCCCCGACCTCGGTCGCCTGGACCTGCTCGGCCGCCTGCCGATCCCGCTGCGCCGCCCGTTCAAGGCCGGGCTCGACCGTACCATCGCGAACACCCACGAACGCAACGGTACGGAACTGGACTGCTGCTTCCTCGGCGGCGCCGAGTGGTACGCCCCGTTCGACGGCCTGGTCGCGGCCGGCGACGCGGTTCCCGGCATGCTGGTGACGACGCTGCACCACGACATCATGAACCCGGCCTTGCTCGCCCGTTACACGCCGGCCAGCGCGACGCCGGACGAAAACCTCCATCCGGCCTGCCGCAGTGCCGAGCTGGCCGACCCCGAGGGGGTTTTCCGCCTGTTCTCGGTGATTCCCTTCGTCTTCCTGGTCGATGAAAAGCGCCTGCGCGGCCGGCCGGCGCCGCGTAGCTGGCACGACCTGCTGCATCCGCAATGGGAAGACGACATCGTGATCGGCGGCTGGCGGCCGAACGAGCGGACGCCCTACCTCGATTACAACGCCTACCTGCTGCTTTGCCTGCAGCGCCGTTTCGGCGACGACGGGCTGGCCGCCTACGCCGCCAACGTCAAGCGCCTGCAGCACAACATCCGCACCGCCACGCAGGCCGGCTCGAACAGCCGCAGCGTCGGCGCCATCGCCGTGCTGCCCTGGCTGCAGGCCGAGCTGTGCCCGCGCCGCGAACGCACGCGCGTGGTCTGGCCGAAGGACGGCGCGCTGGCCATGCCGATCTGTTCGCTCGTCCGTCCCGCTGCCGAAAAGCGCCTGCAGCCGCTGCTCGACTACGTGCACGGCCGCGACCTCGGCGCCATCCTGGCGCGCAATTGCTATCCGCCCAGCCGTGCCGACGTGCCCGGCGCCTTTCCGGCCGATGCCCGCTTGCAGTGGCCGGGCTGGGAGTTTTTCCGCAGCCACGACGTGGCCGCCGCGCAGAAACGCGCCGCCAGCGTCTTCTTCGCCACCTGGTACGCCCGTCATGAGGTGCGCGCATGCAACTGATCACCGTCGCCGGTTCGCCCTCGGTGGGCAAGACCTCGGTCATCCTGCGTCTGGCGGAAATTCTTCGTCAGCAAGGCTTGGCCGTAGGGATCGCCAAGTTCGATTCGCTCTCGACCTCGGACGACGCGCTCTATGAACAGAAAGGGTTTCCGGTCGCCGTCGGGCTTTCCGGCGCGCTCTGCCCGGACCACTACTTCGTTTCCAACATCGAAGACTGCCTGGCCTGGGGCCGGCGCCAGCGGCTCGACCTGCTGATCAGCGAAAGCGCCGGCCTGTGCAACCGCTGTTCGCCGCACATTGCCGGGGTGATGGCGATCTGCGTCGTCGATGCGCTGGCCGGCGTGCATACGCCGAAGAAGATCGGGCCGATGCTGCGCCTCGCCGACCTCGTCGTCATCACCAAGGGCGACATCGTCTCGCAGGTCGAACGCGAGGTCTTCGCCTACCACGTCCGCCTGGCCAACCCCGGCGCCCGCGCGTTGTTCTGCAACGGCATCACCGGCCAGGGCGTCGCCGAGCTGGCGCGCGCCGTCGGCCAGGCGCCGGCCACCGACACGCTGACCGGCAGCCGCCTGCGCTTTCCGATGCCGGCGGCGGTCTGCCCCTACTGCGTCGGCGAAACGGCAATCGGCGAGACACACCAGCGCGGTAACGTGAAGAAGATGCGCTTCGCCGACCTTGAGGAGACCGTCGCATGATGCCATTGACCGAAAGACGCCTCGACGAACTGCTCGCCGAGCATGCCTGCGTTGCCGAATTCCTCGCCGGCCTCGGCCTGGGCGCGGCGCGCCCGGGCCAGACGCTGGGCGCCTGGCTGCGCCATCTGCCCGACGAGGCGATCTTCGACGCCGGCATGGAGCGCGAGCAGATGCTTGCCCACATCGAACGCCTGCTCGGCGAGGTCGAGGTGATGCGCCAGGCCGGCGACAAGCACGTCGGCAGCCTGACGCTGATCGGCGGGCGCGACAAATCCGGGCGGCCGGAAGACTTCCGCCTGAGGCTGCGTGCCGGCGACATCGTCTGCATCGTCGGCCCCACCGGTTCGGGCAAGAGCCGCCTGTTGGCCGACATCGAATGCCTGGCCCAGGGCGACACACCGACCGGCCGCCGCGTCCTGATCGACGGCGGCGAACCCGACGACGCCTGGCGTGATGCGCCCGACCGCAAGCTGGTCGCGCAACTGTCGCAGAACATGAACTTCGTCGTCGACATGCAGGTGCGCGAGTTCATCACCATGCACGCGCTGTGCCGCCAGGTCGCCGATCCCGAGGCGATGGCCGAACGCGTGATCGCCTGCGCCAACGACCTGACCGGCGAGAAGTTCTCGCCCGAAGTCTCGGTCACCCAGTTGTCCGGCGGCCAGACGCGGGCGCTGATGATCGCCGACGCGGCGCTGCTCTCGGCATCGCCGGTAATCCTGATCGACGAAATCGAGAACGCCGGGGTCGACCGCAAAAAAGCGCTGAATTTGCTCGTCGACGGCGCCAAGATCGTCCTCATCTCGACGCACGACCCGCTGCTCGCGCTGCGCGGCGACCGCCGCCTGGTCATCCGCAACGGCGGCGTCGCCGACATCCTCGCCACCAGCACCGGGGAACGCGCCAACCTGGCGCGCATCGAAGCCCTGGACACGCAACTGATGGAAATCCGCGAGCGCCTGCGCCACGGCCACCGCATCGACGAGGAAATCGCCTGGAAATGAACGCCGCCCTCGACCTCCTGCTCAACCGCCGCTCCTGCCACCAGCTGCAGGCGCCGGGGCCGGACGACGCGCAGCTCGAGCTGATCCTGCGCGCCGCGCTGCGCTCGCCCGACTTCGGCCACCTGCGCCCCTACCGCTTTCTCGCCGCGCGCGGCGA
>CAZFXO010000161.1:0-2935 GCA_964523045.1 uncultured Dechloromonas sp. | reverse complement strand
GCATGTCCGCCCCCGACTCCTGCAGCAGGTCGAGCAAGGGCATGCGGCGCGGCGACGGACCTTTCGGCTGAACCTCGGCATCCTCGACGCGCACCAGGTAGCGTTCGAAATCCATGATCCGGAAAGCCGCGCTCCCCGGCTCAACCTCATAGCGCCGCCCGCGTTGCAGCACAAGAAAACGGCTGCCATTCTCATGGACTTCCTGCCCCCCGGAATCCGACATCACGACGCCGAGCTTGCCTTCCTGCACCGAGGCGACGAATACGTTGCCGATCCTTCCCGCAACGTCATCGAGACGTTCGATGAAATAGACCTGGCGACCGCCGCGCACTTCCTTGAACGTACCGGGAGAGACCGAAGACAGCTCGGAGCGGGCGGAAAGGCCGGCCTGGAATTCACTCTGCGCCTGGTTGGCCCATGGCGCCAGGATCAGGGAAAGTCCGCCGACGGTAAGCATGATCGGCAATGCAAAGCGCAGCACCGGCCTGACCCAGGTCGTCAACGACATGCCGCTGTTCAGCCAGACAACCATCTCGGAATCGCGGTACATGCGCGACAGCGACATCAACACGGCGATGAACAAGGTCAAGGTAAGCAGCAACGGCAGGAACTTGACCAGCGCAAAGCCGAGCAGCGCCAGCACGCTTTCCGGCGCGATCCCGCCACCGGCCGCGTCCTTGAGCAGGCGGATCAACTGGATCGAAGTGACGATGGCCAGCAATACGACGATGATGCCGGCCGCTGCCTGGGCGAATTCGCGCCGCGCGGCGCGTTCGAATATCATGCTTTGACGAAACCGAAAAATTGCGTGGATAATCCACGGGATGCCGATATTTCCCTGGGACAGGAGCAGCGCGTGGAATTTAGCATAAAAAGCGGAAGCCCGGAAAAGCAGCGGAGCAACTGCGTCGTGGTTGGCGTTTTCGAGCACCGGCGGCTGACGCTGTCGGCCGAGCTGATCGACAACGCCGCTGGCGGCATGATCAGCGACATCCTCCGCCGCGGCGACATGAACGGCAAGGCCGGCAGCACATTGCTGCTGCACAACGTCCCCGGCACCCTGTGCGAGCGCATCCTGCTGGTCGGCCTGGGCAAGGAAAAGGACTTCCGGGAGAAAGAATACTGCGCTGCCCTGCGCCTGGCGGTGAAGGCCGTCGGCGAAACCGGCGCCCAGGACGCAACCCTTTTCCTTACCGAAATTCCCGTCCGCAAGCGCGATGCCGCCTGGCGCATCCGCCAGGCCGTCGTCTCTTCGCTCGCCGCCGGCTACCGTTTCGACCACTACCGCAGCAAGGACGATGAATCGCGCCGCCTGCGCCGGCTGACCCTGATCGTCGAACGGCGCAGCGAACTCGCCGCCGCCGAAGAGGCGCTGCGCCAGGGCCAGGCGATCGGCGAAGGCTGCCACTGGGCACGCGATCTCGGCAACCAGCCGCCCAACGTCTGCAATCCGGCCTACCTGGCCGAGCAGGCGCAAGCGCTGGCCGACGAACTCGGCCTCGGCTGCGAAATTCTCGACCGCGCCGCGCTTGCCGCACTCGGCATGAACGCGTTGCTCGCGGTGGCGCGCGGCGCCAGCGCAGAACCCCGGCTGATCGTCCTGCAATACAAGGGCGCCAAGGCGACGGACAAGCCGGTCGTCCTGGTCGGCAAGGGGGTCACCTTCGACTCCGGCGGCATCTCGCTGAAACCGGGTGCCGACATGGACGAGATGAAATACGACATGTGCGGCGCCGCCTCCGTTCTCGGCACGCTCAAGGCGGTCGCCCGCATGGCCCTGCCGCTCAACCTGACGGTGATCGTCCCGGCGGCGGAAAACATGCCCGACGGTAACGCGACGCGCCCGGGCGACATCGTCACCACGATGTCCGGACAGACCGTCGAGATCCTCAACACCGACGCCGAAGGCCGCCTCCTCCTCTGCGATGCGCTGACCTACGCCGAGCGCTTCAACCCAGAGACGGTGATCGACGTCGCCACCCTGACCGGCGCCTGCGTCGTCGCGCTCGGCCATGTCGCCAGCGGCCTGTTCGCCAACAAGGACAGCCTCGCCCGCGACCTGCAGGAAGCCGGCGAGGAAACCGGCGACCGCGCCTGGCACCTGCCGCTGTGGGACGACTACCAGGAGCTCCTGAAAAGCCCGTTCGCCGACATGGCCAACATCGGTGGCCGCTGGGGCGGCGCCATCAGCGCCGCCTGCTTCCTGTCGCGCTTCGCCAAGAAATACGACTGGGCCCACCTCGACATCGCCGGCACCGCCTGGACCTCGGGCAAGGACAAGGGCGCCACCGGGCGGCCGGTTCCCCTGCTCACCGAGTATCTGCTGCAACGCGCGGGAACGGTCGATTGACCAAGGTCTTCTTCTACCACGGCGCCTCCGACAAGATCGCCGCCGCCTGCGCGCTGATCGCCGGCGCCTGGGCCAAGCGCAAGCCGATCCTGGTCTATGCGCCGGACCGCACGGTCGCCGACGGCGTCGACCGCCTGCTGTGGACCCGCGATCAACTGTCCTTCGTGCCGCACTGTCGGGCCGATTCGCCGCTGGCAGCGGAAACACCGATCCTGATTACCGATCGCCTGGACCAAATCAACCAGGACGAGCGCTTGATGAACCTGTCGAGCGAAGTGCCACGCGCCTACCAACGCTTCCAGAGCCTGATCGAGGTGGTCGGCCAGGAAGAGGCCGAACGCCTGGCGGCGCGCGAACGGGTCCGCTATTACAAGGAACAGGGCTGCGAGGTCAGCTATTTCGACCTCAAGGACCGCTGACGGCATGCCCAGCCCCATCCTGGCCCGCGCTGACGCCCTGATGCACCGCCGCCACGGCAGCGGTGAAAGCGAAGAAGTCCCGCTGCTCACCGACGCCATCGATGTCGAAAACGATATCCCGGTGCTGGTCGATGTAGCCCCCACGACACCCGCAGCGCCCCCCCCT
>CAZFXO010000160.1:0-3049 GCA_964523045.1 uncultured Dechloromonas sp. | reverse complement strand
TTTATTCATGCCAATATCATACCATAAACGCCCTATCTATTTGCCGGGTTAATAGATTAGTTCCGTCGGAGAGCTTGCGGAAAAAACGCTCTTCGTTTGCCGCCATAAGCCCTTGAACTAGGACGGCAGATCCAACGTAGACAGCCCCTAGGCGCTGCGGCCAACAGGCGTCTCCAAAGAGGTGTGTCAGGCCAACGCAGATAGCAGGGGTAGCGAACCCATAAAAGGCCCCGCTGAGTAAATGGTAGTGGCGTCGAAGTCTGGACATGAATGCCCTATGTAAAGTCAGTTTCATATTCGCTGCGCATTCTGGAAAACAGCCATCCATCCTGGCCAACACTTCAGCCGGGGTTGCCAGGCCAGGGCGTTGTTGTGACAGGAGGTGGTTTTGGCAGGGGCTTCGTTTATTTGCGGCATTGAATTCACGGCAAACGCGGCGGTCGTTTGTGTGCTGCCGGAAGCCTATCACTTTCGCATGGCGAAATGCACATGGAAACCCTGCGCTGTTATTTTCTAACTAAACATCGCATCGACCGAATGCCACAGTTCTCTCTAATTAGTTGCAAACTTAAACTAACTGTTCTACAGTGCACTCAAGCGCACGATTCAGCGCTTGTACCCAAGGAGAACGATCATGGCGAAGCAGCGTATTCATCTGGTCATCATTGATCCGCAGAACGATTTCTGCGATCTGCCGGCGGCGGATTGTCCGGTCATCGGCGGCGTGCAGCAGGCGCCGGCTTTGCCGGTGGCGGGGGCGGATGCGGATTTGTTGCGGGTGGCGGAGTTGATCCGGGCCGGCGGTGCCGGTTTGAGCGACATTTCGCTGACGCTCGATGCCCACCAGCGGGTCGATATTGCGCATCCGACCTTCTGGCAGGCGGGCGATGGCGGAGCGGTCGGGGCGTTTACGCAGATTCGTGCGGTCGACGTGCGCAACGGGCGATTTTTGCCGCGTCGGATGGATGCCTTGCCGCGCGTGCTGGCGTATCTGGAGGCGCTGGAGGCGGCAGGGCGTTATGTGCACATGGTCTGGCCGGTGCACTGCGAGATCGGCACCTGGGGGCACAGTGTCCATGCTGCCGTGCGTGCGGCCTACAACGATTGGGAAGAGGCGAACGCGGCGGTGGTGCACAAGGTGTTCAAGGGCAGCAATCCGTGGACCGAGCACTTCAGCGCGATCCAGGCCGAGGTGCCGGATGCCGACGATGCGGATACGCAGTTGAACGCCGGTTTTCTGGCCCGACTGGCCGATGCCGATCTGGTGTTGTTCACCGGCGAGGCGGGCAGCCACTGCGTGCGGGCGACGGTTGAGCACGTGGTGGAAAACTGGCCGGCCGAGGCTTTGGGCAGGCTGGTGCTGCTCACCGATTGCATGAGCGCGGTGGGCGGTTTCGAGGCGCAATACGCCGAATTTCTGGAGGACATGCAGCAGCGCGGTTTGCGCTTGAGCACGGCGGCGGCGATGTTGCCGGTTTTGCTGGCCAACGTTTGATTTTTGCGCTTTTGTCGCCGTTGACCGAAGGCTTTCGCCGGGCGGTGCGGCAGGAACAAGGAGAAGGAAGATGAACACCATGACGCAGCAGCCTGTCGTGCGCAGCCTGCTGGAGAACGACCTCTACAAGTTCACCATGTGGCAGGCGCTGCTGCACAGCCATCCCGGCGCGCAGGCCGAGTACGCCTTCGTCTGCCGCAACACGCCGCTGTTCCCGCTGGCCGAGTTGAAGCCGGCGGTGGATGCCGAGCTGGACCGGCTCTGTTCGCTGACTTTCGCCGACGACGAGCTGGCCTATCTGCGCGGCCTGCGTTTCATCAAGAGCGATTTCGTCGATTTCCTCACCGTCTTCCGCTTCCAGCGCCGTTTCATCGAGACGCGCGTCAATGGCGACAAGCTGGAGATCGTCGCGCGCGGGCCGCTGGTGCATGTGATGGCCTTCGAGATTTTCGTGCTCTACATCGTCAATGAGCTGTACTTCCGCCGCCTGCCGGTGGATGCAAACCTGCTGACGGTGGCGCGCCAGCGCCTGCGCGAGAAGATCGACTTCATCCGCGGCCTGAGCGACGAGCTGTGCTCGGCCGACGAGCCTTTCGTCTTCTTCGATTTCGGCCTGCGCCGCCGCTATTCCGGCGCCTGGCACGCGGAAGTGGTGCGCACGCTGGCGGCCGAGCTGCCGGTCAATTTCCGCGGCACCTCGAACGTGCTCTTCGCCAAGGAAATGGGCCTGACCCCGATCGGCACCATGGCGCACGAATACCTGCAGGCCTACCAGTCCTTCGGCTTCCGCCTGCGCGACTTCCAGAAGGCGGCGCTGGAGGGCTGGGTGCAGGAATTCCGCGGCGACCTCGGCGTGGCGCTGACCGACGTGGTCGGCATGGACGCCTTCCTGGCCGACTTCGACCTCTACTTCGCCAAGCTCTTCGACGGCCTCCGGCACGATTCCGGCGACCCGGTCGAGTGGGCGGAAAAGGCACTGGCGCACTACCGCAAGCTGCATATCGACCCGCGCAGCAAGCGCCTGGTCTTCTCCGACGGCCTTGATCTGCCGCGCGCCGTCGCGCTGTTCCGGCGCTATCGCGGCCGCGTCATGACCTCCTACGGCATCGGCACCAACCTGTCCAACGACACGCCCTTTGCCGCGCTCAACGTGGTCATGAAGATCGTCGCCTGCAACGGCCAGCCAGTGGCCAAGCTTTCCGACTCGCCGGGCAAGACCCTGTGCGACGACCAGACCTTCCTCGCCTACCTGCGCCAGGTGTTCGGACGCAAGGACGGTGGATCATGAGCGCGCTGCGTCTGTCGCTGGCCCAGATCAACCCGACCGTCGGCGACATCGCCGGCAATGTCGCGCTGATGAGTGCCGCCGCGCAAAATGCTGCGGTCGACGGCGCCAGCATGGTGATTTTTCCCGAGCTGTCGCTGACCGGCTACTGGCCGGGCGACCTGCTCGACGAAGCGGATTTCCTCGCCCGCGTCGATGCCGGCCTCGCCGAACTCGCCGCCGCCAGCCGCGCCACGCCCGGTCTGTGCTGGGTGGTCGGCGCGCCGACC
>CAZFXO010000159.1:0-3094 GCA_964523045.1 uncultured Dechloromonas sp. | reverse complement strand
GGCAGCGCCCGGTACTTGCGCTTTGCAGGCAGAGGCAGAGCTGCTGATCGACATCGTCGACTTTGATTTCCATCCACTCGCCGGCGCTGTACACCGGATTGCGGCCTTCCGTCGCCGGTGGTAGCTGGTAGTCAATGGTGTGCAGGGCGCGGCCGCCGGCTTCGAGCAGGCCTATGCTCAGTTGCCGGATGCCATGCCCTTGATGCACTTCAGCCAGCGCCACGCTGGCCCCGACCGGGGGCGGCGGTTCGTTGCCGTTCGGGCGCAAGGCGCGCGTCTGCAGTTCGAAACAGGTGTCGAGGATGCGCGTCTGAGTTTCGCCTGCGATACCCAGCGTTTCCATACCTTCCTTGATCGCCTGCAGGACGCCCGGCAGTTTTTGCGCCAGTGTCCGGCGTTGTTCGCCGTCGGCCTTCGGGCGGAAACTCCAGACCAGCGCATTCAGCGTTTCCGTGCGTTCCTGCCAGGCCGGTCCGCCCTGCCCTTGCTCGAACCAGGCACGTTCCAACAGGCGCTTCCAGTCTTGCACGAGGAAGTTGCGCAGCAATTCAGGCAGCGAATCGAGATGCAGCCTGGCGTAATACTCGCCGATTTCGCGGTCGGCTTGTTCGCGGCGATCGAGTTGGCGCAGGAAAGGATGATAGGGCGCCGCTGCCTCGAAAATCTTCTGATGCCGGGCACCGATCTGGGCTTCCAGTTCAGCGGCGGCGAGGGCGAAAGCAGAGGCGTCGCCGGCGTTGTCCTGGCGCAGGCGGTCGCCGGTCTCGATCAGTTGCCGGCATAGTGGGTGGGAGGCGGCAACTGTCGGCGGCAGACCGAAGAGGAGTGTTGCCATGCGGTCGATCAACTGGCGGCAGGGATGGTCGGCACGGGTGTAGAGGCTACGGTCGCGAACGGCGATGCGGGCGACGCGGACCTGCAGTTTGGCAAGCGTTTCCTTGAGCACGCCGGGAATTGCCGGGTCGCCGAACAGGCTGTTGAAGAAGCGACCGGTCAGGTCGATGGCCTGTCCTTCGAGACTGTTGGCCGGGATGCCCAGAGCGTCCGATTGCAGGACGAGCGGTGCGGCTTCCTCGTTGCTGCTGGCTTCACCGAACAGTTCGGGGATCAGCGTTTCCAGTTTGGGCGAGGTCGCAGTCAGAAAGTCGAGACTGTTTTGCTGACTGCGTTCCATCTGGTCCAGTCGGAACATCAAGTTATCCAGTGCGCCCTGGCTGAGCAGGGCGTGAGCGTTACCGGTCGGACGCTCGCCGGCGCTCGGTGCGGCGGCGCTGGCGGTAACCTGGGGCTCCGCCCTGGCGGCGGACGTCCGCGATGGTGGCTGGACGGCGGTAATCGGAGGTTGCGTGACCTCGACACCAATGCTCTGCAGGAAATCGTCGAGCTGGCCGTAGATGCCGGGAAGGCTGGTGAGCAGCGAAACCTCGATTCTTTCCAGCAGCTCGAACTTCTTTTCGAGCGAGCTGGCGCCGGCCGCACTGAACAGGTCGTGCAGGCCTTGCGTAACGCCGCGCGGGCCGACCGGGTTGTCGTTCTTGGGCAGATCGGGGCGGCCGAGGATGGTGGCAAAACGCAGGTGCGTCTTCCAGAGCGGGACGCTGGTACTTTCGATCAGCCGGTTGCACAGGTTGTCGAGGCGGATGTCCAGTTCCAGGTCATCGTCGCCGACCAACGATATACGCGACGAGGTCAACCCCCGTACTTCCTCTTCAAAACTACCTTGGCGGCGCTTGTTCATCATTTCGTCGAAATACCTGCCGCATCCGCCGATCATCGCCGAGATGGCGGAATCGGAGATCAGGCGGCTGTCGCGCAGCAATTCGCCGAGGTGTTCGAGATAGAACTTCCGGGCTGCTTGCGACGATTGGAAACGATCGATGTGGCTGGCGTTTTGCGCGGTATTCACGGACGCAGATTTCCAATAAAAGGTTGAGAGATCGTGGTACGGATATCCTGAAACGTCATTGTGTCAGCAAATTAACAATGTAATGCGGATTTTATGGCAGATCGGCATTTTTCGGGGCTTGTCCGGATGCTGGCGTGATAACGCCCAGGCGGGTTTTCAGTGAATCAGGCTTGCCGTTGAACAGGACGGAGTAATAGACGGCGTTGCTCATCACTTTCTTGACGTAATCGCGGGTCTCGGAGAAGGGAATGGTCTCCGCATAAATGGCGCCTTCGAGCGCTTTTTCGCCGCGCCAGCGCTGGGCCCGGCCCGGCCCGGCGTTGTAGGCAGCGGAGGCCAGTACCGGGTGATTGTCGAGATTTTCCATGACGATGCGCATGTAGGAGGTGCCGAGCAGGATATTGACGTCGGCATCATGCACCTGGCTGGGGTTGAAATTGTTGAGGCCGATCTTCTTTGCCACCCAGCGGGCGGTGGCTGGCATTAGCTGCATCAGTCCGGCGGCGCCAACGTTCGAGCGGGCGCTGCTGACAAAGCGGCTTTCCTGGCGCATCAGGCCGTACACCCAGGCGTCGTCGAGCGACTGCTGACGAGCGGCCGGGCGGATGTTGTCAGCGTAGGGAGAAAGGAAGCGCAGGCTGTAGTTGTGCTCGTTGCGGGTGCGGTCGGCGGTGTTGATCGCCCGGTCCCATAGCTGGTTACGGCGGGCGAGTTCGGCGGCGGCCAGCAACTGACGGTCGTTCATGTCGCGCAAGGCCCAGTTCCATTCGCGCACGGCTTCGGTCCGCATGTCCAGGCGGAACAAGGTCAAGGCCCGTTGCAGGTTGGGATTGTCGCGGGCAGAGGCGATTTCTTCGGCCGTCGGCGGGGTGGCAGGGGCCAGCGGGCGTACCTGGCGACCCAGTTCTTCGTCGGCCAGGTTGCCGTAAAAATGCGCCTGACCGGCGATTTTTGCGAACAGGGTGTCGGCATCGGCGGTGCGGCCGCCGGATTTGTAGGCGCGTCCCAGCCAGTAGATCCATTCCGGTCGGCCGGCGAGCTCGGGCGGCATGGCCTGGATGGCGTCGCGGACCTGGCCCCAGTTCAGGGCGCGCAGCGCGGCGCGGACCCGCCATTGGAGATTTTCGTCGGTGAGCGCGGTATCTCCGGCGCGGGCGTACCAGATGGTCGCTTCCGGCAGATGCCGGC
>CAZFXO010000158.1:0-3127 GCA_964523045.1 uncultured Dechloromonas sp. | reverse complement strand
CGGGCGGCTTGCCGCGACCGGCAATTGCGGGCAGGATCGCGCCATGACAAAGCCATTCCGGCGGCGTCACCAACGCAGGGGGAGTCATGGACGAATCGGATGTCGAATACGCGGGTTTCTGGATCAGGGTCGGCGCCAGCCTGATCGACTCGCTGTTGATCGTGATCATCACCTTCCCCTTGCTCGTTTCCCTCTACGGCTGGGAATACTTCGATTCCGAAGAACTGCTCGCCGGACCGGCCGACTTCCTGATCACCTGGGTGCTGCCGGCTGTCGCCGTGATCTGGTTCTGGATGCAACGCCAGGCGACCCCGGGCAAGGCGGCGCTGGCGCTGCGCGTGGTCGACGCCGAGAGCGGCAGCCCGCTGTCGCTCGCGCAGAGCATCGGGCGTTACCTGGCCTATTTCGTTTCGACGATTCCCTTCGGACTCGGCCTGTTCTGGGTCGGCTTCGACAGCCGGAAACAGGGCTGGCACGACAAGCTGGCGAGTACGGTGGTAGTCCGAGCCAAAACGCGCGGGCCGCAGCCCGTCCGTTTCCCGCGCGCCTAGACCGACGGGCGGCCCCGTTCAAGTACCCGACAAACGCCCCCTCACGGCTGCCGGCAGCACCACTTGCGCCGGTGC
Organism: uncultured Dechloromonas sp.; assembly: GCA_964523045.1. GTDB lineage: Bacteria > Pseudomonadota > Gammaproteobacteria > Burkholderiales > Rhodocyclaceae > Azonexus. The sequence goes on along the minus strand of CAZFXO010000158.1, from coordinate 2,501 downwards.
CCGAGCCAAACCCTGAGCCAAGCCTTGCACCGATTCGCGCTGCTGCCGCGCAAACTCGGCCAGACTCAGACCGCTCGGCCGCGGCCGTTTGCCGAACAGGAATTCGCCGACCTCGCGCAACCAGACGCGCCGCCCCATCTGCACATACCAGCGCATCGCGTGGCGGAACTCCGGGTCGCGGCTGAAGTAAGTACGCAGCAAGGCACGCGGCCGTAACTGCAGCGCCACCTCGATGCCCTTGACCCAGAGCAGCAGGCGCCAGGGCGGCATGCCCGGCGTCGCCAGCACCTGGTGCTTGTAATCCCACAGGCGCGTATCGGTCTGCACTACCTCGCGCTGGGCGACCGTCTCGAAGAAACGCGTCCATTGGTGCGGCGTCGCGTAGAGCAACTGGATCTGGTCCGGGTCGTAGCGCAGGAGATGTTTCAACGACTGCCAGTAATCGCGGTCGGTCTCCGCGCCGAAGCCGACCACGTAGGTCGCCATCGAAACGATGCCGTGGCGGCGCAGCAGGCGGATTGCCTCGGCATCCTCGCGCGGCGTCGCGTCCTTGCGGATGGCTTCCAGTGTCGCCGGATCGTAGCTCTCGATACCGAGCAGGAAGCGGATGACGCCGGCGCGGCGGTAGAGATGCAGGATGTCGGCATCGCGCACGATGTCGCCGGCGCGCGTCGACCCGACCAGGGTGAGATTGACGTTTTCCGCGATCAGCGCTTCAAGAAAGGCTTGCCAGGCGGCGCGCGAGGCGGTCGGCAGTTCGTCGGCGAAGTTGATGACTTCAACGCCGTGTTCGCGGTGCAGCCAGGCCAGTTCGCGGGCAAAACGGAGCGGATCGCGATGCCGCCAGCTGCGCCAGAAGCCGCGCTGGCCGCAGTAGCTGCACAGGTAGGGACAGCCGCGCGAGAACTGCACGACCACCGCGCGCCGCCCGCCCCAGTAGGAATAGCGGGCGAAGTCGATCAACTCCCAGCCGACGCGGTAGTCGTCGAGGTTCGCTATCGGCTTCGCCTGCCGCGTCGCCCATACCCGCCCGTCCTGGCGGAAGGCGACGCCGGGAACGGTGGCGACCAGGCCGTGGCTGACGATGGCCTGCGCCAGCAGCAGCGCCGTGCGTTCGCCCTCGCCGCGCACGACCACGTCGATGGCCGGGCACTGCGTCAGCGTCTCGCGCCAGTGATAGGTCGGGTGGACGCCGCCGTAGACGATGCAGACCTCGGGCAGCGCCGCCTTGATACGGGTCGCCAGCTCAAGGATGGTGGCGTGCGCGGTCGACGAGCCGGCGTGGCCGACCATGACGATGCGCGGCGCCGCCGCTTGCACGCGGCGAACGATTTCCGCCGGCGACAGCGGGTCGTAATCGGCGTCGAGCAGTTCGACGGCAAAACCGGCATCGAGCAGCGGCCCGCCGATGGCCAGCAGGCCGAGCGGCGGCAGATGGTCGTCGGGAACGCGGCTACCGATGGCGGTGTGCGGCGGGTTGAGCAGCAGAATCTTGGCGTTGCGGTTCATGGCGGTCTCCTGAAGAACACGCCGCCACTGTCGGCCGGCCGGGTGAGGAGAGCATGAAGCGAGGGTGAAGTCGGCGCGGCCGGTGTTAAAGTCGCTGCTCCAACGTAAAAACCGCCCCGCCGCACGCATCGAGATGAGCCGTCAGCAAGCCCCCCGCGCCTGGGTCCGCCAACCCTCCGGAAAGCGGCTCGACCTGCTCAACCCCACGCCCTTCGACTGGGACGACCGCGACCTGGCCATCGGCCTGGCGCGGACCTTCCGCTGGGGCGGCCATTCGGTCTGGCCGCGCCCCCTGTCGGTCGCCCAGCACAGCATCCTGGTCCTGACCCTGCGCCGCCAGATGTCGCCCGAACCGCTCGCCCCCGCCGTCGCCCTGCGCGAACTCCTGCACGACGCCGAAGAAGGCTTGATCGGCTTCGACCCCATCTCGCCGCTCAAGCCCATCCTCGGCGACGCCTTCGCGGCGCTGACCGAACGCCTGACGCAGGCCGTCTTCCTGCGCTACGGCCTGCCCGCCTGGAGCGACGAGGAAAAGCGCCGCCACAAGGAAGCCGACCGCCTCGCCGCCGCCAGCGAAGCGGTGCACGTCGCCGGCTGGACGGCCGAGGAAGTGCGCGTGGTACTCGGCATCACCAACCGGCCGCTCGCCACCGATCCCCTGTTCGCCGAATACGGCGGCACACCCTGGGAACCCTGGCCGGCCAGCGTCGCCGCCGAACGTTTCCTGGCCGCGCTTGCCAACCCGTGAGACGGACGCGGCGCTAGCCGGCAGGTTTCAGCCGAGACGGGCGATGCGCGCGGCGGCCTCGTCGATGTGCCGGCGCAACGCCACGATGCAGGGAGAAAAACGGGCGGAAAAGCCGCTGCATTCGCCAATCCGGGTATGGAACATTTCCGCTAGACGCAGCGCCTGGCGCCAGGTCTGGGCATCGACCGCCGCCGTCAGCCTTGCCGGCGCCAGCGTATCGACCAGCGCTCCGCTGCGCTCAGGC
>CAZFXO010000157.1:0-3168 GCA_964523045.1 uncultured Dechloromonas sp. | reverse complement strand
AACCGCTGACCTCTTGCATGCCATGCAAGCGCTCTCCCAGCTGAGCTATACCCCCCTGCTCGAAAGAAGGCCGCATTATAGGGATCGACTTTCCCCTTGTAAAGGGCCTTCGCGAGATTTTAGAGATATTTTTTCAGGGCGGCGGCAACGCGTTCGCGACCGGCCAGTTCGATCACCGCGTCGACCGACGGGGTTTGCGTCTGACCGACCAGCAGGGCGCGCAGCGGCATCGCCAGCTTCGGCATCTTGAGCCCGTGCTTGGCGATGGTTTCCTTGATCAGCGCGGCGATGGCCGGGATTTCCCAGGCCACGTCGGCGATGCCGGCGGCGAAGTCGGCCAGTGCCGGGCGCGTTTCGTCGGTGAGGTGCTGGGCCAGCAGTTCGGCCGACGGGGTGACCGGGGTGTAGAAGACTTCCACGGCATCGGCCAGCAGGTTCAGCGTGTTGCAGCGATCGACGTAGAGCGCCACCGCCTTTTCCAGGCTGGGGCCGTTGTCGGTGTCGACGCCGCGCGCCGCCAGCCGTGGCTTGACGCGGACCGCCAACTCGGTCGCCGGCAGTTGCTTCATGTAGTGCTGGTTCAGCCAGAGCAGTTTTTCGGTGTTGAACTGGGCCGCCGAGGCGGTGATGTGGTCGAGGTCGAACCATTCGACGAACTGCTGGCGCGAGAACACTTCGTCGTCGCCGTGCGACCAGCCGAGGCGGGCGAGGTAGTTGATGACTGCTTCCGGCAGGTAGCCGTCGTCGTCGTACTGCATCACCGATACCGCGCCGTGGCGCTTCGAGAGCTTGGCGCCGTCGTCGCCGAGGATCATCGAGAGGTGAGCGTAGGTCGGCACCTCGCCACCCAGCGCCTTGAGGATGTTGATCTGGCGCGGCGTGTTGTTGACGTGGTCGTCACCGCGGATGACGTGGGTGATGCCCATGTCCCAGTCGTCGACCACGACGCAGAAGTTATAGGTCGGCGTACCGTCGGCGCGGGCGATGACCAGGTCGTCGAGTTCGCTGTTGGCGAATTCGACCCGGCCCTTGACCGCATCGTCCCAGGCGACGACGCCGTCCTTCGGATTGCGGAAGCGGATCGCCGGCGACACGCCGGCCGGCGGCTGCGGCAGCGTCTTGCCTTCTTCCGGACGCCAGCGCCCGTCGTAACGCGGCTTTTCCTTCCGGGCTTCCTGTTCGGCGCGCAGCGCATCGAGTTCCTCGCGCGTCGTGTAGCAGTAATAGGCGGTACCGGCCGCCAGCATCTGCTGGATCACTTCCTTGTAGCGCTCCATGCGCTGCATCTGGTAGAACGGGCCTTCGTCGTGCCCCAGGTCGAGCCAGGCCATGCCGTCGAGAATTGCCTGTACGGCTTCCGGTGTCGAACGGGCAACATCGGTATCCTCGATGCGCAAGACGAAAGTGCCGCCGTGGCGGCGGGCATAGGCCCACGAGAAGAGGGCGGTGCGGGCGCCGCCGATGTGCAGGTAACCGGTAGGGCTGGGGGCGAAACGGGTGCGGACAGGCTTCATGGGAATCGGTTCGATCTCTGTGAAACAAAGTCCGTTATTTTAGCCGAGCGAGGTTTGACCCGCTTCGCGACTTATGGTTAAATTCGCGCCTTCCTCGATGGGCGGTTAGCTCAGTGGTAGAGCACTGCCTTCACACGGCAGGGGTCACTGGTTCGAACCCAGTACCGCCCACCATCGGAAAAATACTTGAAACCCGCTCGGCGCAAGGCTCAGCGGGTTTTTTGTTGGTCTTTTCCGGGGCGCACCCGGAAAAACTGCTGGCCATTCTTTGAATGTGCTCTATAAAATCTCGATATTAATTATTTTGTCGAGATTGTTATGGGCGGCGAAGCAGTGTTCCGTGTGGTTCGACGGCGGGCGAAGGCGGGATGCGCCGAAGCTTACGAGGCGCTGGTCGGCGCGATGTTTGCCGATGCCCGGCATTTTCCGGGTTACGTGTCGGCCGAATTGATTCCGCCGGCGGTGCCGGGCGGCGATTACCAGATCATTCAGCGTTTCGCGCAGCAGGCCGATCTGGAACGCTGGCAGGCGTCGCCGGTGCGCGCCGAATGGATGGCGCGACTGGCGACGGTGGCCGAGGGCGAGCCGGAGTACCGGCTGCTGCACGGCCTCGATGCCTGGTTCGGGCCGACGCTGGTGCCGGCGCAGCGCATGCCGCGGCGCTGGAAAATGACCTTGCTCAGCTGGTGCGGCATTTTTCCGACGGTCGCGTTCTTGCTCGCTTTCGTCGCCCCGCTGCTCGCCGGCCTGCCTTTCCTGTTGCGCACGGCGGTGGTGACGGCGCTGGTCGCCGTCACCATGTCCTACCTCGTCATGCCGCGTCTGACCCGCCTGGCGGCTGACTGGCTGCGTCGCTGAGGCGACGGGTTCAGCCAGCCGTCGCCTGCCGGGCGGCGAGCTCGGCCGCGCGGCGGATGCTGGCCGGGACGCCGCCGATGCCCCAGCGGTCGGGATGGGCTTGGGCGATGTAGACGCGGATGCGTTGCGCATCGACGTCGAGCAGGCGGGCGGTGATGGCGGTCATTTCGGCGATAACCCGGTGCAGTTGCTCGGTCGTCCGGCCTTCCATCAGGACCATGCGGATGAAGGGCATCTCGGCGTCGTGGCGGGGTGTTTGCGCCAGCACTTCGTCGGCCGGCAGGCCGTTGATGCCCCAGAGTTCCGGATCGATTTCGGTGACCCAGACTTCCAGGCGGTCTTTCGGTGCGGCGAGGATTTCCGACAGTGCGCTGGAGGTTTCGCGGATCCACTGCTTGAGGTTTTCACGCGGATGGCCGGAGAGGGCGTGCAGGTTGGCGACGGGCATGTTTTTCTCCGTGATTTTTAGGGCAGGCCGCGCCGGCGGCCGGCGTCGAGCATCAGGCTGGAGCCGGTCATCGCGTCGGCTTCCGGGGCGAGCAGCAGGCTGACTGCCCAGGCGATCTGTTCCGGCGTGCTGAGGATGCCGAGCGAAGATTCGGCGCGCATTTCGTCGAGCACGTCGTCGGTGCTGCAGCCGCGCTGTTCGGCGCGGGTCGCGGCGACGCGGCGCAGGCGCTCGGTGTCGGCGGGGCCGGGGACGATGGTGTGGGCGGTGATGCCGCGCCGGCCGTAGGCCATGCTCAACTGGCGCACGACATTCAGGATGGCCGCGTTGGCAACGCCGGCGGCGGCC
>CAZFXO010000156.1:0-3336 GCA_964523045.1 uncultured Dechloromonas sp. | reverse complement strand
TGCGACCCCTGCGTCCCGAACGCAGTGCTCTACCAGGCTGAGCTACACTCCGATGTGCCTTGCGAAACCTAGTGATTTCGCTCAACAGCTAAGAAGGTCAATTCTAGCAGAGCTTTTTTATAAAGAGAATCCCCCAGCACTGAAATTGATGCTCTGGCCTGCTCTGCTTCCTTTGCCGCCCGAGCCCGGGTATGTTCCAGCGCCCCACTTTGCTGGATCGCCAGCAGCACTTCCGGGAAGGCATCGCGTCCGCCTTCCTCGATCGCCTTGCGAACACAGGCGGCTTGTTCCGGGGTACCGTGCAGCATCGCGTGGATCAGCGGCAGGGTCGGCTTGCCTTCGGCAAGGTCATCGCCGAGATGCTTGCCGGTGTCCGCTTCCTGCCCGGAATAGTCGAGTACGTCGTCGACTAGCTGGAAAGCGGTCCCCAGATGCATGCCATAAGATGCCAGGGCCGCCTCAACAAGCGGCTCCGCATCGCCGATAATGCCGCCCAGGCGGGCGGCGGCCTCGAACAACTTGGCCGTCTTGTAGTGGATGACCTGCATGTAGCGCTCTTCGTCGACGTCGGCGTCATGGCAGTTCATCAACTGCAACACCTCGCCTTCGGCGATGATGTTGGTCGCGTCGGAAAGTACCTGCATCACGCGCATGTTGTCGACTGCCACCATCATCTGAAAAGCACGCGAATAGAGGAAGTCGCCGACCAGCACGCTGGCTGCGTTGCCGAAGGCGGCATTAGCGGTCTGCCGACCGCGTCGCAGGTCGGATTCGTCGACCACGTCGTCATGCAGCAGCGTCGCCGTGTGGATGAACTCGACAACGGCCGCCAGTTCGTGGTGATGGCTGCCTTTGTACCCCATCGCTCCGGCGGTCAGCAACACCAGCGCCGGACGCATGCGCTTGCCGCCGCTGTTGATGATGTATTCGGCGACCTGGCGAACCAGCACGACGTCAGAGTAGAGGCGCTCTCGAATCACCGCGTCGACGGCTTTCATGTCGGGCCCGATCAGGGCATAAAGCTGTTCCAGGGTCACGATGCGTTATCTCGAGGCGAAGCCCGAAATCTTAGGGGGCCGTCACAGGGCAGTCAAGGCCAATCGGCGGCGTCTTCTCCCTATCTGGACGGGGGTTTGCTAAACTCGGCGGATCGATTGGAGCAGGCACAGGGAGCCGGGAAATGGATATTCGCGCAGTAATCTCGCCGACGGTTCACGACCGTGAAGCGCTGGAAGAATTCGCCGATGCACTCACCGACCGGGCGCCCGAAGTCGAGCGCGACGTCGCCCGCCTGAAAAAGTCGCAAGGCGACCGCGAAATCACCGCCGATCTCTTCCGTGCGATCCACAACATCAAGGGCGACGCTGCGCTGTGCAAGTTCGAGCTGGGCATCGCCATCGCCCACCCGATCGAGTCAATGATGTCGCGCTTCCGCGAGGGAGAAATCGGCTTCTCGGACTTGCTTGCCGAGACCATACTGCTGGCGATCGACCGTCTGGAACTGGCGACCGATGCCGTACTCAACCGCAAACCGCTGGAAAGCCTGCGCCTGCTGGATCTCGTTCAAGGACTGGAAAAGATTTCTCACGCCACCGGTGAACGGGTCGACGCGGATTGCGCCGAGCTGATCGAGGCAGTCACAGGTTTCCCACCGGTGATCAGCAGCATGAGCGGCAAATCGCCGAAAACTGCGATTCCCAAGTCCGAACACGCCAGCGTCAGCAACGACCTGCATTTTTTCCGTTCGCTGGCGACCCAGTTCGAGAGCCGCTCACCGCTGTTCAAGGGGAGAACGATGCGAGTGCTGCGATTGGTGCTGGAAACCAACCGCACAGCAGGCAATCCGATCGATCCGCTGCAACTGGAAGCCGCTGTCTACATGCACGATATCGGCATGATGCTGCTGCCCGAGGAAAACTGGCTCAAGGTTGGCAAGTTGAGCGAAACGGACAAGGCGCAGTTGCGCAATCACCCCGGCTACGCCGCCGGCCTGCTGCAACGCATGACGGGCTGGGAAACGGCGACCGAAATCGTCGCCCAGCACCACGAGATGCCCGACGGTGCGGGTTACCCGCAAGGGCTGACCAGCGAACGCATCTGCCCCGGCGCCAAGATCCTTGCCATCGTCGATGCCTTCGAAGCGGTCATGCTCAAGCATATTCATCGCGGCAAGAATCGCTCGGTCCTGCGGGCGATCGCCGAAATCAACGCCTGCGACAAGCAATTCGCACCCGAATGGATCGCGCCCTTCAATGCAGTGATCCGCAAGACCATCGAAAGCTGATGACGAACCCCGACGTTGAGCGCCGTTTTTCCGGCGTTGCCAGACTTTATGGAGAAGCTGCCTATCGCCGCTTGCAAGAGGCGCACGTCTGCGTGATCGGCATCGGCGGCGTCGGCTCGTGGTGTGCCGAGGCCCTCGCCAGATCGGGCATCGGCCGATTGACGCTGATCGATCTCGACATGGTTGCTGAATCGAACACCAATCGGCAGATACACGCGCTTGGCGACGCCTATGGCAAAGCCAAGGTCGACGCCATGGCGGAGCGTATCGCCGCCATCAACCCGGCGTGCGAAACCCACACCATCGAAGATTTTGTCACCGAGGAAAACGTCGGACAGTTACTAGGTGATGGGTTCGACTTCGTCATCGATGCCATCGATCAGGCACGGGTAAAAGTTGCCATCGCCAATTACTGCCGCCAGCAAAGGCAGGCGCTGATCGTGGTCGGTGCTGCAGGCGGGCAACTCGACCCAACCAGGGTGCGAATCGCCGATCTCGCCCAAACCATCCAGGACCCGCTGCTCGCCAAAGTCCGTTCTGCGCTACGCCGCCACCATGGCTTCCCGCGCCAGGGCAAGCTTGGCGTTACCGCGATCTACTCCGACGAGGCACTGCGCTACCCCGAAGCCCCTCGCAGTTGCGACAGCCCATCGGCCAGTGGCTTGAACTGTGCCGGTTTCGGTTCCAGCGTCTGCGTCACCTCCGCCTTCGGCATGGCGGCAGCGAGCCAAGCGATCCGCCAAATCGGCGGCGTCTGATCTCCCCTAATTCCAAGGGGAATTACCATCCCTGATGCGCCCCCCTTGAATGCCTCCGGCTGATGCCGCCGCCGGCGAATTGGGTTCTGCATTTCCATTGATAGTGTCCACCATCGCTTTTAAGGGGCCCCCATCTTCGCGGTCTATCGGAGCAATTTATAGGCGTGTTCGCCGGGGACTTACTATAGGCGTGTTCGCCGGGGACTTACGCGTAGACGCCGAAAGGCCCCACCTAGTAGCTAGGGGGGGGCCTTTTAGTATGGGGAGCCTGGCGGTGACCTACTTTCGCGAGCG
>CAZFXO010000155.1:0-3404 GCA_964523045.1 uncultured Dechloromonas sp. | reverse complement strand
GCCGGAAATCTTCTTGATGCGCGACAGCGGCTTGACCTCGATCTCGCCGAACTTGCTGAAATCGACCTTCGGCCAGGGCAGCAGATCGAGCCCGCCACCCAGGCTGGCGCCGGCGGCAGCGACCGGTGCCGCGGTGGCGCCAGACATCACGCCCTTGACGTACTTGCTCAGGTCTTCCTTGACGATGCGACCCTTGGGACCGGAGGCGGCGACCTTGGACAGATCGACGCCGAGTTCGCGGGCATAGGCGCGCACCGACGGCGAGGCATGGACCTTGGCGCCGAGCGCCAGCGACTGCGGCTGGGCCGCCGGCAGCGACGCCGGGGCGGCAGCGGCCGGCGCGGGCGCAGTGGCGGCAACCGGGGCCGGTGCCGCGGCGGGCGCCGGAGCAGCCGCCTGCGGGGCCGGGGAAGCGGCGGCCGCACCGGTTTCCACCTTGATCAGCAGCGCGCCTTCGCTGACCTTGGAACCGAGCTGGACGAGCACTTCCTTGACCACGCCGGCGGCCGAGGACGGCACATCCATCGTTGCCTTGTCGGATTCCAGGGTGCAGATGGCGTCATCGACCTTGATCGTGTCGCCGACCTTGACGAAGAGGTCAATCACCGGCACGTCGGAGAAGTCGCCGATGTCCGGCACCTTCACTTCGACCACGCCAGCGCCGGCAGCGGGCGCTGCGGCAACCGGCGCGGCTGCGGCCGGGGCCGGCGCAGCAGCCGGAGCGGGCGCCGCGGCGGCAGCGGCCTCACCGGTTTCGACCTTGATCAGCAGGGCGCCTTCGCCGACCTTGGCGCCGAGCTGGACGAGCACTTCCTTGACCGTGCCGGCAACCGGGCTCGGCACGTCCATGGTGGCCTTGTCCGATTCGAGGGTGACGATGGCGTCGTCGACCTTGATCGTGTCGCCGACTTTGACAAACAGTTCGATGACCGGGACTTCGTCGAAATCGCCGATGTCGGGAACCTTGACTTCAATGATCTGGCTCATGTTGTCGCTCCCTTCTTATACCGACAGCGGATTCGGCTTGGCCGGATCCAGGTTGTACTTGACCAGCGCGGCGGCGACCTTCTCGCGGCCGATCTTGCCTTCGTCGGCGAGCGCCTTCAACGCGGCCAGCGTCACCCAGTGGCGGTCGACCTCGAAGTGGTGGCGCAGCTTCTCGCGGGTGTCGGAACGGCCGAAACCGTCGGTACCCAGCGTCACGTAGGGGCGCTTGACGAAGGGCCGGATCTGCTCGGCGAACAGCTTGACGTAGTCGGTCGCGGCAACCACCGGGCCGACGCTGCCGGCGAGCTTCTGCTCGACGTGCGACAGCTTCGGTTCTTCCAGCGGGTGCAGCAGGTTCCAGCGGCTGGCGTCCTGGCCGTCACGGGCCAGTTCGTTGAACGACGGGCAGCCCCAGATGTCGGCTTCGACGCCCCAGTCGGCCTTGAGCAGCTCGGCAGCGGCGATGACTTCGCGGAAGATGGTGCCGGAGCCGAGCAGTTGCACGCGCAGCTCGCCCTCGCCCCCCTTCTTGAAGGCATACATCCCCTTGATGATGTCGGCCTCGGCACCGGCCGGCATTTCGGGGTGCTCGTAGTTCTCGTTCATCACCGTGATGTAGTAGAAGACATCTTCCTGCTCGGCGTTCATCCGGCGCAGGCCGTCCTGGACGATGACGGCGACTTCGTACTGGAAGGTCGGGTCGTAGGACAGGCAGTTCGGGATCAGGTTGGCCAGGATGTGGCTGTGGCCGTCCTCGTGCTGCAGGCCTTCGCCGTTCAGCGTCGTGCGGCCGGCGGTACCGCCGACCAGGAAACCACGGGCGCGCTGGTCGCCAGCCGCCCAGACGAGGTCCATGACGCGTTGCAGGCCGAACATCGAGTAGCAGATGTAAAACGGAATGGTCTGCACGCCATGCACCGAGTAGGCGGTGGCGGCGGCGATCCAGTCGCTCATCGCGCCGGCTTCGTTGATGCCTTCCTGCAGCACCTGGCCGTCCTTCGATTCCTTGTAGAACATCAGCTGGTCATGGTCTTCCGGGACGTAGTTCTGACCTTGCTGGTTCCAGATGCCGACGGCGCGGAACATGCCTTCCATGCCGAAGGTGCGCGATTCGTCGGGAACGATGGGGACGACGTTGCGGCCGACCTGCTTGTCCTTCAACAGCATGTTCATGATGCGGACGATGGCCATCGTGGTCGACAGTTCGCGGCCTTCGCCGGAGGCCTTCAACAGCGCGTCGAATTTTTCCAGGGCCGGAATCGCCAGCGGCTCGGCCTTGCGGCGACGCGACGGCAGGAAGCCGCCGAGCGCCATGCGGCGTTCGCGCATGTACTTGTATTCGGCCGAGTCCTCGGCGAACTTCAGGTAGGGCAGTTCTTCCAGCTTGTCGTCGGGGACCGGCAGGGCGAAGCGGTCGCGGAAGCGGCCGATCTGCTCCTTGTCCATCTTCTTCTGCTGGTGCGAGATGTTCATCGCCTCGCCGGCCTGGCCCATGCCGAAGCCCTTGATGGTCTTGGCCAGGATCAGGGTCGGGGCGCCCTTATGGGTGACGGCGGCGTTGTAGGCGGCGAAGATCTTGAAGATGTCGTGGCCGCCGCGGTTCAGTTGCCAGACGTCGTCGTCGGTCCAGTCGGCGACCAGTTCCTTGAGTTCCGGCGTGTTGAAGAAATGCTCGCGGACGTAGGCGCCGTTCTTGGCCTTGAAGGTCTGGTACTCGCCGTCGCACAGTTCCATCATGCGCTTCTTCAGGATGCCCTTCTTGTCGCGGTTGAAGAGGGCGTCCCAGTGGGTGCCCCAGATCAGCTTGATGACGTTCCAGCCTGCGCCGCGGAATTCGGCTTCCAGTTCCTGGATGATCTTGCCGTTGCCGCGCACCGGGCCGTCGAGGCGCTGCAGGTTGCAGTTGATGACGAAGATCAGGTTGTCGAGCTTTTCGCGGCCGGCCATGCCGATGGCGCCGAGCGATTCGACCTCGTCGGTCTCGCCGTCGCCGAGGAAAGCCCAGACCTTGCGCTGTTCGGCCTTGGTGGCATCGATCAGGCCGCGCGAGGCGAGGTACTTCATGAAGCGCGCCTGGTAAATCGCTTGGATCGGGCCGAGGCCCATCGAGACGGTCGGGAACTGCCAGAAGTCCGGCATCAGCCAGGGGTGCGGGTAAGAGGAGATGCCCTTGCCGCCGGTTTCCTGGCGGAAGTTGTCCATTTGCTCCTCGGTCAGGCGGCCGAGCATGAAGGCGCGGGAATAGACGCCCGGCACCGAGTGGCCCTGGAAGAAGATCAGGTCGCCGCCGGTTTCATGGTCGAGACTCTTCCAGAAATGGGCGAAACCGACGTCGTAGAGCGCGGCGGCCGAGGCGAAGGATGCGATGTGGCCGCCGACGTTGGTGTCCTTGTTGGCGCGCACGACCATGGCCATGG
>CAZFXO010000154.1:0-3472 GCA_964523045.1 uncultured Dechloromonas sp. | reverse complement strand
GCCGAAGGCGTCGAACGGATAGCCTTCGGCACCCTCGACTATGCTGCCGACCTCGATCTTTCCGGCGATCCGCAGGGGCTGATCCATCCCTACAGCCGGATTGCCATCGCCTCCCGCTCGGCCGAACTCGCGGCACCGATCGCCGGCGTCACGCCCAGCCTCGACGACGAAGAAAAGATTGCCGCCGATTTCGCCTTCGCCCGCGCCTTCGGTTGTACCGCCAAGCTGTGCATCCACCCGAGACAGGTCGCGATCATCGACCGCCTGAGCCGCCCCAGTCCGCAGGAAGTGGCCTGGGCCGAGAAAGTTCTCGCCGCCGCCGAGGCTTCGCTCGGCGCCGTCCAGGTCGACGGCAGGATGGTTGATCGGCCGGTCGTACTCAAGGCCGAAGCGATCGTCGCCCGCAGCCGCACAACAACAAACTAACGCACTGCCATTTTCCCAATACAGAATCAGGAGACATCGCCATGGGCGCCAGCATCATCGACTCAAGCATCTTCGGCAACATTTTCAGCACCGAGGCCATGCGCCAGGTGTGGTCGGACCGTAACCGGACCGCGAAATATCTGGATATCGAGCGCGCCCTGGCCGTCGTCCAGGGCCGCCTCGGCATCATCCCGCCGGAAGCCGCCGAAGAGATCGTGCGCAATTGCAACATCGACAAGATCGACATGGACAAGCTGCGCGCGCAGACCGAACGCATCGGCTACCCGGTGCTCGGCGTGGTGTCGCAACTCAACGCCTTGTGCCGCGACCGCCTGGGCGAATACTGCCACTGGGGCGCCACGACCCAGGACATCACCGATACGGCGACGGTCATGCAGATCCGCGAGGGGCTCGACCTGGTCGGCGCCGAGCTGGACGCCATCTGCACCGCGCTGGCCGTGCTCGCGCAACGCTACCGCGACACCCCGGTGATCGGCCGCAGCAACCTGCAACAAGCCATCCCGGTCACCTTCGGCTTCAAGATCGCCGCCATCCTGGCCGGCATGGAACGCCATCGCGAACGCCTGCAACAGCTGAAGCCGCGCGTCCTCATGGGCGAGTTCGGCGGCGCCTGCGGCACCCTGGCCTCGATCGAAAGCGGCGCCATGGAAACCCAGGCCGGCCTGATGGCCGAACTGGGTCTGGCCCAACCCGATATCGCCTGGCACACGGTGCGCGACACCATTGCCGAGACCGGCGCCTTCCTCGGCTTGCTCGGCGGCTCGCTGGGCAAGATCGCGATGGACGTCAAGCTGATGATGCAGCACGAGGTCGCCGAAGTCTTCGAGCCCTTCGCACCGGGACGCGGTTCGAGCAGCACGATGCCGCAGAAGCGCAATCCGATTTCCAGCTGCTACATCCACGCGGCCATCTCGGTCGTTCGCCAGCACGCCGCCGCGCTGATGGATGCCATGGTTGCCGATCACGAACGGTCGACCGGCCCCTGGGAAATCGAATGGATCGCCCTGCCGGAAGCCTTCTGCCTGATCGCCGGCGCGCTCAAGCAGACGCGTTTCGTCCTCGAAGGCCTGGAAGTCGATCCCGCCGCGATGATGGCCAACATCGAACTGACCAACGGCCTGGTCATGTCGGAAGCGGTGATGATGGGCCTCGGCCCCTACATCGGTCGCGAATACGCGCACGACCTGGTCTATGACCTGTGCCGCGAAGCGATCAAGCAGAACCGCCCGCTGCTCGACCTGCTCGCCGCCCATCCGGAAATCAACGCCCACCTCGACCGCGCGGCGCTGGCGAAGCTCTGCGATCCGGCCAATTATCTCGGCCAGGCCGGCGTGATGGTGGACAAGGTGCTGCAGCGCAAAGCCCGGCAAGGCTGAAAGGCAGCCCATGGAATTGCGGCAACTGCGCTATCTGGTACGCACCATTGAACTGGGCAGCATCAGTCAGGCGGCGCTCGACCTGGGCGTGGCCCAGTCGGCGGTCAGCCTGCAGATTCAGCGCCTGGAGGGCGAACTGGCGACCCGGCTGCTGCAAAGGACCCCGACCGGGATCATTCCGACTGACGCCGGCATCGCCTTCCTGACGCAAGCGCAGCTCGCCCTGCGCCATGCCGACGAGGCGATGCTGGCGGCCAGGCAATCCCGGCTTTCCGGGGTGGTCGGCCTGGGGCTGGCGCCGACCACCGCCGGCGTGCTCGGTGTGCCCTTGCTGCAGGCGATGCGCGAGCAGTATCCGGATATCCGCATCCATCTCGTCGAAGGCATGTCGGGGCACCTCGGGCAAATGCTCAACGCCCGCGAAATCGACCTGGCGGTGCTGTTCGGCGCCGAGCAGGCGCGCCGCTGGAACGTGCGTCATCTGCTCGACGAGCGACTGTTCTTTCTTTGCGGCGCCGGCAGCGGGCCGGCGCAACTGCCGACGACGCTGGCCGGGATCGCCGACACACCCCTGGTCCTGCCGACCCATCGGCATGGATTGCGCCGGGTGATCGACATGGCATTCAGCCGCCACAACCGGACGCCGAACATCATTGCCGAAGTCGATTCGCTGTATGTCCTGATGGACATGGTCGCCGCCGGCATGGCCGCCAGCCTGCAGCCCTGGTCGGCATTGGCCCGCCTGCCGGCCGGTGCCGATCGCCTGCGCTGGGTGGAACTGGCGGAAGCCGGCACGACGCGGCACAACCTGCTGTGCAGCCTGTCCGACGACGAGCTGTCGCCGGCGGCCCTGGCTACCCGCGGCGTCCTGCGCCAGGTGGTCGACGAACTGGTCGATGGCGGCCGCTGGAAGGGCGTCTTCAGAGAGACATCTCGAATCGAGATGGGGGAATGCCGGGACGGCGTGGGGGCTTCCCGCACGCTTGCGCGATAGTGCCAGCGCTGAAATCAACAAACGCTCAGAAGGAGCAATCGATGCCCAATCAAATTCCCCGCGCTGTCGATGTGCTGGTCATCGGCGGCGGCAATGCGGCGCTGTGCGCGGCGCTGATGGCCCGCGAGGCCGGTGCTTCCGTACTGCTGCTCGAAGCGGCGCCGCAGGCCTTGCGTGGCGGCAACTCCAGCCATACGCGAAACCTGCGCTGCATGCACGACGCCCCCCAGGACGTGCTGACCGAAGCCTATCCGGAAGAAGAGTTCTGGCAGGACCTGCTCAAGGTCACCGGCGGCAACACCAACGAACAACTGGCGCGCCTGGCGATTCGCGAATCGTCCCGTTGCCGCGACTGGATGCGCAAACATGGCGTGCATTTCCAGCCTTCGCTGTCGGGCACCCTGCAACTGTCGCGGACCAACGCCTTTTTCATGGGCGGCGGCAAGGCCTTGGTGAATGCTTACTACCGCAGCGCGGCCGCGCTGGGGGTTGAAATTCGCTACGAAGCACCGGTCGACCGTGTCGAGATCGTCGACGGCAGCTTCCGCGCGGCCTGGGTCGGCAACCAGCGGATCACCGCCAAGGCCTGCGTCATGGCTGCCGGCGGCTTCGAGTCGAACCGCGAATGGCTGCGCGAGGCCTGGGGCCAGAACGA
>CAZFXO010000153.1:0-3479 GCA_964523045.1 uncultured Dechloromonas sp. | reverse complement strand
GCGACGGTGAGGCCCTTGGCGGTCTGCAAGCGGTCGAACTCGGGCAGCGCCGCCCCGGCCGACGCGGCGCTGCCCGAGTTCGACCGCTTGCAGACCGCCAAGGGCCTCACCGTCGCCGCCGCGCTGCTGGTCGTCTTCCTGTTCACCGACTGGCCGCGCGAGGTCGCCGCCCTGGTCGGCGCCGGCGTGCTGCTGCTGTCGCGGCGCTTCCATTCCTCGCATGTCATGGGTTACGTGGATTGGGAACTGCTGGTGCTCTTCGTCGGCCTCTTCGTCGTCAACCACGCCTTCGACAGCACCGGCCTGGCCGCCATCGGCGTCGCCTGGCTAGCCGGCCACGGCATCCACCTAGGCGACGCCGGCCCGCTGTTCGCAGTCGGCGTCGGCCTTTCCAATCTGGTCTCGAACGTGCCGGCGGTGATGCTGCTGCTGCCGCACCTGAAAACCCCGGACGCCGGCGTCACCCTGGCCCTGGTCAGCACACTGGCCGGCAACCTGCTGCTGGTCGGCTCGATCGCCAACCTGATCGTCGCCGACCTCGCCCGCAAACAAGGCATCGCCATCGACTGGCGCCAGCACCTGCGCATCGGCCTGCCGGTGACGGCGCTGACGCTGGCGATCGCCTGGGGCTGGCTGAGTCTGTAGGGCGTGTTCACAGTAAGCAGCGGGCGGCGCAAGGGGTTGGCGGGGAGGCAGTGCAAGGCGCCGGTCGCGCCGTGCAGTGATCTGCACCAGCGAGCGGCAACGCGGCAATGCGCCCCGCCAACCCCTTGCCCTTCGGGTTTGCCGTGGCGGGCAGTCGCCGGCGTTGCTCGGCTTGGGAATGGAACAACCATTCCCAGCGCCTCGCGCCTTGGCGCCCATCCCGCCACGGCAAACGCCGTCCCGCAGATTACTGTGAACACGCCCTAAAATCCCGGGAACCGAATGGCGATTCGGCACCCCAAGTCGTTTCCCGAACATCTCCAGAAACCCATGCCCAGTCCGCAACTCAAAGAATTCTTCACCTCGCTGCAATCGAGCATCGTCGCCGAACTCGAAGCCTTCGACGGCAAACCCTTCCTGACCGATACCTGGCAGCGCCCCGAAGGCGGCGGCGGGATTTCCCGGCTGATCGAGGAAGGCGACTTCTTCGAGCGCGGCGGGGTCAATTTCTCGCACGTCACCGGCCATGCGCTGCCCGCTTCCGCCACCGCCGTCCGCCCGCAACTGGCCGGGCGCGCCTGGGAGGCGATGGGCGTCTCGCTGGTGCTGCATCCGCGCAACCCCTACTGCCCGACGGCGCACATGAACGTGCGCTGCTTCGTCGCCAGCAAGGAAGGCGAGGACGATGTCTGGTGGTTCGGCGGCGGCATGGACATGACGCCCTATTACGGGCTGCGCGAGGACGTCGCGCATTTCCACCGTAGCTGCCGCGACGCGCTGGCGCCTTTCGGCGACGACGTCTATGCGAAATACAAGCAGTGGTGCGACGAGTATTTCTTTCTCAAGCACCGCAACGAACCGCGCGGCGTCGGCGGCGTCTTCTTCGACGACCTCAATGAGGGCGGTTTCGAGCGCTGCTTCGCGCTGACCCGGGCGGTCGGCCAGGCGTTCACCCGCGCCTACCTGCCGGTACTGGCGAAGCGCCGCGCCACACCCTACGGCGAACGCGAGCGCGATTTCCAGGCCTACCGGCGCGGCCGTTACGTCGAATTCAACCTGGTCTGGGACCGCGGCACGCTATTCGGCCTGCAGTCGGGTGGCCGCACCGAGGCGATCCTGATGTCGCTGCCACCGGTCGTCAAATGGCGCTATGACTGGCAACCGGCGCCGGGTACGCCGGAAGCGGAACTCTATGAGGTTTTCCTCAAGCCGCAGGACTGGGTCTGAGCCGGCAGCGGCCGGCTCACTTCGGAGTCATCGGAGCGACCGCCGCGCGGTAGTGGCGGTTGGCTTCGTCGACACGTTCGAGCTGGTCGTCGAGACGAGCCAGTTCAAGGTGGCCGGCCTGCGTGTCCTCGACCGCCAGCGACGCCTCCAGGAAACTCTGCGCCTTGCCCCACAGCCGCTGGCGCGCGCACATCCGGCCCAGCGCCAGGAGCAGCGCGGCGTGCGCCGGCCGCTGCCGCAACCAGGCTTCGCCGCGGGCGATGCGCGACAACTGGTCGCCGCCGGCGAGGCTGCCGTAGATCGCCGGCAGTTCGCTCTGCCAGGACTCGTCGTCGTTACCTTCCAGTTGTTCCTCGATCAGCTTCTGCGCGTCGGCGTCTGCTCCCGCCGCCGCCAGGCCGCGCACCGCGGCGAGGACGACCTTGAGGCTGCGCTCCGCCTCCGGCAGCTTGCGCAGGTAGGCGACCAATGCCTCGCGGTCGCCGCCGCAACGGGCGAGGTTGGCCAGATGGGCCTTACCGGCCAGGGTGCCGACCAGCTCCGGCGCCAGCGCGTCGCGCTTGGCCAACTGGCGCAGCAGCTTGAGCACGCCGTCCCAGTCGCCGAGCCCCTGGCGCGCCCGCAATTCCAGGCGCAGCGCGGCGATGTGCCGGCCCTGCTTGCCCTGCAGGCGTTGCAGCGCGGCCAGCGCTTCGTCGAAACGGCGCTCCTCGTTGTACATCTCGGCTTCCAGCATCAGCGTCGCCGCTTCGTTGCGCGCATCCTGCTGCTTGGCCTTTTCCAGCCATTCCTGCTGACGCCCCGGCTCGCCCAGGCGCTGCGCGGCACGGGCGGCGATCAGCGCCGCCAGCGCCGGCGCCCGGCCGGCGTCGTAGGCTTCGCCGGCGCGCTTCAGGGCCTGGCCGAAACGACCTTCGAAGAGATGGCGCACGGCATCCTGGAACATCTGCCCGGACTTCTCGCGCAACTGGCGCCGGCGATAGGCGCCAACCTGCGCCGGCATGCCCAGGGTCAGCGACACGGCGCGCAGGGCGGCGTAGGCAACGAAGAAGCCGATCAACAGCGCCAGCACGAAGAAGTTGAGCGACACTTCGACCCGCCAGGGCGGCACGACGAGCAGCACGTAGCCGGCGTTGAGGCTGGCGGCAAGCGCGACGACCACCGCCAGGGCGAACAGCAGGAGCAGCCAGAACAAGCCCTTCACTGTTTTTCCCCGGCTTCGCGCAAGGCCGCCAGCGCCTGCTGGCTGGCCCGCAGATCGGGCAGTTCGAGGACGATGTCGGCGGCGGCAAGTTCCTTCAACTGCGCCTGGGCCGCCGCCACCGCGCGGTCGTCGGCGGCGAAGTAACGGCCCAGCCAGGCCTGCGCTTCCTTCAGCTCGTTACGGAAACTCGCCTCGTCGCGGGCGAACAGCGCGAGACGAGCGCTGAGCAGGCGCAGCTTGAGGTTTTCGCGCAGGAAGAAACCCTGCTCGGGCGCCAGCAGCGGCGCTTCGTCGCGGTCGAAACGCTGGATGCGGATCAGGTTGCGCACTTCCTGCCAGGCATCGGCCAGCGCCAGGCGCCACCAGGGCAAGGCCGGCGGCGTTTCGTCCGCTGCCGCGACCG
>CAZFXO010000152.1:0-3693 GCA_964523045.1 uncultured Dechloromonas sp. | reverse complement strand
CGAGGTCGGCAGCATAGTCGAGGGTGCCGAAGGCTATCCGTTCGACGCCTTCGGCCAGGGCGATCTGCTCGATGTTGTTGATGCCGCGCGCCGTCTCGACCAGCGGCAGGACGACGAGTTCGCGCGAGGTGGCGGCGATGGCTGCCTTGACCTGCTCGCCGAACTCGGTTTTCGGCAGCATCACCCGCTTGATCCCGCAGTCCTTGACCATCGCCAGATCGTCGGCAAACCACGGCGACGAAGCGTCGTTGATGCGGACCACCAGTTGCTCCGGCGTGATCTTGAGTTGGCTCGTCCAGGCGGCGATGTGCTGCCGTGCGCCGAGCTTGTCCGCCGGCACCACCGCATCTTCCAGGTCGAGGACGATGGCGTCGGCGCCGCTGGCCAGGGCCTTGGCGAAGCGCTCGGGCCGGTTGCCAGGAACGAACAGGTAGGTGACCGGCAGCATCAGATGGCTCCGGCAGCCCGCAGCTCGGCGATGGCCTCGGCCGAGTAGCCGAGGCCGCCGAGAATGGCTTCGGTGTGCTGGCCGAGCGCAGGGACGGCATCCATCCGCGGCTCGCACTCGGTCCATGAGCCGGGCGGCAACAGCGCCGGCACCTTGCCGACTGCCGTGTCGACCTCGCGCCACCGCTTGCGGCCCTCGAGCTGCGGGTGCGCCCAGACGTCGTGCATGGTGTTCAGGTGGGCGTTGGCGATCTGCGCCGCGTCCAGCCGCTCGATGACCTGATCGGCGGTCAGCGCGGCGAAGCAATCGACGATGATCTGGCGCAGTTCGTCGCGCGCCGCGCTGCGCTTCGAATTGGACGAGAAACGTTCTTCCCTGGCCAGCTCCGGGCGCAGCAGCACCTTGTCGCAAAAGCCGACCCACTCGCGTTCGTTCTGCAGGCCGAGCATGACGTTCTTGCCGTCGCCGGCCGGAAAAGGCCCATAGGGGTAGATGGTGGCGTGGCTGGCCCCGGTCCTGCGCGGCGGCGAGGCGCCGTCGATGGCGTAGTAGAGCGGATAGTTCATCCACTCGACCAGGCTTTCCAGCATGGAAATGTCGATATGCTGGCCGCGCCCGGTGATCTGCTTCTGCAAAAGTGCGGCAAGGATGTTGCTGTAGGCGTACATGCCGGCCGAGATGTCGGCGATCGACGGGCCGGCCTTCGACGGTTCGTCCTCGGTCCCGGTCACCGAGACGAAGCCGGATTCGCTCTGGATCAGCAGGTCGTAGGCTTTCTTGTCGCGGTAGGGGCCATCGTTGCCGTAGCCGGAAATGTCGCAGACGATGATGCCCGGCTTGATCGCCGACAGTGCTTCGTAGGACAAACCCAGGCGCGCGGCGGCGCCGGGGGCCAGGTTCTGGACGAGAATGTCGGCCTCTTCGGCGACCAGGCGCTGGAGGATTTTCTGCGCCTCCGGATGCTTGACGTCGAGGGTCAGACTTTCCTTCGAGCGGTTGGTCCATACGAAATGGGAAGCCAGGCCATGCACGCGTTCGTCGTAGCCCCGGGCAAAGTCGCCGACGCCGGGACGTTCGATCTTGATCACGCGCGCCCCGAGGTCGGCCAACTGGCGGGTGGCGAAGGGGCCGGCGATGGCATGCTCAAGCGTGATGACGGTAATGCCTTCAAGCGGTCTCATGGTTATGTTCCTTATTTCAAGACGGCGGTGGCGTCCATCGTCAGCCAGCCTTCATGGTCTTCCGCCCACAGGTGGATGGTCTTGCCGTCGGCACTCGGGGTGCCATTGACGAAGAAGTGATTGATGTCGAAGGTCGGCCGCACGGCGCGGAATTCGAAGCTGGCCAGTTCGGCGTCCGGCATCTGGTGGCGGAGCAGATCGAGCAACAGCGTGGCGATCATCGGGCCATGCACGACCAGGCCGGGGTAGCCCTCGACTTCGGTGACGTACTTGCGGTCGTAGTGGATGCGGTGGCCATTGAAAGTCAGTGCCGAATACCGGAACAGCAGGACGTCGTCCGGCACCCATTGGGTGCGCCAGGCCGGATCCGGGTAGCTGGCCTTGGGCGTTGGTGCGACGTCGTTCGGGCCGGCCAGCTCGCGATAGACGATGTCGTGGAACTCGGTCAGCGCGATGGCGCTTTCGCCGGCCCGGCGCAGTTCGTGGCGCACCTTGACGAAAACCAGCGGGCCGGTGCGGCCGTGCTTTTCGGTCACGTCATGGATGGTCGAGGTGCGGGTCACCGTCTCGCCGATATGCAGCGGCGCGTGGAACTCGAACTGGCTGCCCGCCCACATGCGGCGCGGCAGCGGTACCGGCGGCAGGAAGCCGCCACGCTTGGCGTGGCCGTCCGGGCCGATTTCCGACTGGCGGTGCAGCGGCAGGAAATACAGCCAGTGCCACAGCGCCGGCAGCGGCGTGCCGTTGGCCGGGCGCTCGGCCGGGCGATCAAAGGTGGCCGACAGGGCGGCGTAAGGGGTGGCCGTGAAGACGTCGGTGACTTCTTCGGAACGGCCGATCCAGTCTTGCAGATTCATAGGTCAGACTCCAGGTGTCGTTGGGGGGCGGTAGGGCTGTCTTAAAGCATGCCGAGTTGCTGGGGCAGCCAGAGCGACAGCGTCGGCCAGTAGGTGACCAGGCCAAGGAAGACGAGCATGGAGAGCAGCCACGGCCAGACGGCGACGGTCAGCTCGGTGATGCCCATCTTGGTGATGCCGGAAGCGACGTAGAGATTGAGGCCGACCGGTGGGTGGCACATGCCGATTTCCATGTTCACCACCATCAGGATGCCGAAGTGGATCGGGTGGATGCCGAGTGCTACCGCGACCGGGAAGAGCAAGGGCGCGAAGATGAGGACGATCGACGACGGTTCCATGAAGTTGCCGGCCGCGAGCAGGATGATGTTGACCACCAGCAGGAAGGTGATGACACCGAAACCCTGGCTCAGCATCCATTGCGCCAGCGACTGCGGGATGCTCTCGTTGGTCATGATGAAGGAGAAGAGCACGGCGTTGGTGATGATGTAGAGCAGCATCGCCGACATGTTGGCCGAGTTGAGCAGGACTCTCGGTACATCCTTCAGGCTCAGGTCCTTATAGATGTAAATCGCGCAGATGAAGGCGTATACCGCGGACATCGCAGCCGCTTCGGTCGGCGTGAAGATGCCGGTGTAAATGCCGCCCATGACGACAACGATCAGCAGCAAGCCCCATACGGATTCGCGGAAGGCCTGCCAGCGTTCTCCCCAGGAGGCTTTCGGCTGCCGCGGATAGTTGTACTTGCGGGCGCGGTACCAGGTTACGCCGCCCAGCACGCCGGCCAATGCCAGCCCGGGAATGACACCGGCCATGAACAGGGCGCCGACCGAGGTGTTGGTCGCCACCGAGAACATCACCATGCAGATCGATGGCGGGATCAGGATGCCGAGCGCACCGGACGTGGTGATCACCCCGGCGCCGAAACGCTGTGGGAAACCTGCCTTGACCATCGCCGGCAGCAGGATCGAACCGATGGCGACGACGGTGGCCGGGCTGGAACCCGAGACGGCGGCAAACAGTGCGCAGGCCAGCACGCCGGCCAGGCCGAGGCCGCCGTACCAGTGGCCGATCATCGACGAAGCGAAGTTGATCATTCGCTTGGCTACCCCGCCGTGGGTCAGGAAATTGCCGGCGAGGATGAAGAACGGGATGGCCATGATCTCGAACTTCTCGATACCGGTGAACAGCTTGAGCGCCACCGATTCGA
>CAZFXO010000151.1:0-3700 GCA_964523045.1 uncultured Dechloromonas sp. | reverse complement strand
TGGGGGTGGGGGTCATGGGGCTGTTCTGTCCGTTAGAGCGGGGTTGTCGAGGCGTTCGCGCACGCGGCGCGCAATGCCTTCCTTGTCGAGGCCAAGCTCGGCGAGGAGCTGACCCTGTTCGCCGTGATCCACGAACTGGTCGGGAAGACCGAGGCGCAGCACGGCGGCGTGGCTGCCGCGTTCGCTTAGCAGGCGTTCGATTTCCGAACCGGTGCCACCGATCACAGCATTCTCTTCGATGCTGACCAGCAGCGAATGGTTCCCGGCGAGTTCGCCGATCAGCGCGCTGTCCAGCGGTTTGATGAAGCGCATGTTCACCACCGTCGCGTCGAGCGCTTCGCCGGCAGCCAGCGCCGCCGGCACCAGGCTGCCGAAAGCGAGCAGGGCGACGGCGCGGCCATGGCGCAGGATTTCGGCCTTGCCCAGCGGCAGCGTATCGAGTTCCGCCGACGGCTTCTGGCCGGTGCCGCCGCCACGCGGGTAGCGGACCAGCGTCGGGCCGTCGTGGGCGAAGGCGGTCGATAGCATGCGCCGGCACTCGGCTTCGTCGGCCGGCGCCATGATCGTCAGGTTGGGAATGCAGGCGGCGAAGGAGAGGTCGAAGCTGCCGTGGTGGGTCGGCCCGTCGGCGCCGACCAGGCCGCCGCGATCGACGGCGAAGACAACCGGCAGGTTCTGCAGCGCAACGTCGTGGATCAACTGGTCGTAGGCGCGCTGCAGGAAGGTCGAATAGATGGCGACAACCGGCTTCAAGCCTTCGCAGGCCAGCCCGGCGGCGAAGGTGACGGCGTGCTGTTCGGCGATACCGACATCGTAGTAGCGGCCGGGGAATTCCTGAGCGAAGCGGACCAGGCCGGAGCCCTCGCGCATCGCCGGGGTGATCGCCACCAGGCGCTGGTCGGCGCGCGCCTGATCGCACAGCCAGTCGCCGAAGACTTGGGTATAGGTCAGCTTGCCGCCGCCCTTGCCGGACTGGATGCCTTCGCCCGGCGCGAACTTGCCGACGCCGTGGTAAAGGATCGGGTCGCTCTCGGCGAGCTTGTAGCCCTGGCCCTTCTTGGTGATCACGTGGAGGAACTTCGGCCCCTTGATCCCCTTGAGGTTTTCCAGCGTCGGGATCAGCGCGTCGAGGTCGTGGCCGTCGATCGGTCCGTAATAGTGGAAGCCGAATTCCTCGAACAGCGTGCCCGGGGCGATCATGCCCTTGACGTGCTCTTCGGCGCGGCGCGCCAGCTCAAGCAGCGGCGGGGCGAAGCCGAGCATGTGGCGACCGGCCGAGCGGGCGGCGTTGAAGGTCTTGCTCGAGGTCAGGCGGGTGAGGATGTTGTTCAGCGCGCCGACCGGCGGCGAGATCGACATCTCGTTGTCGTTGAGGATGACCAGCATGTCGGCGTCGGCGACGCCGGCATTGTTCAATGCCTCGAAAGCCATGCCGGCGGACATCGCACCGTCGCCAATGACGGCGATCACCTGGCGCGCTTCGCCCTTTTGCTTGGCGGCCAGCGCCATGCCCAGCGCCGCCGAGATCGAAGTCGACGAATGGCCGACGCCGAAGGTGTCGTATTCGCTCTCGCAACGCTTGGGGAAGCCGGCGATGCCGTGGCGCATGCGCAGCTTGTTCATGCCGGTGCGGCGCCCGGTCAATACCTTGTGCGGGTAGCACTGGTGGCCGACGTCCCAGACCAGGCGGTCGTCCGGCGTGTTGAACACGTAGTGCAGGGCGATCGTCAGCTCGACGGTGCCGAGGTTGGACGACAGGTGGCCGCCAGTGCTGGACACCGATTCGATCAGGAAGTCGCGCAGTTCGCCGGCCAGTTGGCCGAGCTGCTTGTGCTCGAGGGCGCGCAGGTCGGCAGGGCGGTCGATGGTTTCCAGCAGCGGGTAAGTCATGTTCAGAATTGCCTGTGGCAGATGAAGTCGGCGAGCTGGATCAGTCGGTCGGCGCGCTCGCCGAAACAGCTCAGCGCAGCCAGTGCCTCGCTGCGCAGTTCGTCGGCGTAGGCGCGGGCGCGTTCGAGGCCAAGCAGGGCGACGTAGGTGGGTTTGTCGGCCGCTTCGTCCTTGCCGGCGGTCTTGCCGAGGGTAGCGGTGCTCGCCGTGCAGTCGAGGATATCGTCGACCACCTGGAAGAGGAGCCCGGCGCGCTTGGCGAAGCGATCGAGCTGCTGTCTTTCGTTTCCGCTCAGGGGGGCGGTGCCGGCGAGCGCGCCGAGCAGCACGGCAGCGCGGATCAGGGCGCCGGTCTTCAGCGCGTGCATCAGTTCCAGTTCGACCTGTTCGAGCGGCTTGCCAACCGAGGCGAGGTCAATCGCCTGGCCGCCGGCCATGCCGCGCGAGCCGCTGGCGTGGGCGAGCAGGGCAATCATCTCGAGCTGGCGTTCGCCGAGCGGCTGGCTGGCAAGCAGTTCGAAGGCCAGCGTCTGCAGGCTGTCGCCGACCAGTAGCGCGGTCGGCTCGTCGTATTCGACGTGGCAGGTCGGCCGGCCGCGGCGCAGCACGTCGTCGTCCATGCACGGCAGGTCGTCGTGTACCAGCGAGTAGGCGTGGATCAGCTCGACCGCGCAGGCGGCGACATCAAGGCGGGCGGCGTCGGCGCTGGCCAGTTCGCCGGCGGCGAAGACCAGCAGCGGGCGGACACGCTTGCCGCCGCCCAGTGTGGCGTAGCGCATGGCGTCATGCAGGCGCTGCGGAACGGTGTCGGCGGCGGGCAGGAAGCGGCTGAGCGCGGTTTCGGTGCGGCCCTGGGTGGCGGCCATCCAATCGGCAAAGGAAAGGCTCACTGGGCCTCCAGGGTGTTGCGATCGACGTCGCGGGCAACGCCGTTCTCGATGATGCGTACTTCTTCTTCCGCTTTCGCCAGCAGTTCCTGGCAGCGCTGGATCAGCGCCATGCCGCGCCGGTGCGCGGCAATCGAGTCCGCCAGTTCAAGCTGGCCGTTTTCCATGCTGGCGACGGTGGCTTCCAGTTCGGCCAGGGCGACCTCGAATTTCATCTCGGCTATCGGGGTGGGATCCATGACTTGGTCGTTCAGGAAACATATGAAAATACTCCATGCGGGGTATTTCGGTCAAATTCAGGATAAAATCGACATCCTTTTTTTAACCCGCTGGAGGCTAGGAATGTCCGACATGGCGACTTCGTCCCGGTTGGCCCCTGCAGTTTCCCAACTGCCGGTGGACTGGTATTTCGATGAACGGATTCACGCGCTGGAGAAGAAACTCATCTTCGATGCCGGTCCGGGCTATGCCGGCCACCAGTTGATGGTGCCGGAAGCGGGCGATTACCGTACCCAGGAATGGAAAGATCACGGCCAGATGCTGCTCAACGGCGGCACGGTCGGGCCGAATGCCGGTATCTGGCAGATGTCCAACGTCTGCCGTCACCGCCAGGCGATCATGCTGCAGGGCGCCGGCAAGCTCGAAGGGCCGGTGGTCTGCCCGATTCACCGGTGGACTTACGAACAGTCCGGCGAACTGATCGGCGCCCCGCATTTCCCGCAAAACCCCTGCCTGAACCTCGACAAGGTCAAGCTGGAGAACTGGAACGGCCTGCTCTTCAAGGGGCCGCGTTCGGCCAACGTCGACCTGGCCGGCATGCTGACCGCGCGCGATTTCGACTTTTCCGGCTACAAGCTCGACCATGTCGAGATGCACGAGTGCAACTACAACTGGAAGACCTTCATCGAGGTCTATCTGGAGGA
>CAZFXO010000150.1:0-3741 GCA_964523045.1 uncultured Dechloromonas sp. | reverse complement strand
TAGCGCGACTGCTGCAGGTCCATCTCCATGCCGTCGATGATTTCCAGCAACTGCTCGCTCGACAGGTTGATGCTGGGGGCGACCGCCTGCAGCGCCAAGCCGACCGGGTGGGTGGCCTGTTTCTCGGCGACGCGCTGCACCTCCATCCGCCACCAGACGAGCTTGGTCGAGGCGAGCGAAAGGTCGGAGCATTCGTCGACAACGTCGTCGACCTCGCGGCAGAAGGCGTACAGCGCCATGATCGCCTGACGGCGTTCGGGCGGCAGGAAGAGGAAGCTGTAATAGAAGGAGGAGCCGCTCTTGGCGCACTTCTCCTGGCAGTATTGGTCGGGGCTCATGGGCTCACATTCTAATGGAACGGGCGAGCAGCACGAACCAGTCGGCCTTGCCCAGCTTGGGCCGGTGGCGGAAGACGTCGCCGCGCACGCGTGCTATGCGCTCCAGGATGCGCAGGCCGCCCTGCACGGTGAGGCGGATTTCCCAGCCGATGCGCCCGGGCAGCGCATGGACCAGCGGTGCGCCGCGCAGCATCAGGGTGCGCGCCCGGTCGACCTGGAAAGCGATCAGTTTTTCCCAGCCATCGCCGCAACGGCCGGCGGCGATATCGTCCTCGCCGACGCCGAAGCGCTGCATCTCGACCTGCGGCAGGTAGATCCGGTCCTTCTGCCAGTCGATCGCGATGTCCTGCCAGAAGTTGATCAACTGCAGCGCGGTGCAGATGCAGTCGGACTGCATCAGTTGCGTGTCGCCGGTGCGCTTGAACAGGGCCAGCACCAGCCGGCCGACCGGGTTGGCCGAGCGCCGGCAGTAATCGACCAGTTCCGGGTAGTCGGCATAGCGCGTCTTGACCACGTCCTGGGCGAAGGCGTCGAGCAGGTCGCGGAACAACTGAATAGGTAGGGCGTGGGCGGCGATGACTTCGGCTAGGTCGGCGAACAGCGGTGTCTGCGGCCGGGCGCTGGCGGCGATGCGGTCGAGTTCGGCCTGGTAGGCGGCCAGTTCGGCCAGACGCTGCTCGGGCGTCGCATCGCCCTCGTCGGCGATGTCGTCGGCGCTGCGCGCGAAACGGTAGATCACCTCGATCGGCCGACGCAGCGGCGCCGGCACGAGAAAGGAAGCAACCGGAAAATTTTCGTAGTGATCGACAGGCATGGGGCGGCAAGTATAGGGGGCTGGGCGACTAAGTGCTAGAATGCGGCCCGCCTGCCCAGGTGGCGAAATTGGTAGACGCACCAGATTTAGGTTCTGGCGTAGAAATACGTGGGGGTTCGAGTCCCTTCCTGGGCACCATGTTTCATGCGCCGGTCGCACTTCGTGCGCACCGGATGCCGCTAGTCAAAGATGATCGTCCGCCCGCGTCTCCATTGGTTTCCCCTGCTTTTCGTCTGGCGCGGTTCGGTCCTGCCGCAGATTTCCGGGCGCCTACTCCTGATTTTTGCGGTCTCCGTCGGCAGTGTCCTCGGGCGCGACTGGTGGATGCGGCATTACCCCGATTCGGCCCTCAGCATCCCGCCATTTACGCTGATGGGCATCGCCCTGGCGATCTTCCTGGGTTTCCGCAATTCGGTCAGCTACGAGCGTTTCTGGGAGGCGCGCAAGCAGTGGGGCATGCTGCTGATCGTCGCCCGCAATCTGGTCATCAAGCTGTGTTCGCAGCTCCCGGGGAGCGAGCATGAAGCGCTGCGCCACGAGATGACGCGGGCCATCGCCGCCTTTGCCTTTGCCCTCAAGCACCAGTTGCGCGGCAGCGATCCGGCGGCCGACTTGGGCGAACGGCTGTCGCCCGAATTACGCGACGCGGCGCTGGCCGGCCGTTTCCCGGCGCAACTGATTCTGGCCGCGCTGGCCCGGCGCCTGGCAGCGCTGCGCCGCGACGGCGCACTGGCCGAGATGGAGTGGCTGGCGCTTGGCGGCGACCTCGATCGGCTGGGCGAGGTCGCCGGTGCCTGCGAACGCATCGCCAACACACCGATTCCTTATACCTACCGCGTCCTGATGAACCGGACCATCGTCATCTATTGCCTGTTGCTGCCGGTTGGGCTGACCACGACGCTGGGCTGGCTGACGCCGCTGATCGCAACCTTTGTCGCCTATACCTTCCTGGCGCTGGAAACGGTCGGCGAGCAACTGGAAGAACCCTTCGGTACTGAAGCCAACGATCTGGCGCTCGATGCCCTGTGTCACACCATCGAAACCACGACCTGCGAGTTGGCGGGTCTGGCGCCGTTGGGCCAGGTGCCGCCGGTCAAGGGCTTCGTGCTGACCTGAGTCTTACCGGGGTAGGCCGAGTATTTCGGCAAAGAACTGTGCCGCTGGCAGGCGGAATCCGGCCGCTTGCGGGTGTCCGCCGCCTCCGTAGCGGCGGGCAACGTCGGCGACATTGAACGGTGTCTGCGAACGCAGCGAAACTTTCACCTGGCCGTCCGCCAGCAGTTGCCAGGTCAAGCCAAAACTGCCGCTGCGCTCGGCCAGTCGATGCCCCAGTTCGGAGGCGAAGAGAGCGCCGGCATTGACCGCGAGACCGGCGATGGCTTGCCAGTCTCCGTGTTCGTCGCCGACGATCTGCAAGCCGTGCCGGCGAGCCTGTACGGCATCGATCGGTTCGCCGCGCAAGCGGGCGGGCATGCTCAGCGTTGGGTCGGCAAGACGGGCGACTTCGTTCTGATGGAACTGTTCGACCGCCGCGCCGCGTTCAACGAAAGCAAGATAGGCGGGGGCTTCTGGCGATGCGAGTTCCTCGGCCAGGCGCTCCCAGATCGTGAAACAGAACGGCTGCAGGCGCAGCGCCCGGCAAAAGTTTCGGGTGCCGGGCAGGGCAAAGCGCCACAGATCGAGATCCTCGACGTGCTGGAGCAGCAAAGGCGGGGTGGTGTGATGAAACTGCGCCCAGGCAAGCATGGCGCCGGCGCGGTCGAGGGCGAAAATCACGGTCAGCGAACGTTGCGGGTCACAATAGATTTCGCGGCCGTCTCCGCTGTCTTGCAAACGCCCGCACCAGTCGCCGTGGGCGGTGGCGTGATGATCGATCTGGGTAACCGAGTGAGCCAGTTCGGTCATCGCCTCCAGTTCGGCGGGGGCGAACGAGAAATCGAGGATGTATACGTCGCGCCCGGTAATCTCTTCGCCGGCAAGGTGTTCCCCGTGGTGCAGCGGGCGGTAGAGTGCCGCATCGCCAAGTGCGCGCCATGCACTCCAGGCGGCGCCGAAACCGTCCAGGCAGTCGGCGTGGTAAGCAACGAGCGCTGTTGCCATTTCAGTAATGCGGCGGAATTTCGTCGCGCAGGCTACGTCCTTCCAGGGGGCGTGCGCTATTGACCTGGTCGCGCAGATTGCGCAACTCGGCGGCAAGCAACTCGATCTGCCGTTGCTGCTGATATATGATCTTGTTCAATTCCTCGATCTGGTCTTCATTGAAGCTGATCTTGATTTCCAGTTCGGTGATCCGGGATTCCATGCGGTGTTCCATCATTCTTTGGGTTGTGCTTCCCGGCGTCTTCGCGCAGAGAGCGCCGGCGCTCGTGAAGCAAGGGTAGTGTGGCGCCGATCAAGGTCAGGACGCAGAGTCCGAAAACAATCCAGCCGGTGTTCATGGTCTTGGCAAGAGTCGCTGACCCGCGCATGTTACTGCGGATCAAAATAATCGTGGCGAAATGTTGACTTATCCTGTGCGGTGTCTATAATGCGCGCTTCTTCAGGCGGTTAGCTCAGTTGGTTAGAGCGCCACGTTGACATCGTGGAGGT
>CAZFXO010000149.1:0-3893 GCA_964523045.1 uncultured Dechloromonas sp. | reverse complement strand
AGCGCCAGGCGCCACCAGGGCAAGGCCGGCGGCGTTTCGTCCGCTGCCGCGACCGGCATCTCCTCGTGCGGTCGCGCGTGCGCCGCGAAGGGGAACTTGTCGATGCCGCGCAAGACTTCCTCGAGGCGCAGGCTGGTGCCGGCGAGATCGACGCGCGGCAGGCCGTCGAGACGGGCGATGTCGGCGGCCAGCGCCTTGCGCAGCGGCAGCAGGCTGGCCTTGTCGAGGCGGGCGAGCTGGGCGTCGGCGGCGCGCAGGGCGAGCAGCGCGACCGGCACGTCGCCGGCCAGTTGCAGTTGCTGCGCGGCCAGCGTCACGTCGCGCTCGATTTCGAGCAGGTCGGCCGCCTCGCGGCCGCTGGCGACGTCCTGGAACAGCGCCTGGAGGGCAGCTTCCTGGTCACGGCTGGCTTCCTGGCGCGCTTCGAGGGCGGCGATGCGCTCGCCCAGGCCGGCCAGCATTTCCTTGTGCGCGGGACTGTCGAGATCGGCGATGCGGCGGTTGATGTCGGTGCGCAGGCTGTCGATTTCGCGCCGGCTATCAACGACGTGCCAGGCCAGCACACCACCGAGCAACAGCGCCGGAACCAGCCACAGCGCCCCCTGGCCGCCACGGCGGCGGGGCGTCACACGGGGCGCTTCCGGCTCGGCGGCGGGAGTAGAAGATTGTTCTGCGTTCATGCGCACCAATTATAAGCAAGTAATCCACGGATCAGGCCGCTGTCGGCACCTTCGGTGAGCACCACGCGATCGAGGCCGAGGGCGCGGGCGCTTTCGGCGATCCGGGCGTGCGGCACGAAGAGCGGTGTCCGTTGCAAGGCGGCCCGGCCCTCGGGGGGCAGGCCGTCGACCAGATAGCGCAGGGCCTCGCTGCTGGAAACGACGATGGCGTCGAGACGCGCGTCGCGCCAGGCGTCGAGCAGGCTGGCAAAGCCGCCGGCCGGGCCGCTGCGCCGGTAGCAGGTGACGGCATCGACGCTCGCCCCGCGCTGGCGCAGGGTATCGGCGAGCAGTTCGCGGCCGCCGTCGCCGCGCAGGATGGCGACCCGGCACCCGGCGACGGCGTCCGGCGCCAGCTCGGGCAAGGCGAGCAGGCCTTCCGAGTCGAAGCGTTCGCGCGGCGCGATGCAGCCGGCGATGCCGGCATCTTCAAGCGCCCGCACGGTGCCCGGGCCGACCGCGGCGGGGATCAGCGATGCCGGCCAGTCGCTGGCGGCAAGCAGGGTCGGCAGCGCGTGGGTAACGGCGTTGGGGCTGACGAAGACGGCCAGCCGGTAATCGCCAAGTTGCCGGGCGAGCACCTCGAGCGGCTGGCGGTCATCGGCCGGGGCAATTTCCAGCAGCGGGAACAACAGGGCATCGCCGCCGGCGGCAGCGATCAGCCGGGCCAGCGGCGCCGCCTGGTCGCGCGGCCGGGTGACGACGATGCGGCGACCGGCCAGCGCGCCGGAATCCATCGTCGTCAGTGACAGGCCAGCCCGGCGAGGATGGCATCCGCCCCCTGCGCCCGCAGCATCTCGGCGAGCTGGCGGCCGAGCGCCTCATCATCGGCCGGCGCGCCGCGCACTTCGCCGCTGACCATCTGCCGGCCGTCGACGCTGGCGACGAAACCACGCAGCCAGAGTTCTCCGTGGTCGATGATCGCGTAGCCGCCCAACGGCACCTGGCAGGAACCGCCCAGCGCTCGCGACAGCGCGCGTTCGGCCTTGACGCAGTGGGCGGTTTCCGGATCGTTCAGCGGGGCGACGACGGCAGCCATGGCGGCGTCGCCGTCGAGCAGTTCGATGCCGAGCGCGCCCTGACCGGGCGCCGGCAGCGACTGTTCGGCGGTCAGCACGGCCCGGATCCGGCTTTCCAGGCCGAGCCGGATGAGGCCGGCGGCGGCCAGGATGATCGCGTCGTATTCGCCGGCGTCGAGCTTCTTCAGCCGGGTGTCGAGGTTACCGCGCAGGCTCTTGATCGTCAGTTGCGGGTAGCGGGCGCGCAGGATCGCTTCGCGGCGCAAGCTGGAGGTGCCGACGACGGCGCCGGCCGGCAGTTCGTCGAGGCCGGCGTACTTGTTCGAAACGAAGGCGTCGCGCGGATTTTCACGAGCCGAGATGGCGGCCAGCACGAAGCCTTCCGGCATCGTCATCGGCACGTCCTTCATCGAATGCACGGCGAGGTGCGCCTGACCGGCCTGCATCGCCACTTCCAGTTCCTTGATGAACAGGCCCTTGCCGCCGATTTCGGCGAGCGGGCGGTCGAGAATCTGGTCGCCGCGCGTGGTCATGCCGAGAATGACAACTTCCGAGGCCGGATTTAAACTCGCCAGACGCCCCTGGACATGGATGGCCTGCCACATGGCGAGGCGGGATTCACGGGAGGCGATGACGATTTTCTGAGGAGCGGACATGAGGCAATCCTGGAATGACGGGGTCAGGCTGATCGGGGCCCTGATTCTAGCATGCCTCCCCCTGGACTCCCCGGCCGCCGAGGCGCTGCCGGCCGCCACCGCGCTGGATGCCGAAGCCGCTGCCGCGGCCCGCGCCGGCGGCCCCTTGATCGTCATCTTCAGCCGCGCCGACTGCCACTTCTGCCAGGCAGTGAAGCGCGACCACCTGCAGCCGCTGGCCACCGACCCGCGCTACGGCAAGCGCGTCGTCATCCGCGAAGTCCGCCAGGACAGCGACGCCGCGCTGCGCGATTTCGCCGGCCGGCCGACGACGCACGCCGCCTTCGCAGCCGCCGAGAAGGTGAAGCTGGTGCCGGTGGTCGCCTTCTACGGACCGGGCGGCCGCCAGTTGCAGCCGCCGATCGTCGGCGCCCGGCTGCCCGATTTCTACCAGAGTTACCTCGAAGAGGCCGTCGAGCAATCGGCGCTCGCCCTGAAAAAACCATGAACGACATCGTCAAACCGACCACGCAACGTCCGGAGCACCCGGATTTCTGGTGCAGCCGCTTCGGCGCCGGCGCCATTCCCTGGGATGCCGGCGGCGTTCCCGCCGACTTCGCCGCCTTCGTCGCCGCCCGGGCACCGCTCGAAACCCTGGTTCCGGGTTGCGGCAGCGGCTGGGAAGCGGCTTTCCTGGCCGGCGCCGGCTGGCCGGTGACGGCGCTCGACTTCTCGCCGGTGGCGGTGGACAAGGCGCGCGCCGTGCTCGGCACGGCGGCGGTCGACCTGGTCTGCGGCGACTTCTTTGCCTACCAGCCGCCGCGGCCGCTCGAGTTGATCTACGAGCGCGCCTTCCTCTGCGCGCTGCCGCGCAAGCTGTGGGACGACTGGGGCCGCCAGGTCGCCGCGCTGCTGCCGACGGGCGCCCTGCTCGCCGGCTATTTCTTCGTCTGCGACCAGCTCAAGGGGCCGCCCTTCGGCATCCGCCGCGAACAGCTCGAAGCGCTGCTCGAACCGGCCTTCGAATGCATCGAGGACCGGGAAGCCACCGATTCGATCCCGGTCTTCGCCGGCCGCGAACGCTGGCAGGTCTGGCGCCGGCGTTAAGGCGCGCCACCGGACAGGTGGCGTAGCAGCATTTCGGCCAGCCGTTCCGGCACCACCGGCTTGGCCAGAAAATCGTCCATACCGGCGGCCAGACAGCGTACCCGGTCCTCGGCGAAGGCGTTGGCGGTCATCGCGATGACCGGCGTGCGCGCGTGGCCAGGCAGGCGGCGGATCGCCTGCGTCGCCTGCAGGCCGTCCAGGCGCGGCATCTGCATGTCCATCAGGATCAGGTCGTAGCTTCCCGCTTCCGCCATCGCCACCGCCTGCTCGCCGTCCTCGGCGGATTCGACGCTCAGGCCGAAGTCTTCCAACTGGAGCAAGGCGATCTCGCGGTTGATCGGCTCGTCTTCGACCAGCAGCAGGCGACGCCCGGCGTATTCGCTGCGCAAGCGGCTTTCGGCGTCGCCCATGGC
>CAZFXO010000148.1:0-3952 GCA_964523045.1 uncultured Dechloromonas sp. | reverse complement strand
CCGCGTTCATGCCGACCAGCGCATTGCGTCCGATCCGGCAGCCGTGCAGCACGGCGCCGTGGCCGATGTGGCCGTCCTCCTCGACCACCGTGTCGGTGCCGGGAAAACCGTGCATGACG
This sequence comes from uncultured Dechloromonas sp., assembly GCA_964523045.1. Taxonomy (GTDB): domain Bacteria; phylum Pseudomonadota; class Gammaproteobacteria; order Burkholderiales; family Rhodocyclaceae; genus Azonexus. The sequence continues at coordinate 3,833 of CAZFXO010000148.1, read as the reverse complement.
CAGGTATCCTGCAGGTTGGCGCCGCGTTCCAGGATCAGCCGGCCGAAGTCGCCGCGCAGGCAGGCGCAGGGGCCGACGTAGCAGCCGGGGCCGACGATCACGTCGCCGATCAGGACGGCGCTCGGATGAACGTAGGCGGTCGGATCGACGACCGGCGTGATGCCGTCGATGGCATAGACGCGTAGGGATGTCATGAAAGATGCTCGCTCGGTTTGGAATGCTTTATTATAGAACTCATTTTGATATGAGGAATTTTTGATGAACGACGAAATCGACAGCCGGCACGGCGTGCAGTCGCTGGAAATCGGCATGAGCATCCTGCGCGCGATGGTCAACGGCCAACGCTCGATGATGCTCAAGGACATTGCGGCAGCGGCCGACATGCCGCCGTCGAAAGCGCATCGCTACCTGGTCAGCCTGATCCGCGCCGGCCTGGTCGAGCAGGACCCGATGAGTTCGCGCTACGACCTCGGGCCGTTTGCGCTCAACGTCGGCCTCGTCGCGCTTGACCGCTTGGACCGGGTGCGCCTCGGCCTCAACGTCATCGCCGATTTGCGCGACGAGATCAACCAGACGACGGCGCTTGCCGTCTGGGGCGACAAGGGGCCGGTGGTGGTGCGCTGGGAACGGCCGCGGCGGCCGATCACGGTCAATGTCATCACCGGCACCGTGCTCGACCTGCTGTCGTCGGCGACCGGCCGCATCTTTGCCGCCTGGATGCCGCGCAAGGTCGTCGCGCCCTTGCTTGCCGCCGAGTTGAAGGCGCCCGACCTGCCGGCCGAATTGCGCAGCAAAGCCGCAGTCGAGGCCTTGTTCGCTAGCATTCGCGCCCAGGGCTTTGCGTCGACCGAGGGTTTTCACCGCGTGCGCGGCGTTGCCGCGGTGGCGGCGCCGGTGTTCAACTTCCGCAACGAAATCACCATGGCCCTGGTGGCGGTTGGCGTTCAGGGCATGTTCGACACCGAAGCCGATGGCGAATTGGTGCAGCGCGTGCGCCATCACGCGGCGGCCTTGTCGCTGCGCCTGGGCGCCACCGGCGAGCCGAAAATCCCGCAATAACGAAGCATTCCGGCGCACGGCGTATCAGGCGAGCCAGGCTGGCGGCCGCTTTTCCAGAAAGGCGGCGATGCCGTCGCGCGCCTCGGCGGTCGCCCGCTGGCGGGCGATGCGGTTCGCCGTTTCCTCGCCCAGCGCAGCGTCGATGGGGCGTCCGGTAACGGCGGCGATCAGGTCCTTGGCCGCGTTCTGGGCGAGTGGGCCGCCCTGCAGCAGGCTGGCAGTCAGTTGGTCGACCGCAGCGTCGAGCGCTTCGGGGGCGACCACCTCGCCGACCAGGCCGATGGCGAGCGCGCGTTGCGCATCGATCTTCTCGCCGCTCTGGAAATAGCGCAGCGCGTGGCGCGGGCCGATGGCGCGCAGCACGTAGGGGCTGATCACCGCCGGGATGATTCCGAACTTCACTTCCGAAGTCGAGAAACTCGCGTCGCTGGCGGCGATCGCCATGTCGCAGGCGGCGGTCAGGCCGGTGCCGCCGCCCAGGGCGGCGCCCTGGACGCGGGCGACGGTTGGCTTGCGCAGGCCGGCCAGGGTGTTGAGCATGGCGGCGAAGTTGCGGGCGTCGGCGAGGTTCTGCTCGGCGCTGAACTGCGCTGCCCGCTTCATCCAGTTGAGGTCGGCGCCGGCCGAGAAATGCCGGCCACGGCCGCCGAGGACGACGACACGCACGCCGGCATCGGCCTCCAGCTCGCGGCAGGCGGCGGCCAGTTCGGCGATCAGCGTTTCGTCGAAGGCGTTGAAGACGGCCGGACGGTTCATCCAGATCGTCGCCACCGGTCCCTTGCGTTCGATTTCCAGGGTTTCGTACATGGTCGGCTCCGACTCAGCGGTTCTTGAACGCCGGCTTGCGCTTCTCGACGAAGGCGGCCATGCCTTCCTTCTGGTCTTCGAGCGCGAAGGCCGCGTGGAAGACGCGGCGCTCGAACAAGAGGCCCTCGTTGAGCGAGGATTCGAAAGCGCGGTTGACCGATTCCTTGATTATCATCACCACCGGCAGCGAGTAGCCGGCGATGGTTGCGGCGGCCTTCAGGGTTTCGTCCAGCAGCTGCTCGGCCGGGATGACGCGGGCCACCAGACCGGCCTTTTCGGCTTCGGCGGCGTCCATCATGCGCGCGGTCAGGCACATATCCATCGCTTTTGCCTTGCCGACGGCGCGCGGCAGGCGCTGCGTGCCGCCGGCGCCGGGCATCGTGCCGAGGCGGATTTCCGGCTGGCCGAACTTGGCGCTGTCGGCGGCGAAGATCATGTCGCACATCATCGCCATCTCGCAGCCGCCGCCCAGCGCGAAGCCGGCCACCGCCGCGATCACCGGTTTGCGCGTGGTCTTGATGCGTTCCCAGTTGCGGGTGATGAAGTCGGTCTTGTACGCGTGCATGTAGTCGAAGTCCTTCATGAAGCCGATGTCGGCGCCGGCGGCGAAGGCCTTTTCGTTGCCGGTGAGGACGATGCAGCCGATGTTCTCGTCGGCCTCGAAGGCGTCGATGGCGGCGGCGATGCCGTCGACGACATCGTTGTTCAGCGCGTTCATCGCTTCCGGCCGATTGATGCGGATCAGCCCCACCTTGCCGTGGATTTCGCTCAGTACGACGTTGCTCATGGAAAAAACTCCAAAAAAAAGCCGCCCGACCTCGGGCGGCCCGAAGTGCAGTAAAAAAATCGCGGGTCGGGGAACGGCTTAGTGGACCAGGGTCCAGTCGCCGTTCTTCACTTCCAGCATGCGGAACGCGGAGAGGTCGAGGCCCATGTGGTCGGTCGCCGACATGTTGAAGGTGCCGCTGGTGCCGACGAAGCCCTTGGTCGCTTCGAGGGCGTCGCGCACCTTGGCCTTGTCGGTGCCGCCGGCGCGCTTGATCGCGTCGACCGCCAGCATCAGGCCGTCGTAGGCGTAGCCGCCGAAGGTCGACACGTCGGTCTTGTAGGCCGCCTTGTAGGCGTTGGCGTAGGCGGTGACGACCGGCTTCTGGGCGTCGTTGGCGGGCAGCTTTTCCGGGATCAGCTGGGCCGGCGACGGCAGGCGGACGCCTTCGGCAGCCGGACCGGCCAGCTTCAGGAATTCGTCGGAAGCGACGCCGTGCGACTGGTAGAGCGGCAGCGTGATGCCGAGCTGCTTGTAGTTCTTGGTGACGATCGCCGGGCCCTGGCCGAGGCCGAACACGAAGACCGCCTGGACGCCGGCCGTGTTCTTGATCTTGGTCAGTTGCGGGCTCATGTCGGTATCCTTCGGCCCGTAGGTTTCGTTGGCGACCAGCGTGATGCCGTACTTGCCGGCGACCGCTTCGGTCTCCTTCTTGCCGGAGGCGCCGAAGCCCGAGGTTTCGGAGAGCAGGGCGACCTTGCTGATGCCGCGCTTCTTCATGTCGTCGAAGACCTTTTCGGCCGCCATGCGGTCGGTGTGCGGCGTCTTGAAGACGAACTTCTTGACCGGTTCGACGATGACCACGGCGCCGGCCAGCGAGACGAAGGGAATGCCGGCTTTCTCGACCAGCGGGGCGGCGGACATGGTGGCACCGGTGGTGGTGCCGCCGATCAGGATGTCCACCTTGTCGTCATCGATCAGGCGCTTGGTGAAGCCGTTGGCCTTGCCGGCATCGCTGCCGTCGTCGTAATGCACCAGCTGGAGGGGCCGGCCGATGACGCCGCCCTTCTTGTTGATGTCGTCGACGTACATCTGCAGGGTCTTCAGTTCCGGATCGCCGAGGAAGGCGGCCGGGCCGGTGACCGACAGCACCGAGCCGATCTTGATCGGTTCGGCGGCCTGGACGGCAAAGGCACCGAGC
>CAZFXO010000147.1:0-3972 GCA_964523045.1 uncultured Dechloromonas sp. | reverse complement strand
TTTCCCGCCCACCCCGCCATGCCCATCGAATTCGACTATCCGCTCGCCGCTGAAATCACCCGCAACGTTACCGCCGCCATCGCCGAGGATGTCGGTGCCGGCGACCTGACAGCGGCCCTCGTTCCCGGCGAACGCCGCGTCCGCGCCCGCGTCATCTCGCGCGAATCCGGCGTGCTGTGCGGCAGTGCCTGGTTCGACGAATGCGTGCGCCGTCTCGACCCGACGGCCACGGTGAGCTGGCAGGCGGCCGACGGCGAACGCATCGACGCCGATCAGCTACTGTGCACCATCGATGGCAACGGCCGTGCCCTGCTCACCGCCGAGCGCAGCGCGCTGAATTTCCTGCAATTGCTGTCGGCGGTGGCGAGCAAGGCGCGCATCTACGCCGATGCGATCGCCGGCACCCGGGCGCAAGTGGTGGATACGCGCAAAACCCTGCCCGGCCTGCGCGTCGCCCAGAAATACGCGGTGCGCGCCGGCGGCGGCGGCAATCACCGGCTGGCGCTGTGGGACGCCATCCTGATCAAGGAAAACCACATCCACGCCGCCGGCGGCATCGCCCAGGCAATGGCCGCCGCACAAGAAGTCGCGGCAGCGGCGGCCGACCGCTGCAAGTTCATCCAGGTGGAAGTGGAAAACCTCGACGAACTGCGCCAGGCGCTGGCCGCCGGCGCGACGATGATCCTGCTCGACAATTTTTCCTGCGCCCTGCTGCGCGAGGCGGTGGCACTCAACGCCGGCCGCGCCGTCCTCGAAGCCTCGGGCAACGTCAGCCTGGAGAGCATCCGGGAAATCGCCGAAACCGGCGTCGACCGCATCTCGGTCGGCGCACTGACCAAGGACGTCAAGGCGCTCGACCTGTCGATGCGCTTCATCGATTGATTACCGACACATAGCAACAGGGAGAAAACAAGCATGGGCCAACGCCTGATCGAGTGGAACCCGACCTACAGTATCGGGATGAAGGAAATCGACGACCAGCACAAGGTGCTGGTGGACATCATCAATCAGCTTTGGGACGAAGTGGTGAACGGCGAAAAGGGCGTCCGGGTTCTCGCCAGCATCGCCGAGCTTGAGCAATACACGGTGACCCACTTCCAGGCGGAAGAGAATTTCATGCGCAGCAACGCCTACAGCGATTTCAACGTGCACAAGCAACGACACGACGCCTTCGTCGCGCGCATCCGTCAGGAGCGTCTGGCGGTCGAATCCGGCAAGAGCGTTTCGCTCGACCTGATCAACTTCCTCAAGGACTGGCTGCTCAAGCACATCCTGGTTGAAGACCGCGCCTACGCGACGGAATTCCAGCCGAAGAAGCTGGGCGAAAGCCTGGGGGGCTTTTTCTCGCGGCTCTTCCGCTAAGCACAGGCGAAATCAGCGCAGCGGCTTGCGCGCCACCAGATCGATCAGCGCGGCACGCCCGGCGTGGCCGCGTCCTTCCGCCATGACATCTTCGTGCTCGCGCAGCTCGAGCAGATTCCAACCGGCGAAGGCGCTGCGCAGCAGTTCGGCGGTATACAGGTTTTCCACGGCGGACGGACCGCCCGTCCGATACTCAAGCTGTTTTGGCGTGTAACCATGCAAGAGCAGCAGGCCGCCGGGCTTGACCGCCGCCTGCATGCCGGCAAACAGGATTTCCCGCTCGGCCGGCCCGACAAACTGAATGAAGATGCCGACTACCGCGTCGAAGGCGGCAAGCGGCCAGTCCCAGCGTAGCAAGTCGGCCTCGATGAAATCGACCGCCACCTGCCGGGCGCGCGCCAGCTTGGCGGCTTTGGCCAAGGCCACCGGCGAAATCTCGGTGGCGGTGACGGCGCAGCCCTGCTCGGCCAGCCACACCGAGTTGCGCCCTTCGCCGTCGGCCACCGCCAGCACCGACATGCCGGCGGCGAAACGCCCGGCCTGGGCGCTCAAGAAAGCGTTCGGCGCGGTGCCGAAGAGGTAATCTTCGCCGGCATCGCGATAGCGCGCCGACCAGAAGGCCTCGTGGTCGAAGCTCATACGCGCTCGACGACGAACTGCTTGATCGCCGCGACGTCCGGGTCCATGACCACGACGTGCTGATCCAGGTTCTCGATGCCGGCCAGTTCGGCCGGGCGCACCGGCTCGGTACCCAGCGCCTCGCGGATGGTTTCCTCGAACTTGGCCGGTTGCGCGGTTTCCAGCACGATCATGGTCTGCCCCGGCTGGCGCTGTTCGAGCGCCACCTTGAGTCCGTCGGCGGTGTGCGTGTCGAGCATCACCTTGTAACGCCCCTGGGCGAAGCGGATCGTGTTGATGCGGTCGATGTGCGTGCTGCGCCCGGAAACGAAACCGAACTTCGGCAGGTCCTTCCAGTAGACGGTCGTGCTGAGGTCGAAAGCCTGGCCCTGGTCGACGCGCGACCAGAGATCGCGGATCACCACCGGATCGCGGCCGACCAGGTCGAAGACGAAGCGCTCGAAGTTGGAGGCTTTGGAAATGTCCATCGACGGGCTCGACGTGACGCTGGTTTCCGCCGAAGTGCGCGGACGATAGACGCCGGTCTTGAAGAACTCGTCAAGCACGTCGTTCTCGTTGGTGGCGAGCACCAGCTTGGCGATCGGCAGGCCCATCTGGCGGGCGATGTGACCAGCGCAGATGTTGCCGAAGTTGCCCGACGGGACACAGAACGACACCGTCTCGTCGTTCGATTGGGTAGCCAGGAAATAGCCCTGGAAGTAATAGACGATCTGCGCCGCGACGCGTGCCCAGTTGATCGAATTGACGGCGCCGATCTTGTACTGCTTCTTGAACGCGGCGTCGTTGGAAACGGCCTTGACGATGTCCTGGGCGTCGTCGAACATGCCGCGCACGGCGATGTTGAAGATGTTGGCGTCGGTCAGCGAGTACATCTGGGCACGCTGGAAGGCGCTCATCTTGCCGTCCGGCGAGAGCATGAAGACCTTGACGTTGTGCTTACCGCGCATCGCGTACTCGGCGGCCGAGCCGGTGTCGCCGGAGGTGGCGCCGAGGATGTTGATCGATTCGCCGCGCTGTTCGAGCACGTACTCGAACAGGTTGCCGAGGAGCTGCATCGCCATGTCCTTGAAGGCGAGCGTCGGGCCATTCGACAGTTCCTGCGTGTACAGGCCGTCTTCCAGTTTGGTCAGCGGCGTGATCTCGGCAGCGTTGCCGCCGTTGCGGGTGAAGCGGTAGACGTCGGCGGTGTAAGTCTTGGCGACGATGGCCTTGAGGTCGGCAGCCGGGATATCGGTGATGAACTTCGACAGGATTTCAAACGCCAGGTCGGCGTAGGAGAGCTTGCGCCAGGCGTCGAGTTCGGCGCGCGTCACCTGCGGATAGGTTTCGGGCAGATAAAGCCCGCCGTCCGGCGCCAGCCCGCCGAGGAGGATGTCGCAGAAAGCCTGGGGCGCGGACTGGCCGCGGGTCGAGATGTAGCGCATGGCGTCGGAACCTGGAAAGCGGAAAAAACCGGGATTTTACCGCGTCGGGCGCGCGAAACGCATGGCCATGATGAGGCGCAGCACGAACCAGCCCAGCGCGCTGCCGACCAGAAGGCCGGCCGGCATGGCGGCGTCGGCGATGAAAGCGAGGCCGGCGGCGAAGAACAGCAGGCCGCGCCAGCGCCCGCCGACCGCCAGGCAGTCGCGCATCGCGTCGCGCGCCGGCGTACGCACGCCGGGGTGGCGCCAGACCGGCAGCAGTTGCGTCAGCGCGCCGCTCACCAGCGGCAGCAGGAAGGCCGCCGCCCAGGCCGCCAGCGTCGGCCGCGCGGCGACCAGGCCGGCGCCGTGCAAGGCCCCGGCGAACAGGCAGAGCAACCAGCCAGCCACCGCCGCCAGCAGCGCCGCGACGGCGCCGTCGCCGAGCAAGGCGGCGGCTTCGAAACGGCGCAGCCAGTGGGCGACCAGGCCGAGCGCGATAACGACGAGGATCGCCGCGCCGGCCACCGCCAGCGGCCAGTACAGCGCGCTGCCGACAGCCAGCAGG
>CAZFXO010000146.1:0-4060 GCA_964523045.1 uncultured Dechloromonas sp. | reverse complement strand
TGTAGATGATCGGCCGCTTGGCTTCCTGCAGCATCTGCACGGCCTTCTTGATCTGGCCGAGGTGACCCTTGACGACCGGATTGTACGAGCGCATCTGGATCGTCTTCGGATACTCGAACTCGCACATCTGCGCCGTCACATCCTTCGGGATGTCCACGACGACCGGGCCGGGACGGCCGGTCGCGGCAATATGGAAGGCCTTCTTGATGGTTACCGCCAGATCCTTGACGTCCTTGACCAGGAAATTGTGCTTGACGCAGGGCCGGGTGATGCCGACCGTGTCGCATTCCTGGAAGGCATCCTGACCGATGTAGGCAGTCGGCACCTGGCCGCAGAGCACGACCATCGGGATCGAATCCATGTAAGCGGTGGCGATGCCGGTCACCGTGTTGGTCACGCCGGGACCCGAGGTCACCAACGCGACGCCGACGCGCTGCGAGGAACGCGAGTAGGCATCCGCGGCGTGCACCGCTGCCTGCTCGTGGCGCACCAGAACGTGCCTGACCTCATCCTGCTTGAAAAGGGCATCGTAGATGTGCAGAACGGAACCGCCGGGGTATCCGAACACGCAATCGACCTTTTCTTCCTGCAGGCACCTGATTACAATTTCCGCACCGCTGATCATCATACTCGAGCCCAAAAAGCAGTTAACCTAAAAGGGCGTAACCTTAATCGACACCCCACCGTGCGGTCAAGATTCAATCCTTGACCCCGAGACCCCAACCCCCAGTCAGAAAGTCACACCCTGGCCACCCCGTACCAGCTCTCAAGTTTCCTCGAGAACACCGAGCGGCGCGCCTTCAAGCAGGCCGTTTATGCGGTGCGAGACGAAGAAGCCGCGCTCGACATCGTTCAGGATGCGATGATGAAGCTCGCCGAAAAATATGGCGACAGACCAGAGGAGGAACTCCCCCTTCTGTTCCAGCGCATCCTGCAGAACACCATTCGCGATCATTTCCGACGCAGCAAGGTCAGAGCCCTATGGACCACGGCATTATCGGCCTTTACGTCCGACGACGACGATCAGGACCCTCTTGAAACACTTCAGTCCACGCAGGAAATCGACCACCCTGTAACACCGGAAAGCCAGTTGCACCAAGCAAGAACACTGGCTCTGATCGAAGATGAGCTAAAAAAGTTGCCGCCACGTCAACGCGAGGCCTTTGTCATGCGTTACTGGGAGGAGTTGGATGTTGCCGAGACGGCGAGCGCGATGGGCTGCTCTGAAGGAAGCGTCAAAACTCACTGTTCGAGGGCCACGCATACGTTGGCAGCTGCCTTGTCGGCGAAGGGGATCAAGTTATGAATGAAGAAAGACAGGCATATCGCATCAAACAAGCCCTGGATCATGGTCTGCAGGACATCTCGCCGGCCAGTGCCCGGCGGCTGGAAGCTGCCCGCCATCTGGCGCTGGCACGCCAGAAACAGACGGAAAGCCAGTTGCTGACGAACACGACGACCGGACACTCGTTCTCCGTCTCGTTCGGCGGAGCTTCGCTGCCGGCCGGATTCCGCCAAGGACTGGCGATCCTCGGCCTGCTGCTAGGCATGTGGCTGTCCTTTTACTGGCACAGCGAACAGTATGTCGCCGAAATCTCCGCGACGGACAGCGCTCTGCTGGCCGACGACCTCCCACCGGATGTATTGCAGGACAATGAATTTCTCGCATGGCTCATAGACGACACGGCGGACGAAACGCAATCCGAGGAATGATGCTGGCGGTGTTGCTGGCCTGCACTTTCCCGGCGCAAGCCAACCCTCCGACCAGCGTAGTGATCGGCACCCCGCCGCAACCGGACTGGGCCGGGCTCACTATCGAACAGCGGAAAATCCTGATGCCACTCGCCAGCGATTGGAATCAGATGGAGCATATCCGTCGCAAGCAATGGCTGACGACGGCTTCGCGCTACCCGAAGATGGGCAGCAAGGAACAGGAGCGCGTCCAGAAACGGATGCGCGACTGGGCGACAATGACGCCGGAGCAACGCAACCGGGCCCGGGACAACTATCGCGACCTTTCCAAGCTGCCCAGCGAGCATCAGGAACAGATCAAGAAGAAGTGGTCGGCCTACAAGAACCTGCCGGAATCGGAAAGACAAGACCTCCGCGAGCGCCACAAATCGGCTATCCTTCTCGCCCCGCCACCCGCCCCGGAACCCGTCGCCAGCGAGGAAGTACCGCCGCCGGCGCAGTAATCCTGCCGCCCCACGATGATTCACGACCCCACCAGCATCGGTCGCCGACTGGGCGCCATGGTCTACGAAGGCCTGGTCGTCTTCGCCATCCTGATCGCTTTCTTCCTCTTTCCGCAGATCGTGCTGCACGGCTTCGGCTTCCAGCCCAGCGGCAAGCTGCAATGGCTGCACGTCTTCCTGGTACTGCTGGTCTATTTCGGTTGGTGCTGGTTGCACGGCGGCCAGACTTTGCCGATGAAAACCTGGAAACTACGCCTGGTGGACCAGAGCGGCGCGCCGCTCCGCCCGCTGCAGGCGGTGCTGCGCTACATGGCAGCCTGGCCCAGCGTTGTCCTGGGTGGCATCGGCATCGTCTGGGCGCTATTCGACCGCGACGGCCTCTTCCTGCACGACCGGATCGCCGGTACCCGCATCATCCGCGACGACTCAGCGCCGCTCGACCCACCAGATCATCGTCGCGGCGGCCAGAAGAAATAGCGCGGACGGGGCCGCGGCGCTGGCGAATGGCGGCCAGGCATTGATCACGCCAAGGTTGGAAAAAAGGCCGTTGAGCGCGTAAAAGGCGATGCCGAGCATGACCCCGCCGAAAATCTTCAGGCTGACACCACCGACCCGGTCATGGAAGTAACCGAAGGGTAGGGCCAGCGTGACCATGACCAGCGAAGCCAACGGATAGAAGATTTTCTTCCAGATGGCGATCTCGTAGCGCTCGGTAGTCTGCCGGTTTGCCGACAGGTGACGGGTGTAGCCGAACAGGTCGTACAGCGACATCCGCTCCGGGGCGACCATCAGCACCGACAATAGCGCCGGCGTGATCGACGATTGCCAGAGATCGCTGGCGAGGCGGACGACACTTGCCTGGTCGCCAGCCAACTCGGTCCTGACAACATCCTTCATCAACCAGCCGCTGCGTTCGACATAAGAAGCGGAAGCCGCCTCGGTGACGGAACTCAGGGCATTACCCTGATCGAAGCGGTAGATGCGCACGCCCTCGAGGTAATTTTCATTAAGCGCATTGCGCACATTGATGAAGTCCTTGCCGTCCTTGACCCAGATGCCGCTGATGAAACCCTGCTGGGCGAAGGATTTGTCCATCGCGCTGGCCTTGATCTCCTGGCCCAGGCGATCGGCAAATGGAACCGCGGTCTCGCCAAGAACGAAGGTCGCCAGCGCCAACAGGATCGCCGCCCGGTAAAGCGTCCGCAGCAATTGCCCGGTCGTCAGCCCGGAAGCTCGCAGGACGGTGATTTCGGAATGTCGGGCAAGGGTCGCCAGCGCATACAGCGTACCGATCAGGCAGGCCACCGGGATCAATTCATAGACCAGCCCAGGCAGCGAGGCCATGACGATCAGCATGGCGCTGCCGACACCGTATTGCCCCCGGCCGACCCAGCGCAACTCGTCGACAAAGTCGAAGAACCCGAACAAGGCCACGAACCCGAACAGCACGAGCAGGATGGCCAGCATCGTCTCGCGCACCAGGTAGCGCTGATAAGTCATGCCGCGCATCATCAGGAACGCCGCCTCCGCCATGAAAACGCACCGAAAGTGCGACGATAGAACAGCAACCCGAGCGGCAACAGCATGAGCAGGTGCGGCAGGACGACACCAAGCGCAAAAGACAGCTTGCCGCCAATCACCCAGGCCTGGCAGATCGAGATCAGGTTGCTGTAGATGGCGTAGACAATGATCGCGATCAGCATGTTGGCCGAGCGCCCGGCACGCGGATTGACATAGGACAAGGGAATTGCCAGCAAAGCCAGGATCAGCGCCGCGATCGGCAGCGAAACCCGCCACAGCAATTCGCCGCGCATGTCCGCCCCCGACTCCTGCAGCAGGTCGAGCAAGGGCATGCGGCGCGGCGA
>CAZFXO010000145.1:0-4171 GCA_964523045.1 uncultured Dechloromonas sp. | reverse complement strand
CCGCCGCATGCAGGCCCGCTTCCGCAACGACAAGAACAAGCCGGAAATCTGCCACACCCTGAACGGCTCCGGCCTCGCCGTCGGCCGCACCCTGGTGGCGATTCTGGAAAACAACCAGCAGGCCGACGGCAGCGTTACGGTGCCCATTGCCTTGCGCCCCTACATGGGCGGTTTGGAAAGTCTGACGCCGACGCGCTGATTGTTTCGGCGCAGGCTCAGCGTCCGAGCTTGAGTTCCGGCGCCTCGCCGCTCATGCCGATCTTGCCGTCCATCGGCGAGATGGCGGCGGTCAGCGGTGGCGCGTTGCGGACCAGGATGTCGTAATAGCTGCGGATGTTCTCGACCATGATCACCGCTTCGCCGCCGCGCGCCCGGCCGGATATCAGGCGTTTGTAGTACTGCGGTTTGGCCAGCAGCGGCAGGATGCGCTTCATGTCGTACCAGGCGCCGGGGTCGGCGTTCAATTGCTTGCCGATGGTCCGCGCCGCGTTGAGGTGGCCGGGGCCGATGTTGTAGCCGGCGATCGCCAGCCAGGTGCGGTCCGGTTCCGGCATGTCGTGCGGCAGGCCGTTGCGGATCATGTTCAGGTAGCGGGCGCCGGCCAGGACGCTTTCGCGCGGGTCGAGGCGGTTGCTGACGCCGAGCCGGTCGGCAGTTTCCTCGGTCAGCATCATCAGCCCGCGGACATTGGTATAGCTGGTGGCGAACGGGTCCCAGTGCGATTCCTGCCAGGCCAGCGCGGCAATCAGCCGCCAGTCGATGCCGGTTTGCCGTTCGGCGTCCAGGAAATGCTTGCGCAGTTGCGGCAGCGTGGTCTTGATGTGGCCGAGGAATTTTTCCACGTCGTCCTGTTGCAGGCGGCGGACGTGGCCGAAATAGCGTTCTTCTAGGCGGGCCAGCGTGCCATCGGCGCGGATTCTTTCGAGATAGGCTTCGATCCGCGCCTTCAGTTCCGGATTCGGCACCGGCCCCAGCCACCAGACGACCGGCGCCTCGCTGCTCAGCGGCAGGGTGGTGCGCAGGCTGGGAACATACTGGTTGGCGATGTCGGCGAACTTGCCGTCCATCGCGACGTAGGAAATCTTCTGTTCGCCGAGCGCTTCGAGCAGGTCGATGACGTCGCCCTGACCGATTTCGATCAGTTGCAGGCCGGGAATTTTTTCCATCAGACGGCGGATCGTTGCTGCCTGCCGGGTTCCGGCCAGCGCGTGCACGGTCTTGCCGGCCAGTTGATCGAGCGAGGTCAGCGGCAGCGAAGCTTCGTGCTGGGCGAGGACGTCGTGGGTTTGGAAGAGTGGCGGGCCGCTCTGCATCTCCGGATTGTTTCCCGGCGACAGCCAGGAGGCGGCGATGTGGTAGGTGCCGTTGAGCAACTGCCGGCTGAGTTCGCCGGGTGACAGAACGTGGAATTTGACCGGGACGCCCAGTTCCTCGGCCAGTCCGTTGACCAGATCGTATTCCAGCCCGCTGATGCTGCCCGATTCGTCGAGTTGGTAGGTGAGCGGGCCGGGGCGGGTCAATACGACGAGGTTCTGCTTGCCCGGCGTCGGGTAGGGGAGCGGAACCGGCCATCCCCTGTCGCAGGCTGCGAGCAGCAGAGTGAGCAGAAATGCGACAAGGCTGTTAAACCGCGCCATAACCTGTGCTATTATCTCGGCCGCTGCGGAGAGGTGGCAGAGTGGTCGATTGTACCTGACTCGAAATCAGGCGTACTGCAAGGTACCGAGGGTTCGAATCCCTCCCTCTCCGCCAGCAAACGATTGACGATGGAAGTAGTGATGCCGGCCCTTTTCAGGCTGGCTTTTTTTTCGTCCTCTGTTTCGTTGAGATACCGTTTGGCAAGCATGAATTCCCCGTCGGGCAGAAATCTTGCGGCGATGTTACCGCAAGGGCCGTGCCCCATTGGTAAGGAAATGCGCGATTTGTAAACCGCCGGCGGGTGCCGGCTATTCGCCCGGTCCGGGCCAGATCCAGCCGAGCAGGTAAAGCAGCATCAGGACGGTGCCGATGAAGAGCAGCGGAACAAGGATGAGGGAAGCGGACATGCGCCGATTATCCCTGCTTCATTATTCCCTTTGAATTGTACGATGGTCGTACCGATCATTGCCCCGGCCGCGACTGGCGCAGCCAGGTGAGCAGGGTTTCGAACAGCCGTTCCGGCGCCACCGGTTTGCCGAGGTGGTCGTTCATGCCGGCGGCCAGGCAGCGCAGGCGATCTTCGGCGAAGGCATTGGCGGTCATGGCGATGATCGGCGTCTCGCGGTTGAGCGAGGCGCTGCGGATGGCGCGCGTTGCTTCGATGCCGTTCAGCGTTGGCATCTGCATGTCCATCAGGATCAGCGCATAGGTTTCGCGCTGCGCCAGCGCCACCGCCTCGCCGCCGTCCTCGGCGGTGTCGACGCAGAGACCGCAATCCTCGAGCAGGCCGAGCGCCACTTCGCGGTTGATCGGCTCGTCCTCGACGAGCAGGACGCGGCTGGCAAGGAACTCGCGGATGATCTGCAATTCGGCCGAACTGCCCGGCGTGTCGGCCACCCGCGCGTTGTCGTCGTGACGCAGGCGGGCGGTGAACCAGAAAGTGCTGCCCTGGCCGGCAACGCTGTCGACACCGATTTCGCCGTCCATCAGGTGCACCAGGCGCTTGCTGATCGCCAGACCGAGGCCGCTGCCGCCGTACTTGCGGGTCATCGAGTTGTCGGCCTGTTCGAAGGCGGTGAATAGGCGTTGCCGGGCTTCCGGGGTAATGCCGATGCCGCTGTCCTCGACCGTGAAACGCAGGGTCACGTTGCCGTCGATGATTTCGCCGGCCTGGCAGCGCACGGTGACCTGGCCGGCATGGGTGAATTTGATCGCGTTGCCGGTCAGGTTGAGCAGGACCTGGCCCAGACGCAAGGGGTCGCCGATCAGCGCCAGTCCCTTGATCGCGTCGCTGACGTCGATGCGCAAGGCCAGACCTTTTTCGGTGGCGCGTTCGGCGGTCAGGCTGTGCAGGTTCTCGAGCACGCTGCCGAGCCGGAAATCGGTTTCCTCGAGTTTCATCCGCTCGGCTTCGATCCGGGAAATGTCGAGGATGTCGTTGATGACGTGCAGCAGGTGCTTCGACGCGCTCTCGATCTTGCCCAGTTGCTCGCGCAACTGGCGCTCGCCGGTCTGGCGCAGGATCATGCTGGTCATTCCCATGATCGCGTTCATCGGCGTGCGCAGTTCGTGGCTCATGTTGGCGAGGAAGGTGCTCTTGGCGCGGCTGGCGTCCTCGGCGCTTTCCTTGGCCTGGATGAGGGCGGCGGTACGCTCCTCGACCAGCGCTTCGAGATGGTCGCGGTGGCAGCGCAGTTCCGCCTCGGTGTGTTTGCGTTCGCTGATGTCGCGGAAGGCGCTGACCGAACCGCCGGTCGCCTGGCCGACCGGGTCGCGGAGCGGCCGGGCGGCAATCTCGACGTCGACCAGGCTGCCGTTGCGATGGCGGAAGCGTAGTTCGCCATGGAAGGCGCGGCCGTTGCGCACCGCCTCGAACAGCGGACACTGCGCCAGCGGAACCGGGTTGCTGCCATGGTTGTGGAAGAGATCGTGGCCGATGGCGCCGATCACTTCCTTGGTCGAGTAGCCGAGGATTTCGGTGAACGCCGGGTTGATCATCAGGACTCGGCCGCCGCGGTCGAGCACGTAGATGCCGTCGGCGATCGTGTCGGTGATCGCGCGCAGCCGTTCCGCCTCGCGAGCCTGCTGCCGCCGCATGTGCCAGAGGCGTGCCGTCAGTGCCGAAATGGTCAGCAGGGCGAGGATGCCGGCGAGTATCTGCCAGCGGTAGCGCTGCCAGACGTCGCGCATGCGGAAATCGGCTTCTTCGTAGGGGGGCAGGCGCAGGGCGCGGGTCAGTTGGTCGACGTACTGGTAATCGCCGGGGATGGTGAAACCGTGGATGCCCATCGCCTGCGCCACCGCCATGTCCGGCGTGATCAGCAGCAGCGCCCGGTTGACGCGCTTGACGATGTCTTCCGGCACCTTGGGCAGCGCCGCGAAGGCCCACTCCGGATAGAGCCGGGTCGAGGTGGTGAAGGGAAAGCCGGGAAATTGCTGCGGGTTGATGACGCGCAGCGCGCCGGACTGCAGCTTGCCTTCGCGGATCAAGGTTTCCAGGATGCCGGTGCGCACGAAGCCGACGTCGGCTTCG
>CAZFXO010000144.1:0-4612 GCA_964523045.1 uncultured Dechloromonas sp. | reverse complement strand
GCGCGGGTGGCGGCAACTTCCGCGGCGCCGAGCGGCGCGCCATGCACGTCGTGCGTGCCGGCCTTGTTCGGCGAGCCCCAGCCGATCTGCGTGCGGCAGACAATCAGCGTCGGCCGGCCACGCGACTGGCGGGCCTCGGCCGTCGCCGCGGCGATGGCAATCGGATCGTGGCCGTCGAGCGGGCCGATGACGTCCCAGCCGTAGGCGCGGAAACGGGCGACGGTGTCGTCGCGGAACCAACCTGCGACGTGGCCGTCGATGGAAATCCCGTTGTCGTCGTAGAAGGCGACCAGCTTGTCCAGCCCCCAGACGCCGGCCAGCGCGCAGGCTTCGTGGCTGATCCCTTCCATCAGGCAGCCGTCGCCGAGGAAGACCCAGGTGCGGTGATCGACCACGGTATGACCGGGGCGGTTGTAACGCTGGGCGAGCAGCTTCTCGGCCAAGGCCATGCCGACGGCGTTGCTGATGCCCTGGCCGAGCGGCCCGGTGGTCGTCTCGACGCCCGGCGTGTGGTGCACTTCCGGATGGCCGGCGGTCTTGCTGCCGAACTGGCGGAAACGCTTGAGTTCATCGAGCGGCAGATCGTAGCCGCTCAGGTGGAGCAGCGCGTAGAGCAGCATCGAGCCGTGGCCGTTCGACAGCACGAAGCGGTCGCGGTCGGCCCACTGAGGGTTGGCCGGGTTGTGGCGCAGATGGTCGCGCCACAGGACTTCGGCGATGTCCGCCATGCCCATCGGCGCGCCCGGGTGGCCGGATTTGGCCTGCTCGACGGCGTCGATGGCCAGAAAACGCAAGGCGTTCGCCAGGTCGCGGCGGAAGGTGGTGGTCGTCATGTCTCTCTCCATGGCTGAAATATCCGTCCGTCTCAGGCGCGCCGCTTCTGGTCCATCAGACGCAGGATCATCGGCGTGAAGATCATCTGCATCGCCAGCCCCATCTTGCCGCCGGGCACGACCAGGGTGTTCGGGCGGGTCATCATCGAGCCGTGCAGCATGTTGATCAGGTACTGGAAGTCGATCCCTTTCGGGTTGGCGAAGCGGATCACCACCATGCTTTCGTCGGCCGACGGGATGTCGCGGGCGATGAAGGGGTTGGAGGTATCGACGATGGGCACGCGCTGGAAATTGACGTGGGTGCGGCCGAACTGCGAGCAGATGTGGTTCACGTAGTCCGGCATCCGGCGCAGGATGGTGTCGACCACCGCTTCCTGCGAGTAACCGCGCATCTTCTGGTCGCGGTGCAGTTTCTGGATCCACTCCAGGTTGATGATCGGCACGACGCCGACGCAGAGGTCGACCTGGGCG
Organism: uncultured Dechloromonas sp.; assembly: GCA_964523045.1. Taxonomy (GTDB): domain Bacteria; phylum Pseudomonadota; class Gammaproteobacteria; order Burkholderiales; family Rhodocyclaceae; genus Azonexus. The sequence continues at coordinate 3,308 of CAZFXO010000144.1, read as the reverse complement.
GCGATGTCGATGCCGGCGCCGGACCAGGCGCCGTGCAGGCCTTCGTAGAACATCAGGTCGGTACCGGCCGGCACCGCCTGCCAGGGCGTGAAGGTGCCGGGCTCCTGCTTCCAGACCGCGGCCTCGGCGGCGTCGTGCAGATACTTGCGCACCTGGCCGCTGCCGTCACGCCCGTAATTCACGAACAGCTCCTGCAGTTCCTGCAACAGGTTGGCTTCCGGGCCGAAATGGCTGAAATTGACGTTGCCCTGCGCTTCCTGCGCCTTCATCTCGGCGCGCATCGCCAGGCGGTCGTAGCGATGGAAGGAATCGCCCTCGACGACCTGGGCGTTGATCTTCTCGCGCCGGAAGATGTGCTGGAAACTCTGCATCACCGTACTGGTGCCGGCGCCGGACGAGCCGGTGATGGCGATGATCGGATGTTTGACGGACATGGCGGGAACTCCGGGGATAGGAAATGCGGTGGGCTAGTCGCGGAACAGCGAACGTTCGGCGAACAGCGGCGAGGCGTAGGGACGGTCGGTGCCGGCGTCGAACTCCACGTGGTAGCGTTCGAGCCGTTCGACTTCCTCGCGCGAACCGAGGATCACCGGCACGCGCTGGTGCAGCGCTTCCGGCGCGACGTCGAGGATGCGCTCGCGGCCGGTGCTGGCGGCACCGCCGGCCTGCTCGATCAGCATCGCCATCGGGTTGGCCTCGTAGAGCAGACGCAGGCGCCCCGGCTTGCTCGGGTCCTTGCTGTCCTTCGGATACATGAAGATGCCGCCGCGCATCAGGATGCGATGCACTTCGGCAACCATCGAGGCGATCCAGCGCATGTTGAAATCGGCGCCGCGCACGCCGGTCTTGCCCGCCTTGCACTCGGCGACGTAACGCTGCACCGGCGGTTCCCAGAAACGCTCGTTGGAGGTGTTGATGGCGAACTCGCGGGTCGCTGCCGGCACCCGGATGTCGGCATGGGTGAGGATGAAGTTGCCGCTCTCGCGGTCCAGCGTGAAGGCGTGGGTACCGGTGCCGACACTCAGCACCAGCATGGTCGCCGGGCCGTAGATGGCATAGCCGGCAGCCACCTGTTCGGCGCCCGGGCGCAGGAAGTCGGCCGGCGTCGCGTCACCGGCCTGCGGCCGCTGCAGGATCGAGAAAATGGTGCCGACCGAGACGTTGACGTCGCTGTTCGACGAGCCATCGAGCGGGTCGAACACCAGCAGGTAGCGGCCGCGCGGGTAGGCGTCGGGGATAGCGTAGGGTTCGTCCATCTCCTCCGACGCCATGCCGGCAAGCTGGCCGCCCCATTCGCAGTGGCGCAGGATGGCCTCGTTGGCGAGGACGTCGATCTTCTTCTGCTCTTCGCCCTGCACGTTGGTCGTTGCCGCCGATCCGGAAAAGCCGGACAGCGCGCCCTTGCCGACCAGCGCCGAGATGCCCTTGACCGCCGCTGCAACGTCGATCAGCAGGGCGCCCATGTCGCTGTGCTGACCGCGGGTGTGTTCGATGACGAACTTCGACAGCGTGGTGCGTCCGAATAGCATGATGTCTCCAGTCATTGGTTTGTTACCGTGTTGGAGTTCAAGATAAGTTACTTGTGAATTAAGGCCTAGTCAGTATTTTTTAATTTATCCATAAATCATTGCTGATTAAACAAGTCTGAGTCCTGACTTCAGGATTTCTGACTGGCCTTCCGACCAACGCCCCATTATGTTGGCCGGCATGAAACCCCTGTCCGCCCTGATCTTCGATGTCGATGGCACGCTCGCCGAAACCGAGCGCGACGGCCACCTGCCCGCCTTCAACGCCGCCTTTGCCGAATTCGGCCTGCCCTGGGTCTGGGACGCCCGCCTTTATGGCGAGCTGCTGGAAGTCACCGGCGGCAAGGAGCGCATCCGGCATTTCGCCGGACGCTACGATCCGGTACGGGCGGCGGCGGCGGATTTCGGCGAACTGGTGCAGGCGCTGCACTGGGCGAAGACCGCGCACTATGTGCGGCGCGTCGCCGCCGGCGCCATCCCGCTGCGCCCCGGCGTCGCCGAACTGATCGGCGCGGCACGGGCCGCCGGCCTGCGCCTGGCGATTGCGACGACAACCTCGCCGGAGAATGTGCACGCGCTGTTGCGTGCCAGCCTGGCGCCGGATGCTGCCGGCTGGTTCGAGGTGATTGGCGCCGGCGACATCGTGCCGGCCAAGAAGCCGGCGCCCGACATCTACACCTGGGTCCTCGCCCGGCTCGCTTTGCCGGCCGCGGCCTGCCTTGCCATCGAAGATTCGGCCAACGGCCTGGCCGCCGCCCTCGGCGCCGGACTGCGCTGCCTGGTCTGCCGCGGCGAATACACCCAGGAGCAGGACTTTACCGGGGCTTGCGCGGTGGTCGACAGCCTGGCCGGCATCGACCTCGACAGACTGCCCGGGCGCTGAGCCACAGGCAAAAAAAACGCCGGGAAATCCCGGCGTTTCAACTTCAGTGGTAGGCCTTCCTGGAAGCCAGCTTCAAAGCCATGAAGCAGGCCAGGCCGAAGATGGCGACGGCAAAGCCGACACCGACGAGGGACAGTTGGTCCATGTGATACCCCGCAGTAGGTAATTTTGATCGGAGCGGATTTGTTTCGCACCGCGGTAAAAAGTTCCCGGGGTTCAGCGCGGGATCGTAAATTTTTGCTGAACACCCCGGTAAAAATACGTGACTGTTATTTATCTTTCGCCCTTCCTAATATTCGCTCCATCGCCGCAGCAGACCGCACAACCACACACGGAGACAAGACGATGGACCAATCGAACCGCTACGCCGACCTCAGCCTCAGGGAAGACGACCTGATCGCCGGCGGCCGCCACATCCTCTGCGCCTACAAGATGAAGCCGAAGGCCGGCTACGGTTACCTGGAGGCCGCGGCGCACTTCGCCGCCGAATCGTCGACCGGCACCAACGTCGAGGTATGCACCACCGACGAATTCACCAAGGGCGTCGACGCGCTGGTCTATCACATCGACGAAGCCGGCGAGGAGATGCGCATCGCCTATCCGCTCGACCTCTTCGACCGCAACCTGGTCGATGGCCGGATGATGATCGTCTCCTTCCTGACGCTGAGCATCGGCAACAATCAGGGCATGGGCGACATCGAGTACGCCAAGATGTACGACTTCTACGTGCCGCGCCGCGCCATCGAGCTGTTCGACGGCCCGGCCAGGGACATCGCCGACCTCTGGCGCGTCCTCGGCCGGCCGGTCGTCGATGGTGGCTACATCGCCGGCACCATCATCAAGCCCAAGCTCGGCCTGCGCCCCGAACCCTTCGCCGCCGCCGCCTACCAGTTCTGGCT
>CAZFXO010000143.1:0-4803 GCA_964523045.1 uncultured Dechloromonas sp. | reverse complement strand
CGGCGACGGTTTCTACACCGCCAGCGAAGTCGCCGGCTTCGGCTTCGCCATCGTCCCCGACTGGTTCGCCAAGAACGCCGTGCCGCCACCCGCCGACTGGCCTGACCTCACCGACCCGCGCCTGGCCGGGCGGATCGCCCTGCCCATTCCGTCGCAAGTCGGCTACGCGCCGCCGATGGTCGAAATCGTCCTGCAGGCCTGGGGCTGGGACAAAGGCTGGGGCTTGTGGAGCGAGATCGCCGGCAACGCGACGCCGATCGCCCGCGCCTCGACCTTCGTCAGCGACCTGGTCGCCGATGGGCGCTACGCCGTCGGCCTGTCGATCGATTTCTTCGTCAATTCAGCCATCGCCAACGGCCATCCGGTCCGCTTCGTCTATCCCGCGCACACCGGCCTCAACCCGGCGCACATCGCGCTCACCCGGGCGGCCCCCAACCCGGAAGGCGCCGCCCGTTTCGTCGACTTCATCCTCTCTCCGGCCGGCCAGCAACTGCTGCGCCACGCCGACATCCGGCGCCTGCCGGTGCGCCCCGACGCCTACAGCGGCGCCGGATTCAATCCGTTTGCCGCAGCCGCCAGCGGCGGCATGGATTTCGACGCCGAACGCGCGCGGCCGCGCCTGGCGCTGAGCAGCGCCGTCTTCGACGCCATGCTGGTGACGCCGCACGGCGAGCTGGCGACGCTCTGGCAAGACCTGCACCGCGCCGAAGCGAACGGCCACGACCTGGGCGCCGTCCGCCGCTTGCTCGGCACGCCGCCGCTGGATGCGGCAGCAGCGGACGACCCGGCGTTGCAGCAACGCTTTGCCGAGCGCGACCCGGCAACTGTGCCACTGGTCGCCGCTTGGCAACGGGACTGCGCCACCCGCCGGGGCGAAGCCCGGCGCCTGTTGAAAGCCCTCACATGATCCGCCCCTGGCCACTGCATAGCCTCGCCGCCGGCCTCTGCCTGGCTGCGGCCGCCCTCGGCGCCGCCGCGACACCGCCGCGCGACCTGCTGACCGACCCGCTGCCCGGCATGAGGGCTGGCGAAACCGAAAGCTTCCTGCGCGGCCGCAGCCTGTTCCGCCAGAGCTGGGTGATCGCGCCGGCCCGCGATCAGGCGCTGGATGGTCTCGGACCGCTCTACAACCGCCTCGCCTGCATTTCCTGTCACCCGCGCAACGGCCGCGGCGGCGCCCCGGAAAACCCGGCGCAGCGGATGCAGACGATGCTGGTCCGCCTCTCCGTCCCCGGCAACCCGCCGCGCCCGCACCCGGTGTACGGCGAGCAGTTGAACGAGGAAGGCATCCCCGGCGTGCCCGGCGAAGGACGCGCCGAAGTCCATTGGCAGTACGAAACGCTTAGCCTCGACGACGGCAGCCGCGTCGAGTTGCGCCGCCCGCTGCTGAAATTCGTCGACCTCGCCTACGGCGAGCTGGGGCCGGTCCTCACCTCGCCGCGCGTCGGCCCGCCAGTCGCCGGCCTCGGCCTGCTCGACGCGGTGCCGGCGGCGACGCTGGCGGCGATGGCGCGCGAAACCAAGGCGGACGGCGTGCGCGGCAGCGTCAACCGCCTCGGCCCGCGCCGCCTGGCCGGCCGCTTCGGCCTCAAGGCCAACAGCAGCGACCTGCGCAGCCAGATCGCCGGCGCTTTCCACGGCGACATGAGCATCACCTCGCCGCTCTTCCCGGACGAGAACTGCAGCGCCGCCCAAACCGCCTGCCGCCGCGCGCCGGATGGCGGCAAGCCGGAACTGAGCGCCGCCCAGCTCGCCGACATCACCTTCTACATCGCCCACCTGGCGCCGCCGCCGCGCCGCGACACCGAACAGCCGGCGGTCGTGCGCGGCAACGCGCGCTTCGCCGAGTTCGGCTGCGCCGTCTGCCATCGCCCGACACTACAAAGCGGCGCCAGCCGTTTCCGCCTGCTCGCCGGTCGCAGTTTCGCGCCCTACACCGACCTGCTGCTCCACGACATGGGCCCCGGTCTCGCCGACGGCCGCCCCGACCACGCCGCTACCGGCAGCCAATGGCGGACCGCGCCGCTGTGGGGAATCGGCGTCCTGGCGGCGATCAACGAACAGGTCGGCTACCTGCACGATGGCCGCGCCCGCAATTTCGAGGAAGCCATCCTCTGGCACGGCGGCGAAGCGGCGCTGGCGCAACGGCGTTACCGCGCCGCCAGCGCCGATGCGCGCGCCGAGCTGCTCGCCTTCCTGCAATCCCTCTGACCGCACGGAGCAAATCATGGCTGACAAACCCGAGCCCGCCGCCGACGAAGCCTTCGCCATCTCGCCGGGCGCCGCCCGCGCCCACGGCTGCTGTCGAGGCTGGCGGCCGGCTGGCCGGCAGCCGACGGCCGAGATCATCGACCTGGCGAAAGCGCGAACGCCGATCGAAGCCACCGAGGAAGAGGCGCATGACCGTTCTACCGACTGAGCCCGCCCCCGGCGAGCTTTTCTTCGCCCTGCGCAAGTCGCTCAATTTCGCCAGCGGCGAGGCGCTGCTCGACGTCAGCCTGCGCCTGCCGCCCGGCCAATGGCTGGCCCTGCAGGGGCCGTCCGGAGCGGGCAAGACGACGCTGCTGCGCCTGCTCGCCGGACTGGAAACGGCCGCCGAGGGAGTGATCCGCGCTGGCGACGAGATCTGGCTCGACAGCCGCCGGGGTAGCTGCCTGCCCACCCGGCTGCGCCGCGCCGGCATGGTCTTCCAGGAACTCGGCCTGTTCCCGCACATGAGCGCCCGCCGCCAGGTCGATTTCGCCCGCCGTCCGGAGAGCAAGGCGCTGCCGACCGGGCAACTGCTCGAACTGGTCGGGCTGGAAAAACTCGCCGAGCGCTACCCGGCCGAACTTTCGGGCGGCCAGAAACAGCGCCTGGCACTGGCTCGCACGCTGGCTTCGGCACCGCGCCTGCTGCTGCTCGACGAACCGCTGTCGGCGCTCGATCCGCAACTCCGTCGCTCGATGCAGACGCTGCTGCAGGAAGTCCGCGCCAGCGCCCTGGTCGACTACGCGATCCTGGTCAGCCACGACCTCGACGAAGCCTGCCAGCTCGCCGCCCGCATCGTCCGCCTGCAACGCGGCCAGGTCTGCGGCGACGCACCGACCGACCGCCCCCGCCCCCATCTTTCTCTCATCAAGGAAACGTCATGCACCTCTTCCGCCGCCTGCTGCTGATCGCCGGCCTCGTCGCCGGTCTTTTCGCCGCCCTCCCCGCCTTTGCCCAGAACCTGCTGATCGCCGCCGGCGCCGGCTACAAACGCCCGGTCGGCGAACTCTGCGCCGCCTTCCAGAAACAGAGCGGCATCAAGGTCGAGCAGGTCTACGGCAACATGGGCAACATCGTCGCGCAGACCAAGCAAGGCGGCGAAATCGCCGTCATCTTCGGCGACCACGCTTTCCTGACCGGCGTCGACGGGCTCGACTTCGCCAGTTTCCTGCCGCTCGGCAACGGCCGCCTGGTCGTCGCCTGGCCGACCGGCGGCAAACTGGGCAGCCCGGCTGAACTGGCCGACGCCCGCTTCGCCCGCATCGCCATGCCCAACCCGAAGGCGGCGATCTACGGCATTGCCGCCAGCGAGTTCATGGAGCGCAGCAAATTGAAGGCGGCGCTGCAGGATCGCCTGCAGGTCGTCGCCACCGTGCCGCAGGTTTCCGCCTACCTGATTTCCGGCGACATCGACGCCGGCTTCATCAACCTGACCGAGGCCCTCGCCATCGCGCCGAAGATTGGCGGCTACCAGGAAATCGACGGCGCGCTCTATACGCCGATCCGCATCGTCGGCGGCGTCCTCAGGACGCAGGCGCAGCGGGCCGAGGTCCTGGCGCTCGGCCGCTTCCTGGAAAGCGACGAAGCCCGCGCCATCCTCAAGCGCAACGGGCTTTGAGTGGATTCGCCGCTCGCCTCGCTGCTCGACCTGTTCGCGACGCCGGGCAACCGGCAGATGCTGTGGCTGACCGCCCGCGTCGCCCTCGCCGGCACGCTGCTCCACGCGCTCAGCGGCCTCGCCCTCGGCTACGCGCTGGCGCGCCCGGGCTGGCGCGGCCGCAACCTGCTCGACATCGCGGTGACGCTACCCCTGGTCTTCCCGCCGATGGCGACCGGTTTCCTGCTGCTCCTCCTGCTCGGCCGCCGCGGCCCACTCGGCGAAGTGCTCCAGGAATGGTTCGGGATCGCCCCGGTATTCGCCTTTTCCGGCCTGCTGATCGCCGCCTTCGTCGCCGGCCTGCCGCTGGTCGTCAAGCCGGTGCAGGCGGCTTTCGAAAGCCTGCCGAAAATCCTGCCGGAAGCGGCGCGCACGCTGGGCAAGAACGAGTGGCAGATTTTCTGCCACGTGCTGCTGCCCAATATCCGCAACGCGCTGGCCGGCGGCCTGATCCTCGCCCTCGGCCGCTCGCTGGGCGAAGTCGGCATGACCATGATGCTCGGCGGCAACATCGAGGGGCGCACGGTGACCGCCTCGCTCGACATCTACAACGCGGTAACCAGCGGCGACTTCGAACGCGCCGCCGCCGTCTCGCTGCTGCTCGGGCTGGTCAGCAGCGGCCTCTTCTTCCTGCTGCGCCGCAATGCCCGCGCGCCGCTCGGCTGGTGAACGAAAAAGGCGGCCGGCCGGCCGCCTCGCATTTACGCCCGGCGCAATCTCAAGCCGGCACGCCGAGGATGACGTGACTGGCCTTGACCAGCGCCGTCGCCGGTTCGCCGAGCTTGAGGCCGAGTTCGAGCACCGCTTCGTTGGTGACTACCGAATGAACGACGGTACCGCCGGCCAGCGTGATGCCGACCTCGGTATTGACGGCGCCCTTGGTCAGCGCGCTGACC
>CAZFXO010000142.1:0-4879 GCA_964523045.1 uncultured Dechloromonas sp. | reverse complement strand
GGCGGCGCGGATCGTTGCCGCGTCAATCTCACCTGCGTACCAACGCAAGGCGCCGCCCCACTCGATCGCGCGCAGGCCGTCGACCGCCAAGGCCGGCGCGGTGGATGGCAGGGCGACCCGCCACAGCACCGGCGCCGCGAAAGCGGCGTGGCGCTGCTCGCGCACCTCTTCCCAGCAGCGCCCGGCATCGGCCAGCGGCTTGCCGCCCAGCTTGCGCGCCGCCGCGTCGACCGCCGCCGCCGCGCCGGAGAGGCGCAGCCACAGCCGCCCCTCGTGCCAGAACGCGGCCGACACCGGCAGCGGCTGCGCGCCCCAATCGTTCAGACGGCGCACCGCCTCGTCGGCGGCGCAGGCGAATTCCAGCGTCGTTTCGGCAACCGGTTTCGGCAGCACCTTCAGCGTTGCCTCGGCAATCGCGCCGAGCGTGCCCAGGCTGCCGGCGATCAGCCGCGAGACGTCGTAACCGGCGACGTTCTTCATCACTTGGCCGCCAAAATTCAACACCTGGCCGCGGCCATCGACCAATTTGACGCCGAGCACGAAGTCGCGCACCGCCCCCGCCTGCATGCGGCGCGGGCCGGAGAGGCCGGCGGCGACGCAGCCGCCGAGCGTCGCCCCGGTGAAACGCGGCGGCTCGAAAGCCAGCATCTGGCCATGTTCGGCAAGCGCCGCCTCGATCTCGGCGAGCGGCGTGCCGCATTTCGCGGTGACGTAAAGTTCGGTCGGCTCGTAATCGACGATGCCGCGATGGCCGGCCAGGTCGAGCACCTCGCCGGCCAGCAGACCGCCGTAGAAATCCTTGCTGCCGGCACCGCGCAGGCGCAGCGGCGTGTGCGTATCGTGCGCAGCACGGATCGCCGCGACAATCTCGTCCAGCGTCATCAGAAGCGCTCCAGGTCGGGAAATTTGAGTTCGCCGCGATGCACGTGCATGCGACCGTACTCGGCGCAGCGGTGCAGGCTGGGAATCGCCTTTTCCGGGTTGAGCAGGCGCTTGTCGTCGAACGCCGCCTTGACCGCGTGGAAGGTTTCCAGCTCCGGTGTCGTGTATTGCACGCACATCTGCTTGATCTTCTCGATGCCGACGCCGTGCTCGCCGGTGATCGAGCCGCCGAGCGCCACCGACAGTTCGAGAATCTCGGCGCCGAAAGCCTCGGCCTTCTCCCAGTCGCCGGGCTTGGCCATGTCGTACATGATCAGCGGATGCAGGTTGCCGTCGCCGGCATGGAAGACGTTGGCGCAGCGCAGGCTGTATTTCGTTTCCATCGCGGCGATGGCCGACAGCATTTCGGCCAGGCGTTTGCGCGGAATCGTGCCGTCCATGCAGTAGTAGTCGGGCGTGATGCGGCCGACGGCGGGAAACGCCGCCTTGCGCCCGGCCCAGAACTTGAGCCGTTCGGCTTCCGACTGCGAGACGCGGATGTCACGAGCACCGCAGCCAGTCAGCACGGCGCGCACGCGGGCGATTTCCTCGGCGACTTCCTCCGGCGTGCCGTCCGACTCGCAGAGCAAGATGGCGGCGGCATCGAGGTCGTAGCCGGCCTTGACGAAGGGCTCGACGGCGGCGGTTGCCGGCTTGTCCATCATCTCCAGCCCGGCCGGGATGATGCCGGCGGCGATGATCGCGGCGACCGCGTCGCCGGCCTTGGCGACGTCGTCGAACGAGGCCATCACCACCTGCGCCAGTTCCGGCTTGGGCACCAGTTTCACCGTCACTTCGGTGACCACGCCGAGCAGGCCTTCCGAGCCGATGCACAGGGCAAGCAGGTCGTAGCCCGGCGCATCCGGCGCGCCGCTGCCGATCTCGAAAATCTCGCCCTCGATGCTGACCATACGCACGCGCAGCACGTTATGCACGGTCAGGCCGTATTTCAGGCAATGCACGCCGCCCGAATTCTCGGCGACGTTGCCGCCGAGCGTGCAGGCGATCTGCGACGAGGGATCGGGCGCGTAGTAGAGGCCGAACGGCGCCGCCGCTTCCGACACCGCCAGGTTGCGCACGCCGGGCTGGACGACGGCGGTACGGCTGGCGCGGTCTAGCTTGAGAATCTTGTTGAAGCGCGCCAGCGACAGGACGACGCCCTCGGCGTGCGGCATCGCCCCGCCCGACAGGCCGGTGCCGGCGCCGCGCGCGACGACCGGCACGCCAAGCTGGTGGCAGGTGCGCAGCACGTCGACCACCTGCCCTTCGTTCTCCGGCAGACAAACCGCCAGCGGCAATTCGCGGTAGGCGGTGAGACCGTCGCACTCGTAGGGACGCAGGTCTTCTTCCTCGACCAGCAGGCAATGTGGCGGCAGCAGGTTGCGCAGGCGGCGAATCAGCGTGGCGCGATCGCAGGCGGGAGAATCATCGGGGCTCATGCTTGGGATTCTAAATCGCGCCGGGGCAAAGACCTATCCGGGAATCCCCTTCCTGCGGCGCAAAAGTTCACTTTCGGCATAGGGTCGCCCGATATAATCCCGTCCATACACCATTCCCAATTTTCTATTGGAACAGCTAGCATGGCCGCATGGAGGTCGCCGGCAAACCGGCAGTTGCTCGAACGGATGCTTGCAGCATTGGAAGTACGGCGTCCCAAGCTCCCGGAAAGCGAAATCGTCGCCGCCGAGAGCATTTCGCTGAACTGGCCCAACCTCAAGGCCTGCCTCGCCGACTCGCTGGGCTGCGACGACGGGACGCGTTGCCAGACGATGATGCGCCAGTTGGCCGCCACCGACACCCCGTTCATGCTTTTCTCCTACCAGTTCGGCACGCTGCGCAACCAGATGCTCAAGCTGGCGCTGGACGACGGGGCGATTGCCGACGCGCAGCAGATCATGACGATATTCGAGGAGATGGAAGAGAGCTTCGCCGCCATCTACCTCGAAATCTTCCTCAACCGGCTCGGCACCCGCAATCATCTGCGCCTGTCGCACATCCGCGCGCTCAACGACAAGAACCTGCTCAGCTACTTCGAAAGCCATCTCGAATGGATGGCAACGCTGATCGAAGCGACCCGCCAGCGCGACCCGCAGGGCATGCCGGAACTCGACCCGAACCACTGCAAGTTCGGCAAATGGCTGAACGAAGAAGGCGTCCGCCTGATCCGCGATCACAGCTACATCGCGCAGATCCGCGAACTGCACGATTCGATGCACCACATCATTGCCGAGATCGACGAGCTGATCGTCCAGCGGGGAGCGAGCGGCCCGGTCTACGCGATCCTCAAGAAGGCGGAAACCTATTCGCTCGAACTGGGCAACGAGATTTCGCTGCTCAACAGCATCGTCATCATGAGCGTTTATAGCAAGGACACGCTGACCGGCTTCCTCAGCCGGCGCTTCCTCGACCGCGTGCTGACCAACCAGATGGAGATCGCCAAGGCGACCGAGTCGGCGTTCTCGGTGATCATGTTCGACATCGACCACTTCAAGGATCTGAACGACCGCTACGGCCACCAGACCGGCGACCTGGCGCTCGAACACCTGGCCAGCATCGTCCGCGACACGCTGCGCCAATCCGACCTGATCTTCCGCTACGGCGGCGAGGAATTCCTCCTCGTCTGCCCGTCGACCAAGCTGCCGCAAGCGCGCCTGCTGGCCGAGAAATTGCGCCTGCGGATCGAAGCCTGCCCGGTCCCGCACGATCCGCCGCTGCCGCTCAGCGCCAGTTTCGGCGTCAGCGAGGTGGCGCCGGGCACCTACGAAGTCGTCGACAGCCGGCTGGTCCATGAAGTGATCGCCGCCTGCGACGGCAAGCTCTACGCCGCCAAGCGCGGCGGCCGCAACCGGGTCGTCTGACGCCGCCTCAGGCGATCAGGATGGCGCGGAAGTCGTTGACGTTGGTCCGCGTCGGCCCGGTCAGCAGCAGGTCGTCGAGCGCCGCAAAATAGCCCCAGGCATCGTGGGCGGCGAGCGCCGCCTGACCGTCCAGTCCAAGCGCCCTGGCCCGAGCCAGGGTATCGGGCGCAACGAAGGCACCGGCGTTGTCTTCACTACCGTCGATGCCGTCGCTGTCGGCGGCCAGCGCATGGACGCCCGGCGCGCCGCCGAGGGCCAGCGCCAGGCCGAGCAGGAATTCGCTGTTGCGCCCGCCGCGGCCGCTGGCGCCGCCCAGTGTCACCGTCGTCTCGCCGCCGGAGAGCAGAACGCACGGCGGGCTCGCCGGAAAACCATGGCGGGCGCAGGCCAGCGCGATGCCGGCATGCACCTTGCCGGCTTCACGCGCCTCACCCTCCAGCGCGTCGCCGAGCAGCAGCGGCGTGACGCCGCAACGGCGCGCTTCGGCGGCGGCCGCTTCAAGCATCTGGCGCGGTGAGGCAAGCAGGCGGTAAGTCGCGCCGGCCAGCCGCGGATCGTCCGGCTTCGGCGTCTCGGCGGCGCCGCTGGCCAGCCAGGCGCGCAGCGGCGCGGCGAGCGGAATCGCGTAGGCGTCGAGGATGCGCAAGGCGTCCGCCGCCGTCGTCAGATCGCCGACCGTCGGCCCGGAAGCGATCACCGCCGGGTCGTCGCCGGGCACGTCGGAAATCGCCAGCGTCAGCAGCGGCGCCGGCCAGGCGGCGAGCGCCAGGCGCCCGCCCTTGATTGCCGAGAGGTGCTTGCGCACGCAGTTGATCTCGCCGATCGCCGCCCCCGAGCGCAGCAACGCCCCGGTCAGGGCACGCTTCTCGGCCAGCGTGGTGACGGCGGCGGGCGCCGCCAGCAAGGCCGAACCGCCACCGGAAATCAGCGCCAGCACGCGGTCGTTCGCGCTCAGCCCGGAAACCAGGGCGAGGATACGCGCCGCCGCCGCTGCGCCGGCCGCATCCGGCACCGGGTGCGCGGCCTCGACGATTTCGATGCGCGAACAGGGCACGCCATGCCCGTAACGGGTGACGACCAGCCCGGACAGCGGGCCGGGC
>CAZFXO010000141.1:0-4969 GCA_964523045.1 uncultured Dechloromonas sp. | reverse complement strand
GAGTACTTGGCTACGAACCAAGGGGTCGGGCGTTCGAATCGCTCCGGGCGCGCCAAAACGAAGCCAGCACCGCAACTGCGGTGCTTTTTTTTCGCCTCATTCCGGCGGATTGCCGACTTCCACTCCACGGAACATCGCCGGCGTCAGATCGTATTTCTGCAGCAGGCGGTAGAACTCGGTGCGATTGCGCTCGGCGATGCGCGAAGCGTCGGCAACACTACCATCGGTCAGCTTGAGCAGGCGGACCAGGTAATCCCGTTCGAAGCGCCGCTTGGCCTCGGCGTAGCTCAAAGCCTCCATGACCGGCACCCGCAACGAGCGCTGAACCAGGGACGCCGGTATCAGGGGGGTCGAGCACAGCGCGCAACACTGCTCGACAACATTCAGCAATTGCCGGACATTCCCCGGCCAGCCGGCGGTCGCCAGGGCCTCCAGCGCGTCTGGCGCAAAACCACTGATCGGCTTGCCGTACTTCTCGGCTAGCTTGCGCAGGAAATGCGCCGCCAGCAGCGGGATATCCTCGCGCCGCTCCTCGAGGCGCGGCAGCGTCAGCGAAACGACGTCGAGGCGGTAGTAGAGATCCTCGCGAAACAATCCCTGCGCCATCGCCGTCTCCAGGTTGCGGTGAGTCGCCGACAGCAAACGAATATCGACCGGTTCGGCGCTGGTGCTGCCCACCGGACGCACCACCCGCTCCTGCAGGACGCGCAGCAGCTTGACCTGCAGCGCCAGCGGCATGTCGCCGATTTCATCGAGGAACAGGGTACCGCCGTTGGCCGCCTGGACCAGCCCGCTGCGGGCGCTGGCGGCACCGGTGAAGGCGCCGCGGACGTGGCCGAACAGTTCCGACTCCAGCAGAGGCTCGGGAATCGCCCCGCAGTTGATGGCAACGAAAGGCCCCTGGGCGCGCGCGCTGGCCCGATGAATGGCACGCGCCAGGACTTCCTTGCCAGTCCCGCTTTCGCCTCGGATCAGGACGCTGGCGTCGGAAGCGGCAACCATCCGCGCATCGGCCAGCAATTCGGCCATGCTGGTACTGCGATAAACGATGTCCTCCAGCCAGCGACCGTCGTCCGTCGGCGGCGGCTGGACCTCGGGAGCAGCGGAAACCAGCAGCGCCTGGTCGATCTTGGCGAGCAGCGTCTGGCTGTCGAAAGGCTTGGTCAGGTAACCGAAAACACCGCGCGAGGTTGCCTCGACCGCATCGGGAATGGTGCCGTGCGCGGTCAGCAGGATCACCGGCAGACTCGGCCGGGTCGTCCGCAACTCTTCGAACAGCGACAAGCCGTCGCGCCCGGGCAAGCGGATATCGCTGACCACCAAGCGCGGCGGATCGACGGCAATGCTGGCCAGCCCCTCTTCCGCCGAGGTCGCCGGAGTGACCCGGAATCCACGAGCGTGCAGACGCATCGTCAGCAGACGGCGGATATCCTCGTCGTCATCGATGATCAGGACGTGCGCCCCAACGGCGCCGGCGCGGCTCACCGTGCGCCTCCCGCAGCGGGCAACGCCGGCCGTTGCGGCAGGTTGCGCTCGATCTCGGCGAGGCGGTCGATCTTTTCCTGCAATTCCTGAACCTTTTTCTGGCTTTCCTTCAACTGCAACGCCTGCCGGTCCACCGTACCTTCCAGACGCTGCCGTTCGCTCAACTGCTCGGCCAACAGTCGTGCCAGCGGCTGCAAGGCTTGCGCCCCCGGCCGGGACGATTTCAGGAGGGCATCCAGCAAGGCCATCGGCCGTGCCAATTCGACATTGCCCTGGCGCGGCTGCAACAGCAGCAGTGCCAGCCGCATCTGCGCCTCCGGATCGCCATTGCGCGCCGTCAGTTCGCTGCGTTCGCGGGCCAGTTCATTACCACTCATGCCAGCCAGGCTTTGGCGATACTCCAGCGCAGCATCGAGCGCCGACGCCCGCTCACCGGCCGAGGGCGGAACATTCGCTGGCGGTACGTTGCTACAGCCAGCCAGCGCAGCGAGCCAGAACATCAGGTAGGGGAGCTTATTTTTCATTCGGCAAATCCAATTGGAAGACGGCACCGCTATCGCTGCCGACAAGTTTGATCTGAGCCCGCATGGCTTGAGCGAGTTCCCTGACGATGGAGAGACCAACGCCGCTTCCCCCCCTGGCCACCGGCGCCGGCCGGCGTCCCTGGACGAAGGGCTCGAAGATGCGTTGCGCGTCCTCGGGCGCAACGCCTGGCCCCTGATCCTGACAGACGATGCGCCAGGATGCCTTGAGGCGTTCGGCCGAAAGACGGACGGTGCCCCCCTGCGGGCTGAAATCGATCGCGTTGGCCAGCAGATTGTCCAGTATCACGGCGAGTTTGCCGGGATCGAGGCGCGCCTGTCCCCCACTGGCCTCGACCTGAATCGTCACCTGGCGCGCCTGTCCGCGCAATTCATGACGCTGCGCCGCCTCGGATAGTGCCTGGCGCAAATCCACCCGGAGCAGATTCAGACGACGCGCCTCGAACACCGCCGCGTTGAGTCGCAACAGGCTTTCGATCTGGCACTGCAAGCTGTCCACCTTGTGTCCGAGAATACGGGTCACCTCGCGCTGACCTTCGCTCAAGGGACCGGGCACCTCTTCGGCGAGCAAGGCGATGCCCTCCTTCAAGGCAGTCAACGGTGTTTTCAGCTCATGCGATACGTGGCGCAGGGTACGCTCACGATCCGCCTCCAGACCCGCCAGGTGACTGCGCAACCAATCCAGGCGCCGCCCGAGCCGCCGCAGGTCGGCCGGGCCGGAAACCTGGATGGGTGCCTCGAAACAGCCTTCCCCCAAACGCCTGATCGCCTCTTCCAGTTGCCGCACGGCGCGCACCAGCCACCACCCCATGGCCATGGCTACCAGGACAGCCCCCAACAGGGCGAGCGCCAGACGGCTGCCCAATTCGACTCTTCGCCGCTCCAGTTGCTCGAGCAGACGTTCGTTGCCCCCGTCGATCCAGCGCTTCGCCGCCACCCGGATTTCGTCATTGAGCGCCGCCAGGCGATCAAGCTGCTTGGCAAGATCGTCGCGCGGCGGCGCCTGCTCGATCCCGTCGCGCAACAGCCCTGCCTGTTCCCGCCATTGCCGGGACAAACCGACCAGCACCTCGGCCGGGACCATCTCGATCTGCTCCAGTTGCTCCAGCGCACCGGCAAGATGGGCATCGAAACGCTCACGTAACACCGCGTCGCCGAGCACCAGGTATTGCCTGGCGCTACGCTCGATATCGACACTGCGCTCACCGAGAGCTTGCACCGCGGCACTCAAACGCAAGGCTTGGGCGTTTCCTTCGCGACTTTGCGTAACCATGCCCTCAAGCAACAACCAGCCGTGAATCCCAACCCCGCCGAGCAGCAGGACAACAATCATGAAGCCAGCCAGCAAGCCCTGCCGAAAAGACAGCCACCTCATCTAAAAACCCTGTCGAATCATAAACATAACGAAATGTCGGAAAGAAGCGACATTCTATCCCCTTGTCCTGAATGGCTTCCTGAATGATCGGAAAAAATCTGTCGCCAGATGCCGACAAACAACAGCCAGTATCGCTGACGCCCCTACGTAAGCTCATGAATCAAATGAAATTGAGGAAGCTGGCACGCTTATCGCAATGGAATGGCGGCAACCCCGAACCCCGCATCAGGAGACTACATGTTCATCAAATCCAGCCCTGCCACCGGCATCCAAAACAACGGCATCAACAGAAGGGACGCCAACGGCACGCCAACCCCGAGCGCTCTCAACACCAGCCGCCCGGAAGTCATCAAACAAGAATCCCCCGCCGTTCCAAGCAGCGTGAACAACGCCGCGAACCTCGCAGCAACTGCAGCACAACAAGATCAACCCATCGAAAAGGAAAAGGGAGCCCGCCTCATTGTCGGTCCGGACGTCAAGCTCAAGGGAGCGGAAATCCTGGATTGCGACATGCTGGTCGTTGAAGGACGGGTGGAGGCGACAATGGACAGCCGGGTCATCCGCATCGCCGACAAGGGTGCATTCTCCGGCAAGGTCAGTATCGACGTGGCCGAAATTCACGGCAGTTTCGATGGCGAACTGACCGCCCGTTCTCAACTGATCATCCACGCCACCGGCCGTGTCAGCGGAAAAATCCGCTATGGCAAGCTGGTGATCGCCGAAGGTGGCGAACTGTGTGGTGACATCAACGCCCTGTCGGCAGAAAGGAGCAGCCCACCGATATTGAACGCACTCTCAGCCTGAACACAAAACTGGTCATTTAAGGGGAAGCCTCGTAGACTGCGGGACTTCCCCCTTTTTTTGACAGGCAGATTCATGGCTCAGTATGTGATGAGTATGCTCCGCGTGAGCAAGATTGTTCCGCCCAAGCGGCAGATCATCAAGGACATTTCCCTTTCCTTCTTCCCCGGCGCAAAGATCGGCCTGCTCGGCCTGAACGGTGCCGGCAAGTCCACCGTGCTGAAAATCATGGCCGGCGTCGACAAGGAATACGACGGCGAGGTGCAACATCTGGCCGGGGTGTCGATCGGCTACCTGCCACAGGAACCGCAACTCGACGCCGACAAGACCGTGCGCGAGGAAATCGAATCGGCGCTCGGTGAAGTCATGCAGGCGCAGGCCAAGCTCGACGAGGTCTATGCCGCCTACGCCGATCCGGAAGCCGACTTCGACAAACTGGCCGAAGAACAGGCACGCCTGGAAGCGATCATCGCCACCGGCGGCGCCGATACCGAGCACCAGATGGAAATCGCCGCCGACGCGCTGCGCCTGCCGCCCTGGGACGCCAAGATCGGCGTCCTCTCCGGTGGCGAAAAGCGCCGCGTCGCGCTGGCCAAGCTGCTGCTCTCCAAGCCCGACATGCTGCTGCTCGACGAACCGACCAACCACCTCGACGCCGAATCGGTCGAGTGGCTGGAGCAGTTCCTGGTGCGCTTCCCCGGCACCGTCGTCGCCGTCACCCACGACCGCTACTTCCTCGACAACGCCGCCGAGTGGATTCTCGAAC
>CAZFXO010000140.1:0-4991 GCA_964523045.1 uncultured Dechloromonas sp. | reverse complement strand
GGCGCCGAAATCGGTGACCACACCGATCGCCATGGGCATCGCCGAAAAGATCGGCGGCCTGCCCTCGCTCACCGCGGTGCTGGTGATCTGTACCGGCGTCTTCGGCGCCATCGTCGGCGAACGGCTGTTTTCGGCGATCCGCGTGCACGATCCGGCGATCCGCGGCTTCGCCATGGGCGTCGCCGCGCACGGCATCGGCACCGCCCGCGCCTTCCAGATCAACGAACAGTCGGGCGCCTTCGCGGCGCTGGCGATGGGCCTCAACGGCCTGCTCACGGCGGCACTGCTGCCGCTGCTCGCCGACTTCCTGCTCAAGTAAGGGTAAGTACCAATGGCCGATCCCGGCGGGCCGCCCAAGAATCCCGTCATGTTCCCCAAGCCGCCCGCTCCCTCGCCGCGCCAACCCTGGCTGTTGAACGCGCCTTATCTGGCGATCGGCATCTTTGCCCTGGCCATGCTGGTGATCACCGGCCTTTTGCAGTGGCGCGAGCGCGATACCGCGAAGTCGGCGCTGGAGGGCGACATGCACTGGGCGGAGCGGACGCTCGAGAACCGCCTCTTCAGCCACCTGGAGTTCCTCGGCCAGCTCGGCCGCGACCAGGAATTCATGCAGCTCGACTACGAGGCCTTCCAGGTCCGTGCCGGCCGCTACGTGCGGGAGAACCCGGAAATCCTCGCCATCGTCTGGGTCGATACCGACGGCTACGTGGAATGGGTGGCGCCCAACGAATCAACCACCACCTACGTCGGCGAACGCCTGCAGGGCAGCCGCCTGGCCTCCCTGCAGGAAGCCTTCCGCATCCGCCGCGAAATGATTTCCGACGACTACCCGGACATCGACCGCCGGCCGCTGCACGACATCATCGTCCCGGTGCAGCGCAGCAGCGCCGACCTCGGCGCCTTCATCGCCCTGCAGTCGCTGGAAAGCCTGCTGCGCGCCTCGCTGCCGACCGCCTTCACCACCCGTTACAGCCTCAGCGTGCTCGATGCCCACGAGCGCGAAGTGTTCCGCAACACCTCGGTCAAGCCCAGCGACCGCCAGATTTCCGGCCACATCGTCCTCAACCTGCCGAACAACCGGCTCGGCCTGGAAATCGTCGCCTACCGCGGCGGCGGCGTCTGGCTGACCTTCCTGCCGGCGCTGCTGATCATCGTACTGACCGCGATCACCTCGGTTGCCATGCTGCAGTTACGCCGCCACGCCCAGCATCGCGCCCAGACCGAGGAGCAGCTGCGCGCCGCCTACGCCTTCCGCCTGGCGATGTCGCAATCGCTGATCACCGGCCTGCGGGCGATCGACCTGGAAGGCCGCATCACCTTCGTCAACGCCGCCTTCTGCCGGATGACCGGCTTCGAGGAAAGCGAGCTGGTCGGCCTCAAGCCGCCCTACCCCTACTGGCCGCCGGAGGAATTCGCCGCCCTGCAGAACACCATCGACCTGGCGCTCGCCGGCAAGGCGCCGCCCGGCGGCTTCGAGATGCGGATCATGCGCAAAAACGGCGAGCGTTTCTATGTCCGCCTCTACTTCTCGCCGCTGATCGATACCCAGGGCCGGCAGATCGGCTGGATGGCGTCGATGAACGACATCACCGAGCCGCGTCGCGCCCGCCTCGAACTGGAGCGCGCCCACGAACGCTTCGAGACGGTGATCGACGGCCTCGATTCGGCGGTGCACGTCGCCGCCAGCGACAGCGGCGAAATCCTCTTCGCCAACCGCGCCTTCCAGAACATCTTCGGTTTCGACGCCGTCGGCCGCGATAGCGCCGTGGTCACCGAACCCTGCCGGCCCGACCCCGGCGAACTGAGCCGCGACCCGCGCAGCCTGAAGCCCGACGACCTACCCTGCGAGCTGTTCGACGGCGAGGTTCGCCACCGTCTGTCCGGCCACTGGTATCACCTGCACGAACGCGCCATCCGCTGGGTCGACGGGCGCACGGTGATTGTCCAGATCGCCGCCGACATCACCGACCGCAAGCGCATCGACGAAGTCGCCAAGCAGCAGCAGAAGCGTCTCGACCAGACCTCGCGCCTGATCACCATGGGCGAGATGGCGTCGTCGCTGGCGCACGAACTGAACCAGCCGCTGTCGGCGATCGCCAATTACTGCGCCGGCTGCGTCAAGCGCATGCAGGCCGGCAACTACCGCAACGAAGACCTGCTGGCGGCGATGCAGAAGGCCTCCGACCAGGCCGAGCGCGCCGGCAAGATCATTCGCCGCATGCGCGACATGGTCAAGAAGGGCGAACCGCACCGGCAGGCGATCGGCCTCCCCGAGCTGATCGACGAGACGCGCGCCTTCGCCGACATCGAGGCGCAGCGTTCGAGCACGCAGTTGCTGATCGACCTGCCGGACAACCTGCCGCGCGTCTTCGTCGACCGCATCATGATCGAGCAGGTGCTGCTCAACCTGATCAAGAACGGCATCGAAGCGATGAGCGAGCTACCGACCGAACAGCGGCGCTTGCAGATTTCGGCGCGCAGCCGCGACAGCCGCAGCGTCGAGGTGATCGTCGCCGACCGTGGCCACGGCCTCGCCGACGAGGATATCGAGCGCATCTTCACCCCCTTCTTCACGACCAAGCCGGACGGCATGGGCATCGGTCTGCCAATCTGCCGTTCCATCGTAGAATTCCACCAGGGCCGGCTGTGGGTGGAAAGGCGCCGCGAGGGCGGCAGCGCCTTCCATTTCACGCTGCCGCAGGAGGCAACCGATGAATCCGATCAATGAAGCCAAGCAAGTGATCTACGTCGTCGACGACGACGAGGCGATGCGCGACTCGATGCACTGGCTGCTCGAAGGCGAGGGCTATGCCGTCGCCTGCTTCGAGTCCGGCGAGCATTTCCTCGCCGCCTGGCACGAAGACATGCGCGGCTGCCTGGTGCTCGACGTCCGGATGCCGGAAATGAGCGGGCTCGAACTGCACGAACTGCTCAGCCAGCGCGGCTCGCCATTGCCGGTGATCTTCGTCACCGGGCACGGCGACGTGCCGATGGCGGTCGCCGCGCTGCAGCGCGGCGCCTGCGACTTCATCGAGAAGCCTTTCCACAACGAGGACCTGCTGTCGCGCATCCGCCGCGCCCTCGCCTTCGACTGCCAGAACGCCCAGCGGCGCAGCCAGAACAGCGCCTTCAGCCGCCGCCTCGAACAACTGACGCAGCGCGAACGCGAAGTGATGGACCTGGTGGTCGCCGGCAAGTTGAACAAGCAGATTGCCGACGAACTGAACATCAGCATGAAGACGGTCGAAGCACACCGCGCCCGGGTGATGGACAAGATGGGCGCCCGCACGCTGGCCGAACTGGTGCGCGCGGTACTACAGACCGAAGGCGAGAACAGCGCCTGAAACGGCGCCTACAGCGGGATGATGTCGTCGCCGCCGTAGCCGGTCTCGAAGCCGTTGAACTGGCGGACTTCCTTGCGCCGCAGCATCTTCTCCTGCACCTTCGGCGGCAGGTCGGTGAACATGATGATGCCCTTGGCAATCAGCAGTTCGATGGTGTCCTCGATGACCCGGACGAAATCCCGGTCAAGTTCATTGAGCTGGCTTTCCCGCCAACGCTCGTGGATGAATTGCAGCACTTCCGGGTTGTCGGCCGCGACTTCCTCGGTGGCACCGTCCAGCGGCACCGGGTGCAACTCGCAAACCCGCCCTTCGGCGTCCCTCGCCACATACAGCATGCCCGTCACTCCTCGAAACCCGTTTTGCCGAGAGTCTGCCCGAGCCGGCCAGCCTTGGCAATCCGCACGGCATGTCTCAGTAATTTTTCACCGGCGCCTTGGGCGGCATCTTCGGCTTGCCGAAATAGGTCGCCGGCGGCACCTTGAAGGATTTCTTCCCGTCCTGGCCAAGCACCCGCACCGACTGCTCCTCCGGCCGTTGGCGGCTGGCGCTGATTTCCAGCGCCGTCGCCCGCGGCGCCACCGGTCGCTCGACCTGCTGACGGGCGATGCGGACGCGTTCGGCGGCAATCTGGCGATCGATCTCGACGGTCGACATCTTGCGCTCTTCCAGTTGCTTGCGCGCCGCCAGCAGCGCCTCCAGTTCGCGGCTCTGGAACAGCGAGCGCTGCATCGTCCCCCAATGTTCCTTGGGCTGATTGAGCGCCTGCTGGTAGCTTTCCGGATCGCCGACCAGGCGGGCGATACCCAGGTTGTTGTTGCGCATCGCCCATTCCAGCGCCCCGTCGCCCCAATCGTTGCGCACGTCGCGCTTGGCGCCGCGTTCGATCAGTTGCCGGGCGAGCGCTTCATGCCCTTCGTACACCGCCATCATCAGCACTGACGAGCCGTTGGTACTGCGGGCGTCGATGTCGGCACCCTTGGCCATCAGGTAATCGGCCACCGCCGTGTGACCACCGAACACCGCGTAATGCAGCGGCGACCACTGGCGCGGCGGCGCATTGATCGGCGCCCCGCGCTCGACCAGCCACTGCACCGCTTCCAGTTGGCCGCGCCAGGCGGCCAGCGCCAGCGCCGTTTCGCCGTTGGCGTTGCTCAGGCCAAGATTGGCGCCGCGCGACAGGAACAGCCGCATCAGCGGAATATTGCCCTCCCAGGCGGCGATCATCAGCCCGGAACCGATCCGGTTACCCATGAAATCCGGCGCCATCCCGGCGTCCAGCCAGGCCTTGGCCTGCGCCACGTCGCCCATTTCCATCCGGTTGGTGAAGGCCACCGGATCGGGCAGGCGAACTTCGCCCCCCAACCACGACTGGGCCCGGGCCGGGCAAACCAGCACCATCCCGATTATCATTGCCGCTACCAGCCTGCCTGCCATTCCCTTCATCCGACTTCCTGTTTGCGCTGCGAACAGGCGCCATTCTCTCATGCCCCGGACGCATCGTTTCCTGCTGCCTGCTTTCTGCGTATCGCTACTCATCCACGCCGCCCCCTTTCTCGCCGGGAACTGGCTGGCCGACGCGACCCCGCCGACCCCGCGCCCGCCGCCGCTGCAGGCGCAACTGCAGCCCCCACCCCCGGTACCGGAACT
>CAZFXO010000139.1:0-5093 GCA_964523045.1 uncultured Dechloromonas sp. | reverse complement strand
TTTCTCATCCCAACGCTATCGTCGTTCCGGAAATCGGAATAAATCAGCGTCTCCCAAGGAGAAAACCATGACTGACTTTTCCCAGCCCCCGCTACGAACCCCATTCCCGAATGCACCTCCCGGAGTCATCCATGCAAAAAGCACTCGCCGACGAGATCGTCGCCTGCCTGCAGGGCGAACGCACCGTCTATTCCTATTACCGTGACCGCTACGGCATCGGTCTGCTGCGGTACCACTGCCGCCAGCAGCCGGGGCGCCGAGCGCCGGTCGCCGCCTTGCGCCGTTCCGCCTACGCCGGCCTGCTCGAAAAACCGCGCCTGAAGCCCTTACTCGCCCATTGCGGCGGCAGCCTCGACGAAGCCTGGCTCAACGCCGCCGATTACGATGCGGCGCAGATGCCTTTCATCCTCAACCTCGCTCTCTGGGGCGACGAGCCGCGCAGCAAATGGCGCTGGCAGCAAACCTCGCGGCCGGGCGTCAATCTTGTGCTGCAACTCAATTTCAGTGGGGAACACGAGCGCGTTTTCGCGCCGCTCGGTGATGCCAAACACCTGTTCACCTACTACGGCCACCCGGTTGCCCGCCAGCGCCACACGTTGGCCTGGTCGCGCATCGACATCGACTGGGCGAGCGGCACGGCGCTGATCGAGGAAATCCAGAACGACTGGCTGCGCTACGCGGACGAACTGGAAGACTGGCTGTTGCGGCAACAGCGGGCTGGCGCCAGCGACCAGGACGTCGTCAAGTACGGCTACCGCAAGCTGCCGTTACCGCTCGGCCAGTCGCTCGCCTACTGCCGCCACCTGCGCGAACGCTACCAGCCGATCTGGGCCGAGGCCATGCTGTGGGCGGCGATTGCCTTCCTGCGCGAGGAAATCGGCATCGCCCACATCTACTACCACAGCGAAGCCAGCGGCCGCCTGCTCAAGCGCATCGAGCGGACGGCGCCGCCACGCTCGCTATACACCGAGCTGCCGCGCCGCTTCTGCTTCCAGCCAACCGCCGACTGGCCGGATTTCCTGCTCTCCGACAAGGCTAACGCAGGACTGCGGCGGCAGAATCCGGCGGTGGGGATGTTTCGGTTGGCGATCGTGTCCCTAGACGTGGTGTAAGAGGCAATCAGGAAGCCATGGACTCCGGTGTAGCTGGATTGCCAATCAGGCTGTCACGGCGGACAGGCTGACGGTGGGATTGTCGCCGACCTCGGCCAAGGTTTCCAGGGTCATGTAACGTCGCTGCAGCGCCCACTCGTCATTCTGCTCAAGCAAGAGTGCGCCGACCAAGCGATAGATGGCTGCTTCGTTGGGGAAGATGCCGACCACGTCGGTGCGACGCTTGATTTCGGCATTCAGGCGCTCAATCGGATTGGTGCTGTGAATCTTGCTTCGATGCTCGCGAGGAAAGCCCATGTGCGCGAGCACATCGTGCTCGGCGTCATCCATCAGGTGGGCGATTTTCGGTAGGCGTTCGCGGAGTTGGTCAGCCTCCGCGCGCTACTGCCCCCGTGCTGCGGCCTCGGTTTCCTGCGCAAAGATAGTGGCGATCAGTGCCGATACCATGCGGCGCTGGCTGCTCGGCGCATGAACCAGCATGTTGCGCATGAAATGCACCCGGCAACGCTGCCAGGTTGCAGAAATTACTTTGCGCACCGCCGCCTTCAAGCCCTCGTGGGCATCGGAAATGACCAGCTTCACCCCACGTAGCCCACGCCGAGTCAGGCTGCGCAGGAAATCGGTCCAGAAGGGCTCGGCTTCCGATGCGCCGACCTGCATGCCGAGGACCTCACGCCGGCCATCGCTGTTAGCGCCAATGGCGATTATTGCAGCGACTGAGACAATGCGTCCGGCCTGGCGGACCTTGAGGTAAGTCGCGTCGATCCACAGGTAGGGCCAGTCACCTTCGATGGGGCGATGAAGGAAGGTCTGGACCCGCTCGTCGATCTCGGCACACAGGCGCGACACCTGGCTCTTTGAGATGCCGCTCATGCCCATCGCCTGCACCAGATCATCGACCGAACGCGTCGAGATGCCTTGCACATAAGCCTCCTGAACGACGGCCACCAGCGCCTTCTCGGCGGTCCGACGGGGTTCCAGGAAGGGCGGAAAGTAGCTGCCGGATCGTAGCTTCGGAATACGCAGCGCCACCGTGCCAGCCCGGGTATCCCACGGGCGATCCCGGAAGCCGTTCCGGGAGTTGGTTCGCGCCTCGGTGCGCTCGCCATGGCCGGCGCCGCAGCGATTGTCCACATCCAGCTCCATCAGGCGCTGGGCTACAAAGCCGATCATCTCGCGCACGATATCGTCAGCGCCGGCCTTTTCAAGCAGCTCGGAAAGCTGCATCCTGTCTTGGGTCATCGGTTTATTCCTCAGTAGAGATTGAGATTCGCAAACCCAACCTTACCGGAGTTCTCCGATGACCTCCCGATCACGCCCGCCGTGGTGGCCCTGCAGGGCCACCACGGCAAACCCAAAACCCTCTGCTCTTACACCACTCGGCGGGACTCCGCCCGGTTGTTGGCGGCTGGGTGAAACGGTTTCGCATTTTCCGCGCCGCACCATTGTTTTCCTGGCCAGTAAAACGGGCAGGCGAACGGGAAATCTGAAGCGTTTCCCCTGACCTCCTTTTGCTTTGTCGTTCAGCTCGATTTTGGCCGTTTTTCCCGGTTTGCCGTAGGAGTGCTCAAGGGCTTCATTTTGCGAAGGCGATTTCAGTCGAGTCCGATGTCGTGGATAAAGTGCGCGTCCGGATCAATCAGTTCGAGCGATAGACCGCTTTGCCGGGCGGTGAGCAGGCAAACATGCTGCAGGATTTCAGCTTCTCGCCAGACGGCTGGCGGCTCGACCGGGATGTAGGGAGCAAGGTCGCCGAGCGTTTTCAGACCGTTGGGGAACCGGGTGCCCAGCCGGTCGCAGAGTGCCAGACCGACCAACCATCCGGCGAATGCGGCGAGCAGAATCGACCAAGGCGATAGAGCAAGGTAGGCGGCAAGCAGGACGAACAGGCTGGGCCCGCCGATCTGCAGCAAGGCGCTGATCGGGGGGCTTGCCGTCAATCGGGGCAAGTCAGGGGCGGCGAGCGCGCGCTGCAGACGCCGCCAGGCCGCCCGACGCTGATCGGGGAAAACTTCCGCAAGCGGGGTGTCCGGGCGAAGCGCGTTTCGCGATAGTCCGGTTTCGGCCATAAGCGCACGGCGTAATCGATAAAAGGCGCGCTGGCTCAGGCAGGGGCTTGCCTTAGCGGTGTTGCTCTCTGGTGATTGCGTCGCCAGTAGCTTGGCGACGTGGTTGGAGAGCTGTCGCGGTGTGGTGAGTTGGGCAGCGGATTCGTCTGTGATGGCGACGCCGAAGCATTCTTCGACGTTGAGCAGGAGTTCGACCGCATCCAGGCCCATGTCTGTTCAGCCCTTCAGTTGGCTCTGGATAAGCGGAGAGTGGCGATGCCGCCGCCTTCCGGGTGATTCGCAAACCCCGCCTCACCACCATGCAGCCGCGCCACCTCGCGCACCAGCGCCAGTCCCAGCCCCGTGCTTTTCTTGCCGGTGGCCGGGCGGGGTAGGGAGTAGAAGCGGTTGAAGAGTTGCGCCAGGGCGTAGTCGGGCGCGCCGGCGCCGTGGTCGCGGAGGCGGATTTCGGCGGTTTCGGCGGTCGTTCGTAGCGTCAGCGCGATTTCGCCGCCGTCGGGCGAGAACTCGATGGCGTTGTCGAGCAGGTTGAGCACGGCCTGGCGCAGCAGGAAGGCGTCGCCGTTGAGGGTGGTGCCCGGTTCGGCGTCGACGACGCAGTGCAGGTGACGGGCGGATAGCGCCAGTTGGCGGTCGGCGACGGCGGTTTTGAGCAGTTCGGCGAGGTCGACCATGGCCTTGGCGCCGGGCGCCTGCAGCTGTTCGACGCGGGCGAGTTGCAGCATGCGTTCGATGATGTCGCGTAGCCGCCCGGCCTGTTCGCCGATGCTGGCGGCGAAGCGGCGGCGGTCTTCCGGCGGGAGTTCGTCTTCGAGGATTTCGGCGGCGCCGATCACCGCGGTCAGCGGGCTTTTCATCTCGTGCGCCAGGTTCTGCACGTAGCGTTCGACGTACTGCTTGCCTTCGAGCTTTTCGCGCATCGTTGCAAGCGCCTGCGCCAGTTCGGAAAGTTGCCGGCCGCCGCCGCTCGGTGGTTGGGCCTTCTGCCCTTCGCTGACGGCACGGGCGTAGTCGCGCAGGCGGTGGATCGACCAACTGAGCCAGGCGCTGAAGATCAGGCCGATCAGCGCGGTCGCCAGCAGCAGCGTCAGGCCGGAGGCGCGCACGCGTTTGGTGGCGCGTTCGACGAAGGGGGCGATCGAGGTCATCGGCTTGGCCAGCGAGACGACGCCGATCAACTGGCCGTCACGGCGTACCGGGGCGGCGACGTGCATTACCGAGGTGGTCGGGTCGTCCGGGTTGATGCGGCTCTGGCGGGCGCCGTATTCGCCGCGCAGTACGCGGGCGACGTCTTTCCATTGCGAGAAGTCAGTACCCTGCGCCTGACCGGTCGAGTCGTAGACGACGACGCCGCGCGCGTCGGTGAGATAGATGCGCAGGTCGACGCTGTCCTTCTTGATGCCGTAGATTTCGGCGCCCGGATGGCGTTGCAGCGCGGCGGCGACAGCCGTGGCGAAGGCGCCGTCGTTGATCTGCCCGGCGGCGAGTTCGCCGGCGGCCAGTTCGGCGAGCAGGTTGGCGCTGTCGACCAGGCTTTCCTCGGTGGCCTGGCGGATGCTCGGCTCGCTTTCCTGGACGAAGGTGTACAGCACGAACCAGGCGGCCAGGCCGACCACCAGGAAGTAGCCGAAGAACAGGCGGACCGAGATGTTCACGCTCAGCCCGCCAGGCTGTAGCCGAGGCCGCGATGGGTGAGGATCACCTCGGCGTCGCGCACCGCGCGCAGCTTGCCGCGCAGGGTCTTGATGTGGGTGTCGACGGTGCGTTCCAGGCTTTCGCCGTCGTCCTGCCAGACCGCCGCCATGATCTGCGGCCGGCTCAGGATGCGCCCCGGGCGTTCGAGCAAGAGCGCCAGCAGCAGGTATTCGTAGCGGGTCAGCGCCAGCCAGTGGCCGTGGTAGGCGATGCGCAG
>CAZFXO010000138.1:0-5108 GCA_964523045.1 uncultured Dechloromonas sp. | reverse complement strand
GCCATGATCTCGAACTTCTCGATACCGGTGAACAGCTTGAGCGCCACCGATTCGAGCGGCACCTGGGTCATCGTGAACAGGAAGGTGAGAACGGTCAGGCCGAGCGAGATGGAAATCGGCATGCCGGTCAGCATCAGGGCGGCCAGGAGGCCGAAGATTACAAGTGCGCTCATTTCGGCTCTCCTCCGAGGTCATTCTTGCGCTGCTCGGCCGTCACCGGCAGGTCTTTGGTGCGGCGGTTTTCGCCGATCATGGCGTGCTTGAGATCATGCGGATGGAGGTTGTCGTCCATGGAATAGACGTCGACATCGACGGGCAGTACCTGGTCGTCGAGGCCGTCGACGTGGCCGTGGTCGTGATGTGGCAGTTCACCGGTTCGGATGAACGACATGCACACTTGCAGGAAACGCAGGCACATCAGCGAAGTGCCCAGCGGAATGGCGCTATAGACCATCCAGGTAGGCCATTCCAGATCCGGGGTCGTGGGGCCTTCCATCACGTCGGCAAGGTCCAAGCCGAACAGTTTGAAAAACGCGTAGTGGGCACCGTTTTCCCAGACGAAATGGGCGCCCATGTAGGACACGATGCCGGTGAAGGCGGCGCCCGCCAGCAAGCCGAAAACGATGAGCTTCGCGCGGTTGCGTTCGCTGAGTCGATTGATCAGCACGTCGACCCCGACGTGGATCCCGGTGCGGACGCCATAGGCAGCGCCGAACTTGGCCATCCAGACAAACAGGATGATGGTCAGTTCCTGCGCCCAGCTCATGTTGATCGAGAGCAGCATGTCTTGCAGGCCAGGGATGGCAAACCCTGACAGGTAGCGGTGAATCACCGCGAAAAAGGTAATGAGGGTCGCCACACCGATCAGCATCGTGATGAGCAACTCTTCCAACTTATCGAGAAGTTTCATGTTTTCCCCGTTGAGAGTGGGACGGAGCGGCGGGGAATGCTCACCCGCCGGCTGGCAACGCGGCTTACCTGGCTTGACCGGTTTCCTTGCGGATGGAATCGATCAGTTCCTTGCCGACGCGCGGCGCCAGTTCGTCCTGTACCGGTTGCAGGGCCTTGATCCAACGGGCCTTCTCGTCGGCTGACGGGGTGTAGATCGTGCTCTTGCCCGAAGCCTTGATCGCGTTCATGGCCTTGGCTTCGTCCTCTTCGGCAACCTTGTCGTTAAAGTCGGTCGCCTCCTTCATGGCGGCGCTGACTTCGGTTTTTATGTCCGCAGGCAGCTTTTCCCAGAAGGCCTTGTTGATCACGACCACATAGCCACTGTAGGTATGGTGGGTCAGGGTGATGTACTTCTGAACTTCGAACTGCTTCTGGGTGTACAGATTGGCGAGGTTGCCGTCGGCACCATCGACCACGCCGGTCTGCAATGCCTGGTAGACCTCGGAGAAGGCCATGGTCTGGGGCAGGCCGCCGATAGCCTTGACGATGGCCTGATTGACCTTCGAAGAGTTGATGCGGATTTTCTGGCCCTTGGCCTCGTCGGGGGTGCGAATCGGCTTGTTCGAGCTGAGCACGCGGAAGCCGGCGTCCCAGTAGGAGAGGCCGACCATGCCGCGTGGTTCGAGTTTCTTCAGCAGGGACGCACCGATCGGACCGCGGGTGACGCGATGCAGGGCTTCAACGTCGGGGAAGATGTAGGGAAGATCGAAGGCTTCGAATTCCTTGACCCCCGCCGGGCCGAATTTGCCTGCCACCGGCGCCAGCATCTGGACGCTGCCCATTTGCAGCGCTTCGAGTTCTTCCTTGTCCTTGTAAAGCGTCGAGTTGGCAAATACCTCGACCTTGACCCGGCCTTTGGTGCGCTTTTCGAGTTGCTGCTTGAAATACTCGGCAGCCTGACCTTTCGGCGTATCAGTTGCCGCGACATGCGAGAACTTGATGACGATCGGCTCCTGGGCGTGCAGTGGTCCGGCAAATGCAAGTCCAAGAAGCGTCGTCAGGGTTAGCAACTTTTTCATTTACGTCTCCTCCAGTAATGGCAAAACAAGTACAGCGATATCAAGCGCGGATTGCATCAGCCCCAAGACTGTGGTCCGCGACAAAAACCTCTCCCGCCAGCAAAGGCCTGGCCGAGGTCAATAACGATGCCCCGATCAACTTCGGTACGCCGCTCCAGGGATCGGGGGTCGATACCACGTGGCAAATCATCTTGCCGCTCGGGTGTTCTATGACGATGCAATGCGGTTCGTTCTGGTTGAGTTCCGCAAGCTCTTCTGCAACGGTGTCCGGTGTATGACAGGCGGCGGCGAGCGCCATCGCTCCGGTGGCGGCAAATACCGGGTGGCAGTTGGCGGAGACGAAGTAGCGCGAGGCAATGGTCGCGCCCTCACACGGTGGGGCAATGATGGCCAGCTTGGGAATGCCCAGGTCGGGGGAGTCGGCCAGCCCCATCAAGCGGGCCGCCGCGGCGCGGATCTCGGCCAGGCGGCCGAGCAGCTCGCGGTCTTCGTCGAGCGCCTGCTTGCTTTCGTAACCGGTCTTGCCGAGCGATTCGGCCTTGATGAAGACGATCGGAATGGCAAAGTCGATGCAGGTGACCGGTACGCCGCAGATCACGTCACGCGGCGAACCGGTCGGCAGCAGCTTGCCGGTCTTCGTCCCGGTCGGGTCAAAGAATTGCAGCGCGATCGGCGCGCTTTTGCCCGGTACGCCATCGAGCACGAAATTGCCGCTGTACGACACCTGGCGGCCTGGCGTCTGGACGGTGGCCTCGACGACTTTCTGGCTGTTGGTGTTCAGGATGCGGACCTTGGTCACCGGGCTGGTCGCGGCAACCAGACCCTGTTCCAGCGCGAAGGGGGCGACGCCGGCGAGCATGTTGCCGCTGTTCGGCAATACGTCGACCAGGTCGCGGGCGACCGAGACTTGCGCAAACAGATATTCGACATCGACGTCCTTCTGGGCAGAAGGGCCGACGATCACCACCTTGCTGCTATGGTCGTTGCCGCCGCCCATGCCATCGATCTGTCTGGCATCAGGCGAGCCCATGGCCGCCAGCAGCAACCGATCGCGGGCCGTCGGGTCGGCCGGCAGGTCTTTCGCCAGGAAGAACAGCCCCTTGGACGAGCCGCCTCGCATCAGCGTGCAGGGAATACGCAAGATCTTGTCTCCTGATTGACTTCGTGTTTTGTTGAGTTGAATAGTAGTGAATCCATTCCGTTGGCGGAAATGCAATAAATTTGATTTTTATTGCGGTGCGCGCATATATTCACTGGGGCCGCACAATTGCAGTTGCCATCTTGGGCAAGCCGGCGCTTTCCTTTGCCCGCTTCGTTAACGGCAGGAGATGTACGTGAAAATCGATTTCGACGGGATCCAGGCTTTCGTTGTGATAGCCGAATTGGGCGGCTTCAACAAAGCCGCCGAACATCTGCATGTGACTCAGACTGCCCTGACCCGCCGGGTTCAGAAGTTGGAGGCATATCTCGGCTTGCGCCTGCTGGATCGCACTACGCGCTATGTCGAATTGACTGCAGTCGGTCGCGAGTTCCTGCCGCAGGCGAGGGCCATCGTCAATGAAATGACATCGGCTGTCGGTCGCCTCAAGGATATGTCCAAACACGCCAAAGGTAGCTTCACCCTGGCATGTGTTCCCACCATGGCTGCGCACATCTTGCCAAGTCTGATTCGGGAGTATTCGAAGTCGTTTCCCCAAAACCGGATTCGTCTTCTTGATGCGACTTCTTACGAGGTCAGGGATTTCGTACTAAATAGCCAGGCCGAGCTGGGCATTGGGATCCATGGCGAACAGCATCCGGATGTGATTGAAACCCATCTTTTCGATGATCCCTTGATGTTTTTCTGCCGAGACTCCAATCCTCTCAGCAAGATGCAGTCGGTCACGTGGTCGGATATGAGTGGGGCTGATCTGATCGTGGTCAGCAACCTTACCGCCACCCGCGTATTCATGGATTATCAGTTGGCAAAGCGGGGTATCAGCCTCAGCGGCTCCTATGAGGTCCAGCATCATGCGACGGCCATCAGCCTGGTCGCCGCTGGGGTGGGATGCGCCATCCTTCCTGCCTCGACCTTTAAGGAAGGCGACAGACCCGGTGTTTGCAAGATTCCTTTGGTAAGCCCGGTCGTCAAACGCAAGGTCATATTGATCCACCGCAGAAACGCGAGTCTTTCTCCGGCAGCGGAAGCATTCTGCAAACTGGTCAGGTCAAATGACTTTGACGGTTCCGCTTTATCCGAAGGCGCGCCTCGGGTCAGTGTCGGACGGTAAGCACCGGTATCGAGCCGCTTGGGGAAGCAAGGAAATGAAGATGCGGGCGGGGGATTCTTCATGCCCGCCCGTGCAGGAGGGGCGGACTCAGCGGCGGCGTGGCAGGAGGTTTTCAGTGGGGAGAATGGGGCTCTGCTGGGCGTAGCATAGAAAGCCAGTAGAGCCCTTTCCTCCCCGGGGCGGAAAAACACGGGGGCCTCGGGCGCCCAATCACCCAGGTTGGGCGTTTCCGTTTCTGGTCTTGCTCGCGGGGCGGGTTCAGCCCCGTTTCTTGACGCCGGTGATCATCGCCAGGACCAGGTTGGTGCGTTCGATGCGGCCCATCACGATCGCTGCCAGAGCGTGCAGCGCGGCGAGGCCAATCAGTGTCGAGGCCAGGACTTCGTGCAGTTCCTGCAGCCATTCTTCACCCCAGAACATGTCGGTGCCCTGCAGGTAGCCGGTGACACCGAGCGTCAGGACGAGGGCGATCAGGGTCAGCATCATCAGCGCGCCCAGCGGGTTATGCCCCGGATGAGGGTCGGCCTTGCCGCTTCGCATTTCCTGCAGGTGGTGGCGCAGACGCGACGGCGTCGGAAAGAAGTCGGCAAAGCGGGCGTGCTTGCTGCCGATGAAACCCCAGACGATCCGGGCCACGACCAGAGCGCTGGCGAAGTAGCCGAGCCACTGGTGCACGGTCTCGCCGTCGTCGATGGCAAAGTAATTGATTAGGACGCAACTGACCAGGCTCCAGTGGAAGAAGCGGACGAAGCGGTCCCAGACTTGGATGTTGCGGGGTGGGGTGTTTGTGTTCATGGGTGCGCCGGAGGGTTTGCTGGCTTCCCGCGGGAAGCCAGCGGATTGCTGAAGAGGCTTACTTGCGTTCCAT
>CAZFXO010000137.1:0-5110 GCA_964523045.1 uncultured Dechloromonas sp. | reverse complement strand
CGAGGTTGTGCTCGATGACGACGATGGTGTTGCCGTGGTCGGCCAGGCGGTGCAGCACCTTCAGCAGCAGCTCGATGTCGGCGAAGTGCAGGCCGGTGGTCGGTTCGTCGAGGATGTACAGGGTGCGGCCGGTGTCGCGTTTCGACAGTTCGAGCGCCAGCTTGACCCGCTGCGCTTCGCCGCCGGACAGCGTGGTCGCCGCCTGGCCGAGGGTGATGTAGGAGAGGCCGACATCGACCAGCGTCTGCAGCTTGCGGGCGACCACCGGCACCGCGTCGAAGAATTCGCGCGCCTGCTCGACGGTCATGCCGAGGATGTCGTGGATGTTCTTGCCCTTGTACTGGATTTCCAGCGTTTCGCGGTTGTAGCGCTTGCCGTGGCAGACGTCGCAGGGGACGTAGATGTCGGGCAGGAAGTGCATCTCGACCTTGATCATGCCGTCGCCCTGGCAGGCCTCGCAACGGCCGCCCTTGACGTTGAAGCTGAAACGGCCGGGGCCGTAGCCGCGGGCGCGCGCTTCCGGCACCTGTGAGAACAGCTCGCGGATCGGCGTCAGCAGGCCGGTGTAGGTCG
Source organism: uncultured Dechloromonas sp. (assembly GCA_964523045.1). Classification (GTDB taxonomy): domain Bacteria; phylum Pseudomonadota; class Gammaproteobacteria; order Burkholderiales; family Rhodocyclaceae; genus Azonexus. The sequence continues at coordinate 4,537 of CAZFXO010000137.1, read as the reverse complement.
CCGGGTTGGAGCGCGGCGTGCGGCCGATCGGCGACTGGTCGACGTTGATCACCTTGTCGAACAGGTCGAGGCCGACGATTTCCTGGTGCGGCGCCGGTTCGGCAGTGGAGCCGTAGAGGTGCTTGGCGGCCGCGGCGTAGAGGGTGTCGTTGATCAGCGTCGATTTGCCCGAGCCGGAAACGCCGGTGACGCAGGTGAATAAACCGACCGGCAGTTCCAGCGTGACGTCGCGCAGGTTGTTGCCGTAGGCGCCGACCACCTGCAACTGCTTGTCCGGATTGTGCGGCCGGCGCTTCTGCGGCACGGCGATTTCGCGCAGGCCGGAGAGGTAGGCGCCGGTCAGCGAGGCCGGGTTGGCGGCGACCTGCGCCGGCGTCCCTTCGGCAACCACGCTGCCGCCGTGCACGCCGGCGCCGGGGCCGATGTCCACCACGTAGTCAGCGGTGCGGATGGCGTCTTCGTCGTGTTCGACGACCAGCACGCTGTTGCCCATGTCGCGCAGGTTTCTGAGCGTCTGCAGCAGGCGGTCGTTGTCGCGCTGGTGCAGGCCGATCGACGGCTCGTCGAGCACGTACATGACGCCGGTCAGGCCGGAGCCGATCTGCGAAGCCAGGCGGATGCGCTGCGCCTCGCCGCCGGACAGCGTCTCCGCCGAGCGTTCGAGGCACAGGTAGTCGAGGCCGACGTCGATCAGGAAAGTCAGCCGGGCGGTGATTTCCTTGAGGATCTTGTCGGCGATCTGCGCCTTGTGGCCGGGCAGTTGCAGGCAGTTGAAGTAGTTGCGCGCCTCGCCCAGCGGCAGGCGGTTGATCTCGTGCAGCGTCTTGTCGCCGACCCGCACGTGGCGGGCCTCGACGCGCAGGCGGGTGCCGTTGCAGTGCGGGCAGGTCGAGTTGCTGATGTATTTCGACAGTTCCTCGCGCACGGCGTTGGAGTCGCTGCCGCGATAGCGCCGTTCGAGGTTGGGGATGATGCCTTCGAAGGTATGGCTGCGGTCGAAGCGGGTGCCCTTCTCGTTGGCGTAGCGGAAGTTGATCGCTTCCTTGCCCGATCCGTAGAGCACCAGTTGGCGGATGTTCTCGGGCAGTTCCTGCCAGGGCGTGTCGACCGAGAAGGCGTAATGCTCGGCGAGCGATTCGATGATCTGGAAGTAGAACTGGTTCTTCTTGTCCCAGCCGCGGATGGCGCCGCCGGCGAGCGACGCCGCCGGGTTGGTGACCACGCGCTTGGGGTCGAAGAACTGGATGACACCGAGGCCGTCGCACTTCGGGCAGGCGCCCATCGGGTTGTTGAAGGAGAACAGGCGCGGTTCCAGCTCCTGCAGGGCGTAGGAACAGACGGGGCAGGCGAACTTGGCGGAGAACAGGTGTTCCTTGGCGGAATCCATCTCGAGCGCGACGGCGCGGCCGTCGGCGTGGCGCAGCGCGGTCTCGAAGGATTCGGCCAGGCGCTGGCGCATGTCCTCGCGTACTTTCAGTCGGTCGACGACGACATCGATGGTGTGCTTGGTCGATTTGGCGAGCTTGGGCACGGCGTCGAGTTCATAGACCGTGCCGTCGACCCGCACGCGGGCAAAACCCTGGGCGCGCAGTTCGGTGAACAGGTCGAGCTGTTCGCCCTTGCGGTTGGCCACCACCGGGGCGAGGATCATCAGCTTGGTGTCTTCCGGCAGCGCCAGCACGTGGTCGACCATCTGCGACACCGTCTGCGCTTCCAGCGGCTGGTCGTGCTCCGGGCAGTAGGGCGTGCCGGCGCGGGCGTAGAGCAGGCGCAGGTAGTCGTGGATTTCGGTGACGGTGCCGACGGTCGAGCGCGGATTGTGGCTGGTCGCCTTCTGCTCGATCGAGATCGCCGGGCTCAAACCCTCGATCAGGTCGACGTCGGGCTTTTCCATCAACTGCAGGAACTGCCGGGCGTAGGCCGACAGCGATTCGACGTAGCGCCGCTGCCCTTCGGCGTAAAGCGTGTCGAAAGCCAGCGAGGACTTGCCGGAACCGGAAAGGCCAGTGATCACGATTAGTTGATCGCGCGGCAGGTCGAGGTTGATGTTCTTGAGATTATGGGTGCGGGCGCCGCGGATGCGGAGAGTTTCCATCGCCGGTCTACCTGGGGTTGGGACGAAGCGGGAACTATACGCAAAAGCGGCGCGCCTTGCACGGAAGACTGTATGAATGTACAGCCTTCCTTGAGGGTCAGGGCTTGGCGGTCGAGAAGACTTCCTGCTCAATCAGCCACTTGCCATCGACCCGGCGTAGCTGCAACTGCTTGATGCCCGAATCAGAGTACGACTGCGTCTTGTAGCGCTGCTCGAAAGTCAGCCAGGCGCGGTCGTCGCCTTCGCGGCGGATTTCCAGTGCGCCCAGTTGCAATTCGATCTGGCCGGCGCGGCCAATCACGCGCTGGCGGGCGCTCCGCCACTCCTCGGCACTGGTTGCCTGGCCCTTGAATGCCGGGGAATAGTGCTTGAAGTAGGCGGCGACGTCGCGAGCGACCCAGGCGTCGCGCCAGCCATTGATGAAGTCCTGCAGGCTGTGGTCGACAGGCGCGGCGGCGGCCGGGCCCGGCGCTGCCGCAGCGGCAGGCGTGGCGCTGGCCGGGGCGACTGCGGGCACGGCAGCAGGCGCGGCAGTAGCGGATGCGGCAGTGGCGGGTGTGGCAGTAGCGGGTGTGGCAGTAGCGGGTGTGGCAGTAGCGGGTGTGGCAGTAGCGGGTGCCGGTGCGGCAGGGGCGATGCTGGGGGCGCTCGGGGCCGCGACCGGTGCCGGTGGCTGGGCGTCCTGTTCCATCGCCGGCGGCGGCGGTGGATCGAACATCCGCGTCGCGCTGCTGCAGCCTGCGCTGCCCAGTGTTGCAATGACGAGTCCGGCGGCAATCCCCTGCCTGCCGATGCTGTTCTTCTTGCTCATGATCCCTCCCGATCGTGAAAGCCTTGGCCAATAATGACAACAACAAGGTGCGACTATAACCTATGGCCTAGCCCTTGCGTAGGGGCGGCGCTTGCATTGAGGCAAACCTGCTAAACTCGTTTTCCTCGCTGCATTGCAACAAATTTCCCATGTCCGCCATTTCCGACCGCATGAGTCCCGCCGAACGTCGTGTCGGCACTTCGCTGGCTTCAATATTCGCCCTGCGCATGCTCGGCCTGTTCCTGATCCTGCCGGTGTTTTCCGCGCACGCGGCGAACCTTCCCGGCGGCGGCAACCTGATGCTGGTCGGCCTGGCGCTCGGCGCCTACGGGTTGACGCAGGCGATCTTCCAGATTCCCTTCGGTATTGCTTCCGATATCGTCGGCCGCAAGCCGGTGATCGTCACCGGCCTGCTGCTGTTCGCCGTCGGCAGTTTCGTTGCCGCCTGGGCGCCGGACCTCCACTGGATCATCGCCGGCCGTGTCTTGCAGGGCATGGGCGCCATCTCGGCGGCGGTCACCGCGCTCGCCGCCGACCTGACGCGCGAGGAGCATCGGACCAAGGTGATGGCGATGATCGGTTCGTCGATCGGCCTGGTTTTCGCGCTGTCGCTGGTCGGCGCGCCGCTGCTCTACGGCTGGGTCGGGTTGAGCGGCCTGTTCGTGCTGACCGGCGTGCTGGCGCTGGCGGCGATCGGCCTGCTGCTGAAGACGGTGCCGGCGGTGCCGCGCCCGGCTGGTCACGTCAAGCTGCCGCTGCGCAAAGTGCTGGCCGACCCGGCGCTGCTCAAACTCAATTTCGGCATCGGCACCCTGCACATGATCCAGATGGCGATGTTCGTCGTTCTGCCGCAGGCGCTAATGCACCGCGGTGGGCTGGCCGCCGCCGAACACTGGAAGGTTTACCTGCCGGCGGTTGTCGCCTCCTTCGCCTTCATGGTGCCGGCGATCATCGCCGCCGAGCGTCGGGACCAGATGCGGCCGGTGTTCCTGGCGGCGGTCGGGCTGACCGCGCTGGTCCAGGGCGGCCTGTTCCTGTTCAGCGACAGCCTGCTGGCGCTCGGCGTCTGGCTGCTGCTCTTCTTCGTCGCCTTCAACATCCTTGAAGCGACGCTGCCTTCGCTGGTCTCGCGCACCGCGCCGGCGGCGGCCAAGGGCGCGGCGCTCGGGGTGTACAACACGACCCAGGCGGTCGGCCTGTTCATCGGCGGTGCGCTGGGCGGGTACATCGCGCAGCATTTCGGCGATAATGCGGTCTTTTCCGCCTGCGCGGTGCTCGCCCTGCTCTGGCTGGCGGTCGCCGCCACCATGAAATTCCCGCGGCGCGCAGCGCCGGCGGTCCAAACTGTTTAGGAGACGATAACAATGGCATCGGTCAACAAGGTGATTCTCGTCGGCAACCTGGGTGCCGATCCGGAAACCCGCTACACGGCGAGCGGCGACGCGGTCTGCAACATCCGCCTGGCGACGACGGAAAGCTGGAAGGACAAGAACACCGGCGACAAGCGCGAGATCACCGAATGGCACCGCGTCGTCTTCTACCGCAAGCTCGCCGAAATCGCCGGCCAGTACCTGCGCAAGGGCTCCCAGGTGTACCTGGAAGGCCGCATCAAGACCCGCAAGTGGCAGGAC
>CAZFXO010000136.1:0-5195 GCA_964523045.1 uncultured Dechloromonas sp. | reverse complement strand
AGCGCGGTATCTCCGGCGCGGGCGTACCAGATGGTCGCTTCCGGCAGATGCCGGCGGGCGGCGAGCAGCGCAATCTGGCTCCAGGCCCAGCCGGCAGCGGAGCGCTCGAGTTGCGCCTCGCGCTTGTCGAGTTGTTCGGCGGCCACCAGCGGGTCGTTGACCGCCACGTAACGGATCGCGATCGCCGCCAGCTCGCGGTTGCTGCGCTGCCGCTGCCAGTTGGCGCCGAGGCGGGCGAGGAAGGACATCGATTTCTTGGTCGCCGCGTCGAAATCGGCGGTGCCGGGAACCTGGCTGTCGGGGAGATAGGCGAGCGTCTGCTGGGCGGCGCTAGGGCGGTTGATCTCGATCTGGCGGCGGGCTCGCTGCCAGGCGGCATCGACATCGATGCGGCCAGCGGCGACCAGGGCGTCGAGCAGCGGCTTGCACGCCTCGCTCGGCTCGAGCATGCTCAGCCAGTAGCCGGCGACCTCGTCGAGGACGCGGCGATCGCCGCGCTGCTGGCGGGCTTGTTGCTGGAGGCAGGTGCGCTCGGCGTCGGGGGCGAGCAATTTGGCGTATTCGTTCTCGACGCGCGGCCAGTCGCCTTGTTTGGCGAGCCAGTTCAGCCAGTCGCTGCGCAGGCGTTCGGCGACATTGCTGCCCTCGTTGCGGGCCAGGAAAGCGGGAATGCCATCGGCGTCATTGCGGGCCAGACGGTTGCGCAGGAGATAGTTTTCGGCGTAAATGGCCAGGGGATGGCCGCGGGTTTCAGCGACGGCGTTGGCCAGCCGGGCGGCATCGCCCTTGCGGAAGGCTTCGCGGGCGGCGATGAAGGCGCTGTCGTCCGTGGTTTGGGCAAAAGCAGAAACGCCCCAGACAAGCAGGGCGATGATGGGGGAAAACTTCATGCTGGATTCGGGTGATGACGGGTCGGTTCGAGGATAGCACGCTATGGCGTCGTGATTTGCGGCGCGAGATGTTTGCCCGGCGGGAGATGCTGGGCGGGAAGGAACACGCTCGCCTGTCGGCGGCCATCGTCGGGTGGCTGCGGGCCAGTTTCGCGCCGCCGGCCAGTTGCGCCTTTTGTTGGCCGATCAAGCACGAACCGGATGTCCGCGCCATCATCGACGAATGGGCCGCGCAGGGAACGCGGGCCGCGCTGCCGGTGGTGGTCGCCGAGGCGACGCCGCTGGCTTTCCGCGAATGGACCGCCAATTCCCGCCTGGAGGCTGATCGCTACGGGATTCCGACGCCGGTTGACGGTGACTGGCTGCAGCCCGAACTGATCCTGCTGCCGCTCAACGGTTTCGACGCGGCCGGCTATCGCCTCGGTTACGGCGGCGGTTACTTCGACCGCACGCTGGCGGCGATGACGCCGCGTCCGCTGACCGTCGGTGTCGGTTTCGAGATCAACCGTCTCGCCAGTATCCGTCCGGAACCGCACGATCAATGCCTGGACTGGATTGTCACCGAGGCTGGTGCGTTCAAGGTCGCCGGCTGAGGCCACCGACCGCGATCGCGTAGAGCAGGCCGCCGCCACCGCTGAGCAGCGCCTGGCGCAGATCGTGCAATCCGGTGTGCACCGCCAGTTCAAGAGCCTGAGCGTGTGCCAGGGCGAGCAGCAAGGCGCCGCCAGCCAGTACCAGCCAGAGGAAGCGATCGCCAGCCTGGGCGCGCAGGCAGCGCTCGCAGGCTAGCCCGCCGGCGATAGCCTGCCCGGCGAGGCCGGCAATCAACGCAAGGACGGCGATCTGGTAGCTGCTCATTTGGCGTGACCAGCCTTCGTCAGACGTTGCAGAGCCTCGTCGAGCAGACTCGCCGGGCAGCCGAAGTTCAGGCGTAGCCAGCCAGGGGATCCGAAATCGCGGCCGTCGGAAAGACCGAGACCATGGGCCTCGAAATGCGCGGCCGGATCGGTGCAGCCGAGTTCGCGGACATCGAGCCAGGCCAGGTAGGTGGCTTCGACATGTGTCATGCGGATACCCGGCAGGTTGGCGACGGCGCATTCCAGTCGGTCGCGGTTGGCGCGCAGTGTGTCGAGCAATTCGGCGTGCCAGTCGCCGCTGTCGCGGTAGGCGGCCTCGCAGGCGGCCAGGCCGAGCACATTGACGTGCGGCACGATGCCCTCCATGGCGCGCAGGAAGCGGCGGCGCAGGCCGGCGTCCGGGATCACCGCGAAAGCACAGCCGAGGCCGGGGATGTTGAAGGTCTTCGACGGCGCCATCAGCGTGATGCTGCGCCGGGCGGCGTCATCCGACAGGCTGGCGAAGGGAATGTGCTTTTTGTCTTCGTCGAGCACCAGGCCGCAGTGGATTTCGTCGGAACAGACGATGAGGTCGCGCCGCCGCGCCTGTTCGGCGAGATCGAGCAATTCCTCGCGCGACCAGCAGCGGCCGACCGGGTTGTGCGGGTGGCAGAGCAGAAACAGCGAATTTCCTGCGGGTGTCGCGTTTTCCAGGCCATTTTCTGGCCACTGCCAGCGGCCGTCGCGCAGTTCCAGCTCGATCCGCCGCAGCGTCCGCCCGGCGTGGCGCGGCGCCGACAGGAAAGGCGGATAAACCGGCGTCGCGCTCAACACCTCGCCCTCGACCGTGCGGCAGGCAACATTCAGCCCGGTGACCAGCCCCGGCAGCCAGACGATCCACTCGGCCTCGATGCGCCAGGCGTACTCACCGGCCAGATGATCCTGCACCGCTTCCGTCAGCGACGGCCACGGCCCGCCGTAACCGAAAACGCCATGCTCGATGCGCCGGTGCAAGGCCGCCAGCACCGCTGGCGGCGCGGCGAAGTCCATGTCCGCCACCCACAGCGGCAAAATATCCCGCCCGGCGTACTTGCGCCATTTGATCGAATCGGTGGTGGAACGGTCGATGGGGGTGTCGAAGAGGGACATGATGCAGAGGAAAAGGGAATAACTTGTTCGGACGCAGCATAGCGGAATCCGGGGAAGGTTGCCGTGCAAACCCTGCAAGACAGTGACCCTGTCGGCTATTCCCGGAATCGCAGCGGGTGCGCTATGATCGGCCGCTCAGACCACCTTTCCTTACTGGCTATGTCCTTGCATCGACCCGCAACCTTACTGTCCGGCGCGCCTGCGTCGGCGTCGGTGTGCGCGTCTGGTCTGAAAGCGAAAAAACGACTTCTCCGCTGACGGGGATGTCGTGTCCCGTCGGGCGGATTGCCGGACGGGACTGACCGGGGCTTGCTGCCCTGATCTTGCCTCAGCCGGCCAATTGCCGGCGGAATGATCTTCATCAATCCAATCATGAGGCAAACATGGAAACAAACTTCGAAGGCATCTGGGTTCCCATCATCACCCCCTTTTCCGACGGGCAGGTCGATCATCCCGCACTGGCGAAGCTCGCCGGCCACCTGGCGGCCGGTGGCGTAGCCGGTCTGGTGGTCGGCGCCACTACGGGCGAAGGTGCCTTGCTCCTGCCCGGCGAACAAGAAGCGATCTTCGCCACACTCCGGCAGGCGGTGCCGCAACTCCCTCTGCTGCTGGGCGTCTCCCATGCCTCGACCCAGCTTGCGGCCGAGCAGGCTCGGCGCCTCTCGGCGCTGGCGCCGGAAGGTTTCCTGGTGACGCCGCCGGTCTATGTGCGCCCGTCGCAGGAAGGGGTGCGTCGGCATTTCGAGGCGATCGTCGAGGCGGCGGACCGGCCGTTGCTGATCTACAACATTCCGTACCGCTGCGGCGTCACTGTTGAAGTCGAGACCATCGCCGCGCTGGCGCGGGACCCGCGTATCGTCGGCATCAAGGAGTGCGGCGGCAGCATCGAACGGCTTGCCCGCCTGATCCAGGAAACGCCGTTACGTGTGTTCTCCGGCGAGGACCACCTGAATTTCCCGGCGCTTTGCCTGGGCGGGCACGGCACCATTGCCGCATCAGCACACCTGCGCCCGGAGTTGCACGTCCGCATGTTCGAATGCTGCCGCCAGGGCCGCCTCGCCGAGGCGCGGGATCTGGCTGCTGCGCTGCAGGCGCTCGTTCATGACCTGTTTGCCGAACCCAACCCGGCACCGCTCAAGTCAATCCTGGCTAGCCAGGGCTGGTGCGCCAACGAATTGCGCCTGCCTTTCGTACCGGCCAGCGCCGACCTCGCCGAACGACTGCTGCAGCACTGGGAACAACTGCCGCAGGATGATTGACACACCAAGTGCTGCAATTCCGGTGCGCGCTACGACCGGGGTTGCAGTTGCGTCCGTGGGGAGGAATCCATTTTCTGGTTGGATACGGGATTCTTCTTCCGGATTACGCAAAAAAAAACCGCCCCGTCGCGCGCCGGCGAGGGGGCGATCGTTTTGCGGCCGAAACCGCCGGTTTTTCAGGCTCAGGCGCCAACCGACGCCCTCACCCTTGAACCTCAAACCTCCAGATGCTGGTACAGGGGCGTCGACAAATAGCGCTCACCGAAGGAAGGGATGATGACGACGATCAGCTTGCCGGCGTTTTCCGGGCGCTTGGCCAGTTCCAGCGCGGCCCAGGTGGCGGCGCCGGAGGAGATGCCGACGAGCAGGCCTTCTTCGGTGGCCATCTGGCGGGCGGTGGTGAAGGCGTCGTCGTTCTTGACGCGGATCACCTCGTCGTAGACGCCGGTGTTGAGCACGCCGGGGACGAAACCGGCGCCGATGCCCTGGATCGGGTGCGGGCCTTTCGCGCCGCCGGACAGCACCGGCGAAGCGTCGGGTTCGACGGCGACGATCTGCACGCCCGGTTTCCTGGCCTTGAGCACTTCGCCGACGCCGGTGACGGTGCCGCCGGTGCCGACGCCGGAAACGAAGATGTCGACCTGGCCGTCGGTGTCACGCCAGATTTCCTCGGCCGTTGTGTGGCGGTGGATGGCCGGGTTGGCCGGGTTCTCGAACTGCTGCGGGATGAAGTACTTCGCGTCGGCTTCGGCCAGCGCCTTAGCCCTGGCGATGGCGCCGCCCATGCCTTCCGGTCCCGGCGTCAGGATCAGTTCGGCGCCGTAGGCCTTCAACAGCAGCTTGCGTTCGCGGCTCATGGTTTCCGGCATGACGAAGGCGGCCTTGATGCCGCGCGCGGCGCAGACCATGGCCAGGCCGATTCCGGTATTGCCGGAGGTCGGCTCCAGCACGACGGTGTCCGGGCCGATCTTGCCGGCGGCTTGTGCCGCATCGAGCATGGCGACGGCGATGCGGTCCTTGACGCTGTGGCCGGGGTTGAAGAACTCCAGCTTGACGACGAC
>CAZFXO010000135.1:0-5217 GCA_964523045.1 uncultured Dechloromonas sp. | reverse complement strand
GGCCGGCGCCGAAGAGGCCGGCGAGCAGCAGCAGGGCCAGCTTGCCGAGGCGCAGCTTTCGGTGAGTTTGTCGTTGCGGACTTTTGACTGAGGTTTTGGGCGCCCGGGGTGTTCGGGCGCTGCATTTCCCGGTTATCTCCTGGTGTTCATGGTTTCGTACCGCTGTTGTCCGCTTCTGACTGGTGGGCGTGTTTGGTTTTTGAACCGCTGTTTTCCGCCGTTGACCGGCGGGCGTACTTTTTCTTGCGTGGCCAAGAAAAAGTAGCCAAAAAGAAGGCCACCCCTAGGTCGGCGCCCGCTACGCGGGTACCCTGCGCTACTCGGTCCTGGCGGGGGCTGCGCAACTCGGGGCTTTGCCCCTCAGACAGTGCTCGCCCTTTATCCGCCAGGCCCTGCGTTGCTCGGCGCCTCCCAAGGGGCCCGGCAAACCGATCGCTGCTGAAAGCACGACGCTTTTTCAACCGCAAACCTTTGCATGCCGCTGGTTTTCGGGGCCCCCCTGAGAGGCGCTGAGCAACGCAGGAGTGCCGGGGGAAGTCGGCGAGGACTGTCTGAGGCCCGTAGGGCCGAGTTCCGCAGCCGCCCGGCGCGCCGAGTAGCGCAAGGGACCGGGCGTAGCCCGGCGCCGACCTGGGGGTGGCTTTTTCTTTGGCTACTTTCTTTTTTCCACAAAAAAGAAAGTACGCCCGCCGGTCAGCGGCGGAAAACGGCGCATCAATATCCAAAGCCTTCGCCGAAGCAAAGGGAAGGCTCGCGTTTGAGCAACCGAACACGCCCGCGCATCAGGCGCGGAAAACGGCGCGTCAGAAACCAAGGCAGCCCGCCTGCCAACAGCGGAAAACAGCGCTTCAGAAAAGCCAATACCCGCAAAGCGAATAAAAAACCCGGCATCCGGGCAGCAGCCCCGATGCCGGTTTGCTGACGGCAACCGCGCTCAGCGGCTGATCGCGCGGTGGCCGATGTCCTTGCGGTATTGCAGGCCGTCCCAGCTGATCTGGGCGGCGGCTTCGTAGGCGGCTTTCTGGGCGAGCCTGACGCTCTCGCCCAGCGCGGTGACGCAGAGTACGCGGCCGCCGTTGGTGACGACCTGGCCATCCTGGTCGGCGGTGCCGGCGTGGAAGACGTGGCAGTCGTCACCGAAGCTGTTGCCCTTGGGCAGGCCGATGATGGCGTCGCCCTTCTTCGGGGTGTCCGGGTAGTTGGCGGCGGCGAGGACGACGCCCAGCGCGACGCGGCGGTCCCACTCGGCTTCGACCTGGTCGAGCGTGCCGTTGATGCCGTGTTCGAGCAGTTTGACGAAGTCGGACTTGAGGCGCATCAGGATCGGCTGGGTTTCCGGGTCGCCCATGCGGCAGTTGAATTCCAGCGTCTTGACCGAGCCGTCCTTGCCGATCATCAGGCCGGCGTAAAGGAAGCCGGTGAAAGGGATGCCGTCGGCGAGCATGCCGCGCACGGTCGGCAGGATGATTTCGCGCATCGCCTTGGCGTGCACTTCCGGCGTCACGCACGGCGCCGGCGAGTAGGCGCCCATACCGCCGGTGTTCGGGCCTTGATCGCCGTCGAAAATGCGCTTGTGGTCCTGGCTGGAGGCCAGCGCGAGGACGTTTTTGCCATCGACCATGACGATGAAGCTGGCTTCCTCGCCGTCGAGGAAGTCCTCGATGACGACGCGGGCGCCGGCATCGCCGAGCTTGTTGCCGGAGAGCATGTCGTCGATCGCGGCGTGCGCTTCGTCGAGGCTCATGGCGACGACGACGCCCTTGCCGGCGGCCAGGCCGTCGGCCTTGATGACGATCGGCGCACCGCGCTGGTCGATGTAGGCGTGGGCAGCGGCGGCATCGGAGAAAGTCTCGAAGCCGGCGGTCGGGATGTTGTGGCGGGCCATGAAACGCTTGGCGAAATCCTTCGAGGATTCGAGCTGGGCCGCCGCCTTGGTCGGGCCGAAGATCTTCAGGCCGCGGGCGCGGAAGACGTCGACCACGCCGGCCGCCAGCGGCGCCTCGGGGCCGACCAGCGTCAGGTGCACCTTGTTCTGCTCGGCAAAATCGGCGAGCGCTACCGGATCGGTGATATTCACGTTCTCCAGTTCATGCTCGCGCGCCGTGCCGGCGTTGCCGGGCGCGACGTAAACCTTCTGCAGGCCGGGCGTCTGCGCCAGGCGCCAGGCCATGGCGTGCTCGCGACCGCCGGAGCCGATAACCAGTAGTTTCATGGTTTTTCCTTGTTATACCAGAGCGTGATTTCGTTCACGGGGCGCTCGTGACGCGAAGACGAGCCGCAGACAGTGCTATCAGCACGGCAAGGCGAAGTCGACAAAGTCACGGGCGTACCGGGAACGAAATTAATGGCGGAAGTGGCGGGCGCCGGTGAAGACCATCGCGATGCCGTGTTCGTCGGCCGCCGCGATGACTTCCTCGTCGCGCATCGAGCCGCCCGGCTGGATGACCGCCTTGGCGCCGGCTTCGGCGAGCACGTCGAGGCCGTCGCGGAACGGGAAGAAGGCATCCGACGCGACCACCGAACCCTTGAGTTCGAGGCCGGCGTTCTGCGCCTTGATGCAGGCGATCTTGGTCGAATCGACGCGGCTCATCTGGCCGGCGCCGACGCCCAGCGTCATGCCGCCGCCGCAGAAGACGATGGCGTTGGACTTGACGAACTTGGCGACGCGCTCGGCGAAGAGCAGGTCTTCGATCTGCAACAGGGTTGGCTGGACCTTGGTGACCACCTTCAGATCCTTGACCTGGGCGGTGAAGTCGTCGGCGGTCTGCACCAGCAGGCCGCCGCCGACGCGCTTCAGTTCGAGCTTGTTGAGGTCGCGGCCCGGGTTTTCACCCATGGGCACTTCGAGCACGCGCAGGTTCTGCTTGGCGGCCAGCGCAGCCTTGGCTTCGGCGGTGAAGGACGGGGCGATCAGCACTTCGACGAAGTGCTTGCGCTCGTTCATCGCCTTGACCACGTCGATGCCGACTTCGCCGTTGAAGGCGATGATGCCGCCGAAGGCCGAGGTCGAATCGGTCAGGAAGGCCTTTTCGTAGGCGCGCAGCAGCTTGCTGTCGACCGCCACGCCGCAGGGGTTGGCGTGCTTGATGATGACGCAGGCCGGCGCTTCAAAGGCCTTGACGCATTCCCAGGCAGCATCCGAGTCGGCGATGTTGTTGTAGGACAGTTCCTTGCCCTGCAACTGGGTGTAATTGGCGATGCTGCCCGGCAGGGCGATGGTGTCGCGGTAGAAGGCCGCGGACTGGTGCGAGTTTTCACCGTAACGCAGGGTTTCGACGCGGTCGAAGGCCAGTTGCAGCTTGGCCGGGAAGACGGCCGGGACCGGCGCGGCGGCTTCCGGCTGGGCTTCCGCGCCTTCGTCGAGGCCGGTCAGCCAGTTGGCGATCATGCTGTCGTAGCGGGCAGTGTGCGTGAACGCCTTCTTGGCCAGGTTGAAGCGGGTGCCCAGTTGCAGGGCGCCGCCGTTGGCCTTCATTTCGTCGAGCAGCGGAGCGTAGTCTTCCGGATCGGTGACGATCGCGACGCCGGCGTAGTTCTTGGCCGAAGAGCGGACCATGGCCGGGCCGCCGATGTCGATGTTCTCGATGGCGTCAGCCAGCGTCACGCCGGCCTTGGCGATGGTGGCGGCGAAGGGGTAGAGGTTCACGCAGACCAGGTCGATGGTCGGAATGCCATGCTCTGCGATGGTTGCCAGGTGCTCCGGCAGGTCGCGACGGGCGAGGATGCCGCCATGCACCTTCGGGTGCAGCGTCTTGACGCGGCCGTCGAGCATTTCCGGGAAGCCGGTGTAGTCGCCGATTTCGGTGACGGCGAGGCCGGCATCGCGCAGCATCTTGGCGGTGCCGCCGGTGGACAGCAGCTTGACGCCTTGGGCGGCGAGGCCCTGGGCGAATTCGAGTACACCCGTCTTGTCGGAGACGGAAATCAGCGCTTGCTTGATGGTCATGGCGATTTACAGAAGTTGATGTTCGGTGAGTTTCTTGCGCAGGGTGTTGCGGTTGATGCCCAGCATCTCCGCCGCCAGCGTCTGGTTGGTGCCGGCCTTGGCCAGCACCAGTTCAAGCATCGGTTTTTCGACGCTCTTCAGGACCATGTCGTAGATTGCCGCCGGCTTTTCGCCGTCGAGGTCCCGGAAATACTGCTCCAGTGCGTTGATCACGCACCGCCCCAAGTCATGTTGGCTCATGCTGCCAACGCCTCCCTATCCTGATGGTCCGTCGTTTCGTAATGCAGGTGTTCCCCTGCTGCAGCCTGGTGGCGGAAGAATTCGTCGACCGCCTGCCTCTGTTGTTCGATGGTCGGCAAGGTGTTCATCTCCCGGCGGAAGGCGGCCGAACCGACCAGGCCCTTGGTGTACCAGGAGATGTGCTTGCGGGCGACCTTGACGCCCGTTTCCAGCCCGTAGAAGTCGTAAAGGTCTTCGAGGTGGGCGAGGAGGATGCCGTGGATCTCGGCGACGCTGGCCGGCGGCAGGTGCTCGCCGGTCTTCAGGTAGTGCTCGATCTCGCGGAACAGCCAGGGCCGGCCCTGCGCGGCGCGGCCGATCATCAGGCCGTCGGCGCCGGTATGGTCGAGGACGAACTTCGCCTTTTCCGGGGTCGTGATGTCGCCGTTGGCGATCACCGGGATGTTCACCAGCGTCTTGACCATGGCGATGGTGTCGTATTCGGCTTCGCCGGTGTATTGCTGGCAGCGCGTCCGGCCGTGGATGGCGACGGCGCGCACGCCGGCGCTCTCGGCGATGCGGGCGATGGTCGGCGCGTTCTTGTTGGCCAGGTTCCAGCCGGTGCGGAATTTGAGCGTCACCGGGGTGTCCGGCACGGCGCCGACGACGGCGTCGAGAATGCGGCCGACCAGCGTTTCGTCCTGCATCAGCGCCGAACCGGCCATCACGTTACACACCTTCTTGGCCGGGCAACCCATGTTGATGTCGATGATCTGGGCGCCGTTATCGACGTTGTGTTTCGCCGCTTCGGCCATCATCTTCGGGTCGGCGCCGGCGATCTGCACCGAGATCGGCGCCACTTCGCCGACGTGGTTGGCCCGGCGCAGCGTCTTGGCGCTGCCGTAGAGCAGCGAGTTCGAGGTCACCATCTCGGACACCGCCAGTCCGGCGCCCAGCTTCTTGCACAACTGGCGGAAGGGGCGATCGGTGACACCCGCCATGGGTGCAACGAAGAGATTGTTGCGCAGGGTGAAACCGACGAAATCCATGGG
>CAZFXO010000134.1:0-5283 GCA_964523045.1 uncultured Dechloromonas sp. | reverse complement strand
TCGTCTACGGGCTGGTCCGCGATGTCCGCGACGTGCGCACCGCCTGGTGGTGCGCGCTGGCCGTCCTGAGCCTGCCGATCTTCGCTTGGCTGGGCCTCGCTGTCACCACCGACGCGCTGCTCGTCCTGGCCTGGAGCGCGATGCTGCGCCTCTACGTCGATGCCCTGCGCGACGACCGGCTCTGGCGCTGGCTGCTGCTCGGTCTGGTCTGCGGCGCCGGCCTGCTGAGCAAGTACACGATGCTGGCCGGCCTGCTCTCGGCACTGCTCCATCTGCTGCTCTGCGAACGTCAGCGACTGGCCCGGCCCGGCCCCTGGCTGGCCGCCGGCCTCGCGCTGCTGTGCCTGGCGCCGAATCTCTGGTGGAACATCCAGCACGATTTCCCGACCCTGCGCCACACGGCAAAGATCACCGTCGAGCGCGACGGCGGCGGCCCGCTCGCGCTGCTCGAGTTCGTCGCCAGCCAATGGGGCTGCTTCGGCCCGCTGCTTGGCGCGGCCTTCATCGCCGCCCTGCCGTCGGCTCGCCAGCGCACGCCAGCCGGCGACTTCGCCCGCCTGCTGCTCTGCTTCGCCCTCCCGTTATGGCTGCTTGCCGTCGCCCAGGCTTACAGCGGCAAGGCCAACGCCAACTGGGCCGCACCGGCCTTCGTCCCGGCAACGATCCTCGCCGTCCTCTGGCTGCGCGACAGCGGCCGGCAGCGCTGGCTGACGGCCGCTGTCGTGCTCAACGTCGCGATCGGCGCCTTCATCTACCACGGCAGCGCGGTACTGCGTGCTTTTGGCGCCAACCCGCCGACCCCTTACGCCCAGGTCATTGGCTGGGACCGCCTGGCGCGGCAACTCGAACCCTGGCTCGACGCCTACCCGCAAGCGATTCCGGTTGCCGGCAACCGCACGCTGATCGCCCACCTGCAATACGAACTGCGCGATCGACACTTGTCCGTTGCCCGCTGGAACCCCGACGGCAGCGTGCATGATCACTACGAACTGACCCAGTCGCTAACGCTGCCGCCCGGCGCGCCACTGCTCTACCTTTCCACCGCCGCCCTGCCAAGCGATATCGCCAGCCGCTTCGCCCGCCACGAACACCTCGTCAGTCTCAGCACCGAGTCGCGCGGTCCGAAGACCACGCGCCAACTGGAGGTTTACCTGCTCGATGACTTCCAGAAGCCTTGAGTACCGCCTGATCCTCGGCATCGGTCTCCTGCTGGCGATCCTGTTCGTCGCCCGCCCCGAGATCGACCTGGCCGTCAGTCGCCTCTTCTATGCCGGCAGTGGCATCTGGCGCTACAACAGCAGCGATTTCTGGCCCGCCTTGCCCAACTTGTGGGTGCCACGCATCGGCCGCAGTGTGCTCGTGCTGCTCATCCTCGTGGCGCTGATCGGCCGCTTGCGACCGAATTTCGTGCCGCCCGCGACTCGCGACAGCGTCGCCTTCCTGCTCGTCGCCGCCTTACTCGGCCCGGTCGTCGGCGTGGAAGCGATCAAGACGCTGACGGAACGCGCCCGGCCTTCGGACATCGCACCCTTTGGCGGCACGCGGACGTTCACCCCGGCCTTTCTGCCGGCCGGCCAATGCGAGGGCAATTGCGCCTTCATCAGCGGTCACGCGGCGACCACCGCCTTCCTGCTCCTGGCCCCCGGCTGGCGGCGCAGACGACGCCTGCCCTGGCTACTCCTCGCCATCGTCGCGACGGCATGCACCGGCTTGGCGCGCATCGCGGTCAGCGCGCACTTTCTCTCGGACGTGGTTTTTGCCTGGTATGTCAGCTATGGCGCCCTGTGGCTGAGCGAGCAGCTATGCCGACGGCTGTCGCGGCGGCCAGCCGCTTTGCCAACGCCCGCCGCCATCGACTAGAGCCCAGCGGGAAAAAGCACTAGACTTGCCACGCCCCCCGTGGTCAAATGCATACGACATGAATCGGCGTTGCTCCCGGCAAACGGAACTGTTCCGTTCACCGCCGGAAAGCCCGGGCAGATCGTCGGAATAGAACCAAGCGGAGAACATTCATGGGCATCCTGGATCAATTGAAATCTCTCTTCGGGCGTCCCGCCCGCGCACCGGAACCGGTCGCCAAGGTGGTCCCGATGCCTGTGGAAAGACGGCAGCGGCCGCGGGTCGACCCACCGCCGGGCACCTGCGTGCTGATCATCGACGATTCCAAGACCGTGGTCGCCGTGTTGCGCAAGTTCCTGCGCTCGGCCGGTCTCGATACCATTGAATGCTTCGACGCCGAAAGCGGCCTCGTCCAGTTGCAGGAGAAGCGCCCGCAACTGGTCTTCCTCGACATCATGCTGCCGGGCATGAACGGTTTCGCCGCGCTGCGCGCCATCCGCCGCGATGCGCAGACGCGCGACACGCCGGTGATCATGATGAGCGGCAACGAACAGGCGATGGAACAGTTCTTCGGCACCCGCATCGGCGCCGACGATTTCATGAAGAAACCCTTCAACCGCCAGGAAGTCTTCTTCCGCATCGAGCGCCTGCTCGACGAACAGGGCATTCCCCGGCGCAACGCGAAACCGGCCGCCGAGCAACCGGCGTCGCCGCACGCGATCAGCGCCTAAACCGGATTCCCCAGCCCGCCCTTCGCCGCCACCCACTGGCGGCGACTGACCGGCAACTTCTCCGATACACCGCGCAGCAGCGCCCAGCCGTAGGCTTCGGCGTCGTCGCCGGCCGCCTTCTCAAAACCGGCGATCGCCCGCCGCGCCACCAGCACCGCCCGGTGCAGGCGCAGGAACTGCTCGGGAAACTCGTTCTCGAGATGGGTCAGCGATTCGTCGAGCAGGTATTCGCGCTCGACCGTGCGCGCCGCGACATACTTGAGGTCGGCGCGGAAATACAGCACTTCCTCGACCGGCACCAGCAACAGGCGACCGCGTTCGTGACAGGAGAGATGGGTGCGCCCGCCGCCCCGCACCGCCTGGCCGATACCGGCCAGCACGGCGGGATCGGGCCGCGTCCCGGGCAGTTTCTGCAGCGCCGTCAGCAGGCGCTGGGCGCGCACCGGCTTCATCAGGTAATCGACGGCATTGAGATCGAAGGCCTGCACCGCGTAATTGTCGTAGGCGGTGGTGAAGATCACCGCCGGCGGATTCGCCAAACGCCCGAGATGCGAAGCCAGTTCGATGCCGTCCATCGCCGGCATGCGGATATCGCTGAGCACCACATCGACTGCCAGCCTCTCCAGTTGTTCGAGCGCCTGCAGGCCGTTTGCCGCTTCGCCGACAATCTCGCTCGGGCACTGCCCGGCAATGTCGCCGAGCAGGATGCGCAAGCGCTCGCGGGCCAGCGGCTCGTCGTCGACCAGGAGGATTTTCAGCGGGGTTTGCGTTGGCATGGCAGCACGATGCGGACTTCGTAGTGATGATCGTCAATCTCGGTCTCCAGCCGAGCCTCGAGATCGTAATACAGCGCCAGGCGTTCGCGGATGTTGAGCAATGCCATCTGGTTACCGGCGGCAGCGGCCGACCGACCGGCGGTCGGGTTGGCGATGCGCACCAGCAGTTCGTCGCCGCGCCGGTCCAGGCCGACGACCACGGTGCCGCCTTCGGGCAGCGGCTCGATGCCGTGGCGCACCGCGTTCTCCAACAGCGGCTGCAGCATCAGCGGCGGAATCGGCAGGTCGAGCGCCATTTCGCCGATCTGCCAATCGACTGCCAGGCGCTCGCCCAGGCGCAGTTGTTCCAGTTGCAGATATTGCCGGCCGAGGGCAATCTCGTCGGCCAGACTGACCCGCTCCGAGGGATCGCGCATCGCCGCCCGGAACAGGTCGGACAGCGCTTCCAGCGCCGCCTCGGCCTCCTGCGGCCGGGCCCGGATCAGCGACAGGACAGCATTCAGCGAATTGAACAGGAAATGCGGCCGAATCCGCGCGTTCAGCGCCGCCAGCCGCGCCTCGGCCTGGGCCGGCGACAACGCCCGCGAGCGCAGTTCGAAATAGAGCAGCAACATCCCGGTTGCCGTCATGGCGAGCAGGCTGCCGCGAGTGACCGCCCCGGCCTCGACCAGGTGCAGCGAATGTCCGTAGGCGAAAAGTGCCGCCGCCAGCCCGCCGGCCAGCGCCAGCACGCAGGCCTGGCCGACGCGCAGGCGCAGGCGCCAGAGCAGGTCGCGGCATAGCGACAGGACGGCGAGACCGATCAGCAGCAACGGTTCGACCACCGACGCCATATCGACGAAACGCTCGGCCCAGCTTGCCAGGTCCGGCGACTGGATGAGCGCGGCGACAGCGGCGAGCACGTTGATGCCGAGCAGAACGCGCAGCATGACGCCGAAGTTGCGCCAGTCGGGCAGCGGCTGGGTCGCCGGAAAGTGCCGTATACTTGTCATTCTTCTTGCGGATTCAACCGAATTCCTCATCTCGTTTCGCGCCCCATTGTAGACCCAAGTCATGACTTCCAACGCCAACCAATACACCTGGGCCGGCCGCTTCTCCGAGCCGGTCTCCGATCTCGTCAAACGCTACACGGCCTCGGTCGATTTCGACCAGCGCATGTGGCGCCAGGACATCCGGGGCTCGCTCGCGCACGCCCGGATGCTCGCCCGCCAGGGCATCATCAGCGCCCAGGATCTGGCCGACATCGAGCGCGGCATGGCGCAGGTCAGCGAGGAGATCGAGTCCGGCCAACTGGAATGGTCGATCGACCTGGAAGACGTGCATCTGAACATCGAGAAGCGCCTCACCGCGCTCGTCGGTGACGCTGGCAAACGTTTGCACACCGGCCGCTCGCGCAACGACCAGGTGGCGACCGACATCCGCCTCTACCTGCGCGACGCGATCGACGACATCCAGATGCTGCTCAAGGCTTTCCGCAGCGCGCTGGTCGACCTCGCCGAAAAGGAAGCGGCGACGCCGATGCCCGGCTTCACCCACCTGCAGGTAGCGCAGCCGGTGACTTTCGGCCACCATGTCCTGGCCTATTTCGAGATGTTCGGGCGCGATGCCGAACGCTTCGCCGATGCCCGCAAGCGGGTCAACCGCCTGCCGCTCGGCGCCGCCGCGCTGGCCGGCACGACCTACCCGATCGACCGCGAATACGTCGCCGACCAGCTCGGCTTCGAGGCCGTCTGCGAGAACTCGCTCGACGCCGTGTCGGATCGCGACTTCGCGATCGAATTCACCGCCGCCTGCGCGCTGCTGATGATGCACATCAGCCGCCTGTCGGAAGAACTGGTGATGTGGATGAGCCCGCGCGTCGGCTTCATCCAGATTGCCGACCGCTTCTGCACCGGCTCGTCGATCATGCCGCAGAAGAAGAACCCGGACGTGCCGGA
>CAZFXO010000133.1:0-5284 GCA_964523045.1 uncultured Dechloromonas sp. | reverse complement strand
ACCTTCACCTGCTTCATTCTCCAGGGCTCGGTGAATTGTTCAGCGTTTCCTTAAAGAAACGGACAAGGGGTTTGACCGAGTCAAGCGCCCAATGTCTCGACTACGACAAACGTGAGTCTTCAGCCCGCCCGGCGTGATGCGGCTTCTTCGAGCAGGCGGACGATTTCCTTGCGTCCAGGATCGCTTGGTAGCTCCTCCAGCTTCTTGCGGGCGAAGTCCAACGCGGTCATGCCGTTCGAGTCCTGCAAGTCGGCGCGAGCACCATGGCGCAGCAACAACTGGACGCGCGCCAGATCGCCTTCAATGGCCATCGCATGTAGCGCAGTCCAGTGCCGTACCTTTTCTTCTCCCGCATTGACGTCGACACCGCGTTCAATGAACAAGGCGAGCATTTCCTCTGCTAACGCCGGATTTTCTGCCAGGACGGGAAACAGTGCGCCGCCATCGCGATTCAACTGCGCGATTTCCTCGGTCGTGAACGTTCGGCGCAGCAGTATCTGTCGGCACGTCCATGCGCCTGGTTCGCGTTCTACGTCCGCGCATGCCAATAACAGCGACGGAGATAACAGCAGTTTCTCGCGGACATATTCCCCGTAGAGTCCAATGACTGCGACCGCAATAAGGCCGACCCCCCAGCGTATTGCGCGTTTCATATTCATGTGGTTTCTTGCTACGCCAGAGTGACGGTCGTCGTGTCGGGCTTGAGTGCCGCGCTCTCAATGAAAGTATCGAGTCGCCGGCGCAGGTTGCGCGAGATGTCTAGCCGAACGTTTTCGTAAATCTGTACATCCGCTAGATCTCGCTCTTGCGTATGCCGCCACCAATGACGTATGAAGTTGCGCGCCAGGCGTCTTGCCAAGGCCAGGATGTTCCGGTTGTTCCGCGTGACAGCGTGCGTCATCGTGTCCCAAAGTGCGCTCACATATCCCATCGCATATGAACCATCAATCGCCGCAATCAATGCCGTTTGTGCAAGTCGGCGGGTGTCATTGGTGATGGTCATGGTGTCGATGACTTCAGAAAAATTCGGCCAGAAGAACTTGAGAATCTGTCGTGTCTCATTTTCGTCATAGATGAGGTTGGCGTCAGGTATGTCTGGTATGGTGTGAACGATCGATCCCATGATGATTCTTTCCGCGAATGCGTTGAATTGGGTAAAAAATGCGCAAGGCATAATACCATCGGCGAATAAATATGCCATTCGCGGCCCACGAAAAATCCATGTGTTTTGACAAGCCAGGGCTCCAGCCAGGCCGGAATGCTAATGAGGGAAACGCCCATGGCCTGGGCGATCTCGAACATCGGCAGCGGACGATAACAGTCTGATCAGCGACGCCGCGCATATCGGCAACGACTACCTGCAGGAAAATCAGCGCGCAGATGCGGCAATGAGCCGGGAAGAGCGCCAGGAATACCAAGGAATGCGCAGAATTCCGCCAAATCGGCTGCGTGCCGGGGCAAGCAAACGCTACACTGTCGGGTCCGGCAGCGAGTCGAGTTCCGAGCAGCGCCATTTTCAGCAAAGGTTTTCCATGTCCCCCATCCACGATCACGAACTGCTTCTCCTGCTGGCCGTCTCGCTCGCCGCCAAGCGCCGGCCGGCCGAACCGGCTGCCATCGTCGCCGCGGTTGAACTGATCCAGAGCAGCCTGCCCAGCGCCGCCGAGTTCGCCACCGCCTTTGCCAGTCTCGATGGCGCCGGCCTGATCGCCGGCAGCGACGATGGCGTCGGCCTGGCCCCCGCCGCCGAAAAACTGATCGAAGCCCTGCCGGCACGTGGCGACAACGCCCAACGCCTGGCCGCGCTGCGCAACCTGCTCGCCGGCTACACCGCGACGACGCCGGAAATCCCCGTCGCCATCGACGCCGCACCCTGGCAGGCCGCCCTCCAGTCGCACCGCGCCGCCGCCGCCGGCCCCGCCGCCAACCTGCTGATGCCCAAGCCGAAAGCCGAAACCCAGTCGCGCCCCGGCCAACGGGCGCGCAAGCCGCTGCCGAAGTCGGGCAAGTCGCGCCAGCGCTGAATTCCGGCGGAGCGCCAGGAGCGGGCCGGGCGGGCTCGCTTCACCGCAACCGGGTCGGCAGGGATGACGCATCGCCGTCCTTTGCCGCATCGCCAGCGCGATCTCCCGAATTTGCCTGGCGCGGAAATCTTCGCGGGAAGCCAGGACGCGCACTTTGCCAGCGCCGAGTCTGCCCATAAACTGGCGCTGTCATCCAACCGTCCCGGGTCGTGCTTCCATGAATTCCCCCTCCGAACGCAGCGCCGCCGAGATTTCCCGATTCCCGCGCACCCCCTGTCTGGCCGGGAGCGATGGCGAAGCCAAACGCGCCGAGTTGCTGCGCTATTTCCACGCCACCTTTGACCGCTACGAATCGCTGTTCGAGGTGCTGAGCTGCGACGAGGCGTATTACACAAAGCCGATCAGCCTGCGTCACCCGCTGATTTTCTACTTCGGCCATACCGCCACCTTCTTCATCAACAAGTTTCTGCTCGCCGGCCTGATCGACCAGCGCATCGACCCGCGCCTGGAATCCATGTTCGCCATCGGCGTCGATGAAATGAGCTGGGACGATCTCGACGACGCCCGCTACGACTGGCCGACGGTCGACGAGGTGCGCGCCTACCGCCGACAGGCGCGGCAAGTCATCGATGGCGTCATCCGCCATACGCCCTTCGCGCTGCCCATCGGCTGGAACGATCCGTTCTGGGCGGTGCTGATGGGGATCGAGCACGAACGCATCCACCTCGAAACCTCTTCCGTGCTGATGCGCCAGCACGCCCTGCGCTACGTCAAGCCGCACCCGGCCTGGGCCCCCTGCCGCGCCAGCGGCCCGGCGCCGGTCAATGCGCTGGTCGATATTCCCGGCGGCCGGGTCGTGCTCGGTCGCGCCCTGAGCGATCCGTTCTACGGCTGGGACAACGAATACGGCCAGCACCAGGCGGATGTCGCGGCCTTCCAGGCCTCCCGCCATCTGGTCAGCAACGGCGAGTTCCGCGAGTTCGTCGCTGCCGGCGCCTATGCCGACGACCGCTACTGGGACGAGGAGGGCGCCGCCTGGAAGCGTTTTGCCCGGGCGACCCATCCCACTTTCTGGGTAGCCGACGCCAGCGTGCCGGGCGGCTGGAAGCTGCGCCTGCTCGCCGAAGAAGTGCCCATGCCCTGGGACTGGCCGGTGGAAACCAACTGCCTGGAAGCGCGCGCTTTCTGCCGCTGGAAATCCGAACAGAGCGGCCAGCCGCTGCGTCTGCCGAGCGAGGACGAATGGCATCGCATCCACGACCATGTGCAGCTCTCCGATGTGCCGCCCGACGCGCCGGCCGCCGCCAACCTGCATCTTGATCACTGGGCCTCGAGTTGCCCGGTGAACCGCTTCGCCCACGGCGAACTGTTCGATGTCGTCGGCAATGTCTGGCAATGGTGCGAAACGCCGACCTATCCCTTCGACGGCTTCGCGGTGCATCCGATCTACGACGATTTCACCAGCCCGACCTTCGACGAGCGCCACAACATCATCAAGGGCGGCAGCTGGATCGCCACCGGCAACGAATCCCGCGCTGCCTCGCGCTACGCCTTCCGGCGCCACTTCTTCCAGCATGCCGGCTTCCGCTACGTGGCGACCGAGATGCCGGTGAGCAACCCGGTGTCCGCTTACGAGACCGACGCCATGGTCTCGCAGTACGCCGAATTCCATTACGGCGACCCGGCCTTCGGCGTGCCCAACTTCCCCCGGGCAATGGCCGAACTCGCCATCGCCGCGCACCGCCGCCACGGCAACGGCGCGCCGGTGCGCGCCCTCGACCTCGGCTGCGCCACCGGCCGCGCCAGCTTCGAACTGGCGCGGGTGTTCGAGCAGGTCGTCGGCATCGACTTCTCGGCCCGCTTCATCCAGGTCGCCATCCGTCTGCAGGAAACCGGTGCCGTGCGCTACACCCTGCCCGACGAAGGCGAACTGGTCAGCTACCACGAGCGCCGCCTGGACCGCCTGGGCCTCGCCGAAACGGCCGACCGGGTGGCGTTCTGGCAGGGCGACGCATGCAATCTGAAGGACATCTTCGGCGGCTTCGACCTCATCCTCGCCGCCAACCTGATCGACCGCCTGTACGCCCCGCGCCGCTTCCTCGACAGCGTCGCCGCCCGCCTCAACCCCGCCGGCCTGCTGGTGCTGGCGTCGCCCTACACCTGGCTGGAGGAATACACCAAGCGCGAGGAATGGATCGGCGGCTACAAGAAGGACGGCGAATCCTACACCACGCTCGACGGTCTGAAGGACATCCTCGGCGCCAGCTTCACCCTCATCGAAGGACCGCAAGCCGTCCCCTTCGTCATCCGCGAAACCCGCCGCAAGCACCAGCACACCATGAGCGAGGTGACGGTGTGGAAGCGCAAGTCATGACGCCAGCGTGGCCGTGCCCCGCGTGGTGCTAGCGGGGTAGGGAGGTTCCCGAGGGAGCCTCGGCGGCGAAGCGCTACCTTGTGGTTCTCCTTTTGTAGTTCCGGGCTGTGCGTGGTATTGCTGGTTGCCGAGTACGGTGTTCGCAAGGATTAATGGCATACGTCAAAGACGTATAATCCCCGCATGCACACCTTCATCGAACTCCCCATCTTCACCCGCTACGCGAAGGATTATTTCAGTACAGGAGAACATTTCTGCGGCGACGCTGAATCTTTTACGGGAGCTGGCTGATCATGCCGAAATTGAATGAAGCTGAATTGATGGCCCGCGATGCCGGGCGCGATCTGGATGCCGAGTTGCGGGAAGCCGCCCGCGAAATGCAGGCAGGCAAGCTCGGTCGGGTGTCAGTGGTGAGCCGGGATGGCCGGGTGGTGGAATCGCCAGTTGCCAAGGCCCGCTTGACTTCCCGGCTATCGCAGTCGCAGTTCGCCGAACTGATGGGGGTATCGGTGCGTACCTTGCAGGAATGGGAGCAGGGTCGCCGCGAGCCTTCCGGTGTGGCAAAAACCTTGCTGCGGGTGGCGCAAGCGCATCCGGAAGTTTTACGGGAATTGGCGGCCTGATTCCGCCCAAAAACGAATCAGCCCGGCATCACCTTGATCGCCGGGCTTTTTATTGGGTTATCCACAGACTTACTCAGGTTTTCTCTGGATATCGGCCAGGCGGATGATGTGCTCAGGTCCGTGTTGTTTTTTTGCTGTGCAGGAAGCGTCAATGGGGACGGCTCACGACCCAAAGCGGAAATCGCGGCCCGACGGTAGCAGACGTTCAACTACAAGGGCTTCCCCGTTTTCCGCAAGCGACGTTCTGAAGTTTTATCGTTTCA
>CAZFXO010000132.1:0-5292 GCA_964523045.1 uncultured Dechloromonas sp. | reverse complement strand
CACCAGAAAATCCAATATGCCGCGTAATGAACCTATTGGATTGCCGGGTTAATACAAAATCCGGGACGATTAATGCGCAACGCGACGGGCCGTCTATCGAACGCAGTAAAAAGTATAACTCCATGCAACACGATCAATGCCATCATGTTTATAGCGATGCACGCTTGGATTCGAAGAAGAAATAATATTTTCCACGCTAGGCTTTCGATTGATTGCCCCGCACTCTTCAATTGAAATATTTTCAAGAAACTCGTTAATATTGTCGCGAGGCAGTTCAGCAACATCGACCGGCTTATTAAGCACAATAGTAACTAAAGGCCCCCACTTGTCTGGCAAATTAGTCTGACTCAAGGTGTAAGCATTACCATCGGGTGCAACAACCTCTCTTTCACTGGAATTTAAAATATCCGCTTTTATGTTTTTTTGACCACAAAACGAAATCAATATACCCAAGCCGATCCAAATAATTATTTTTTTATCCATGTTATCATCAATCCTGAGTCTCATAACGTGCGAAAATTGAGCACGGCCCCTTTTTCCATTCTTTTTCCATTACGCATCGGGCTTTGCCCACATAAATCCCGTAAAGCTATGTGAATCAACAATTCTAAGCTCCTGAGGTTGCTCGTATTTGAGTCCGAACCATCCTGAATACTTGATGACTATAGAAATTGATGTCTTGTACTTCCAAAACCCCATATCGCTTCCTTTTGTCATTCCAAAAGAACAAGAGACCCGATCTCCGTTATGCAGTATCGGAATGACTATTTCATCAGTAAAACAAGCAAGCCACATTCGTCTGTGTTCCGGCGTTGCGTCGCCGCCGAGTGCTGACGCAAGGGAAGAGTCGTTCGCAACAATGCTTATATCCTTAGCCGGAATAGTCCCAGAGTTTAGTAGAACCAAGTCGTAGGTAATTGCTTCATTTCCCGCTGCATGTGTCTTCACTGTAGCGGTGACAATTGGTCGGAAGGACCTGTACCAGAATCGACGCACCAAGGGACACAACAGATACGACAAGGGCAACCAGAGCAATTAATGTATCCATGGTGATCTTGGCATCGTTACCGAAGAAAAACATTTCCATTCTCTGTCCCAACGTAAAGATGCATAACGTTAAATGTGGAACCTAACCGACGAAAAGGAACCCGTCGCATAGGCTGCATAAAAAACCAGATTCATGTTGTTTCAATAACTTGGCGGATTTTAGGGGGCGGTGCATGAACTCCACGAAACATTCCTTGTAGCAGTCTCTTTGCATTACTGCTCCAGCTTGCTTGTACATGCACGACAGCATCAGGACGGCGGGATTTTATGTCGAGTGGGTGGGGTGATTCCAGGCTTTCATAGACCTCACCATCTCAGGAGGATGGGGCGACGAGTTTCGGAAAGTTGGAAACCTGCCACGGTTTCTGTCTGTTTCAGGCACTGTTCGAGCAAGCATGGCTTGTCATGCCCCCGGCAGGTTCGTCGTAATCGGGGCATCGGCTGGTCAGGTACTTACTCGCGGCAGGCGGCGGCTTGACGCCCCCCTCACCCCTGATTCCGCGTCACCGCATCGCGGAACCTGACCAGCGCAATGGCGAAGAAGACGGCGCCGATGGCGGTCATCGCGGCGAGGTCGCGCCAGACGATTTCCAGGCCGGCGCCACGGTAGAGGATGCCTTGGGCGAGGCGGACGAAGTAGGTGGTGGGGGCGGCAAGCATCAGGTCCTGCACGGCCTGCGGCATGCTTTCGCGCGGGGAGATGCCGCCGGAGAGCATGAGCAGCGGGATGATGCCGAGGATGACGAGGAGGCCGAACTGCGGCATCGAGCGGGCGAGCGTGCCGAGGAAGATGCCGATCGACGCGGCGGCGAACAGGTAGCAGGCGGCGGCGGCGAGGAAGAGCGGCAGCGAACCGGCAATCGGCACCTGCAGCACGCGTTCGACCATCACCGCCAGCGCGAAGGCAACGCCGACCAGCACGGCGAGCCCGTTGGCCCAGATCTTGGCGAGCATGATCTCGAACGGGGTGAGCGGCATGACCAGCAGGTGCTCGACGGTGCCGTGCTCGCGTTCGCGGATGAAGGCGGCGCCGACCAGGATGATGGTCAGCATGGTGACGTTGTTGATCGCTTCCATGACGCCGCCGAACCAGAAGCCCTTGAGGTTGGGGTTGAAGCGGACGCGAGTGACGAGGCGCACCGGGCCGGCGCTTTCGTCGCGCGTGCCGGTGAGGTATTCGTTGATTTCGCCGAGCGCGATGCGCTTGATGTAGGTGGCGCCGATGAAGGCCTGGCTCATGATCGTCGCGTCGATGTTGAGTTGCAGGTCGGGCACCTTGCCGGCGCGCAGGTCGCGCTGGAAGTTGGCCGGGATGACCAGCGCGAAGTTGTAGCGACCGGCGTCCAGTCCGGGGTCCATGGCGGCCAGTTCGATGCGCTCGGGCGGGCGGAAGAAAGGCGGGTAGAAGGCATCGACGATGCGCTGCGAAAGCGGCGAACGGTCTTCGTCGACGACGGCCAGCGGGGCGTTGTGCAGTTCCTGCGAGACGCCGGTGGCGGCGGTGTAGATGGCGCCGGAGAAGGCCCAGCAGATGAGCACGAGCAGGGTCTTGTCGGCCCACAGGCTCTTCAGTTCCTTGAGGCCGAGGCGGTAGATGTTGGCGAGGCTGGGCAGGCGCATGGTCAGTCTTCCTGCTTCTTCAGCAACGCCACGGAGAGCGCGGTGAGCACCGGGATGAAGGCGGCCAGCGCGAGGAACTGCGGCAGCAGGTCGGCCAGGCCAAGCGCCTTGGTATAGACACCGCGGCTGATGACCAGGAAGTAGCTGGCCGGGAAGAGCTGGCCGATCCAGTAACTGACGCCTTCGAGCGCGCCGACCGGGGTGGTCAGCCCGGAGAAGCTGACGGTGGGCAGGATGGTCAGGATGGCGGTGCCGAACAGCGCGGCAATCTGGGTCTTGGTAAAGGTCGAGATGAGCAGGCCGACGCCGGTGGTGGCGATGACGTAGAGCGTGGCGCCGAACGCCAGCGCGGCAAAGCTGCCCTTGAGCGGCACCTGGAACACCCAGCGTGCCTGCGCGACGAGGACGAGGAAGCTGATCAGCGACACGGCAACGTAGGGCAGTTGCTTGCCGAGCAGGAATTCGAGGCGGCTGACCGGCGTCACGTAGAGGTTGGTGATCGAGCCGAGTTCCTTTTCGCGCACCACGCCGAGCGCCATAAGGATGGCCGGGATGAAGACGAGGAGGATGGGAATCACCGCCGGCACCATGGCGTAGATGCTCTTCACGTCCTGGTTGTAGCGGAAGCGCGAGACGATGTTGGCCGGGTAGGTGCTTTCGACGCCGGTGTTTTCGCGGATCAGGCGCTGCACGTAGAGGAGGTGCATGCCTTCGGCGTAGCCGCGCACGGTTTCGCCGCGATAGGGCATGGCACCGTCGACCCAGAGGCCGACTTCGGGCCAGTGGCCGCGCCGCAGGTCGCGCCCGAAGCCGGCCGGAATCTCCACCGCCAGCGCCAGTTCGCCGTTGCGCATGCGGCGGTCGAGGTCGAGGTCGTCGAGGATGGGCGGTTGCTCGATGAAGTAGCGCGAGCCGGCGATGTTCTCGATGTAGGCGCGGCTTTCCGGCGACTGGTCGCGGTCGAGCGCGGCAAAGCGCAGGCCTTCGACGTCGAGCGAGATGCCGAAGCCGAGCACCAGCATGAGCAGCGCCGAGCCGAGCAGGGCGAAGGCGAGGCGGATCGGGTCGCGGCGCAGTTCCAGCGTTTCGCGGTAGGCGTAGCCGTACAGGCGGCGCCAGCTAAAGAGGCTGCGGCGCTTGCGGTCGACGGCGGTTTTTGGCGAGTTTTCGGGGGCGACCGCAGGCGGCGCTTTTTCGCTGGCCACTGCGCGGGCGCCGGTCGCTTCTTCCAGGTAGTCGATGAAGGCGGCTTCCAGCGTCGCCGCACCGCGCTGTTCGACCAACGCCGCCGGTGTGTCGCTGGCCAGGACGCGGCCGGCGTGCATCAGCGAGATGCGGTCGCAACGTTCGGCCTCGTTCATGAAGTGGGTCGAGATGAAAATGGTGACGCCCTGCCCGCGGGACAGTTCGACCAGCAGCGCCCAGAACTGGTCGCGGGCGACCGGGTCGACGCCGGAGGTCGGCTCGTCGAGGATCAGCAGTTTCGGTTCATGCACCACGGCCACCGCCAGCGACAGCCGCTGGCGGATGCCGAGCGGCAGGTCGGCGGCTGCCTGGTCGGCGTAGTCGGCGAGGCCGAAGCGTTCGCTCAGTTCGGCGATGCGGGCGATACGGCGGGCATCCGGCAGGTGGAACAAGCGGGCGTGCAGGTCGAGGTTCTCGGCCACCGTCAGTTCGCCGTAGAGCGAGAACGACTGCGACATGTAGCCGACCTGCTTGCGCGTTTCCAGGTCGCGCGCGTCGACCGGCCGGCCGAACAGTTTCGCCTGTCCTTCGCTGGGCGGCAGCAGGCCAGTCAGCATCTTCATCGTCGTCGTCTTGCCGCAGCCGTTCGAGCCGAGGAAGCCGAAAATCTCGCCGCGGCCGATGCGGAAACTGACGCGGTCGACGGCGGTGAACTCGCCAAAACGCTGGACCAGGCCGTCGGCCTCGATCGCCCAGTCGTCGCCATCGGCGACGCGCGGCGGGATGACCAGTTCCCGGTGCGCCTGGCGGCGCGCCTCGGGCAGCAGCGCGATGAAGGCGGCGTCGAGCGTCGCCTGGCCGGTGCGCGCGCGCAGTTCGGCCGGCGCGCCGGTGCCGATGACGCGCCCGGCGTCCATCGCCACCAGCCAGTCGAAGCGCTCGGCCTCTTCCATGTAGGCGGTGGCGACGAGCACGCTCATGCCCGGCCGACGGGCGCGGATGCGGTCGATCAGTTCCCAGAACTGGCGGCGCGACAGCGGATCGACGCCGGTCGTCGGCTCGTCGAGGATGAGCAGGTCGGGGTCGTGGATCAGCGCGCAGCAGAGGCCAAGCTTCTGCTTCATGCCGCCCGAGAGCTTGGCCGCCGGACGCTCGGCAAACGGCGTCAGGCCGGTGGCGGCAAGCAACTCGGCGATGCGTCGAACACGCTCGTTTTTGCCCTGGCCGAACAGGCGACCGAAGAAGTCTACGTTCTCGAACACCGACAGCGTCGGGTAAAGGTTCTTGCCCAGCCCCTGCGGCATGTAGGCGATGCGCGGCTGGACGCTGTTGCGGAAGCGCCGCTCGCCGATGTTGCCGCCGAGCACCTCGACCTGCCCCACCTGGATCTTGCGCGCCCCGGCGAGCAGGGCCAGCAGCGACGACTTGCCGACGCCGTCG
>CAZFXO010000131.1:0-5366 GCA_964523045.1 uncultured Dechloromonas sp. | reverse complement strand
GACCATCTTCCACCAGGCCAGGTTGTCGAGCGCGGTGCCCCACAGCACGGCCTTCTTGCCGCCGGCGTTCATCGCGATGTTGCCGCCGATGCAGGAGGCCGAAGCGGAAGTCGGGTCCACGGCAAAAACGCGCCCGGCCGCCGACGCGGCTTCGGACACGCGATCGGTGACGACGCCGGCGCCGGTGCGGATCGTCGCGTACGGCGTTTCATGGCCGGCCAACACCAGTTCCTCGACTGGACCGAGATCAATCAGTTTCTCGGTATTGATCACTGCCGAATGCGGCGTCAGCGGCACGGCGCCGCCGGTGTAGCCGGTGCCACCGCCACGCGGGATGATGGTCAGGCCGGCTTCGATACAGCCGCGCACGAGGTGGCCGATCTCTTCCTCCGTATCCGGGTAGAGGACGACGAAGGGGTATTCGACACGCCAGTCGGTGGCGTCGGTGACGTGCGAGACGCGAGCCAGGCCGTCGAAGGCGATGTTGTCGCGGCGGGTGTGCTTGCCCAGCACCTTGAGCACCTTGCGGCGCAGGTCGATGGTTTCGCCGAAGCGGGTCTCGAAACGATCCACTGCCTGCTGCGCGGCGACGACCAGGCGACGGACCTTTTCCGAACGATCGGGGTCTTCTGCTTCGCTCTCGGCACGGCGCTTTTCGACTTCCTTCAGGCGATGGCGCAAGGCGCTGACCAGCGCGTCGCGCCGCTCCCGGTTGTCGAGCAGGTCGTCTTCCAAATAAGGATTGCGCTGGACCACCCAGATGTCGCCCAGCACCTCGTAGAGCATGCGCGCCGAGCGGCCGGTGACGCGCTCGCCGCGCAGTTCGTCGAGCACTGCCCAGTTGTCCGCACCGAGCAGGCGGATGACGATTTCGCGGTCGGAAAACGAGGTGTAGTTGTACGGGATTTCGCGCAGGCGAGCGGTCATGATCAAACCGGTATCTGTCAAAAAAAGGATTTTAGCGTATTGCGGCGCAACACGCGGGGCAGGTAGACCGGAGCGAGAGCTCCGGGTTCATTCAGTTTGCCGCCGCCAGCACCACCAAACAATAGCGCGCGAACTTGCCGATCGCCATGAACAGCGCGCAGGGGAGCCAGTACAGACGCAACCAGCCGGCGGCAATGCACAGGGCGTCGCCGATCAGCGGCAACCAGGAAAAGAGCAGGGCGGCGGCGCCCCAGCGACGCAAACGTTCGACCTGCGGCAAGCGCTCGACGCGTTGCCAGCGCGGCAGGAAGCGGCCACAGGCCCAGGAAACCAAGCCGCCCAGCGTATTGCCGAGCGTCGCCACGAACAGGGCTGGATAGACCTGAGTCGGCGCGTACTGCAGGAAAGCGTAGAGGGCCAACTCCGAACCGCCGGGTAGCAGGGTGGCTGCCAGCAGGCTGTAGAGGCCCAGCCCCCACAGCCCGAGTTCGGGGTCGAAACCGGCCAGCATCAGGTGCGGAAACGGGCGGCGCCTTCTTCCAGGCTGCGCGCGACATTCTCCAGGGCCCGCACTTCGCCGAGCAGGGCGCTTGCCTGCTGACTGTTCGAATCAGCCAGATTGGCGACACGCTCGACCGCCTGGGCGATGGCATGGCTGGTCACCCCCTGTTCGCGGGCAGCGTTGCTGATTTCCGATGCGGCCTCCACCGATAGCTGACCAGCATCGGCGATCGCCTTCAACGCAGCCTCCGCCTCGCCGGCCAGACGCGCCGCTTCGCGTGCCTGCGCGGCGATCTGCTTGGCGTTCTCGGCGGCACTGGCGGTTCCCGAGGAGGTCGAAGAAACAGTCTGGGCAATGCGGGCAGTGAATTGCGTCGACTTTTCGGCCAGTTTGCGCACTTCGTCGGCCACCACCGCGAAACCGCGGCCGGCCTCGCCAGCACGAGCCGCCTCGATAGCGGCGTTGAGCGCCAACAGGTTGGTCTGCTCGGCAAGCTCGGAAATTGCCCCGGCCATGCCGGCGATTTCCTGTGCATTGCCCGCCAGTTGGGCCATCAAGGCCTCGGCGCTGGCCGTTTCGCTGGCGATCTTGCGCATCTCGGCGCTGACCGCGCTCGCCGCGACCATTCCCTGCTGGGCACGAGTCAGGGTCTCGCCGGCAGCCTGTTCGGAACTTTGCGTCTGATCGGCGGTATGCGTGATGCTGACCGACAATTCCTCGACCGCAGCGGCCAGTTCGCTGGCCGACGAGGATTGTTCCTGCGCCGCACTGGCGACTGTCTGCGCCGCACGCTCCAGCGATTCCGCCGAAGCAAAGGCGCTGCTCGATGAGCGGGTGATCTCGCGCAACAGGCCGCCAATTTTCTGGCGGGCCGTGTTGGCCTCGTGGGCGATGATGCCGATCTCGCAGTGCGCCGACGGAATTTCCCGGGAGAAATCACCCGCGCCCATGCTGCGGACGCCTTCGGCCACTGCGTCGACCCCGGCCAGGCCGCGCGTCGCCGCCATCCAGGCGACGAGTGCGCAGACCAGCGCGCCGATCAGGCAGGCGACGGCAAGCTGCCAGCGCAACGCATTGGCGTGCTTGTTGTATTCCTCGATCCAGCTTCCCCCGGCCACCGTCCAGCCCCAGGAAGGCGCGCGCTGATAGACGACGATCTTGTCTTTTTCGGCGCCCTCGGCGTCGAAATAGGGATAGACGATGCTGCCGGACTCCTGACGGGCCATTTCCCCGGCCAGCATCAGCAGCGGACCCTTCACTTCCTTCGCCGTCTGCCCCTCGAGCTTCGGATGCAAGGTGAAGAAGCTGTCCTCCAGATTCGGCTCGACCTTCACCGCATAGGGATAACCGGTATCGCCGAATTTCATCTCCTTGAGGGTTTCCTTGAGCCGCGCCATGTCCTCGCTGATGTCGGCACGCACCGACCAGGCGCCGACCACCTTGCCCTGGCCATTGCGGATGGGCATGAAGGCGCTGACGTAGAACTTGCCGGCGCGCTGCACCACCCCCGACCACTCCTTGCCCTCGAGCACCGTCCGCGTTTCCTTGGCATCGGCGGCAATCGCCTTGCCAACCATGCTCTTGCCTACCTTGTCCTTGAGCAGGGTCGCCGCGCGCACCATCTCGCCCTTGTCGTTGAACAGCAGCAGGGCGGGTTCGGCGATCAGGATTTCCTTCCAGCGCTGCATCAGGCGCTCGTTGCCATTGACCGCTTCACCATTGATCCGATACACCGGCAGGCCGAAGGCATCGTGGTCGGCGCTGGCATCAGCCGATTTCAGGGTGTCGCCAAGCATGCTCTTGAGTACGCCGAGACGCTTCATGCCGGCTGCCTGGTGGGTTTTCGCCGTCAACTCCAGCAGATCGACGACGGCGGCGACCTGGCCGCTCGCCGCGGCCTCGGCGCTCATCCGTTCGGCGCGGGAAAAGGTGTACAAGGAAAAGATCGCCACTGCTGCGAACGCCACGGCACAAGCCATGGCAACGATGACAGCGACCCGCGTCGCCAGTTTGCCTGTTTGCATACTGCCCCCCGAAAAAGCTTATGGTTAGTTATTGGCGCCGAATTCTGGGGCCAACAAGGCGCTACTGCAACGCCCCAGCAAGACAAATCCGGCGCGAAGCTGATAGATTTCGTCTTTTGCCCGACCAGCCAACGACATGCACGCAGCCCCCGACTATCTGGAAAAAGTCCTCAACGCCCAGGTTTACGATGTCGCCATCGAAACCCCGCTGGAGCAGGCCGACAATCTTTCCACCCGGGTCCATAACCGAATCTGGCTCAAACGCGAGGACATGCAGCCGGTTTTCTCGTTCAAGCTGCGCGGCGCCTACAACAAGATCGCCAGCCTTTCCGCCGAAAAACTCAAGCGCGGCGTCATCTGCGCTTCGGCCGGCAACCACGCCCAGGGCGTCGCGCTGTCGGCAGCCAAGCTGGGCTGCCGCGCCGTCATCGTCATGCCGGTATCGACGCCTGGGATCAAGGTTGACGCCGTCCGCCAGCGCGGCGGCGAGGTCGTGCTGCACGGCGAATCCTTCGACGAAGCCTACGCCCATGCGCTGGAGCTGGAGAAGTCCGAGAAGCTGACCTTCGTCCACCCCTTCGACGATCCGGAAGTGATCGCCGGCCAGGGCACCGTGGCACTGGAAATCCTGCGCCAGCATTCGCGCCACAACGGGCCGATCCACGCTGTCTTTTGCGCCATCGGCGGTGGCGGTCTGGCCGCTGGCGTCGCCGCCTACATCAAGCGCCTGCGCCCGGAGATCAAGGTGATCGGCGTCGAGACCTTCGACGCCGACGCGATGAAGCAGTCGATCGCCAAGGGCCACCGCGTGCGCCTGCCGCAGGTCGGGCTGTTCGCCGACGGCACGGCGGTGAAGTTCGTCGGCGAGGAAACCTTCCGCCTGTGCCGGGAGTTTCTCGACGACATCGTGCTGGTCGACACCGATGCCATCTGCGCGGCGATCAAGGACGTCTTCGAGGACACCCGTTCGATTCTCGAACCGTCCGGCGCGCTGGCCGTCGCCGGCGCCAAGGAATACGCCCGCCAGCACAAACTGAAGGACAAGAACCTGGTCGCCGTCACTTCCGGCGCCAACATGAACTTCGACCGCCTGCGTTTCGTCGCCGAGCGCGCCGAGTTCGGCGAACAACGCGAGGCGGTGTTCGCCGTCACGCTGCCGGAGAAGCCCGGCGCCTACAAGAAATTCCTGGCGTTGATCGGCAAGCGCAACGTGACCGAGTTCAACTACCGCTACCACTCGGCCAACGAGGCACACGTCTTCGTCGGCGTCCAGGTCAGCGACCGCAAGGAATCGCTGAAGCTGGTCGAAAGCCTGCAAAAGCACGGCTATCCGACGCTCGACCTGAGCGACGACGAAATGGCGAAGAACCACATCCGCCACATGGTCGGTGGCCATGCGCCGCAGGCTTGCGAAAATGGCATGCGCGAGTTGCTCTACCGCTTTGAATTCCCGGAGCGGCCGGGCGCCTTGATGAACTTCCTGAGCCAGATGAGTGCCGGCTGGAACATCAGCCTGTTCCACTACCGCAACCATGGCGCCGATTACGGGCGTGTCCTCGTCGGCATGCAGGTACCGCCGGCCGAAATGGCGCAATTCCGCGATTTCCTCAAGAACCTCGGCTACGCCCACTGGGACGAAAGCGACAACCCGATCTACAAGCTCTTCCTCGGCTAATGCAATTTCGTCATAAGAATTTGCGATTTCATTCTTTCCGGTAAGGTAGCCCAAGCTCTAGACTGCTACCCATCACCCCCTTTCCGGAGAATCCCCATGAAAATCGCCAACAACGTCACCGAACTGGTCGGCAACACGCCGCTGGTGCAACTCAACCGTCTCACCGCCGGTGCCGGCGCCCGCGTCGTCGTCAAGCTGGAGTTCTTCAACCCCGGCCACAGCGTCAAGGACCGCATCG
>CAZFXO010000130.1:0-5413 GCA_964523045.1 uncultured Dechloromonas sp. | reverse complement strand
CCTTCATCATCGACAGCATGCTGCGCGAAGTGGTGAACAGCGGCACCGGTGCCGCCGCCAGCCAGCGCCTGGGACGCAACGACCTGGCCGGCAAGACCGGCACCACCAGCGACGCCTTCGACGGCTGGTTCGCCGGCTATGCCGACAAGGTGGTGGCGGTGGCGTGGATGGGCTACGACCAGCCGAAATCGCTCGGCGCCCGCGAATTCGGCGCCACGCTGGCGCTGCCGATCTGGGCCGACTACATGCGTCAGGCGCTGGCCGGCAAGCCCATCACCGAGCGGACGGCGCCGCCCGGCATCTCCTACGTCGATGGCGACTGGGTGTACGACGAATTTGCCGGCGACGCCGGGGTCAAGGCGGTGGATGTCGAAGTCTCGCCGATCGACAGCATCCTGGACGCGATGCGCAAGCTGTTCGGCGAGTAAGGCGAAGGGCGCCGGCTAGGCTGCGCCCTGCCCGGCCAGCCAGTCGGCGAAGACAGCGACCGCCGCGCCGTCGCTACCCGGCGCGCGCAGCAGCCAGTAAGCGTAGGGGCTGGCGAAGGCCGGCAACTCCGGCCAGCGGCACAGGCGACCATCGTCCAGCGCCTCGGCGAGCAGCGGCAGGCGGCCGAGGACGACGCCCTGGCCGGCGATGGCCGCCTGCACCGCCTGGTCGTACTGGTTGAAGCCGAGCCGGCGCAAGCTCCGTCCCTGCAGGCCG
The DNA here is from genome assembly GCA_964523045.1 of uncultured Dechloromonas sp. Lineage (GTDB taxonomy): Bacteria > Pseudomonadota > Gammaproteobacteria > Burkholderiales > Rhodocyclaceae > Azonexus. The sequence continues at coordinate 4,708 of CAZFXO010000130.1, read as the reverse complement.
AGACTGCCCAACCAGGATGTCCAGTCGAGGCCGGGCAGGCTTCTTTCCTGGTATTCGATCAAGGTCGGGCTTTCTTCCGGGTTGGCCGCGAGCTTTTCCGCCAGAACCGGTGCCAGCACCGGGGCGATGCTCTCGCGGAACAGCAGGCGGTCGCCGCGCCCTATCGTCGGTTCGGTCTGGTAGCGGATGGCCAGGTCGATACCGGCCGGGACCAGGTCGACCGGCGAATTGGCGGCAACGACGCGGACTTCGACGGCCGGGTGGGCGGCCTGGAAATGACCCAGACGCGGCAGCAGCCAGAGCGCGGTGACGCCGATGCTGGCGGTGATCGTCACGCTGTCGGCGCTGGCGGCGCGCTGGCGCAGGCTGGCGGCGATCTCGCCGTACTCGGCCAACCAGGCGATGGCGGCCGATAACAGGCGCTCGCCGGCCGGCGTCAGTTCGATGGCGCGGTGCTTGCGGACGAACAGCGGCACGCCGAGCGCGCTTTCCAGCGCCTGGATCTGGCGGCTGATCGCCGACTGGGTCAGGCAGAGGTCGGCTGCCGCCAGCGTGATGCTGCGCCGGCTGGCCGCCGCGACGAAACCGCGCAGAGGCTCCAGCGGCGGCAGCGAAAGCAGGTCTTTTCGCATGATTTTCACGCATCCATTCAATGCCGATATTGCGTTTGAGCTGGCCGCCATTCTGGGGAAAACTGGCTTCAACCGCAGCAGAAGCGAAGCCTCAACCAATGCGGGATTTGCAACCGAAACGCATCTGGATGCTGGGCTTTTGGCGATCTTTCGTCAAGCCCGGCGCAGGAGACGACCATGACCGAACACCCCAAGCCGCCCGGCAGCCTGTTCTGCCGCCTGCAATTGAGCCCCGAGCAACTGGCCAGGCTGTCGCCGCGCCGCGTCGCCGCACTGAGCGTGGAGGACGGCCGGGCCTGGATCACCCGCCCCGGCGAAGCTGCCGACCTGATCCTCGGCCCCGGCCAGCGCCTGACCATCGCCGCCGACAGCGCCCCGCTGCTGGTCAGCGGTTTCGACCGCGGGCGGACTGCCGCGCTACGCGTCGAATTCCGCGCCCCGGCAGCCGACTGGCGGCTGCGCCTGGCCCGCCGGCTGCTGGCCCCGCGCGGCACGCTGAGCGGAGCCTGGCAATGAACGCCCGCCAACCCTGCGACGACTTCCGCCTGCTGTCGAGCAACCCGCTGGTGCGCCTGGATGGCGACGCCAGCGACCTCTCGTTCAAGGTCGGCAAGCGCCACCTCAACGGCGCCGGCACGCTGCACGGCGGTGTCCTCGCCAGCGTCTTCGACAGCGCGCTGGGCGAGTGCGTCTATCGCCAGGCGCAGCACAGCGGCCGACCGGCGGCGCTGGTGGTGACGACGCAGCTCGACATCCACTACTGCGCGCCGGCCCATGTCGGCGAGCGGGTGGCGGTCGCCGTCGAAGTGCTGCGCCTGGGCGGCCGCCTGGCGGTGGCGACGGCGCGCGCCTCGGTGGCGGAACGGCTGGTCGGTACGGCGACTGGCTCCTTCTACCTGACGCGCTGAATGTGGTTTATCGTCGTCCGCTCAAGGAGGAGCATCCCATGTCCACACCCCCTTTTGTCCATCTTGACGATCTCGAATTGCACGCCGAAACCCACGGCCAGCGCTTCGCTTCGGCCAACGCCAGCGTCGGCGCCCGGCTCGGCCTGAACGGCCTGGGCTGCCGGCTGAGCGAAGTACCGCCGGGCAAGGCCGCCTGGCCGCGCCACGCTCATCTGGCCAACGACGAGTTGGTGCTGATCCTCGCCGGCAGCGGCCGCCTGCGCCACGGCGACGCCGAATACGCGGTTGCCGCCGGCGACCTGCTCGGCTTTCCCGGCGGCGATCCGGCGGCGGCGCACCAGATCGTCAACGACGGCAGCGTGCCGCTACGCTACCTCTGCGTGTCGACGCAGCGGGCGCCGGATATCGCGATCTACCCCGATTCCGGCAAGTTCTTCGTCGTCGCCGGCAGCGCGCCGGGCGGCGACAAGGCGGCGCGGACTTTCGCCCACATCGGCCGATTGGCCGACGCGGTCGATTACTGGGCGGACGAGTGAGGCCGGAAAACTCAGATCTGGGCGCGGATGCGGTCGGCGCGCTCGCGCGGGCTGGGATGCGTGGACAACCACGAGGCGTTGTTGCCGCCCAGGCCTTCCAGCTTTTCCAGCGCGCTGACACAGGCCTGCAGGGGATACTGCTTCTCGCGCATGAAGGCGAGCGCGCGGTCGTCGGCTTCGTTCTCGTTGGCCTGCGAGTGCTTGGAGCGGACCACCTGTTCGAACAGGCTGCCCAGCGCGGAATCGGCAACGCCGGCGGCGGTACCGCCGGCCGAAGCGACGGCGTTGCGCAGGGCGCTGGTACGCAGCGCGGTCTGGATACGCGCCTTGGTGTGGCCGGCCTGGACATGGCCGATTTCGTGGCCGATCACGTAGCGGATTTCGTCGTCGGTAAAGCGATCCATCAGACCGCTGTAGACGCGAATGACGCCGTTGGCCATGGCAAAAGCGTTCACTTCCGACGAGATATAGGCCCTGATGTTGAGCGTCAGGCCGTCGTAGCTGCTCAGCCCTTCCGACAACTTGGCGATACGCTGGCCGTAAGGCGAGGTGGAACTGGCAAGCTGGTTCTGGCGATCGGAATTGGCGGCCAGGCGGTCAAAGTAGACGCGCAGTTCGGAATCGGAAATGGTTTCCGACTGCAGCAGATTGCGACCGGCATCGAGCGCCCGCCCCCAATTGAACTGCGCACTGGCTTGATTGACGAAGCTGACGCCGGAAAACATGGTGGCGAGCAGAACAAAATCGCGACGTTTCATGAAGGCTCCCTGACTTTTGCTTGGTTTGATATGCCGGCATTATATGCCTTTGGCAATACCAAGGCATCGCCTGCTGACGTATTTGCCACTTCGGCTAAAATCGCCGGCTCAGTCCCGTGATTTCACCGCACATGCAGCCTTCCCGATCCGAATTCCTCGACGCCAACGGCGTCCGCCTGCACATCCGCCGCTGGGGCCGCGCCGACGCCCCGACGCTGTTCCTGCTGCACGGCTGGATGGACGTTTCCGCCTCCTGGCAGTTCGTCGTCGACGCCCTGGCGCGGGAGTGGAACATCGTTGCCCCCGACTGGCGCGGCTTCGGCCAGTCGCAGTGGCTGAACCGGCCGTATTTCTTCGCCGAGCACATGGGCGACCTGGCGGCGATCATCGACCACTACGCGCCGGACGAGGCAGTACGCATCGCCGGCCACAGCATGGGCGGCATCCTCGGCACGCTGTACGCCGGAATCCGGCCGCAGCGTGTGCAGCGCCTGGTGTCGCTGGAAGGCATCGGCATCGCGCCGACCACCGCCGACATGGCGCCGGCCCGCTACCGGCAGTGGCTGGAGCAACTGGAAGAACCGCCGCGCATGCACGCCTATGCCGACCGCCAGGCCTTCGCCCGCCGGCTGCTGAAAAGCGATCCCTACCTGACGGAGGAGCGCGCCGAGTTTCTTTCCCGCCACCTGGCGCGCATCGGCGACGGCACGAACCGCCAGGGCGAAGCCCGGCATGGCGTGATCTGGAACGGCGACCCCTGGCACAAGGCGACCTCGCCCTACCTGTTCCGCCTCGAAGAATCGATGGCGATCTGGCGTGAAGTCGCCTGCCCGGTGCTCTGGATCAGCGGCCGCCAGTCCTGGGTCGTGCGCGATTTCGCCGCCCGCCCGGGCGACTGGGAAGCGCGCCGCGCCTGCTTCGCCGACATCCGCGAAAGCTGGATCGACGAGGCCGACCACATGTTGCACCACGATCAGCCGGCACAGGTGGCGGCACTGATCGAGGACTGGTTCAGGACTTGAGCAGTTCCTCGCGGGCGCCGAGCCAGCGCTGCAGGTGTTTTTCGGCCAGCGCCGAGTGCTCGGTGAGCATCTCCTCGGCAATCTGGCGCGCCATCTCGACCAGGTCGGCGTCCAGTTCCAGGTCGGCGTAGCGCAGCAGCGGCACGCCGCTCTGGCGGGCGCCGACGAATTCGCCGGGGCCGCGCAGTTGGAGGTCCTGGCGGGCGATCTCGAAGCCGTCGGTATTCTCGAAGATGATCTTCAAGCGCTGGCGGGCAATCTCGCCGAGCGGCCCGGCGTAGATCAGCACGCAGCTCGATTCGTACTGGCCACGGCCGACGCGCCCGCGCAACTGGTGCAGTTGCGAGAGGCCGAAGCGTTCGGCGTGCTCGATGACCATCAGGCTGGCATTCGGCACATCGACACCGACTTCAATCACCGTCGTCGCCACCAGCACGTCGATGTCGCCGGCGGCGAAGGCGCTCATCACCGCCTGTTTTTCATCCGCCTTGAGGCGGCCATGCACCAATCCCACGGCCAAGCCCGGCAGATCGGCAGAAAGTTGCGCATAGGTTTCTTCCGCCGTCTGTAGCTGGAGCGCTTCCGATTCCTCGATCAGCGGGCACACCCAGTAGGCCTGGCGACCTTCCTCGACGTGCTTCTTGACGAAGCCGACGACATCCTGGCGACGGTTGTCGGCAACCAGCCGCGTCTTGATCGGCGTCCGCCCGGGCGGCAGTTCGTCGAGAACGGTGACGTCGAGGTCGGCGTAGTAGCTCATCGCCAGCGTGCGCGGGATCGGCGTCGCCGACATCATCAACTGATGCGGGTTGCTGCCCTTCTTGCGTAGCGCCAGGCGCTGGGCGACGCCGA
>CAZFXO010000129.1:0-5642 GCA_964523045.1 uncultured Dechloromonas sp. | reverse complement strand
AGCCGATGGTGGCGCCGATCGGCTGGCCGGCCAGCATGTGGGCGCCGTCGAGTTCGCCGGAAATCACGCGGTCGAGCAGGACTTTCCAGTTGGCCTGGGCTTCCAGCGTGACGTAGAGGCCTTCGTCCTCGAAATAGCCTTTTTCGTAAGCGACGGCCAGCGGAACCATGTCGGTCAGCTTGATGAAGCCGAATTTCAGGTCCGCCTTTTCGATCTTGCCGGCGGCGTGAGCCTGGACGACGGCGAATTGCGCCGCGATGGCTGCGGTCATCAGGGCGGCACGGACCATTTTCCGGCCGACGGAGAATTGCGGCTTGCTGCGGTTTTCCTTGCTCATTTTGTAGACTCCTGAAAAAAAATCCCAAAAAAAAAGGCGCCCTCGTAGCGAAACCTGGTTTCGCTCTCGAGGACGCCGTTGTCCCAGCATGACGACCCTACCTTGGGCCAAGCATGCTCACGATTGCCGTTCCTGCCTGCTGCGACTCCACCGTTGGAGCGCTGCGACTTCGGAATTGCCGGCAATGCGCATTGCTTTTAACTTAGCAACCACCGTGCCACAAAAATCAACATCGTTAAATCAACAACTTAAAACAAACACACCGGTCAAATCGCTTATTGCAGCGCACCATTAAATGACTTTTGCCCTGCCATTTGCCCCTGATCGGTGCGCCCTGTCTGGCTTACCCGGCCACCTGCTGCCCGGCCGCATCCCGTCCTGCCCGAACCGCATCGACACGCGCCGCGCCGGACACTTCATCGGCCAGCGTCGGCAACTCGATGATGCGGATGGCAACGCCCGCCGCGCGCAAGGCGGGCATGGCTTCGCGCAGTTGTTGCTGCCCGTCGCTCCCGGTCAACAAATGAACCACCCGCTCGCCCTCCGTCGCCGCGATCAGCATCAAGCGATTGATGAAACTGCGCGGCGCCGCCGGGCGACCGCCCGGACGCCCGAGCTGGACGATGCGGGCGTGCGCCGGTACCAGGCGGAGCAGGGAGTCGTCGATCTCGTCGCCGGCCAGCACGACGCTGGCGTCGATCAGGGCATGCACGGCCGCCTCGCCCAGGCCGTCGACACCGCGGGCGTCGGCGTGGACGAAAGTGACCAGTCCGTGTTCCGCCGCGGCGGCGTTACACCCGGTTTGCGGCATGGCGCTCATGCCGCCACCTCGCTGGCCGCCAGCATGCGCCGCACTTCCGGCACGCAGGAACCGCAGGAAGTGCCGCACTTGAGCGTTGCCTTGAGCTGTTCCAGGCTGCGCTGGCCGGCGGCAATGCCGGCGTGGATCTCGTTTTCCGAGACATTGAGGCAGTTGCAGACGATGCGGCCGCGCCCTTCGCCACCGGCCGGCGGTGTCGCCGAGGGCAGGAAGACCCAGGGATCGAGCCCGCCGATCGCATCACCACCGGTCATGTGTTCGAGCAACCAGGGCAGGGCGGCGGTTTCGCCGGCGAACAGGATGCCGGCCAGGCGGCGCACCGTCCCGACATCCTCGAAGCGGGCGCGCTTTTCGATACGCCGGGCCGGGTCGCTGAGGACACGGCAACGCTCGGCCGGCAGCTCAAGCAGATCGGCCAGCCGCTCGATGTCGGCTTGCGCCAGCGCCTGAGCGCGCGCCAGACGCAGGATCAGCACCGGCGATTCGCGCCCGCCCAGAGTCAGGCTGGCGTAGGTCTGATCGGCGAGCAGCGGGGCCAGCTGGCGCCGCCAGGCGAGCAGGCGTTCGCCGGCCGCCGCCTCGTCCAGTCCGGGACAGGCACGGACGATGGCCAGTTGCCAGGGCAGGCTGACCGGCGTGATTTGCACCGCGGCATGCTTGAGCGCCGGCTGGCCGCTGACCGGGTCGAGTTCCTGCAGGGTGTGCAGGTTGGCGCCGGGATGCGACAGATTGGCCGAGCCCCAGTGCATGGCGAGATAGACGCCGCCCGGCGCCAGCTCGTTGCTGGCCGCCACCGGCAGCACGGTGGCGCCGCGGCGCGAGATGAGACGGACCAGATCGCCGTCGGCCAGGCCGCGCTGCGCCATGTCGTCCGGATGCATCTGCAGGCGCGCTTCCGCTTCGTGGGCGTAGAGGCGGCCGCTGCGGCCGGTGCGGCTCATGCCGTGCCACTGGTCGCGCAGGCGGCCGGTGTTGAGGCGCAGCGGGTAGGCGGCATCCGGCGCTTCGCCGTTCAGGCGCAGTTCGATCGGCGCGAAACGCGCCCGCCCGCTCGCCGTCGGGAACACGCCGTCACTGTAAAGGCGCGCCTTGCCGTTGGCTTGGCCGGCCGCGTAAGGCCATTGCACCGCCCCCTGCTCGAGCCTGGCGTAATCCAGCCCGGCAATGTCGAGATCGCGGCCGCGCGTGCTGCGCGCGTGCTCGGCGAAGACGGCGGCGGGCGACGGGAAATCGAACAGGCGCGCGGCATCGGGACGGTCGAGCTGGCGGCCCAGAGCGAGCGCGAAATCGCGCGCGATGCGCCAGTCGGCGCGGGCTTCGCCGGGCGCCGCAACGGCAGCCCGGACGCGGGTGATGCGGCGCTCGGAATTGGTCACCGTGCCGTCCTTCTCGCCCCAGGTGGCGGTCGGCAGCAGGAGGTCGGCGTGCGCGCAGGTATCGGTATCGGCGAAGGCGTCCTGGACGACGACGAAGGGACAGGCGGCGAGCGCTTCGCGCACGCGTTGCTGGTCGGGCAGCGAATGCGCCGGGTTGGTGCAGGCGATCCACAGCGCCTTGATCTCGCCGCGCCGTACCGCCTCGAACAACTGCACCGCCATCCGGCCGGGCTGTGCCGGGATCGCCGGGATGCCCCAGAAGTCGGCCATTTCGGCCCGGTCGGCCGGGTTCTTCAGATCGCGGTGCGCCGACAGCAGGTTGGCCATGGCGCCGACTTCGCGCCCGCCCATGGCGTTCGGCTGGCCGGTCAGCGAGAACGGGCCCATGCCCGGCCGGCCGATCTTGCCGGTAGCCAGATGCAGGTGGATCAGCGCCGCCGAATTGGCCGTGCCGTGCCCCGACTGGTTCAGCCCCTGGCACCAGAACGACAGCGGCGCCGCCGCCTGGCCGAACCAGCGCGCGGCCTGCACGATGTCGGCGGCCGGCACCTGGCAGACACCGGCGGCGACCTCGGGCGTCACGCTACCCAGTTGCTTGAGCAATTCGGCGTAGCCTTCGGTGTGGTCGGCGATGTAGGCCGCGTCGACCAGCGACTCGGCGGCCAGCACCTGCAGCATGGCGGCAAACAGGTAGAGGTCGGTGCCCGGCGCGATCTGCAGGTGCAGGTCGGCCATCGCCGCGGTGTCGGTACGGCGCGGATCGACGACGATGATCTTCAGGTCGGGCTGCGCCTCGCGCGCCGCCTCGATGCGGCGGAACAGGATGGGGTGGGCGAATGCCGTGTTGGCGCCGCTGATGAAGAGCAGGTCGGCCAGATCGATGTCCTCGTAGCAGCAGGGCACGCTGTCCATGCCGAGCGTCGCCTTGTAGCCGGCGACGGCTGACGACATGCAGAGGCGGGAGTTGGAATCGATGTTGTTGGTGCCGACCAGGGCGCGCGCCAGCTTGTTGAAGACGTAGTAGTCCTCGGTCAGCAACTGGCCGGAAATGTAGAAAGCCACCGAGTCCGGGCCATGCTCGCGGATCGTCTCGGCGAAACGGCGGGCTGCCTGGTCGAGCGCCTCGTCCCAGCCCAGCGCCTGCAGCGGCGCGGCGCGCTGCGCGCGCCACAGCGGCTGGACGAGACGGCCGTCGAGCTGGACGGTCCGGTGCAGGTTGGCGCCCTTGGTGCACAGTTTGCCGAAGTTGGCCGGGTGGTCGGGATCGCCGCGCACGCCGGTGATGCGGCCGGCGCTGTGGCTGATGATGACACCGCAGCCGGTACCGCAGTAGGGGCAGGTGGAACGGGTTTCCTGTTGCGCTTCTTGGTGCATTTCCAGAGTCATGCGATTCTCCATCGATCCGTTGCCGCTCAGCCCTGGCCGCCGGCCGCCAGTTGCGACTCGGCGTGGGCCTGACCGAACAGCAGGTGATCGCGCAGCGGGCCGATCTCGGCCGCCGTGCGGACCAGGCCGAAATACCAGCCGCCCTCGGCGGCATCGCCGTAGAGTACGGCACCGCGCAGACGGCCGTCGCGCACGATCAGTTTCTTGTACTGGTTGCCGGGACGATCGACCAGGACGATGGTTTCGTCGTCCGGGCCGCCGGTGAAATCGCCGGCCGAAAAGACGTCGATGCCGGTCACTTTCAGCTTGGTCGAGGTCACCGAGCCGCGGTAGGCGGCGCCCGACGCCCCCGCCAGATGCGCGGCGCAGACCTGGGCCTGTTCGAAAAGCGGTGCCACCAGCCCGTACACCGTGCCGCGATGGCTGACGCATTCGCCGACCGCGCTGATCAGCGGGTCGCTGGTGGTCAGCGTGTCATCGACGACGATGGCGCGCTGGCATTCGAGCCCGGCGGCCTCGGCGAGGGCGATGTTGGGGCGCACGCCGGCGGCCAGGACGACGAGGTCGGCCGGAATTTCCTCGCCGCCGGCGAAGGCCACCGCCGCCACCCGGCCGTGGGCGCCGGGGCGGATCGCCGCCGTCTGGCGGCCAAGCAGGAAAGTCATGCCCTTGGCCTGCAGTGTCGCCTGCAGCATCTCTGCCGCCTGGCGGTCGAGCTGGCGCTCCATGATCCACTGGCCGAGATGCACGACGCTTACCTGCATGCCGCGCCGGGCCAGGCCGTTGGCCGCTTCCAGACCGAGCACGCCGCCGCCGATCACCACCGCGTGGCGGCCGCGCTGCGTCGCGGCGATCATCGCTTCGGTATCGGCGATATCGCGATAGCCGATCACGCCGGGCAGGTCGTTGCCCGGCACCGGCGGCCGGAACGGCGACGAGCCGGTGGCGATCAGCAGCCGGTCATAGGCCGCGACCTTGCCGCAATTTGTATGCGCCGTGCGCGTCTGGCGGTCGATCCGCGTCACCTGGCAGCCGGCATGCAGGACGATGCCGTGTTCGGCGTACCAGGCCGGCGGGTTGAGCACGATGTCGGCGACTTCCATCTCGCCGGCCAGCACCGGCGAGAGCAGCACCCGGTTGTAGTTGCCGTGCGGCTCGGCGCCGAACACGGTGATTTCGTAGCGCTCGGGCGCCAGCTTGAGCAACTCCTCAAGGGTCCGGATGCCGGCCATGCCGTTGCCGATGAGTACCAGTTTTTCCTTGGCCATCTGCCGCTCCTCAAGCCGCCAGGCGCAACGCCATGTCGCGGCAGGCCGCCAGATTGACCACCGGACCGATGACGATCAGCGCCGGCGCCGGCGCCGGCAGGGCCGCGGCTTCCACCGCCGCCGCGACGTCGTCGAGGCGGGCCAGCACTTCGCGCTGGGTCGGCTGGCAACCGCGGGCGATCACCGCCACCGGCGTACTCGGCGCCAGACCGCCGCCGATCAGCGCCGCCGAGATTTCCGGCAGCAGGGCGAGCCCCATGTAGACGACGAGCGTCGTCCCGGTTTTGGCCAGCGCCGCCCAGTCCGGCGCCGGACTGCCCTGGGTGCCGGCGCGCGCCGTGACGAAGGTGACACCGGCGGCCAGCCCGCGATGCGTGACCGGGATGCCGAGCGTGGCCGGTACCGCGATGCCGGCGGTCAGTCCGCTGACCACCTCGACGTGATGCCCGGCGCCG
>CAZFXO010000128.1:0-5719 GCA_964523045.1 uncultured Dechloromonas sp. | reverse complement strand
CCCACCCCTTGCGCGCAAACTCCCGCCGGATTTCCGCGGCGTCCGGCATGGCTTCCACGCGCCAGCGGATCAGCGGGATGTTGGCGTCCTGCAGGCTTTTTTCCTTCTTTTCGTCGCGGCGCCGCGCTTCGTCCTTTTCATGGCTGGGGTCGTCGAGTTCGATCGCTGACAGGATGGACATGTCCTGACGGCGGCAGACCAGGAAGTCCACGCGTTGCTGGCCGATGCGGTTCTGCCAGCGGTAGCTGTTGCTGTAGAAATCGCTGCCGGCCCGCTGTCTGTCGATCCGGATGAACGAGGCCAGCGGCGTTTGCGGGAAGATTTCGCATTCCGGCAGGGCGGTCTTGAGGCGCTCGTACAGGGTCAATTCATACGGGCTCATCACCGGCGCTGCCTGATAGGGCAGGACTTCATCCGGCGGCGGCGCCGATGCGAGGAGCGGTTCGCGCGCCGGGCGGGCAGACGGAACTGTCCTGGCGCTGCGGCGCTTCAGCCCGCCGACCAGGAGGGCAACGAGGATGGCGAAAACGCCGATGGGGAGCAGTGTTTCCTGGATGCCTTCGAGACCGGCGCTTGCCGGCGGCTGGGCCGGGAGATTCTGACGCGGCTTGACGGGTGGCGAGCGAGGTTCCGCCGCAGGCTTTGCACTCGTTTCCGGTGGCGGCGCCAGCTTGGTGGCCGGCTCGGCGATGCCGGCTTCGCGGGCGAGTTGCTCGCAACTGAGGTTGGTGATGATGCTGCGGCCGTTGATCTGGCAGCGCCGTGTTTCGCCGGCCTGCGCCACCTGGGTGGCGAGGAGGATCAGCGCGGCCAGTCCGAGGCAACGCTGGCGGTCAGTTCTGCTGCGCTTCATCGCCTACTCTCAGTCTGCGCTGCAGCGGCGGCAGATCGCCTCGACATGGATGGCGGTCGTGTTGAGGAAGGGGATGTCGGCGTCGCCGTCGTGCAGGAGCAGCGGGAGTTCGGTGCAGCCGAGGATGATGGCGTCGAGCTGGTGGCGCGCCTGCAGGGCGCGGATGATGGCGAGGAATTCCTGCCGGGTCGTCGTGTTGAAGATGCCGTGTTCGATTTCGTTGACCAAGCGGGCGTGGATGCGCTGCTGTTCTTCGGGCTCGGGAACGAAGATGGCGAGGCCGTCGCCGGCGAAGAAGCCGGCTTGCATGGTGAAGGCGGTTCCGAGCAGGCCGAGGCGCCGGTAACCGGCGGCGCGGGCGGCGGCGAGCGTGGCGTCGACGATGCTGAGCAGCGGGATCGGCGACCGGGCTTGCACCTGGTCGAACACGACATGCGGCGTGTTGGCGGAGAGGACGGCGAATTCGGCGCCGGCCGCGTGCAGCGCGCGGACCTTGCCGGCCAGCCAGGCGGCGAGCGCTTCCCGGTCGCCGGCCTCGACCATGGCGAAGAGGCGGGTGATATCGACGCTGACGATGACGATTTCCGGTACGGACAGGCTCTGGTTGCGGGCGTGGAAGTGGTCGACGATGCGCTTGTAGTAGTCGATCGTCGCTTCCGGCCCAAGGCCGCCGATGATGCCGATGGTTTGCAAGTTTCTTCCTTCGCGTTTTCGGGAATTCCGCCGGGATTGTAGCGACAAACCCGCTGTCATTGCCCGCCGGCGACCGCCGCAAAAACACCCGGAAACTGGATTGAACCTTTTCCCCGGGCCGCCCACCAAACGCGGTCCGGCGCTGCGTCCAGGCGCAACCGGGGGGATTTCACCAACAACAGGGAATGGGGTTCATGTCCAACATCACGAATTACAACGACAAGGTCGTCCGGCAGTTTGCGGTGATGACCGTCATCTGGGGCATCGTCGGCATGCTGGTCGGCGTTGTCATCGCCGCGCAACTGGTCTGGCCGGAATTGAACGTGGCGCCGTATTTCCACTTTGGCCGCCTGCGCCCGCTGCATACCAACGCGGTGATCTTTGCCTTTGGCGGTTGCGCGCTGTTCGCCACTTCGTATTACGTCGTCCAGCGCACCTGTCACGCCCGGCTGTGGGGCGGGCCTCTGATCCCCTTCACTTTCTGGGGCTGGCAACTGGTGATCGTCCTGGCGGCGATCACGCTGCCGCTCGGCATCACCAGCAGCAAGGAGTACGCGGAACTGGAGTGGCCGATCGACATTCTCATCGCGCTGGTCTGGGTGGCTTATGCGGCGGTCTTCTTCGGCACCATCGCCCGCCGCACGGTCGGCCACATCTACGTGGCGAACTGGTTCTACGGCGCCTTCATCATCGCCGTCGCGCTGCTGCACATCGTCAATAGCATGGCGGTGCCGGTGTCGCTGACCAAGTCCTACTCGATGTACGCCGGGGCGCAGGACGCGATGGTGCAGTGGTGGTACGGCCACAATGCGGTCGGCTTCTTCCTGACCGCCGGCTTCCTCGGCATGATGTACTACTTCGTGCCGAAACAGGCGGGCCGCCCGGTCTATTCCTACCGGCTGTCGATCGTGCACTTCTGGGCGCTGATCTTCACCTACATGTGGGCCGGCCCGCACCACCTGCACTACACCGCGCTGCCAGACTGGACGCAGTCGGTCGGCATGGTCTTCTCGCTGATCCTGCTGGCGCCGTCGTGGGGCGGCATGATCAACGGCATCATGACGCTGTCGGGCGCCTGGCACAAACTGCGCGACGATCCGATCCTGAAGTTCCTGGTCACCTCGCTGTCGTTCTACGGGATGTCCACCTTCGAAGGGCCGATGATGGCGATCAAGTCGGTCAACGCGCTCTCGCACTACACCGACTGGACCATCGGCCACGTCCATTCCGGGGCGCTGGGCTGGGTGGCGATGGTGTCGATCGGCTCGATCTACTTCCTGCTGCCGCGCCTTTTCGGGCGCCGCGAGATGTACGCGCCGGGCCTGGTCACCGTGCATTTCTGGCTGGCGACCATCGGCACCGTGCTCTACATCGCCGCGATGTGGATCGCCGGCGTCATGCAGGGCTTGATGTGGCGCGCCATCAACGCCGACGGCACGCTCGCCTACAGCTTCGTCGAAGGCGTCAAGGGCTCCTACCCGTTCTGGGCGATCCGCTGGTTGGGCGGTGTCTTCTTCCTAGCCGGCATGCTGCTGATGGCCTGGAACATGTTCCGCACCATCGCCGCCGGCAAGATCGAACCGGTGGCGGTGATCCCGGCTGCCCAGCACTGAGGCGGACGATGAGCTTCGACCTGCTGCTGCCGGCTTACACCCTGCTCGCCTTCTTCGGCTTCCTGGCGATCTGCGCCTGGGCCTGCGACGGCGCTCGCGACGGCGATTTCTCGGCCGCCGCGGCCTTGCCCTTCAACGACCCGGAAGCCGAAGCGGAGCGGCGTCGGGCATTGCTCACCGGCCGCTGAGCCGGAATGCAAACGGGGGCCGCGGCCCCCGTTGTCGATTGCGGATCAGCGCGCCCCGCCGTACTCCTCGGCCAGGCAGTCGTAATGCGCGTGCGCCTCGCGCTCGAGTAGCGCGGCGGCCTGCCATTCGCGCATTGCCGGGTGGTCGAGCAAGGTTTCCTGCCAGGCGGCGGCGACCGGCGGCAGTGCCACGTTGTAGACGGTGAAGCGACAGGCGACCGGCGCGAACATCGCGTCGGCGATCGAGAAATCGCCGAACAGCCAGGGGCCTTCGCCGATGGCGAAGTATTCGCGCGCTTCTTCCCAGATTTCGACGATGCGGTCGATGTCGCGCTGCACTTCCGGTGTCGCCGGCTTGCCCTTGAGGCGCAGCTTGAGGTTCATCGGCATCGCCTGGCGCAGGTTCATGAAGCCCGCGTGCATTTCGGCGCAGACGCTGCGCGCGCGGGCGCGAGCCCGAGCATCGGCCGGCCACATGCGCGGTTCGCGCTCGGCCAGGTATTCGGCGATGGCCAGGCTGTCCCAGACCTGGAAGCCGTCGTCGTGCAGGGCCGGGACGCGGGCGTTGCCGGCGATCGGCTTGAGCAAGGGGTTGTAGTCGCGGCCGGCGACCGACACCAGGTGCTCGGCGAAGGGAATGGAAAAATGCTTGAGCAGCAGCCAGGCGCGCAGCGACCAGGACGAGTAGTTCTTGTTGCCGATGTAGAGGTCGTACATGGAGGTTTCCTTTCGGGAGATGCCAGTGCCTTGGCGATCGCCGCCAATGATAAGGGCATGAATGGCGATAAACCAAGGGCGGCACGAAACTGCGTTTGCCGGGATCAAATTTATTTTTGCTGCAGTGCACAATTTTGCCTGCATAGCGGATATACTGAAGCTGAATCTCACCACCAACCCGTTTTCCAGGAGACAGCAATGTCCATCACCCCCGAGCAATTCGCCGCCGCCAACAAGGCCACCGTTGATTCCCTGCTGTCCGTTGCCAACACGGCACTGGCTTCCGCCGAGCGCATCGCCGCGCTCAACCTGAACACCGCCCGTGCCGCCCTGGAAGACAGCGCTGCCGGCGTCAAGACGGTGCTCGAAGCCAAGGACCCGCAAGCCGCTCTGGCCGCCCAGAAGGCGCTGGCCCAGCCGGCGATCGAGAAGGCTGTCGCCTACTCGCGCTCGGTCTACGAAATCTCCACCCAGACCCAGCAAGAACTGGCCAAGATGGTCGAAACCCAGTTCAGCGAATTCCAGAAGTCGATCGGCAACATGGTCGACCTGGCCGCCAAGTCCGCCCCGGCCGGTTCCGAAGGTGCCGTTGCCGCCGTGCAAAGCGCCATCGCCGCCGCCAACTCGGCCTTCGGCAACATGAACGCGATGGCCAAGCAATTCGCCGACGTCGCCCAGAAGAACATCGCCGCCGCGATGAAGCAAGGCAAGTAAGCCAGAAACTTCCGGCGCGAAAAGCCCCGCGCGACCCGCGGGGCTTTTTTTCCACCGGCTTTTTCCACCCGAACAGGAAACCCCATGTCCGAATCCGGCCAGGATCCCGAACTCGACCGCCTGCTGCACGCTGCGCTGGGCGGCATGACGCCGCAGGAAGCCTTGATCGCCGCTTCGCGCGCCGACGCCGAGAACGTCGAAGAGAAAGCCGCGGCGATCGCCAGGAATCGCGAACGTGCGCTGAAACTGCTCGCTGCACTGGAAAAATCGCTCGGCTGAACGAGCGCTGCGTACCCTACGCAATCTGACGTATTTGCCGGCCGGGCCGGCCTCCTTAATCTGACGTTGCACCGCAGCAAACGGTTTTCCGAATCGTTCAACCCATCAGATCCAGGAGCACTCATGAGCACTCGTCGCAATTTCATCAAGGCCACCGTCCTGGCCGCCGCCCTCTCCTCCATCGGCATGACGGCATACGCCGCCGACACGATCAAGGTCGGCATCCTGCACTCGCTGTCCGGCACCATGGCGATTTCCGAAACGGCGCTCAAGGAAACTGCGCTGATGACCATCGCCGAAATCAACGCCAAGGGCGGCGTCATGGGCAAGAAGCTGGAACCGGTCGTCGTCGACCCCGCCTCCAACTGGCCGCTGTTCGCCGAAAAGGCCCGCCAGCTGCTGACCCAGGACAAGGTCGCCGTCACCTTCGGCTGCTGGACCTCGGTGTCGCGCAAGTCGGTCCTGCCGGTGTACAAGGAACTGAACGGCCTGCTCTTCTACCCGGTCCAGTACGAAGGTGAAGAACTCGAGAAGAACGTCTTCTACACCGGCGCCGCGCCCAACCAGCAAGCCATCCCGGCCGTCGAATACCTGATGTCCAAGGACGGCGGCGAAGCCAAGCGCTTCGTGCTGCTCGGCACCGACTACGTCTATCCGCGCAC
>CAZFXO010000127.1:0-5761 GCA_964523045.1 uncultured Dechloromonas sp. | reverse complement strand
TTCGACTGGTTGCTGATCGACGCCGAACACGGCCCCAACGACCTGCGCAGCATCCTCGCACAACTACAGGCGCTGGCCCCCTA
The DNA here is from genome assembly GCA_964523045.1 of uncultured Dechloromonas sp. GTDB lineage: Bacteria > Pseudomonadota > Gammaproteobacteria > Burkholderiales > Rhodocyclaceae > Azonexus. Next base: position 5,678 of record CAZFXO010000127.1, on the reverse strand, counting down.
TCCGACGCAGGCGGTGGTCCGCCCGCCGCAGGGCGATCACGTGCTGATCAAGCAGTTGCTGGAGACCGGCGTCCAGACGCTGCTCATTCCGATGGTCGATACGGCCGAACAGGCGCGTGGCCTGGTCGATGCGATGCGTTATCCGCCGGCCGGCATCCGCGGTGTCGGCAGCGCCCTGGCCAGGGCCTCGCGCTGGGGGCGGATCGACAACTACGCGCAACTGGCCGACGGCGAGATGTGCCTGCTGGTGCAGGTCGAGACGCAGACCGGCTACCGCAACCTGGACGCCATCCTGGAAGTGGACGGGGTGGACGGCGTGTTCTTCGGTGCTGCCGACCTCGCCGCTTCCTACGGCTATCTCGGCCAATCCACCCATCCGGAAATCGTCGCCGCCATCGAGGACGGCCTGCTGCGCACGCGCGCCGCCGGCAAGGCGGGCGGCGTGCTGTGCAGCGACCGCGCGCTGAACGAACGCTACATGGCGGCCGGCGCCAGCTTCGTCGCCGTCGGCGTCGATGCGCTCTTGCTCAGCGCCGCCACCTCGGCCCTGTGCCTGAGCTACAAACCCGACGCGGCCGCATCCGGGCCGCCCGGATCGTACTGAACGCAAAGATCACAACGACCCAAGCCATCGACGAATGGCCGACTTGAAAACCAAAGGAGTGTAGACAATGGCAATGACAGGTGTATTGAGGCCCGGACACGGCGCCATCCGCGTGCTCGACCTCGACGAGGCGGTACATCACTACCGCGACATCATGGGACTGGTCGAAACCGGCCGCGACGCCCAGGGGCGCGTCTATCTGAAATGCTGGGACGAGCGCGACCACAACAGCGTCGTCCTGCGCCAGGCCGACCGCGCCGGCATCGATTTCTTCGGCTTCAAGGTGCTCGACAAGGCGACGCTGGACAAGCTCGACTCCGACCTGCGCGCCTACGGCGTGAACACCGAGCGCATCCCGGCCGGCGAAATGCTGGCCACCGGCGAGCGCGTCCGTTTCGAGATTCCCTCCGGCCATCTGATCGAGCTTTACGCCGAAAAGCAGGCGGTCGGCAACGGTCTGCAGGTGCAGAACCCGGCGCCGTGGACCAAGGCCTCCGAGAACGGCATCGCCCCGGTGCGCCTCGACCACTGCCTGCTCTACGGCCCCAACGTGGCCGCCGTCAGGAAGCTGTTCACCGAAGTGCTCGGCTTCTACCTGGTCGAGCACGTGCTGGCGCCGGATAACGAGAACAGCGCCGCCATCTGGCTGTCCTGCTCGCACAAGGTGCATGACATCGCCTTCGTCGAGCATCCGGAGCCCGGCAAGCTGCACCACCTGTCCTTCCTGCTCGACTCCTGGGAAGAAGTCCTGCGCGCCAGCGACATCCTGTCGATGAACGGGGTGCCGATCGACATCGGCCCGACCCGTCACGGCATCACCCGCGGCTGCACGATCTACGCCTGGGACCCGTCGGGCAACCGCTTCGAGACCTTCATGGGCGGCTACCAGCCCTACCCCGACTACGAACCGACGACCTGGACCTTCGACGGTCTGGGCGCCGGCGGCGGCCTCGATTATCCGCAGCGCAAGCTGCACGAGACCTTCCTCACCGTCGTGACCTGATCGTCGCAGCCGGGCGGCACCCGCCGCCCGGCCTGCCCCGCCAACTGCCAGCGCGTCGTCGAGAACTGCGCCGGCATCTTGCACGTCAAAACCACGAGTCTTGCCATGAGCCAAGTCCAACGCATCCACCATTTCATCAACGGCGAATTCACCGCACCACCCGCCGCCCGCTATTTCGACAAGCGTTCGCCGGTCGACGGCCGGGTCATCGCCCACATCGCCGAAGCCGGCCAGACCGAGGTCGATGCCGCCGTGACCGCCGCCCGCAGCGCATTGAAAGGCGAATGGGGCAAGCTGACCACCGACCAGCGTGTGGACCTGCTCTATGGCGTCGCCAACGAGATCACCCGTCGCTTCGACGATTTCGTTGCCGCCGAAATGGCCGACACCGGCCAGCCGGCGCACGTCATGACGCAGGTTTTCATCCCGCGCGGCGCCGCCAACTTCAAGGTCTTCGCCGACGTGATCAAGAACGTCGCCGCCGAATCCTTCCGCATGGCGACGCCGGACGGCAAGGGCGCGCTGAACTACGCGATCCGCAACCCGAAGGGCGTGATCGGCGTCATCTCGCCGTGGAACGCGCCCTTCCTCTTGATGACGTGGAAGGTCGGGCCGGCGCTGGCCTGCGGCAATACCGTGGTGGTCAAACCCTCCGAGGAAACGCCGCTGACCGCGACCCTGCTCGGCGAAGTGATGAACACGGTCGGCGTGCCCAAGGGCGTCTATAACGTGATCAACGGCTTCGGCCCGGATTCGGCCGGCGCTTACCTGACCCAGCACCCGGGCGTCGATGCCATCACCTTCACCGGCGAAACGCGCACCGGCACGGCGATCATGAAAGCCGCCGCCGAAGGCATGCGCGACGTGTCCTTCGAGTTGGGCGGCAAGAATGCCGGCATCGTCTTCGCCGACTGCAATTTCGACGCGGCGGTCGACGGCATTTTCCGCTCCGCCTTCCTCAATACCGGGCAGGTCTGCCTGGGTACCGAGCGCGTTTATGTCGAGCGGCCGATCTTCGAGCGTTTCGTCGCCGCGCTGAAAACCAAGGTCGAGGGCGTCCGCTACGGCCGACCGGAAGACCACGCCAGCACCTACGGCCCGCTGATCAGCCAGGAGCACCGCGACAAGGTGCTGTCGTACTACAAGAAAGCAATGGATGAAGGCGCCACGCTGGTCACCGGCGGCGGCGTGCCCGAGATGCCGGCCGAACTGGCCGGCGGCAGCTGGGTGCAGCCGACCATCTGGACCGGCCTGCCGGAAACTGCGGCGGTCGTCCGCGAAGAAATCTTCGGGCCGTGCTGCCATGTCTGCCCGTTCGACAGCGAGGACGAAGTGATCAACCTCGCCAACGCCAACGACTACGGCCTGGCGACAACAATCTGGACCGAGAATCTGTCACGCGCCCATCGCGTCGCCGAGCGCGTCGAGGTCGGCGTCACCTGGGTGAATAGCTGGTTCCTGCGCGACTTGCGCACGCCCTTCGGCGGTTCCAAACAATCCGGCATCGGCCGCGAAGGCGGCGTCCATTCGCTCGAGTTCTACACCGAGACCCGCAACGTCTGCATCAAGCTCTGATTCCCTCAGCCCCCAACCCCAAAGAGGCTCACATGAAAAAAATACGCTGTGCGCTGATCGGTTCCGGCAACATCGGCACCGACCTGATCTACAAGATCCAGCGCAGTCCGGTCCTCGAACCGGTGTGGATGGTCGGCATCGACCCCGAATCGGAAGGCCTCGCCCGCGCCCGCGCGATGGGCCTGAAAACCACCGCCGCCGGTGTCGACGGCCTGCTGCCCTACGTGCGGGAGGACAACATCCAGATCGCCTTCGACGCCACTTCGGCCTACGTCCACGCCGAGAACTCGCGCAAGCTGAACGAGCTGGGCGTGATGATGATCGACCTGACGCCGGCCGCCATCGGCCCCTTGTGCGTTCCTCCGGTCAACCTGCGCGAACACGCGGAAAAGGTCGAGATGAACGTCAACATGATCTCCTGCGCCGGTCAGGCGACGATCCCCATCGTCAACGCGGTGTCGCGCATCCAGTCGGTGGCCTACGGCGAAATCGTCGCCAGCCTGGCGTCGAAGTCGATCGGCCCGGGCACCCGCGCCAACCTCGATGAATTCACCTACACCACGTCGAACGCCATCGAAGTCGTCGGCGGTGCCCGCAAGGGCAAGGCGCTGGCCATCATCAACCCGGCCGAACCGCCGATGCTGATGCGCAACACCATCTCCTGCCTGACCGACGAGACGCCGGACGAAGCGCGCATCACCGAATCGGTGCTGGCGATGATCAAGGAAGTGCAGAAGTACGTGCCGGGCTACCGCCTGGTCAATGGCCCGCTGTTCGACGGCAAGCGCGTCACCGTTTTCATGGAAGTGGCCGGTCTCGGCGACTACCTGCCCAAGTACGCCGGCAACCTGGACATCATGACGGCGGCGGCGACGCGCACCGCCGAAATGTTCGCCGAGGAAATCCTCGCCGGCAGCATCCAGCTCAAACCCGTGGAGGTGGCAGCATGAGTGAAGTGAATCTGAAAGGCCGCCAGGTCATCGTTCACGACATGTGCCTGCGCGACGGCATGCACGCCAAGCGCGAGCAGATGTCGGTCGAGCAGATGGTCCAGATCGCCAGCGCGCTGGATGAGGCCGGCGTGCCCTACATCCAGGTCACGCACGGCGCCGGGCTCGGTGGCAATTCTCTGCAGCACGGTTTTGCGCCGCACAGCAACGAGGAATACCTGAGCGCCGTGTGCAGCGCCGTCAAGCGCAGCAAGGTCTCGGTCCTGCTGCTGCCCGGGCTGGGCACCATGCGCGAGCTGCAGTCGGCCTACGACTGCGGCGCGCGCAGCGTGCATGTCGCCACCCACTGCACCGAAGCCGACACCTCGCCGCAGCACATCGCCTACGCCCGCAAGCTGGGCATGGACAGTACCGGCTTCCTGATGATGGCCCACCTGAACACGCCGGAGGGGCTCGCCCAGCAAGGCAAGCTGATGGAATCCTACGGCGCGCAGACGGTATACATCACCGACTCCGCCGGCTACATGCTGCCGGCCGACGTCAAGGCGCGCGTCTCCGCGCTGCGCGATGTGCTCAGACCGGAAACCGAGATCGGCTTCCACGGCCACCACAACATGGGCATGGGCATCGCCAACTCGATCGCCGCCATCGAGGCCGGCGCCAGCCGCATCGACGCCTCGGTCGGCGGCCTGGGCGCCGGCGCCGGCAACACACCGCTCGAAGCCTTCGTCGCCGTCTGCGAACGGATGGGCATCGAGACCGGCTGCGACCTGTTCAAGCTGATGGACATGGCCGAAGACCTGATCTTCCCGCTGATGGACCACATCGTCCGCGTCGACCGCTCGTCGCTGACCCTCGGTTTTGCCGGCGTCTATTCGACCTTCCTGCTGCACGCCAACCGGGCGGCCGAGCGCTTCGGCATCCCGGCCCGCGACATCCTGGTCGAACTCGGCCGCAAGAAGATGATCGGCGGCCAGGAAGACATGATCATCGACACCGCGATGACGATGGCCAAGGAACGCGGCCTGCTCCAGGATGCCGCAGCGGGAGTCGCGCCATGAAGCCCTACGCCGAACGCGAAGCCTGCGCCATCCTGGTCGGCGCCACCGGCGCCTTTGGCACGGCGATCACCCAGCGCCTGCTCGACGCCGGCCTCGGCGTCATCGCCGTCGCCCGCTCGGCCGCCAGCCTGCAGACGCTGACCGCGCAATACCCCGGCGTGCGCGCCTGTGCCGCCGACATCGCCGACGACTCGGCCATCGCCGCCATCGCTGCCGCCATCGACAAACCGGTGCGCATGGTCGTGCATGGTCCGGGGGTCGCAGTAGCGGGCGGCATCCTGACGGCACCGACCGAATCGATGGTCGATGCGGTCAACATCAAGGTCGGCGGACTTTTGCGCCTGGTGCGGGCGGCCGATGCGCAATTGGCGGCCGGTTCGCGCATCGTCGCCATCGGCGGCCACTACGGCCTGGAACCGACCGCCTACGCGGCCGCCGCCGGCGTTGCCAACGCGGCCATCCTGAATGTCGTGCGCCAGTTGAGC
>CAZFXO010000126.1:0-5804 GCA_964523045.1 uncultured Dechloromonas sp. | reverse complement strand
CCCCCGCCCCGACCGCTCCCAGCGTCACCGACGCCTGGTGCGACGACCTCGGCGCCCGCCTGCGCAGCGTAGACGCCGAACACTGCCGCAAACAGTCTTTCGTCACCGGCAGCGAGCGGACAGCCGGCGGACGCGCCCTGGTCTGGCGCGACATCAAGGCGCTTGGCAAGCATCCGGACAAGGCGCCGCGCGTGCTGGTCATCGGCGGCATCCACGGCGACGAACTGACCGCCGTTTCCATCGTTTTTCGCTGGCTCGAATGGGTCGGAGAGGATTCTGGCAAGAAGTACAACTGGCGGATGATTCCGGCGTCCAACCCGGATGGCCTGCTGATCCGTCCATCGACCCGCGTCAACAGCAAGGGCGTCGATCTCAACCGCAATTTCCCGACCCCGGACTGGGACAGCGACGCCAAGAAATACTGGATCGAACGCACCGGCCGCGACCCGCGGCGCTTCCCCGGCGAAACCGGCGGCTCGGAAATCGAGACGCGCTGGCTGGAAAAGCAGATCGCCGACTACAAGCCGGACGTCATCATCAGCATCCACGCCCCTTACAACCTGCTCGACTACGACGGTCCGGCGCCGCAACCGCTGCGCTTCGGCCGCCTGGCGCTCAACCGGCTCGGTGTCTATCCCGGTTCGATGGGCAATTACGGCGGCCTGCACAAGAACGTGCCGGTGGTCACCATCGAACTGCCGAATGCGACGATGATGCCGTCGCCGCGCGACCAGCGCGCGATGTGGGTGGACATGCTGAAATGGATGGACCGCAACATCCGGGCCGGTAACGGCAGCGCCAAGGAAACCACCAAGCGCCCGGAAAAATACGGCGAGCCCGTCTTCAAGGGCAACATCGATCACAAGAAGATCGACTGACCCCTACTTCTTGCCCGCCTTGCGATCCAGGTCGCGCAGGTGGGCGAGCTTTTCACCGATCTTGCCCTCCAGCCCGCGCGGCGTCGGCTCGTACCAGCGCGGTTCGGCCATGCCGTCCGGCAGGTAGCTCTCGCCGGCGGCGTAGGCTTCCGGCTCGTCGTGCGCATAGCGGTAAGCCTTGCCGTAACCGAGTTCCTTCATCAGTTTGGTCGGCGCATTGCGCAGGTGCACCGGCACCGGCCGCGAACCGTCCTTGGCAACGAAAGCGCGCGCCGCGTTGTAGGCGTTGTAGCCGGCGTTCGACTTGGCCGCCACCGCCAGGTAAGTCACTGCCTGCGCCAACGCCAGCTCGCCTTCCGGCGAACCCAGGCGCTCATAGGTTTCGGCCGCGTCGTTGGCAATCTGCATCGCGCGCGGATCGGCCAGGCCGATGTCTTCCCAGGCCATGCGGATGATCCGCCGGGCGAGATAGCGCGGGTCGGCGCCGCCGTCGAGCATGCGGCAGAACCAGTACAGCGCGCCGTCCGGGCTGGAACCGCGCACCGACTTGTGCAGCGCCGAAATCTGGTCGTAGAAAGCGTCGCCGCCCTTATCGAAACGGCGCAGGTTCTGCGCCATGGTGGCCTCGATGAAGGCGCCGTCGACCGCCGAAACCCCCGCCGCCCGCGCCGCCGTGCGCACCTGTTCGAGCAGGTTGAGCAAGCGCCGCGCATCGCCGTCGGCCAGCCCGATCAGCCGCGTCTTCGCTTCCTCGTCAAACGCCAGATCGGCCAGCGCCCGCGCCTGGGCGCGGTCGAACAATTGCCCCATCTCGGCCTCGTCGAGCGACTTCAGCACATAGACCGAAGCGCGCGACAGCAGCGCCGAATTGACCTCGAACGACGGGTTTTCGGTCGTCGCACCGATGAAGGTGAACAGCCCGCTTTCGACAAACGGCAAAAAGCCGTCCTGCTGCGACTTGTTGAAGCGGTGGATTTCATCGACGAAGAGGATGGTCCGCTTGCCCTGCGCCTTCCACAGCTCGGCCTGCGCCACCGCCTCACGCACTTCCTTGATCCCGGAAAACACCGCCGACAGCGCGATGAACTCGCACTGGAACTGCGTCGCCATCATCCGCGCCAGCGTCGTCTTGCCGACCCCCGGCGGCCCCCACAGGATCATCGAATGCGGCTGCCCGGAAGCAAACGCCAGGCGCAAGGGCTTGCCCGGCCCGAGCAGATGCTGCTGACCGATCACCTCGTCCGGCGTCTGCGGGCGCAACTGTTCGGCCAGCGGGGCGGAACGGTCGACTTCGGTAGAAGAAAACAAATCGCTCAAGGTTCAACCACGCAAAAGGTTCATGAATTGATCGGTGCACATCCCCTTGAACTGCACCGCATTAGCCGAACCGCGCACGCGCGCAAACGCCTCGCGCACCCTGCCGACAACCGCCGGTACCGGGAGAATCACCACCTCGCCGTTATCGCGCAGTTCAAACTCGACCTCGCCATGCGGCAACAAGCCGGCCTTCTCGCGGATTGCGCGCGGAATCGTTACCTGCCCCTTGCTTGATATCCTCATTACTCCTCCACCATCCAGCTTTTGCCGGAGAGTATTGCCGAAGCCGGCTACTGTAAAGCACGCACCGCATCCAACGGCGACACCACGCCACGCCCGCCCCGGTTGAGCACATGCGTGTAGATCATCGTCGTCGACACGTCCGAGTGGCCCAGCAGTTCCTGCACGGTACGGATGTCGTAGCCCGATTCCAGCAAGTGGGTGGCAAAGGAATGGCGCAGCGTATGCGTCGACGCCGGCTTGGCGATGCCGGCCAGCCCGACCGCCCCCTTGATCGCCCGCTGCAGCGCCTGCTCATGCGTATGGTGACGACGCTCGATGCCGCTACGCGGATCGGTCGACAACTCGCGCGCCGGAAACACCCAGAACCAGCCCCAGGATTTGGGCGCAGCCGGGTACTTACGGGCCAGCGCCTCCGGCATTTCCACCCCCGGCCGTCCGGCTGCCGCGTCCTGTTCCCACAGACAGCGCACCCGGACCAGATGCGACTGCAAAGCCGCCATCAAGGACGCCGGCAACACCGTCAGCCTATCCTTGCCGCCCTTGCCATGACGCACCGTCAACTCGCTACGCTCGAAATCGACATCCTTGACCCGCAGCCGCACGCATTCCATCAAGCGCATGCCTGTTCCGTAGAGAAGACGGGCCATCAACGCATGCGTCCCGTCCATCGCCGCCAGCAGGCGCTCGACCTCGCCGCGCGACAGCACGACGGGCGTCCGTTTCGGCTTCTTTGGCCGATCCAGGTCGGTCAGCCAAGGCAGATCGATGCCGAGCACTTCGCGGTACAGAAAAAGCAGCGCCGACAAGGCCTGCTGATGCGTCGACGCCGCCACCTGCAAATCCGCCGCCAGATGCCCGAGAAACGCCCTGACCTCGTCAGCCCCCATCTCCCTAGGGTGGCGGCGCCCGTGAAAAGCCACGAAGCGGCGCACCCACTCGACATAACAACGCTCCGTCCTTATGCTGTAGTGCTTGTAACGGATGACTTCCCGAACCCGCCCCAGCAAGGTCGATGATTGATTCAGTTCCATGCCGTACCTGCCAATCGATATTAACTGGTTATAAATACAGTATTCCATCTTTACCGATATGACAAGAGACTTTGCGCGCGCCATGTTTACCAGCGTATACGGCAAAAGGCCGGCATATGCGGCGATCGCGCCTGATATCCAGGCCCCACGCCATGTTCGAGCGCCGTCCATCCTGGGAAATATGTGGGCGAACTCCGCAAAAGCCCACTCCGGCCGGCCCTTCGCTACTGACATGTCGTCCAGAATAGATGGCGGCATTCCAGAATATGCGGCGAATATGCCGTCCACTTTACGTTATGCGTCATGAACCGAATCGGCGATGACCTTCACTGCACCGCTTCAAACCGGGAAGTCGTTCAGGTCTTCTCCGAGTGCGGCGTCGAGTTCGTTCTCATTGGAGGTTTGGCTGTCGCTTGGTACTGCCCCGACCGTGAAGCGGACGACATGGACCTCCTCGTGAATCCCACTAAGGAGAACTCTGCTCGTGTGAGTCAGGCTCTTTCTCGGCTTCAGTACGCAGTTCTCGACACTCACTCCTTCTGTCGTCCGGGGTTGCAGGTGCCACTCAAGCAAGTCCACTACGCGGAGCTACTTACTCCACGCGCTGACGGTCCCAATTACGATGCCGTGGCACGACAAGCCGCTCTTGGAAAGGTACTCGGTGTCCCCGTTCTCGTCGCATCGGCGCAGTCCCTTATTGAACTCAAGAAGCTCGCTGTCGCTTCGGAGGAGGCTTCAATGGAAAAGCATCTGCGCGATATTGAGTGCCTTCTGCCACATGCCGCATAACCTTTCAGTCGCGCGGACCTGCGCGAAAAGCCGCGCAGGCCGCTCACTTCCACGTTGGGCGTCGAAATGACCTCTGACCTTCGCGTCGAAATGAATAAGTTGTTCTCGGCATTTCTTCCGCCGGCCATCGCCTCGCGCTTTTCAAGCCTTCTGGCTATGAAGCCACAACACTGGGGAAAGATTGACCCTTGGCGCGCTTGGGAGTGTTTAGACACAAACACGGTCATTGCATGGTCAGGCTCAATTGCCACCTTAACCCAATCAGGTCCACTCAAGGGGCGGGGCCGCGAGCTTGCCACCGTCCTCCGGTGCGGCCATGACAAACCTTTGCTTCAGCGGGAGCTACTAGGAGAAGCCATTCAAGGCTCCAGCCGCGCATTGGAAGCATTTGTCTCAATCGAGCCAGGTAAGCTCGGCCTCGCCATCAACCACGATGGCGGCATTTGCTTGCTTAGAAAATGACGCCCAACTCATCATTCCACCGGACCTGCGCGAAAACCCCGCAGGTCCGGTGAATTCAGACGTTAGCCGGCAATGATCGATCCCTACGATCCCACGGACGAAGAAATCCGCGAATGGGCCTACGGCTCACCTCCGACTATGGAACCCGTTCAGGATTTCGATCTTATGGTGGCAACCTCGGAACGCCTGCCACTGCTCCTCGAACTAGCTGCTGACTCCGCGTGCCCAAGCCATGACTGGTTCTTGCATTGCCTCTACCTCGTCGTCGGAGACGCCGTGAGGACAAATTTCCGCACCTGCCTACGGTCCCAAGTCGAGGCTTATGTCGCGTTGGGTGGTTTGTCTTCCGCTCCAACGGTTCAACGGTGGGCCGAGCGTACCGACGCCTTGCTTGCTTCCCCTGAATCATTCTCGTATGACGCATGGTGTGCTGGAGGGCTCGCATATGAGCGGCCTGCCGGCTAACCCTGCGCTCAACCGGACCTGCGCAAAAAGCCGCGCAGGCCGGTTAGCTCCACGTTCGGCGTCAATATTCCGTGCTCGCAAACATGCGCGGGAATTCACCACCGGCCGCAATCTCAACGGCCATCTGCTCGCGGAAAGTGCGCTTGATTCCGGTGGGCCGCTCGTCACTGTCGACATCGGTGAAAACTAGGCTATCGAGTTCGGCATCGGTCAGTTCGTGCGCGTCCTCGTCAACGCCATCGGCATCGCAATAGTTCGCGATGTAATCGCCAATGCAGGCGTCAAGCGACTCTCCAATCCACCAGTCGCAATCGTTAATTTGGCAAATATTCATTTTCTATTTACTCTCGTCAAAAATTGCCGCCGAACCCATCGTTCCACGCGACCGCCCTGACGGGCGTCGCTTGAACTCACGCGTTGGGCGTCACAACCTTCACACACTTAAAGGTCTAGGAGATGGTCGAATTTTTCTCAGATCCTGCATGGAAGTTGAGCACTCTTCTAGCTGCGGCGTTCGGGGGCTTCCTTACGATTTGGATTGGAAAGCTATTCGGATGGATAAAAGGTAAGCGCCCGGCGAACCCAGGTTGATTTCTGATTCAGGCGGCGGTTTCTGGCT
>CAZFXO010000125.1:0-5825 GCA_964523045.1 uncultured Dechloromonas sp. | reverse complement strand
GGCGCGCCGAGTAGCGCAAGGGACCGGGCGCAGCCCGGCGCCGACCTGGGGGTGGCTTTTTCTTTGGCTACTTTCTTTTTTCCACAAAAAAGAAAGTACGCCCGCGCGTCAGGCGCGGAAAACGGCGCTTCAAATGCCAAAACCGATGTCGAATCAGTTGTTTATGAAAATCAGGGTCTGTCCCAATTTACGTGTTAGTCCTCTGGATCATGTTGTGAGGCGATTATTGACCAAGTAGGTCCACACACACTCGGCCACTTCCGGGCCAGAGTGGAGTTTGATGAGATCACTACCGATGTCATCGCCGATCATGGATTGGAACCCGAAAACCATGTCGAGAGAAGCAAGTTCATTGAATAGGACAACAACGGTTTTGGAGAGGATGCTTCCCGTCACGACCGTGATATTAGGAGCGATCTGCGTGTACTCGAACTTTGGTAGTTTCGAACCGAAGTTGTAGTTCGCGTACTCTCGAAATTCCTGAAGTTGTTCATACTCGTCGAGGAAGCTTCTATTCAGCAATTTCTTCTGGACGAGATGAACTTCGATGAGTCTTTTTAACTGGCTATGTCGGACACGCTTTAAGTCGCTCGTCGCGACAGATGGACAAAGCCATAACATCGCAACCGCAGCATGGAAGGCAACGTAGTAGTACCCCATGCATGCAAGTAATGACCCTTCGGTTTTTTTCAGGGAGGCAGTGCTGCTTTCGTTGAATACGACTGCGGCAAGTAGATGTTTCGCAGAGTGGCGTACGCGCAACCACTTTTCATCATCGAGCATGGCTTGTCCCAAAGAAGCTAACAGTTATTCAGGCCCAGAAATGTCCGGGTTGTTTTTGAATAACATTCAGGCTATCCGATGCCGCTCTCCTTATCAATCAAGAATCCTGCGGACAGGCTCAAGGCCGCCGTGTGTCATTCGGCATATCTTGAGCGACAGGCCACCCCGGCGGAATTTCCCGCCATCACTCAGGTCTACGCGAATCCCGCCCCGCGTGGGCTGTTCTGGAGAGCGGCATGGTCTGGAGTTTCCTGTTCGGTGGCTTGCTGTTCGTCGCTGCCCTTTCACCCGCCCGAGCCGCTGGCGAGGTGCAGCGCAGCGAGAAGGCGGCTTTTCGGGTGGTTGAGTTGAGCGCTGGGCTGGAGCATCCGTGGTCGGTCGCCTTCCTGCCTGACGGGCGTTTTCTGGTTAGCGAGCGGCCGGGGCGTTTGCGCCTGGTCGGGGCCGATGGGAGGCTCGATCCGCGGCCGGTGGGCGGGGTGCCGGCGGTGGTGGCGCGCGGTCAGGGCGGGTTGCTCGATGTCGTGCTGCATCCGCAGTTTGCCAGCAACGGCTGGGTCTATCTGTCCTACGCCGGGGGTGGCGAGGGCGGTGCGGGAACAGAGGTGGCGCGTGGACGGCTGGTCAGCGATGGTGGCGGCAGCCGGCTGGTCGATCTGCAGGTGATCTATCGCCAGCAGCCGAAGTCGCTCGGCCGCGTGCATTTCGGTTCGCGCCTGGTGTTCGGCGGCGATGGCATGCTTTACATCACCCAGGGCGACCGTGGCGAGATGGAGCGGGCGCAGGCGCCCGGCGATCTGGCCGGCAAGCTGGTCCGTCTGCACGACGACGGCCGGGTGCCGGCCGACAATCCCTGGCGCGGCGTTGCCGGCGCCCGGTCGGAGGCCTACAGCACCGGCCATCGCAGCATGCAGGGGGCGGCGCTGCATCCGCAGAGCGGCGCTTTATGGACGCACGAGCACGGGCCGCAGGGTGGCGACGAGATCAACGTGATCCGGCCCGGTCGCAATTACGGCTGGCCGCTGATCACCTACGGGGTCAATTACGGGCTGGGGACGAAGATTGGCGTCGGTACGCATTTGCCCGGGATGGAGCAGCCGCTGTATCAATGGACGCCGTCGATTGCGCCGTCCGGCATGGCGTTCTACACGGGCGGGCGGTTTCCCGGCTGGCAGGGCAATCTCTTTGTCGGCGCGCTGAAGGCGCAGGCCTTGCTGCGGCTGCAACTGGACGGCGAGCGCGTGGTCGGCGAGGAGCGCCTGCTGGTCGGCCAGGTCGGCCGCATCCGCGATGTCCGGCAGGGGCCGGACGGCTTTTTCTACCTGCTGACCGACGCGGCGGACGGGCGGCTGCTGCGGCTGGAGCCGGCCGCCCGGCCGTGAGGCTCACTCCAGCGAGAGCACCCAGGCGATCGCCTGCTTGAGGTCGTCGTCGCTGATCTTGTCGGCGGGGTGGGGCAGCATCGGGACCGTGCCCCAGTTGCCGGAACCGCCGTGGCGGACCTTGTCGAAGAGGGCGGCGGGCGCCTTGGCGTCGCCCCGGTACTTGGCGGCAACGTCCTTGTAGGCGGGGCCGACGCGCTTGACGTCGACGGCGTGGCAGGCGACGCAGCGCGCCTTCTTGACGATGGCTTCGCTGGCCTGGGCGGACAGGGTAGGGGCGAGCAGGCTGGCGGCGAGGAAGAGGCCGGCGGCGCGGGAGACGGATTTCATGAAAACTCCGGGCATTCGAAAAAAAGGGGGCGGTCGCCCGCCCCCGCAAGTTCCCCGCAAAGGGACAGTGGAGGAGATTGGCTCAGAAGAAGCCGAGCTTCTGTTCGGCGTAGGAGACGAGCAGGTTCTTGGTCTGCTGGTAGTGGTCGAGCATGACCTTGTGCGTTTCGCGCCCGATGCCGGATTCCTTGTAACCGCCGAAAGCGGCGTGCGCCGGGTAGGCGTGGTAGCAGTTGGTCCATACGCGGCCGGCCTGGATGGCGCGGCCCATGCGGTAGGCGACGTTGCCGTTGCGGCTCCAGACGCCGGCGCCGAGGCCGTAGAGCGTGTCGTTGGCGATCGCCAGGGCTTCCGCTTCGTCCTTGAAGGTGGTCACGGCAAGCACCGGCCCGAAGATTTCTTCCTGGAAGATGCGCATCTTGTTGTGGCCCTTGAACAGGGTCGGCTGGATGTAGTAACCGCCTTCGATGTCGCCGCCGAGGTGGGCGCGTTCGCCACCGATCAGGACCTGGGCGCCTTCTTCCTTGCCCAGCTTGAGGTAGGACTCGATCTTGTCCATCTGGATCTGCGAGGCCTGCGCACCCATCATTGTCTCGGTGTCGAGCGGCGAGCCCTGCTTGATCGCGGCAACGCGCTTCAGCGCCTTTTCCATGAACTTCTCGTAGATCGATTCCTGGATCAGCGCGCGGCTCGGGCAGGTACAGACTTCGCCCTGGTTGAAGGCGAACAGGACCAGACCTTCGATCGCCTTATCGAGGAAGCCGTCGTCCTTGTCCATCACGTCGGCGAAGAAGATGTTGGGCGACTTGCCGCCCAGTTCCAGGGTGGCCGGGATCAGGTTGTTGGCGGCGGCCTGGGCGATGACGCGACCGGTGGCGGTGGAGCCGGTGAAGGCGATCTTGGCGATGCGCTTGGAAGTGGCGAGCGGCATGCCGGCTTCGCGACCCAGACCATTGACGATGTTCAGGACGCCCGGCGGCAGCAGGTCGGCGATCAGGTCGACCAGGATCAGGATCGAGATCGGCGTCGATTCGGCCGGCTTCAGAACCACGCAGTTGCCGGCGCCGAGTGCCGGGGCCAGCTTCCAGGCGGCCATCAGGATCGGGAAGTTCCAGGGGATGATCTGGCCGACGACGCCGAGCGGCTCATGGATGTGGTAAGCCATGGTGTTCTCGTCGATTTCCGAGATGCCGCCTTCCTGCGAGCGCAGGCAGCCGGCGAAGTAGCGGAAGTGGTCGACGGCGAGCGGGATGTCGGCGGCCAGGGTTTCGCGGATCGGCTTGCCGTTGTCGACGGTCTCGGCGTAGGCGAGCAGTTCGAGGTTGGCTTCGAGGCGGTCGGCGATCTTCAGGAGGATGTTGGAACGGGTCGCGGCGTCGGTCTTGCCCCACTTCGGGAAGGCGGCGTGGGCGGCGTCGAGCGCCAGTTCGATGTCTTCGGCGGTGGAGCGGGCGGCTTGCGTATAGACCTTGCCGTTGACCGGGGTCACCACGTCGAAGTACTGGCCCTTGACCGGCGCGGTCCATTGGCCGTTGATGAAGTTGTCGTACTTGGCCTTGTAGGCGATTTTTGCGCCAGCGGCGCCGGGGGCTGCGTAGATCATTTTGTCTCCAGTGTTCTCGAAATGGGTTGCGGACAAGTCTTTGGAAATCCGGCGTTGCCTCGGGATCGAGGCTGCGCCGTGACTCGTGACCTACCATTCGCACGCCGCGTGCCAGCCCGTTCCTGGTTTTGCAAATCGCTTGTCAATCAATGGCTTGTGCGCTTGGTTCGGGTGTCTCTTGAGGGCCGGGCTGCTCCATTGATCAACGGCTGTGCAAATTTGGAGCAGTGGCCGGGTGCGCTCGGGCAACAGGCTTGCAACAACAATTCCGTTGTCACATGACGTTGTCTTCGCTATCCTTCCGGCTTCCCATTTAGCCGCCACCGCCATGTCCATCGACCTCGTGCGCAACCTGTTCTCGAGCGACACGCGTTTGTATTCGCTGTCGTGGCGGGACGAAGGGATGCCGCAACTGGAAGTCGAATGCTGGTGGGGGCGGGAGAGCCTGTCGGGCGGTTTCGAATACGTCATCGACCTCGTCTCGCCGGACGCCCGGCTCGGCCAGTCGCGCTTCCTCGGCAAGGCCCTGGCGCTCGACGTCCGGCTGGCCGACGGCAGCACCTACAAGCGCCACGGCTACGTGCGCTGGGCGGCGACGCTCGACGCCGACGGCGGTTTCGGCCGCTACCGGCTGATCGTCATCCCCTGGCTCTGGCTGACTTCGCGCGGCCGCCATCACCGGGTCTTCCAGGAACGCAGCGTGGTCGACATCGTCGACACCGTCTTTGCCGACTACGCCGACATCGCCGCCTGGCAATGGGCCGACGAGGTCGCCGGTTTCCTCGCCGACACCCGGCCGCGCAGCTACTGCGTGCAGTACAACGAATCCGACTACCAGTTCGTCTCCCGGCTGCTCGCCGAGGAAGGCCTGGGCTGGCGCATCGAAGCCGACGACGCGGCACCCGGCGGCCACCGCCTGACGATCTTCGCCGACAGCCGCCTGCTGCCACAGGACCCGGTTTCCGCCAGCGGCCTGCGCTACCACCGCAGCGATTCGCAGGAAGCCCAGGACGCCATTCTCGCCTTCGGCGAACACCGCCGCCTGCTCGCCGCCAAAACCACGCTACTCTCGCACGACTACAAGGCCAAGCGCGCCATCGCCGCCAGCGTGCCGACGGCGCAGCCGATCGGCGGCGCCAACGCGCCGGCCCTCGAGAACTACGACGACGCCGGCCCCTACGCCTTCGCCAGCCTGGCCGAAGCCGAACGCTACGGGCGGCTGACAATGGAAGCGCACGAAGCCCGCTACCTCACCTGGCTCGGCCGCGGCACCGTGCGCAGCCTCGCCGCCGGCACCTGGATCGCCATCGGCGACCTGCCGCGTGCCGGCGATCACCGCTACCTGGTCTGCGAGGTCAGCCACGCCGGCATCAACAACCTGACCGCCGCCGCCATGGCCCGCCTCGCCGAACGCCTGCGCCTCCCGCAAAACCTCGGCCAGGACGACCCGCTCTCCGGTGGCGACACCGTCGAACCGGTCGCCGCCCCCGAACGCCTCCCCGCCGAACTCCTCGAACTCGCCCGCGAACGCGGCTACGGCAACGCCTTCACCGGCCTGCACGCCGACCTCCCCTGGCGGCCGGCGCTCACTGACGACACCGGCCTGCGCCTCAACCCGCGCCCTACCGCCCCCGGCCCGATGACCGCCACCGTCGTCGGCCCCAACGGCGAACAGAGCCCGAACGGCGCCGACGAAATCTGGTGCGACCGCTACGGCCGGATCAAGA
>CAZFXO010000124.1:0-6039 GCA_964523045.1 uncultured Dechloromonas sp. | reverse complement strand
AAGCGATGGCCGGCTCCGACCACGCACCGCCACCGTTCTTCAAGCGAGGGCCAGCGCCGCTGGCCCTTCTGACTTTCTACATCGCGCTGTCATTGGCGCTGTTTTTTGTCGACCTCCGTCTGCGCAGCCTCGACCTGCTGCGCCAGACGGTCGCGCTGGTGATCGACCCGATCCAGCGCGTCGCCCAGATGCCGGGCGGCCTGGTCGACAATGCCGGCGATTACCTGCGCGGACTGGACAAGCTGCTCGAGGAGAACCGGGCGCTGAAGCAAACCCAGCTACAGACCGCCCCCAACCTGCTGCGCCTGGAGCAACTGGAAAGCGAAAACGATCGCCTGCGCAAACTGCTTTCGGTCAAGGAGCGGGAAAAGGCGCGCGGCGAAGTGGCGCGCATCATGTACACGGCACGCGACCCGTTCACCCGCCGCATCGTCATCGACAAGGGCCAGCAGTCGGGCATCGTCGCCGGCCAACCGGCGATCGACGAGGCCGGCGTCGTCGGCCAGGTAACCCGCGTCTTCCCCTTCTCAGCGGAAATCACGCTGATCACCGACAAGGACCAGACGGTTCCCGTCCAGGTCGTGCGCAGCGGTCAGCGCTCGGTCGTCTTCGGCCTCGGCAGCGGCGAACTCGAACTGCGCTACATTCCCGCCAACGCCGACATCCGCGAAGGCGACCTGCTCGTCACCTCCGGACTGGACGGCATCTACCTGGCCGGCTTCCCGGTGGCCAAGGTGGTCAGCATCGAGCGTGACAATTCCTACGCCTTTGCCCGCATCCGCTGCGCCCCGATCGCCGCCGTCGAAAACTTCGGCGAAGTCCTGGTCCTCGCCCCGCGCGCGTCCCAACCGCCGCCGCCGCCGGATTCGCCGGGCCGCGCCGGCAACAGCGGCACGCCGGGCCAGGAAGACAAAAAATGATGCAACCGACCTTCTCTTCCTCGCGCATCCTGCTGCCGGTCCGCCCCTGGTTCATCGTCGCCAGCCTGTTCGCCGCCCTGCTCGCCAACTTCCTGCCGACCGCCCATTGGCCCGGCATCCCGGACTGGGTCGCGCTGGTCCTCTGTTTCTGGTGCATCCGCGAAACCCGGCGGGTCGGCATGGGCTGGGCCTTCTTCCTCGGCCTGGCGATGGATGTCGCCGACGGCGCGGTCCTCGGCCAGCACTGTTTTGCCTACGTCCTGCTCGCTTATTTCGCCGCCGGCCAATCGCGCCGCATCCTGTGGTTCCCGCTGGCCCAGCAGGCGCTGCAGATCTTTCCGCTGCTGCTTGCCTGCCAGGTCATCCAGTTGCTGATGCGCTTGCCGACCGGTGCCGACTTCCCCGGCTGGGGTTACCTGATCGGCCCGCTGAGCGCCACCCTGCTCTGGATTCCCGCCACCTTCCTGTTGCTGCTGCCCCAGTACCAGCCGGTGGAAAGGGACGCCAACCGCCCGCTCTGACCTGCCGACCATGAGCGAATTCCATCAGGGAGAACAGGATCCCGACCGTTTCCGCCGCCGGATCCTGTTCGCCGGCGCCGTCGTCCTGACCTGTTTCGCCCTGCTTCTCGGCCGTTTCTTCTATTTGCAGATCCTGCAGCACGAGTATTACCGCACCCGCGCCGAGAGCAACCGTATCTCGCTGGTCCCGGTGATGCCCAACCGGGGCAACATCGTCGACCGCAACGGGGTCATCCTGGCCCGCAACTATTCCGCCTTCACGCTGGAAATCACCCCGTCGAAAACCCTGGGACTCGAAGAAACCATCGACCGCCTGGGTGAAATCGTCGAAATCCAGCTCAAGGACCGCCGCCGTTTCAAGCGCCTGCTCGAGGAATCGAAGAACTTCGAGTCGATTCCGATCCGCACCCGCCTCACCGACGAGGAAGTCGCCCGCTTCGCCGCGCACCGCTACCGTTTCCCCGGCGTCGAGGTGAAGGCCCGGCTGTTCCGCCAGTACCCCGAAAACACGCTGGCCGCCCACGCCATCGGTTACATCAGCCGGATCAATACCAAGGACAAGGAGATGATCGAGGCCAACGGGCACGATGCCAACTACAAGGGCACCGAGCACATCGGCAAGGTCGGCCTGGAAGCCAATTACGAGTTCGAGCTGCACGGCACCGCCGGTTACGAGCAGGTCGAGGTCGATGCCGGCGGCCGGGCCGTGCGCGTCCTCTCGCAAACGGCGCCGATCCCCGGCAACAATCTGACCCTGACCCTCGACGCCCGCCTGCAGTCGGTGGCCGAACAGGCTTTCGGCGGCCGCCGTGGCGCGCTGACGGCGATCGACCCGAGCAACGGCGCGGTACTCGCGCTGGTCTCCTCGCCCGCCTTCGACCCCAACCTGTTCGTCGACGGCATCCGCTACGACGACTGGGACGAACTGAACAACCACCCGGACAAGCCGCTGCTCAACCGGGCGATCTATTCGACTTATCCGCCCGGCTCCACCTTCAAGCCGCTGATGGCGCTGGCCGCGCTATCGACCGGCAAGCGCACGCCGAACCAAACGATCGCCGACCCGGGTTACTTCAACTTCGGCAACCGCCGTTTCATGGACGACAAGGTCGGCGGACACGGCATGGTCGACATGCACAAATCGATCGTCGTCTCCTGCAACACCTATTACTACACCCTGGCCAACGACATGGGCATCGACAACATCGCCCGTTTCATGAGCGAAATCGGCCTCGGGCGACGTACCGAAATCGACATCCCCGGCGAAGCGACCGGCATCCTGCCGTCGCCGGAGTGGAAGCAGAAGCGCTTCAAGAAACGCGAGCAACAGAAATGGTATTCCGGCGAAACCATTTCGGTCGGCATCGGCCAGGGTTACAACGCTTACTCGACGCTGCACATGGCGCACGCACTGGCCAACATCGTCAATTACGGCAAGGTTTTCCGCCCGCACCTGGTGCATAGCATCACCAACCCGACCAGCGGCGAAGTCCGCATCATCGAACCGCAACCGATCCGCCAGGTTCCCCTCAAACCAGAGCACGTCGAAGTCATCAAACGCGCCATGGCCGGTGTCGTCCGCGAAGGTACCGGCGCCCGCGCCTTCGCCGGCGCCGCCTACGAATCCGGCGGCAAAACCGGGACCGCCCAGGTCTTCAGCCTGAAAGGCGGGCAGAAATACGTCGCCGGCCAGCTCCGCGAACGCCTGCGCGACCACTCCTGGTACGTCGCCTTCGCGCCGGTGGACAAACCGAAGATCGTCGTCGCCGTGATGGTCGAGAACGGCGGCTTCGGCGCCCAGTCGGCTGCGCCCATCGCCCGCCAGGTCTTCGACTACTACCTGATCGGCAAACTGCCGGGCGGCCCGGCGCCGGAAGTCGATTCCGGCGAGGAAAACGGCGACGATGGCGTCGCCGCGATCGAGGAATAGCGCAATGAAACTGCTTCGGCGCATCATCCAGAACCTGACGGCGCACCTCGACATGCCGCTGTTCCTGATCGTCATGGCACTGATGACGATCGGCCTGGTGACGATCTATTCAGCCACCGCCAGCGATGGCTTCTGGAAGCTGGATCGACAACTGGTCAATATCGCCGCCTCCACCGCCGTCATGTTTGCCGTCGCCCGCACGCCACCGCAGTCGCTGATGCGCTGGGCGGTACCGCTCTATCTGCTGGGCCTGGTCCTGCTCATCGGCGTCGCGCTGTTCGGCATCGTCGTCAACGGCTCGCGGCGCTGGCTGTCGCTCGGCTTCGTGCGCATCCAGCCGTCCGAGATCATGAAGATCGCGATGCCGCTGATGCTGGCCTGGTATTTCCACAAGTACGAATCGATGCTGCGCGCCAAGCACTTCGCCATCGCCAGCGGCATCCTGCTCCTCCCGATTGCCCTGATCCTCAAGCAACCCGACCTCGGCACCTCGCTGCTGATCGGCGCCGCCGGCTTCTTCGTCATCTTCTTCGCCGGCCTGCCGTGGAAGGTGATGATCGGACTGGGCGCCGCCGCCGGCGCCGCCATGCCCTTCGCCTGGAACATGCTGCACGACTACCAGCGGCGGCGCGTACTGACCCTGCTCGATCCCAGCTCCGACCCCCTCGGCGCCGGCTATCACATCATCCAGTCCACGATCGCCATCGGCTCCGGCGGCGGCCTCGGCAAGGGCTGGCTGAAAGGCACCCAGACCCACCTCGAATTCATTCCGGAAAAGCACACCGATTTCATCTTCGCCGTCTTTTCCGAGGAATGGGGCCTGCTCGGCAACGGCATCCTGCTCTTCCTGTTCACGCTGCTGATCGGTCGCGGTCTGATGATCGCCGCCGCCGCACCGACCCTGTTCTCGCGCCTGCTGGCCAGCGCACTGACCCTGGTCTTCTTCATCTACGCCTTCGTCAACATGGGCATGGTCTCGGGTATCCTGCCTGTCGTCGGCGTACCGCTGCCCTTCATCAGCTACGGCGGCACCGCGCTGATCACGCTGATGCTGGGCATCGGCATCCTGATGAGCATCCACACCCACCGCATGCTGGTCAAGAAATGAAAAACATCTGGCGCCTGCTTCTTCCGTGTTTCGTACTTGCCGCCTGCGGCAGCGCTCCCGAACCCGTCGCCCGGAACGAGCGGCCGACAGCCACTGCCGCCCGCTCGGCCGGCCAGCCGGCACCGAACCGGCGCTGGGGTGGCGGCTATTACAAGGACGACGGCCCGGGCGACGAGATCCCGGAAAACCTCGACCAGATTCCCGATGCAATCCCGCGTTGGGAACCGCTGCACAAGCCGGCGCTGCGGCCTTATGAAGTCTTCGGCACCAGCTATGTGCCGCACACCAGCGTGCGCCCCTACAAGGCGCGCGGCATCGCCAGCTGGTATGGCAAGAAATTCCACGGCCAGAAGACCTCGATCGGCGAGCCTTACGACATGTTCGCGATGACCGCCGCCCACCCGATCCTGGCCCTGCCCTCCTACGTGCGCGTCAGCAACCTGCAGAACGGTCGCTCGGTGGTCGTCCGCGTCATCGATCGGGGACCGTTCCACGCCAGCCGCATCATCGACCTCTCCTACACCGCCGCCTACAAGCTCGGACTGGTCCAGGGCGGCAGCGGCGAAGTCGAGGTCGAGGCGATCATCCCCGGCCAGGAAACCAGCACCGCCTATGCCCAGGTGGCGCCGCCAGCTGCCCCCAGCGTCGCGCCGCCCCCGGCACCGATGGTCGAAACCGCCCTGCCGTCCGGGGTATACCTGCAGCTTGGCGCCTTCGCCAATGCCGACAACGCCGACAACCTGAAACTGCACCTGGAAAGAGAACTCGACTGGGTCGATGCCCGCATGCATATCCTGCGCGCCAACGGCCTGCATCGCCTGCAGCTCGGCCCCTACGCCTCGCGCGCCGCGGCGCAGGCGGTTGCCGACCGCTTCCGCAGCAGCCTGGGCTACCAGCCGACGATCGTCACCCGCTGAAGCGGGCTAGCTGCGCGCCGGCAAGTCGACGGTGGCAACGACGACGTTGCCGCAGCCTTCATATTGCAGACTGTTGAAGCTGGTCATCCGGGCCATGGCGATTCCCCGACCGTTGGGGTCGAAGACGCGCTCGGGATCGAAATCGAGGAACTTGCGCCAGTCGAAACCACGCCCCTGGTCGGCAATGCGGAAGGAAATCGCCGCCGCCGTCCGCTCGATGCGCACGCTCGCGCGCCGCTCGCGGTATTCGGGCAGGACGAGCCGCTTGCGGATCTCGCCTTCCCAATCGCCGTCCCATTTGAGCAGCGACTTCTCGCGGTAGGAAATCCCCAGGTTGCCATGTTCGACCGCATTGACCATGAGGTCCGACAAACCGGGCGCGACGCGATCAGGCTCCGGGCAGATGCCGGCCAGCACCGGCACCAGGCAGGAGATTTCCTCGAGTGTGGAAAAGCCGTATTCGGCGCAGACGAGCAGCTTTTGCGCTTCCTCGATGTGTGCCGCCAGCGTGCGCAGTGAAACGCGGGCCCGGCGATCCTCGAGTGCCGCGCGAACGATCGAGATCAGCGCTTCCGGCGCATAGGGCTTGGTCAGGTAGTAATAGGCGCCGGCTTCCAGACCTTCGCGCACCTGTTCCGGCGCC
>CAZFXO010000123.1:0-6142 GCA_964523045.1 uncultured Dechloromonas sp. | reverse complement strand
TGCGCCAGGAACTCGACCTCTACCAGTGCGTGCGGCCGGTGCGCTACTTCAAGGGCGTGCCCAGCCCGCTGAAGAACCCGGAGCTGGTCGACATGGTGATCTTCCGCGAGAACACCGAGGACATCTACGCCGGCATCGAATGGGCGGCCGGCTCGGAAGGCGTCAGGAAGGTGATCGACTTCCTGCAGCAGGAAATGGGCGTGCGCAAGATCCGCTTCCCGGAAAGCTCGGGCATCGGCATCAAGCCGGTGTCGGTCGAAGGTACGACGCGTCTGGTCAAGGCGGCGATCCAGTACGCCATCGACAACGACCGCAAGTCGGTGACCATCGTGCACAAGGGCAACATCATGAAGTTCACCGAGGGCCTGTTCCGCGACACCTGTTACCAGGTGGCGAAGGACGAATTCGGCGCCGAGCCGATCGACGGCGGGCCGTGGTGCCGCGTGCGCAACCCGCACAGCGGCCGCGAGATCACGATCAAGGACGCGATCGCCGACGCCTTCCTGCAGCAGATCCTGCTGCGTCCGGCCGAATACGACGTGATCGCCACCACCAACCTGAACGGCGACTACATTTCCGACGCGCTGGCGGCGCAGGTCGGCGGTATCGGCATCGCGCCGGGCGCCAATATCTCCGACCAATACGCCTGCTTCGAGGCGACGCACGGCACGGCGCCGAAGTACGCCGGGCTTGACAAGGTCAATCCGGGTTCGCTGATCCTCTCCGCCGAGATGATGCTGCGCCACCTGGGTTGGAAGGAAGCCGCCGACCTCGTCATCAAGGGCATGGAAGCGGCGATCGGCGACCAGCAGGTGACCTACGATTTCGCCCGCCTGATGATTGGCGCCAACGAAATCTCCTGCTCGGAATTCGGCGACGCGATGATCGAGCGGATGTGAGCGCCAGCCACGCTTGCCCCGGCAAGCCCCCGCAAGGGGGCTTCTGCCTTTCAGGAGACAGGAACAGGATGCGATCGTGCTGATCAATTGCGTGGCCTACGAGAACGGGACCCGGCTCAACGAGATTGCCGTCGAGGAAATCAGCGACTACCTGGAGCGGCCCGGCTGTTTCGTCTGGGTCGCGTTGCGCGACGCGACCCCCGAAGAGCTGAACGTCATGCAGGAGGAATTCCACCTCCACGAACTGGCCGTCGAGGATGCACACAAGGGCCACCAGCGGCCGAAGGTCGAGGACTACGGCGATTCGATCTTTGCCGTCATGCACCTGATCGAGCCCGACGTCGACGAGGGCTACCGGCTCGGCGAGGTCAACGTCTTCGTCGGCCCCAATTACGTGCTTTCGGTGCGCAACCGCAGCCAGCAGGATTTCCTCGGTGTGCGCGCGCGCTGCGAGCGCGAGCCGCACCTTTTGCGGCACGGTTCCGGCTTCGTTCTCTACGCGCTGATGGACGCCGTCGTCGACCGCTATTTTCCGGTTGTCGACCGCCTCGAATCGGAACTGGAGAGCATCGAGGACCGCATCTTCGACCGCGGCACGGCGCGCGCCAACATCGAGCGGCTCTACGATCTGAAGCGGCAGGTGATGCAGCTCAAGCACGTCGTCGCGCCGCTCATGGAAGTCGCCGGCAAGCTGGCCAGCAACCGCGGGCCGGCGCTGTGCAGCGCCAACCGCGAGTATTTCCGTGACGTCTACGACCACTTGCTGCGCATCGACGCCTCGGTCGATACGATCCGCGAAACCATCGGCACGGCGATCCAGGTCAACCTGTCGATGGTGGCCATCGAGGACAGCGAAGTCAGCAAGCGCCTGGCCGCCTGGGCGGGGATCTTCGCCATCGCCACCGCCTTCGCCGGGATCTGGGGCATGAACTTCGCGGAGATGCCCGAACTGCAGTGGAGATACGGCTACCCGGCGGCGCTGACGCTGATCGTCTCGACCTGTCTCATCCTCTACCGGCGCTTCAAGCGCGCCGGCTGGCTCTAGGCTGCCGCCACGACGTGAATTCCCGCCCCATTGCCGTCTTCGATTCCGGCCTCGGTGGCCTCACCGTGCTGCGCGCCTTGCGCGCCCGCTTGCCGCACGAGGACTACTGTTATTTTGCCGACACGCGTTTCCTGCCTTACGGCGACAAGCCGGAGTCCTTCCTGCGCGAGCGCGGCGTGCGTATCGCCGCGGCGCTTGCCGGGCGCGGCGCCAAGGCGCTGGTGATTGCCTGCAACACGGCAACCGCCGCCGCCGCGGAAGCGATCCGGGCGGCGACCACGCTGCCCGTGGTGGCGCTCGAACCCGGCGTCAAACCGGCCGCCGCGCTCAGCCGCAGCGGCGTCGTCGGCGTCCTGGCGACGACGCGGACGCTGGCCAGCGAACGCTTCCAACGTTTGTGCTCCAGTCACGCCAGCCATCTCCGGGTGCTGCCGCAAGCCTGCCCGGGCCTGGCCGACGCGATCGAGATGCACGGCGCCGACAGCGTCGAGGTCGAGGCCTTGCTCGACCGCTTCGTACCGCCGCTCGCCGCCGCCGACGCCGATGTCGTCGTCCTCGGCTGCACGCATTACCCGTGGGTGGCGCAGGCCATTGCCCGGCGTTTGCCGGCCGGCGTCGAACTGCTCGATACCGGCGAAGCGGTCGCTCGTCAGCTCGAACGCCTGCTGGCCGGCCAGGGGCTGGTCGGCGGCGGTGCCGGCCACTTGAACCTGCTGACGAGCGGTGCGCCGTTGCAGGTCGAAGCGACGGTCGAGCGCCTGCTGGGCCGGAAAATTCCGGTCGAACATTGGGAGCCCTGAAATGAGCGAGATGCAAAAACCCCTGGCCGGCCTGCGCGTGGTCGAACTTGGCAGCCTGATCGCCGGACCGTTCTGCAGCCGCATCCTCGGCGAGTTCGGTGCCGAGGTGGTCAAGGTCGAAGCGCCCGACGGCGGCGATCCGCTGCGTAAGTGGCGCAAGCTCTACGAAGGCACCTCGCTGTGGTGGTACGTGCAGGCGCGCAACAAGAAATCGGTGACCGCCAACCTGAAACATCCGGACGGCCGCGAGTTCGTCCGCCGCCTGATCGCCGGCGCCGACATCCTGGTCGAGAACTTCCGCCCCGGCGTGCTGGAAAAGCTCGGCCTCGGCTGGGAACAACTGCAGGCCGACAATCCCGGCCTGGTCATGGTGCGCCTCTCCGGCTTCGGGCAGAGCGGGCCGTACAAGGACCAGCCCGGTTTCGGCGCGGTCGGCGAGTCGATGGGTGGCTTGCGTTACATCACCGGTTTTCCCGACCGGCCGCCGGTGCGTACCGGCATTTCCATCGGCGATTCGATCGCCGCCTTGTGGGGCGCCATCGGTGCGCTGATGGCGCTACGCCATCGCGAGGTCAACGGCGGGCCGGGGCAGGTGGTCGATGTCGCGCTCTATGAAGCGGTGTTCGCGATGATGGAATCGCTGGTCCCGGAAGCCGACGTCTTCGGCTTCGTGCGCGAGCGCACCGGCAACATCATGCCCGGCATCACGCCGTCGAACACCCACACCACGCGCGACGGCAAGCACGTCACGATCGGCGCCAACGGCGACGCCATCTTCCGCCGCCTGATGCTGGCGATGGAAAGGCCGGACCTCGCCGATGACCCGGGATTGGCCGACAACGCCGGGCGCGACGCGCGGCGCGACGAGATCTACGGGCTGATCGACGCCTGGTGCGCGACGCGCGACGAGGCGGAGATCCTCGCTCTGCTGGAAAAGGCGGAAGTGCCGTCGTCGCGCGTCTATTCGGTGCTCGACATGTTCGCCGACCCGCAATTCATCGCCCGCCAGATGTTCCAGTCGGCGACGCTGCCCGACGGCAAGCCGTTCCGCGTGCCGGGGATCGTTCCCCGGCTGTCGGCGACGCCGGGGGAGTGCGGGGAAATCGGGCCGGCCCTCGGCGCGCATACCGAGGCGATTCTCGCCGGGCTGGGCTACGACCCGGCGCAGATTGCCGCGTTGCGCGCCAGCGGCGCCATCTAGCGGCCGGCCGCCCCGCTTGTCGCTCAGACGCGGAAGCGGCTGACCAACTGCTTCAGGCTGCGGGCGATTTCCTGCAGTTGATGGGCGGAGGCCGCCGTGCTGCGGATCGTCGCCGTGGTTTCCTCGACCATGTTGGCAATCTGCTCGACGCGCTGGGCGATCGACGTGCTGGCCGAACTCTGTTCGCGGGTCGCGTCGGCGACATCGCCGATCCGCTCCAAGGTGCGGCGGGCACCGTCCTCGATTTCGCGCAGCGATTCCGACGCCGATTCGGCCAGCGCGACGCCCTGCTGCACTTCCGGCAGCGCCGCATTCATCGCTTCGACGGCGCCGACGGTGTCGCCCTGGATGCCGACGATCATCTGCTCGATCTCGGTCGTCGCCAGCGAGGTCCGCTCGGCCAGCTTGCGCACTTCGTCGGCGACCACCGCGAAGCCGCGGCCTTGTTCGCCGGCGCGCGCCGCTTCGATGGCGGCGTTGAGCGCCAGCAGGTTGGTCTGGCCGGCGATGTCCTTGATCACGTTGGCGATGTCGGAAATCTGCCGGGCACGCTCTTCCAGCGCGTGGATGCGGGTCGATGCGTCGGACACGGTATCGGCGATCTGGCGGATCGCAGCGGCAGCCTTGTCCACCCGCTGCGATCCCTGGCCGGACAGTTCGACGGCGCTGGTCGAATCGTCGGAAGTGTCGCGGGCGCTGTCGGAAATGTGGTTGGAGCTGACCGTCAGTTGCTCGATCGCCGCCGCCATCGAGGAAGTCGCGTCGGACTGCTGCTCGGCCGCGGCAGCGACCTGGTCGGAGGCGGTGCTGATCTGTTCGGCGTTGCTCACCAGGCGGCTGGCGTCGTTGTTGATCTCGGCGACCATCTGGCGCAGCGCGCCGACCATGCCGCTGAGCGCGTGCAGCAGGCTGCCGGGCGGCGCCTGCGCGATCTCGGTGCTCAGGTCGCCGCCGGCAACGCGTTCCATGATCGCCGCCGCCGCGGCCGGTTCGCCGCCGAGTTGCCGGATCACGCTACGGCTGACCAGGAGGCTGGTGACCAGGAGGACGACGAGCAGCAGCGCGGAAATTCCGCCGAGCAGCAAGGCGGTTTCGCTGAACGCCTGGTCGACGTCATCGATGTAGATGCCGGTGCCGATCACCCAGTTCCATTGCGGGAAAAGCACCGCGTAGCCGAGTTTCGGTTCGGCTTTCTTCTGGCCGGCGCGCGGGAACCAGTAATCGACGAAGCCACCGCCGGCCTTGGCGGCAGCGATCAGCTCGCGGATCAGGTACTTGCCGTTGTTGTCCTGCATGTCGATCTTGTTCTGGCCTTCCATCTGCGGGTTGCCACCGTGCAGGAAATAGACGCCGTCGGTATCGAAGCCGAAGAAATAATCACCATCGCCGTAACGCAGCCCGCGCAGGCTCTCGCGCGCCGCCTGCTTGGCCTGTTCCTCGGTCAGCGCCCCACTGCTCGCCAACTGGTGCTGATGCTTGACGATGCCGAGCGCTACCTCGACCAGGTCGCGGGTCTTGTCCTGGCGGTCATGCAGCATTCCTTCGCGGATCTCGAACAGTGAAATCAGGCAGAGGACGAGCAGGCCGATCAACATCAGTCCACTGAGAATATGCATGCGCGTGGAGACGCGCAGTTTTGCCAAGCTGCTCATTTTTAGCTCCCTGTAGCGAGTGGTTCTGTGTCTGGTTGATGGGCATAGTCTATAACCAAACCCTGTTTTTGATACAGGTTAAAGCTTTCACATTGGTGAAATTTGTTAATTGTGTTGTTTTAGTGGAGGCGGAAACGTACCGGCAGCAGTGTCTCCTGCGGCGCATCGGCGGGCAGGGAGCGCAGGCGGCGCACCGCGTCGAGCGCCGCCCGGTCGAGCAGTTCGTGGCCGCTGCCGGCTTCGATGCGGGCGGCGACGACGTTACCGTCGGCGTCGAGCATCATGAAAACCAGCGTCTCGCCTTCGAGGCCGAGGCGGATCGCTTCCGCCGGGTAGAACAGGCCCGCTTGCTGCTGGCGCGAGAACTGTTCGCGCACCGCCCGCTGCCAGGGGTTCGCCGCGCCGCCGTGCCCGCTTGGTGCCGGCGGGCGGGGGCGAGCGCTGGGCTGTGCGGCCCGGGGCTGCGGCGGCTCGGGAACGATCAGTTCCGGTACCGGGGGTGGGGGCTGCAGTTGCGCCTGCAGCGGCGGCGGGCGCAACTGCAG
>CAZFXO010000122.1:0-6192 GCA_964523045.1 uncultured Dechloromonas sp. | reverse complement strand
GTTTCAATCCACGCCCCCCGTTGCCGGGGAGCGAAGCCCATCAACCTCACCGGGCATTTCGGCATAGCTGCGGTTTCAATCCACGCCCCCCGTTGCCGGGGAGCGAAGCGCCATTCGCATCATTTCCGACAATGCGTCCGGGAAGTTTCAATCCACGCCCCCCGTTGCCGGGGAGCGAAGCTCATCGCCCGTAAACCTCAGGCGCGAAAGGAGAAATCCGCTGTGTTGCGCGAACCTCGTCTTCCGTGAGCGACCAACATCTTAATCGATCCAGCGAAGCGCAAAAATCCATCGCCGATTCAATCGATTGCGGGAAACGCGAACCTTGCAGGTAATTGCCGGGCACTTTGGGTTCGCGCAGGGTCACAGGACCAGTGGCCCGTCGAAATCCGTCGCGCGAAAGTGGCCGTGTTCACGCACCTCGTAGCCGCGCAGTTCGGCGATGCGGTAGAAACGGAGGTTGTCCTCGTCGGCCTTGATTTCGGCGACCAGGCTGCGCTCCAGTGCTTCGAACTGGGCGCGATCGATCTGACATTCGAAGACGGATTTCTGCACGCGCTGGCCGGTGCTTTCGCACAATTTGGCGACGCGGCGCAAACGGCGGCGGCCTTCGCGGGTTTCGGTATTGACGTCGTAGCAAACGATGACCAGCATCAGCGCACCAGATAGGGAAGATATTCTTCGGTATCGCCGCGCAAGGTCCGCGCCAGCAGCCGGGCTTGCACATGCGGCAGCAGCCCGAACGGCAGGCTTTCGGCAAGCAAGGGGTGGGAAAGCGCTTCCTGCTTGCGTTCCTGATAGGCCACCAGCACGGTCTTGCGCGCGTCGCCTTCGAGCAGCACAGCACCGCCTTCGCGCTCGACAAAATCCTTGGCGACCAGCTGGCCGCGATTGATGAGCGACAGCGCCAGGCGGTCGGCAAAGTAGCGGAACTCTTCCATCAGGTCGAGCGCCAACGCCGCGCGGCCCGGACGCACGGCATGCAGAAAGCCGATCTGCGGATCGAGCCCGGCGGCCTCGATGGCCGAGCGACAATCGTTCATCAACAGGGAATAGAGGAAAGAAAGCAGCGCATTGATCCGGTCGCGCGGTGGCCGCCGGCTGCGCCCATCCATGCGGAAGCTGTCCCTGGCCGGCGCGCGGATCAAGGCATTGAGCGCGGCGAAATACTGGCGCGCCGCTTCGCCTTCGATACCGCGCAAGGTGTCGAGATCGCCCGCCGTCGGCAGCGCGCGCAGCGCAGCGGCCAGGTCGTTGGCGCCCCGGGTAAGGATCGCCGCATCCTCATCGCCCTTGGCCTCGCGCGCGCCGCGCAGCAAAACCTGGCGACAGTTGCGCACCTTGCCGGCAATGCAGTTGCGCGCCACGCTCAGGGCAAATGCCGGGTCGCCGGCCAAGCGATGCTGCGCCTGGCGCAACAGCACGTTGCCGGAAACCGGCCCTTCCAACCGTGCCTTGAAGCGACCGTGCATATCGAGCAGCACCAGGCTGACGCCGCTATCGGCCAGCTTGTGCATCAACGGCAGCGATACCGAAACCTGCCCGAAACAAACCACCGCGCCAAGGTGATGCAAGGGCACACGCAGCTTGGTTTCGTGCGCCACGTCGAGGCGCACGGTGTTGTTGTCGAGGTGGACGTAGCTTTCCGGCGTCGTCACGTACAAGGTGTTGAGCAACTGCATGTCAGGCCTCCGGATCGAACAGGCTCGCCAGCACCGATGCCCGGCCTGCGTCCGCCTGAAGTACGTCGGGCTGGCAAAGGTCGCGCAGCGAACACGCGTGGCAGTGATCGTCGGCGAGCGGCGGCGGGGTCACGCCGGCCGCCAGCATGTCGCGCACGCCGGCAATCGCCGCCAGGGTTTTGGCGCGCAAACCCTGGTCGACCGCAACAATCCGCCGACGGCGGGACGATGCGTAATACAGCGCACCTTCCGGCACCGGACGCCCGAACATCTCTTCCAGGCACAGCGCCTGCGCCGCCAGTTGAATGTCGTCGCAAGCGGCAATATCGGCCCGTTTGTGGCGCGAACCGTGTTTGTACTCCACCGGGTACGGTGTGCCGTCCGGCAGGAACTCGACGACATCGGCCTTGCCGACCAGCCCGAGCCGGTCGCTGAACAGCGGCAGCGCCCGCTCGCTGCGCAAGCCTTCGCGCACTTCGCAACCGGGATCATCCACCCGCTTGTGCAAGGCCTGGCCGCGCTGGGTGAACAGGTTCTCTTCAAAGACCTGTTCGACGTGAATCAGCGCGCACTGGCGCGGGCAGTACGCCCAGTGCTGGAGCGCGGAAAGCGGAATGGGATCAAGGGGTTCGGTTGCCATCGCTCAATCCAGCCGATGGCTTTGGCAACTTGCTTGGGTTAGCATTGCCCAAGCCTTACCGGAGGTACTTTCCATGATCAATTCCCCACTTGAAGATATTGAAGCAGCCGCCTTGCAACTGCCAACCAGCGACCGCGCCAAACTTGCAGAACGCCTGTTGATCAGCCTCGACGAAGACGACGAAATTCTCGCGTCCTGGGTCGCGGAAGCCGAACGGCGCACCGATGCGTTCGACCGTGGCGAAATGGAAACCATCGACTTCGACGAGGCGATTGCCCAAGCCCGCGCCCGTCTGGCCAACCGCCGGGCGGCATGAAAGCAGTTTTTCTCAAGTCGGCACAAGCCGAACTCGACGCAGCCATCGATTACTACGCCGACCATGCGAGCGACCGGGTCGCGGAGGCTTTTCTGCAAGATGCCCTGCAAACGCGCCAACGACTGATCGAACACCCGGAAATCGGCAAAGCCATCTCGAAACGACTGCGCGCATTGGCTTTCAAGCATTTCCCCTATTCCCTCATTTACCGGCTCTCGGCTGACACCGTCAGCATCCAAGCCGTCGCCCACCAGCGCCGCCGGTTTGGATATTGGACCGGGCGGCGCTGAGGGCGCACTTACACCCGTTTGATCAGCGCAACCCCAGCCGGCAAACCGGCCTCGTCAACGCTGACTTCGTAATCGGCAAAGCTGCGCGGCACTTCCACATCGTCCTTGCGCTTGATCTTGATGCGGTCGAAAAGCGAGTGCGCGTGGGCGTTGCCCAGTTCCGAGTCGTGCTTGAAGACGTACAGCCCGCGCGTCGACATTTCGCCACGGGCAGCGGAACGATCATGCTCGAACATCTGCTCTAGCGCCTGCCAGAGCAGGTCGAGGTCGTATTCACTGAAGCCGGTTTGCTTGGCGAGGAACGAAGAGACGAAACCGTGGGCAACGTAGATCCCGTAAGGAACGGTGTGTTTACGGCCCATGGTGCGGTTGTCGCCCTGCTGCTTCTCGGCCTCCGCTTCCGTCGCTACAGCCATGCGGGTAATCGAATGTTCCTGGGCGATGATCGGATCGACGGAGCGGGCAAAAGTCAGTTGCACCGGACCGCGTACTTGGCCGCAGTTCACGCCGGTCGACATCACCGCGCCGAAAGTGCGCACGTCGAAGAAATTGGCACACATCCACTGCCGCGCCTTGTCCACGGTATCGCCGCTGCCCTTGCGCTTCTTGTCGCCCTTGAGTTCTTCTTCGGCACCCACCGCGACATAGGCTTTTTCGTGGGTCTGGTTGAGGACGGCCTTTTCCTTCACGTAGATATCGAAGGGCGGCGTTTCGCCTTTGACCAGCCCGACAAAGTTGCGCACCTTGCGCTTCAGGGAAACATCCGTCACCAACCCATGGCCGGATTCGGCATCGAGACGCGGCAGGTTGCCGGCATCCGGGTCGCCATTGGGGTTGCCGTCGCGCACGTCAAAAACGAGGACGAAGTCGTAGCGGTTGTTCAGGCTCATTTGGATTCTCCCTGGGTGGATTGCATGGATTGGCTGGATTCAGATTTGCTAAAAAAGTCCTGGCGCTGGTGGTAGTAGCCGAGGGCAAAACGGCCTTGCTCCGGCAGGCTCAGATGCTTCGGAAAGTCGTTGAGGCCGCCCATGATTTCGCCGAGCAGACGCTCGAAATTGGTGGCGCGGCCGCGATTGGTGAGCTTCGCCAGATGGTGATTCTTGAGGCGCAGCAAGGTGGTGAAAACCGCTACCGGCGTACTGGAAGCGGCGCCGTAATAGCGCTCGCGAATGGTCGCATTGAGGCCGGGGCTGGCTTCTTCCTGGATTTTTTCCAGCGCCGCAAACAGGCGCCCCAGCCGATAGGCCGGACTGGTGTTCTCTAAATCGAGCATGTCGGACAACTCCTTGTCGAGAGATTGATTCGGTTGAAAGCGTTGCAAACGATTGAGGCTGGCCTTGATGGCGGCAGCCCGCAGGTAAGTGACGTTCTGTTCGGCGCGACAGCGCAACACCGCCGCATTGAGCCAGGTGGCTGGAAACGGGCTGCCGGAAAGAATGGCCCGCATGATATCGCCGCCCAGGTTGGGCGGAATGTTGTCGGCCTTGCCCTGCTGGGCGCAGGCGGCGAGCAGGCGGAAGAGGCTCGGGTATTCCGGGTCTTTCGCGCTGCGCACGACTTTCAGGTCAGCGAACCACTGCCTGATCTGGCGGGCGATTTCATGCAGCGGTGCGGCGTGCCAGAAGCGAACGGAAACCCGCGCCGCGTTGGGCGCCAGACCCAGCACGTAAAACAGCTTGTCGCCCCGACCGCCGTCGAACTGCCCGGACTGCACCGCGCCGAGCAAGGCGCGCACCTGCTCAGCACGCTGATCGGGATCGTCGCGCTCGCCGAAGATGGCGGCGAAACCTTCCTCGATCTCGACATCGTCCTTCTGCGCCCAAAATACCGTCGAGGCATCGCCGACCTGGATGCGCTGGCGGGAATTGCGGTCGAGCAGGTGATTGAGCGCCGTGGTGTAGGCAAAGGCCGCCAGCGGGCTGACCGGCGCGTTGTCGCCCTGCTCCTTGTTGTAGGAGGCAAAGGCATCGAGGTTGAAGGAAACCAGCGTGGCACCAGAGCTTTGCGCGCCCCTGACCCCCTTGATCACCGTATGCAGACGTTCGGCGGATGCCGCCTGGCCGGTCACCAGGCAGAAACCCGGCTTGCCGCCTTCTTCGGCCCCATCGCCCCGTCCGGCAATCACCGCCGGGCGCTGGCAAATCAAGTCGCCATCGTTATGCAGCCGAAACGTAACGACTGGGTTGCCTTCGACGATTTCGGGCCAGGCCGGATCGGTGGCCAACGCCGCTTGTCCGAAGTTGGCGTAGAAGTTATCCAAGGCCAGGATGCCGGCATCCTGAAGGGCCGCTTCGGGCAGCTCCGCAATCCGTTGACGAAAAGCCGCATGCTGCTCGGCCACCCGTTCCGGCTTGCCCTTGGTATCGACACCCAGGGCGTATTCGGCGGTGTCCCACAACAGGTTGGCCGCCACGCCGGAGGAACGCTTGACGCCTTTGGGCACTTGGTAACGCCGCGCCTGTTTCTTCTTGCCTTCGCCTTGGTGCGTTGGCGTAATGCCGAGTGGCCGGCCTTCGGCGGTCAACTCGACGATAAAGGGAATTTCCTTATCCTCCAGCCCGAAGGCCGGCAGACGGCGGGCCGGATCGGGATCGGCGGCCTTGCGCTGGTAGTAGTCGTAGAGGGCTTGCAGGATCATGCCGTCACCTGCGCTTGCGTCAGGTCGATGACCCCGTTTTGCAGATCGGCCCGGAAAAAGCGCGGTTTCGGGTCGCCCGCCGCAGCAAAATCCATGTCGTAGAGCATCCAGCCCAGATCGCGGCTTTCGGCCAGAGCCGGCGCCTCGCCCGCCGGATCGGTGACCAGCCGGAAACGGGCGGCGAATTCGCGGCAACCGAGGTAGGGCTGATTGACGCACTGCCCTTTCTCGGCCCGGCGCTGGAACATCTCCCGGTACTTGGCCGGATTCGCCCGCGCATCGTCGCCGACCGGCAACAGTTCGGCATGCAGGCGATAAGCCACATCGCGCAGGAATAGCCCGGCCCGCTGCTGACGGTCGTCCTCGATGTACAGCGCCAGATTGCCCTGCCCGGCGTTCATCGCCGTCTGGGCATTGCGCACAGAAGCCTTGGCCGACACCTCGTTACGCCGCACACTGATCCATTTGATCGGCTTCAAGACCTCGATGCGGCGCACCTCCCAGCGTATCGCCGGCTTCCACAAAATGGCTTCGAACACCGAGCGCGCCGCCGATGGCGTGATCACGTCGTAGGAAACCCGCTCGACCTTCATTTCCGGTCGGGTGAAGCAGGCGAAGTCACC
>CAZFXO010000121.1:0-6309 GCA_964523045.1 uncultured Dechloromonas sp. | reverse complement strand
CTTTATTCATGCCAATATCATACCATAAACGCCCTATCTATTTGCCGGGTTAATACAACGATATTCTTTTCGCCCAGCAGGTGCCCGGTCTCGATGTCATCGTCGGCGGCGATACTCACTCCCTGCTCGGCGATACCGCCGAACTCGCCCAGATCGGCCTGGCGCCTATCTACGCCAACGACCAGACCGGTCCGTTCGCCGGCTACAGCCACGATGACATCGCAAAAATGGATGGTCTGGGGAAATACCCGACCACGGTTACCGGCCCCACGGGCGACCCTGTCTACGTGGTAACCGCGTGGAACTATGCCTACGCGCTAGGTGTGCTGAATGTCGACTTCGATGCCGAGGGTAAGGTGAAGAACGCCGACGGCAACATCATCATTCCCGTCGGCGACACCTTCCAGCGCAAGAACGGCTCGGGGACATTCGTCCAGGTGGCCGAGGATGTAAAAGCCCAGATCATGGCCGCCATCAATGCTTCTCCCATCCTGACCGTGGCCGGCCTGAATGCCACGATTGATGCACTCCTTGCACCTTACCGGGTGAAACTGGAGGAAGCGAAGAACGAAGTGGTCGGCAGCATTACGGAAACGATGGCCAACACCCGAATTCCCACCCCGTTTGCCGCCGGTCAGACCCCAACCGGAAGTTACGCCGGACAGGTCGTTGCCGAAGCGTTCAGGAAAACCAATCCGGCGATCGATGTCGCCATCCAGAACGTCGGCGGGGTAAGAGCCAACCTGCTCGCCGGCCCGATTACCATGGCGCAGGTGATCGAGGTTCTGCCTTTCTCCAACACCATCGTCATGATCAACATGAAAGGCTCCGACATCGTCAAGGTGCTCAACGAAGGCGCCTACTACTCGCTGCACTCGGGTTCCACCGGCGCCTTCCCGGCCGCGGCGGGGCTTCGCTACGATGTCTTCCTCAGCGCTGGCGAATACGAAGTGATCAAGAACGTGGAAGTTCAGGACAGGAATACCGGCACCTGGTCAGCCATTGCCAACGACACGGTGTACACCGTTGCCACCAACTCCTTCACCGCTCAAGGCAAAGACAACTATCTGACTTTCAAGAGCGTGAGAGATGCGGACCCCACCGTTTTCGAGGATACCTACATTCTCTATTACGTGCCCTTGGTGGATTACATCAAAGGCTTGCCC
This sequence comes from uncultured Dechloromonas sp., assembly GCA_964523045.1. Lineage (GTDB taxonomy): Bacteria > Pseudomonadota > Gammaproteobacteria > Burkholderiales > Rhodocyclaceae > Azonexus. The sequence goes on along the minus strand of CAZFXO010000121.1, from coordinate 5,143 downwards.
AACAAGTTGCTTCCCGCGCTCGACTTGACGACGTATTGCCTGAAGTCGGTTACCCCGTAAGTCAGACAAGGACGCCAAGCAAAGCCGGACGAAAGTCCGGCTTTTTTCATGGTGCGCCAGATGCTTCCGTAGTTTTCCTAAAATGCTTAAAAATCAACAGTCTCTGGAATATCCCACTTGCCGACCTGGGCGCTGTCGGTCTGGTGGAACTGGCGGACCCAACTGACGAACTCGCGGAAGTCGCTGTTTTCCACGGCCAGACGGTTGCAGGCGTCCCAGTCGATTTCGCTGCGTTCCCGTGCCGGAATCAGGATTTCGCTTTCGCTGGGGGCGCCGGTATCCAGGCGGATCAAGCCAATGCCGTAGGAAGCGCCGAGCAGGCGAAGCTCCTTCATCGCGTTTTCCTGGATGTCGGCAGCGACGAGATAGCCCAGATTCGCCCAGGACGAATTGGACACCGCCTGAAACCAGGTTTCGCGGACGTTGGCGCGATTGATCAGCAACTTGACCTCAAACGACCAGAGGCGCGCCCGTTGTGCCCCGGCTTGCTGTACGCAGGCGCGGATTTCCTGATCCCAGTCTTCGCCCAGGTTTTCCAGCGCGACCAGATCGGGGAAAAGCCACTTGTTGCCGTTGGGTCCGTGGCGATTGGTGGCGCGTTTCTCGTCGATGCGTTTGGGGTACAGCTTGAGATCGCCATGCAGGTAACGGCACAACAACGGGTAGAGGTCGTGTTCGCCCAGCTTGCCGGGCTTGTTGGCCTGGGCCTGTTTTTCCACCTCAGCCACTTCCGCCGCCTCGCTCGCCGCCGTCCAGTAATACTGGCGCGGGCGTCCCTCGGTCGTCCGAATTTGCGGCCAGCGCTTCTGGATCACCGGCCGATTCGAGCCGATCTCCGCCACCAGTTGCCAGAGAAAGGCCGCGTCGTCGCTCAAATCCTGCTGGCTGTTCTTGCGCTTTTCCTCGCAAGCTTCGCGCAGGTTGGCAAATATCCACTCGGCAATCTGACGGGCGGTGAAGCGCTCGTTCGGGTGTGCCTTGAGAAGGTCGGCTATGGTCTGGCGCAGGTTCATCTTGACCATGATCATTTCTCCGAAGAAGGCGGCGGGGCGGTGGGTTCAATCGTAACGCAGGGTTTCTGCGCCTGGCTCGGGGCGGAGTTGCCGGCGCGTTTTTCCGGGTAGGCCATGCTGATCACTTCGCTGCTGTGCAAGGTCAAGCGTGTTTCCGACGAATCGTCCTTGAACGCCAGCAACTGTTCTTCGCCGATACGCGAAAGAATGGTCAGGCCATGGATGCGGCAAGTCGTATCGGGAGGCGGCGTTTTTTGCTCAGCGCAAAGGGATGCCGTCAGTTGCGCGGCGATGCTTTGGCATCCGTTCGGCGTGACCAGCAGTGCCGTGTTTTCCAGTGCGCCGAGTTTTAGCGTGCGCATGACGCTCTCCGACATGGTGCTTAGGCCACCGAGCACGAACAGAAGCAGGAGGAGCGGCACGATGCCAAGAAGGGGCGCCGACTTCCAGTTGTGGATAGCAGCGATGCCGATGGCGCAGCTTAAGAAAATGATCAGCCCGAAATAAAACAGGCTCACTAAGTCACTTTCTTGCTGGAATAACGGAAATATTTGGAATAGGAAGGTGTTGATGCAGATCAGCAGAAGTGTCAGAAAGCCAAGAATCCAGAACCCATGGGCATATCCCTTGAATTTTCGATAGCGCACCTTCGCCTGTCGTCCAACCGGGTCGCCGTGCTCATAATTCAGGGCGAGAGCCGTCACGCCGGCCAGAAATAGGATGCTGATTGCCCAGGTGGTCAGAATCAAGGACCAGCCAAAAAGGGTATGCGTCCAGCCCATATAGGCTGGGCCAAGCGTAGCCAGCAAAGCAAGAAATTCAGCGACGAAGAGATGGAACAAAAAAATTATGCGCGCCGAGTTTCTGAAGTTTTTTCTGCTCGGTCTCCGGTTTTCGTTTTTGAATTTTCTGGTGCCGGGATTGATGATCCGGTGCCGTAGACAAAGCTGTAATACAGCGCCTGGCAAGCTCAATAGGATGAGCAACGAACCCAGCGTCAGCGCTCCCGCCATGGCAACCCCCAGCAGTATTCCGGTTGCCGATTCCAGGCTGATGGCGGGGAGATAGCGGATGCGGAAGAAATACGCCAGCATCAGTCCCCCGCCCAGCGTGAACGCGAGGGCGGTCAGCGAACTGGTGAAATGCTCTCTGAATTGTTGTCTGGCTACTTGGAGGATGGCTCCGAGAGTATTGGCATGACGAGTTTTTCTACCGGTTTGCGCTTGCCGAACCGTCCGCCGGGGCGAATAAGCGGCTCCGGCGTTGGCGGAAGGTTTGCGGTTCGGCAAAGGGGCGCTCATGGGGCCGGCTTCTCCTCGACGGATTTCAAGTAGGCAAGTGCCGCTGCTTCTTGTCGAATAGGCAGCTTTCGAAGCGGCCGAGATGAGCCAAGGCAAACTGAGTGAGCCTGCTACGGATGTTCGCATCTTTGAAGATGCTGGCGAAGTTGCGCATGGGTTTGCTCGGTGATCGTTAGGCAGGCGGTTTGCTGTGCTGCCGAAGCTGTGTCAGCCGAGGATTTTGACACGGATGCGGTGCGGCTCAAAAGGATGTCATTGGCGTTGATTTTGTCCGGCGAGGAAGTCAGTCAGCCGTTGCCTGCTTGCCGCCAGGTTTTCTGCCGTCAGCCGCTCATCGGTCAACGCCGTTGCCGCGCCGTAAATCGCCCGGTAAACCTGGCGCGGGTCGTAGCTGACCAGGACCACGTCGACGCCGGCGGCCAGCGCCTCGCTGGCTACTTTGCCGATGCCGAGGTCGTAGACCGCGCCCATGTTGAGGTCGTCGGTGAGCAGCACGCCGTCGTAGCCCCAGTCCTTGCGCAGCAGGCGGACGACGGCTGGCGAGTGCGATGCGGCGCGTTGCACGTCGAACGCTTCGAGCCTGACGTGGCCGAGCATCAACGCGCTGCCGGCGTAGCCGGGGTCGGGTTGTTCGGTCACACCGGCCAGCAGCGGTAGGTGATTGACTCGGCCGCCGCAGCGCCAAGGGTAGCGTCAATGACAAAATCCTGTGCTCAAGCGGTGCTGTGACGCGGTATTTTTCTGTCCGCACCGCCGAGCGAAGACCTGCACCAAACGAAGTGCAAGCGCGCCAAGGGCGGGTTGTACCCGGTTCGCTAGGTGGATTTCAGGCGGTTTCTTTGCTCAAGACGGCGTGCCTGTTCTTGCGGCTCACGATTGACTTCATCGCCCGGTTTTTGCATCCAGGTGACCAGGGCCGCGTTGAAGAAAGTCAAACCCCAGAACATGAAGAATCCGGCCGAATAGACCGCAACCGGTTGCCAGGAAACCGGTTCGCCAAACAAGTAGAGCTGTTGCGGATCGATGATCGTGAAAAAGACCGCTTCACCGAAAATGGCGCTGAACAAAGAAGCACCAAGTAAGTAGATCCATTTCGGCATACTGACCTCCCGAGCCATCAAGGTGTGACAAAAGGTGTTGCACGCTGTGCTTTGACCATGCCGGGCCGCAAAGTTCAATTCCGGTCGATATTCCGACGGCAAGGCCGGGGAGCACCCGGCCGGCCGCAGGCCGCCCCGGCGGGGCGACAGGGCGGCTACGTTCACGCTTCCTCGGGGTTGCTGCTCAGGCGATGCCAATTGACATGGCGGGTAGCCAGCATGGTCGAGCCCAACGCGGCAAAGAGCAGCAGGGCGCCCATCAGCAGCGCGTTGTCTTCCGAGCGCAGCACGCCGAACAGCACGCCATAGAGGCCGGTGAGGCCGCCGGCAAAGGCCAGCCCGCGCCGCGCACCGCCCAGCGCGCCGGCCAGGTAGAAGCCGATCAGCGCGATGCAGGCGAGCGAGGAAAGCCCGTAAGCCAGCGCGAACGACAGGTGTTCGGAGAGCGCGATGAGGAGCAGGAAGAAGATCGCCAGCGCCAGCCCGACCAGCAGGTACTGCATCGGATGGATCGGCGCGCGGCGCAGGATTTCGATCAGGAAGAAACCGGCAAAGGTGAGGACGATGAACAGGATGCCGTACTTCACCGCCCGCTCCGATTGCAGGTAAACATTCACCGGATCGACAAAGTCGATGGACAGCGCTTCGCCCGAATCCGGATTCAGCGCGCTGTCGAAATCGCGGGCGAGGTGGGAGATTGCCCATTGCGCGTCAAAGCCGTCGGCGCCGACGCTGCGCTCGCGCGGCAGGAAACGGCCGCCGAAGTTGGGATGCGGCCAGTCCGACTTCAGGTGTATCCGGTTGCTGTCGGCGCTCGGCGCAATCGCCAGGCGGCTGGTGCCGGTCAGTTGCAGCGGGAAACTGACATCGAAAGTGCTCGTCTTGCTCGGGTCGATGCGCCCCAGCGGCACGATCAGTTGCGGCATCTTCAGCGCTTCACCGGTTTCCAGCCGGTTGCCCGGCGTGACGAAACGGAAAGGCTTGCCGTTGATCGTCACCTCGGGATCGACATCGACCCCGCGTGGATCGGCCACACCGAGCACCAGCGTCGCTTCGGCATCCAACAGCGTGCGCTCCGGCGCGCTGGCGGTGAACGGCTCGATCACCAGCTTTGCCTGGTTGCTCAGATCGAGATGGAACAGCCGCGCCTGGTAAATGCCGCGATGGCGGTTCTCCACCCGCGCCGCGCCGTCGATGTTCAGGCTCTCGGCAGAGATCAGCCGGCGCTGCGTCGCGATGCGCGACAGCGTACCGGTGATCTTGCCGCTGGTCGGATCGCGTACCGGCTCCTGCACCCGCTCGCGAAATTCAAGCAGGATCACCGGCCCGACCAGCGTCTGCTCGCCGGCCGCGCTGTTGGCGATGTTCCGTTGCACCTCCTGCTGGCGCTGGCTACGCTCGCGAATCTGCCCCTCGATCAGCGACAACGGCACCAGCAGCAGGATCGACATGAAGACAACGGCAAAAATCTTGAACAGCAACTTGCGGTCCATGAATGGCTCCCTGAGTGAATGACGGAGCCAGTCTGGACGGGGTGGGTGAGGGCAGGGCGAAGTGGGGGTGGCGGATTGTGAAGCGGGGGTGAAGTTGGGGAGGACAATAGGAAACGATGTTGACTATTAACCCGGCAAATAGATAGGGCGTTTATGGTATGATATTGGCATGAATA
>CAZFXO010000120.1:0-6449 GCA_964523045.1 uncultured Dechloromonas sp. | reverse complement strand
CGGCCGGCAGTTGCAACAGGCGCCGGCATGAATACCTACCTGCTGCTGCGCCACCTGCACATCAGCTGCGTCGTCCTCAGCGGCGCCGGCTTCCTGCTCCGCCTGTACTGGATGGCGAGCGAGTCGCCGCGCCTGCGCCAGCGGCTGACGCGCACCCTGCCGCATGTCATCGACAGCGTGCTGCTCGGCAGCGCGCTGACCATGGCGGTATGGAGCGGCCAGTATCCCTTCGTCGATGGCTGGCTGACCGCCAAGCTGTGCGGCCTGCTCGCCTACATCGGACTGGGCACGATGGCCTTGAAGCGCGGCCGGACGCGCACCGCCCGCCTGTGCTACGGCGCGCTGGCGGTGCTCGCCTACGCCTACATCGTCAGCGTCGCGCTGACCCGCAATCCCTTCCTGCTATAACTTGCCGAGCTTGCGGTAGAGCGTGTTGCGGCTGATGCCGAGTTGGCGCGCCGCCGCCGAGACGTTGCCGTTGGCCTGGTCGAGCGCGCGCTGGGCGAGCTGGCGGCCGACTTCCTCAAGGCTGCCGACCGGATTTTCCAGCGGTGCCGCCGCCCACTGCGCTTCGCTGCTGGCGGGCGCCAGCGGTGCCTCGAACAGCTCTTCCGGTAGATGCGATTCGTGCACCGTCGTCTCGTCGTCGTCGAGCAGGGCGATGGCGACGCGGATCACGTTGAACAGTTGGCGGATGTTGCCCGGCCAGCTATAGCGTTCGATCACCTGCAGCGCGCCTTCGGTGAAGCGTACCGGACCGCGCTCGCAGCTTTCGCCGGCGGCCAGCTTGGCGACCAACTGGCGCAGATCGCTGCGCTCGCGCAGCGGCGGCAGGGTGACGCTCATGCCGTTGAGGCGGTAGTAGAGGTCCTCGCGGAAGCTGCCGCGGGCAACTTCCTCGCGCAGCTTGCGGTGCGTGGCGCAGACCAGCGAGATATCGACCTGGATCTCGCGCGTGCTGCCGAGCGGCGTCACGGCGCGTTCCTGCAGCACGCGCAGCAGCCGCGCCTGCATGTTCATCGGCATGTCGCTAATTTCGTCGAGGAAGAGGGTGCCGCCGTGCGCCTGCTGGATCTTGCCCGGCGCGCCTTCCTTGCGCGCGCCGGTGAAGGCGCCGCCCTGGTAGCCGAAGAGTTCGGATTCGATCAGGCTTTCCGGGATCGACGCGCAGTTGAGGGCGACGAAGGGGCCGTCGGCGCGCGGGCCGCTGTTGTGGAAGGCCTTGGCGAACATCTCCTTGCCGGCGCCGGATTCGCCCTGGATCATGATCGGGATGTCGCGCCCGAGCAGGCGCCGGGCGCGGTCGATCGCCAGTTGCAGGCGGGCGTCGCCGGTGTTCAGGGTGTCCAGCGTCAACACCTGCGGGCAGGGGGCCTCGCTGCGTCGAGCGACGGCCGGCCGGCTGCCGCTCTCGGCTTCGTAGACGCGGCCGGCGGCGGCCGGCGCGGGCAGGCTGCCGCGCAGCACCAGGTTGATCGTCCGGCCGTTGACCGTGATCGTGCTGTGGCCCTGGCTGTTCTGCCGCTGGCGGTCGATCAGCGTGCCCAGGTTATGCTCGAAGACCATCGAGAAGTCGCGCCGTACCGCGTCGACACGGCGGATGCCGAGGATTTCCAGGCCGTTGTTGTTGATCGCCTTGACCTGGCCGTCCGGGCTCACCGCCGCCTGGCCTTCCTTGGGGCTGCCCAGATAGTCGGGGCGGGAATGGAAGCAGACGATGATGTCGCCGGCGTGCGCCGACTCGAACAGGCGCTTTTCCGCCAGCGCCGTCGATAGCCGGGCCAGGCCCAGGGTGTGGCGTTGCGTCGCCCGGTAGTCGCCGGAAATGTCGAGGACGCCGATCAGCGCGCCGTCCGGGCCGAAGATCGGGCTGGCGCAGCAGGTCAGGAAACCGTTGTGTTCGAGGAAGTGTTCGGCGCCCAGCACTTCGATCGGCCGCTCCTCGGAGAGCGCGGTGCCGATGGCGTTGGTGCCGCGCTGGTTCTCGTCCCACGAAGCGCCGGGGGCGAGGGCGACGCGGTCGGCGCGGTCGACGAAATCGGGGTCGCCGACGGTGTCGAGCAAGAGGCCGTTGGCGTCGGCCAGGATGACCATGCTGCCCGAGTCGCGGATCTGCTCATAGACATGTTCCATGATCGGCCGCACCTGTTGCAGCAGGTAGCGGTTGCGGTACTGCTCGGTCTTCAGCGCCACCCGGTCGAGCGATTCGACGCCCGGCAGCGCGTAGTTCTCGGTCAGCCCGAAGCGCCGGCAGCGTTCCCAGGAACGCAGGATGAGCGGATCGATCACGCCCGCCGGCAGTTCGCCGCGTTCGAAAAATGCCTGGCGCGCCTCGCGCAGGCGCGGGCCGTGCAGGCCGGCGACCACTTGTATCTGTCCCATCTTGTCTCTCCTCCGTCCCCGGATGCATTTTTATGTGCTGTTGTTTCATAACGTAGCACCTGCCCCTTTAAGGAGCAATTGTCTGTGCAACGCCGCAGCCGTTAAAGCCAGAAACGTGCCATGTTGTTTCGGTGGGTTTTGCCAATCGGCGCGGTAAAGCGGGGGGAGCTGTCAGCGCTCCGGGCGACTGGCACGAGGCTTGCAGTCAGAACCGGCACAAGCTGTCGTTTCGCATTCACCAAAGGAGACCCCGTGAAGCATTCCAACCATTCCCTCGGCGCCCTGTTCGCCATCCTGTGCCTGGCCACTTCCTCGCTGGTCTTTGCCCACGGCGACGTGGTGCCGCAGGCGGTCGATACCACCGGTCTGAAGCAACTCGGCACCGACTGGCAGGCCGCCAATCCCTACCGCGACAACAAGACGGCGATCCGCATCGGCGACTCCGCGTTCAACCAGAACTGCGCCCGCTGCCATGGTCTGGGTGCCGTTTCCGGCGGCATTGCCCCCGACCTGCGCTACCTGCCGAAGGGCGACGAGGGCGACGAGGTTTTCCTGCCGCGCATCCGCAAGGGCGCCGTCCGTGACGGCCGCGTCTACATGCCGCCGTTCGAAGGCACCCTGTCGCAGGAAGCGATGTGGGCAATCCGCGCCTGGCTGGAGACCGTCCATGAAGAATGATCGCCGCCGCTGCCTCAAGGCGCTTGCCGCGCTGCCCCTCTGTCTGGCCCTGCCGGCGGTTGCCGACGCGCTGGAAACGGTACGCCAGCGCGGCCGCCTGCGCATCGCCGTGTATAACGACTTCCCGCCGTACTCGTTGGCCGGCGGCAAAGGCATCGACGCCGACCTCGGCCGCGCCATCGCCGCCCGCCTCGGCGTCGCCGCCGAGATCGTCGGCTTCAACGCCGACGAGGACATGAGCGACGACCTGCGCAACATGGTCTGGAAGGGGCATTACCTCGGTGCCCAGCCGGCCGACCTGATGTTGCACGTGCCGGTCGACGAAGGCCTGGCGCGGGCCAACGACAAGGTCCGCATCTTCGGCACCTACCACCGCGAAAGCCTTGCTGTGGCGCGCAATCCGCAGCGCGTGCCGGCGCTTGCCGGGTCCGCGGCGGTGGCGCTGGAAGTGTTCACCCGCGAGAAGATCGGCGTCGAAACCGCCACCCTGGCCGACGCCTTCCTGCTTTCCGCGCTGAACGGCCGCCTGCGCGAGAACATCGTGCATTTCGCCAATGTCGGCGAGGCCGGCCGGGCATTCGCCGCCGGCGAAGTGGCGGCTGTCCTGGCGCCGCGTCCCGAACTGGAAGCGGCGCTGGCCGGGCGTCAGCAACTGGTCCTCGAAGCGGCCCATTTCGCCGAACTGAAGATCGACGGCTGGCCGCTCGGCATGGCCGTCAAGGCCGAGGATGCGGCGCTTGCCGAAGCCGTCGGTGCCGCTGTTGCCGAGCTGCGCCGCGACGGCAGCATTGCCGCCATCTTCCGCCAGCACGGCATCACCTACCAAGCCGCCTGAGGTCAGCCATGCGTGCCACTTCCTGTTTCCTCCTCGCTTTCTTCGCCGCCGCCGGCGCCAGCGCCGAGCCCTACGCCTACGTGCCGAACGAGAAGAGTGCCAGCGTCAGCGTCATCGACACCGCCAGCGATACCGTTATCCGCCAGTTCCCGATCGGCGAACGGCCGCGCGGCATCGCCGGCGGCAGCGGCCGGCTCTACCTGACCGACGGCAAGGCGGCCAGCCTGCTCATCGTCGACAGCGCCGCCGGCAAGCTTGAACGCCGGGTCAAGGTCGGCGATTCGCCGGAAGGCGTCAGCCTCTCGCCGGACGGCAAGCTGCTCGCCGTCGCCGTCGAGGACGACAACGTGATCGTCCTGCTCAGCGCCCCGGCGGGGCAGGAACTGGCGCGCATCAAGGTGCACGGCAAGAACCCCGAGCACGCCGTGTTCAGCCCCGACAGCCGCTGGCTCTATGTCAGCGCCGAAGACGCCGAGCAGGTCGATGTGGTCGACGTCGTCGCCCGCCGCCAGGTCGGCAGCATCCCGGTCGGCAAGCGGCCGCGCGGCATCGGTTTCCTGCCCGACGGCAGCCGCGCCTACGTCGCCTGCGAACTGGCCGACAAGGTCTACGCCATCGACGTCGCCAGCCACAAAGCCATCGCCGAGATTCCGGCCGGCCAGTACCCCAACGGCGTCGCCATCCATCCGGACGGCAAGCGCGTCTACATCTCCAACGGCCGCGACGCCTCGGTGATGGCCATCGACGTCGCCAGCAACACGGTCAGCGGCACCGTCGCTGTCGGCAAGCGGCCCTGGAACATGGCGCTGACCCCGGACGGCGGCAAGCTCTACGTCGCCAACGGGCGCTCCGGCAGCGTCTCGGTGATCGACACCGGCCGCTTCGAGAAAGCCGGCGACATCTCCGTCGGCGAACTGCCCTGGGGCGTCAGCATCCGATGAGCGCCGCCCGCTACACGCTGCCGGCGATCCTGCTGCACTGGGCACAGGCGATCCTGATCGTCTGGCTGCTCTGGCTCGGCTGGACGATGACCGACCTGCCCAAAGGCGCCGAACGCAGCGCCGCCTACGGCCTGCACAAATCGCTCGGCCTGCTCGCGCTGCTCCTGGTGGCAATCCGCCTCGGCTGGCGCCGTTTCCACCCGCCGCCGCCCTCGCCGCTGCAAGGGCCGCTCGCCAAAGTGGCCAGCGCCACCCATCTGGCGCTCTACGCCTTCCTGCTCCTCGCCCCGCTCGCCGGCTACCTGGCCTCGGCCTTCACGCCCTATCCGGTCAAATTCTTCGGTCACGAACTGCCCCGCCTGTTCGCCGCCGACGAAGGACTCAACGCCGCCTTCAAGCAACTGCATGTGCTTCTGGTGTGGAGCGGCGCTGCGCTGATCCTCCTCCACCTCGCCGGGACCCTGAAACACCTGCTGCTGCGCGACGGCACACTGCAACGCATGTTGCCCGGTGCGCTGTTGCGGAAATGAACAGGTGTTGAAAAATGGAGCAGGGGGCGATCAGGTCAGCAGGGTGAACTGCGGTGCTTTTGCCGCCTTCCGGTCGAACGTGGCGGTATATCTGGCTCCCAGACGCTGATGCGCACGGCCGAGCAGATAATCGGAGAAATCGGCCGTACCCTGCCGATAGTCCTGCAAGGCAAGAATGCCAAGATCGGGCGCTTCGATCTGGAACTCGCGGCAGGTCAACAGGGCGGCCAGGGCATCGGCAACCTGCTCGCGGGTGTAGCCATAGGCCCGTGACAGAACCCAGCCCACTTCGCACAGGACAATGTGGCCGATGATGCCTGGCTCGGCGGCGGAAAGCTGCTTTTCGATCAAGGCATTGGCTTGTGCCGACTGCGCTGGATCGTCCTGGGTCAGGTAGCGCACCAGCACATTGGTGTCGAGTCCGATCATGAACGACCGGAAGCGGCAATGGCCGCGTCCATTTCCTCAAGCGAGACGGGATGAGCTGGCTTGGGCAGCATGCCTTTCAGGCTGGCAACGGGGCGGGTTGCCGAGAGCAGGAACAAACGTCCGTCGTCGCCGAAAACGAACTCGACCCGGTCGCCGGGGTGCAACTGCAGCGCATCACGCGCCGGCTTCGGGATCGTGATCTGCCCTTTGGATGTCATCGTGGCGAGCATATTCCTTACCTTTTTGCGTTTGTTCAATCGAAAGGAATGCTAGCACTCGCGATGGCTGGGGGCAATCTGTCTTTGCCAAGGCCGCGCTGGAAAGCCGCTGCCTCCCCTGATGAGCGGCAATCGCCTGATATCCATGGCGTCCGGGATATGGATAAAGGGGACGGTCCTCGATTACTTTGCTCGGTGTTTGTTTAAGAAATCTGCCTCGGAAACCGTGGTTTGTCCCCATTCATTTCGAGCAGAAACAAGAGTCCGTCGTTACCGAAAACGAATTCGCTGATATTGGCGCTGGGTTCCGCCGCTGACCGGCGGGCGTACTTTCTTCTTGTTTCGCCAAGAAGAAAGTAGCCAAAGAAGAAGGCGACCCTGGGTCGGCGCCCGCTACGCGGGTTCCCTGCGCTACTCGTCGTTGGCGGGGGCTGCG
>CAZFXO010000119.1:0-6711 GCA_964523045.1 uncultured Dechloromonas sp. | reverse complement strand
TCGCCGGCGAGGCCATTCCGCTGTCGGCACGGCTGATGGCGGTGGCCGACGTCTATGACGCGCTGATCAGCAAGCGCGTCTACAAACCGGCCTTCAGTCACGAGCAGGCGGTCGCCATCATCCTTGAAGGCAGCGGCAAGCATTTCGACCCGGAGCTGATCGCCGCCTTCCGGGAAACCGAAGACGAGTTCCGCAGCATCGCCCGCCAGTTCCAGGATCATGAATAGGGCCTTCGTTTCCCGGTGACAGCCGGCCGGCGGTGACGCGTGCTTCGTTGCCGGAGTATGATGAAGTCAATACCCGCCCTGCGGCGACGGCGGCAGGGAAGGGCGCGCTGCCGGCCGTGTCGGTGATGGTGGCGATTTCCTGAAGTGTCCGGGCAGCCTTTTCACGGTCCGGCAAACGACGGACGGGGGACGATGACCGCAATCAGCCAAATCGCCGCATTCGATGCTGCCTGGTGGCGCACGCTCGGCCGGGCGGGGCTGGTCTGCGCGGCCTATTTCATCGCCGGCTGGCTGGGGCTGAAGCTCCCTTATTTCGACTCGCACATCACGCTCATCTGGTTGCCCACCGGGATCGCCGTCGCCGCGTTGCTGCGCTGGGGAAACGCGATGTGGCCGGGAGTCGCGCTGGCGGCCTTCCTGGTCAACTCGGCGATTGGCGCGCCGCCGCCGCTCGCCTGCGCCACCGCCGTCGGTAACACGCTGGCGCCGTGGCTGGCCGCTGTCTGGCTGCGGCGGGTCGGCTTCGATCTGTCGTTCAGCCGCCAGGTTGACGTCGTCAACTTCATCGCCGCCAGTGGCAGCGGCATGCTCGTTTCGGCCACCGGCGGCGTTCTCTCCCTCTACCTGGCGGGCGAGGTGAGCGGCGACGCCATCGGTATCGCCTGGCTGACCTGGTGGGTCGGCGATACCGTCGGCGTGCTGCTGGCCGGACCGCTCCTGCTGCCGCTGACCTGGGAAAACCTCGCCCGGCTCGGCGGCAAGAAACGCAGCCTGGCGCTCTGGTTCGTGATCGCCGGCATCGTCGCCTGGCTGGCTTTCGTCATGAATTACGGCGAGGCTGGCTTGCGCCTGCCAATCGCCTTCCTGACGCTGCCGCTGTTTGCCTGGGCGGCGCTGCATTTCGGCGTGCTGGCGGCGGCCGTCGCCTGTCTCGGCTTCGCCATGGTCGCTGCCTGGAGCGCATCGGTCGGCGTCGGCGCTTTCCACTTCGGCGATGGCCAGCTCGGCCTGATCCTGCTCTGGAGCTACATCGCCACCACCCAACTGACCGGCCTTTCGCTGTCCGCCCTGAAAACCGAGCGCGACCACGCCGAGGAGGTGCTGTTCAAGAGCGAGGCGCGCCTGCGCCTGATGACCGAGAGCGTCAAGGATTACTCGATCATCGTGCTCGATCCGGAAGGGCGGATTGCCACCTGGAATGAAGGTTCGAAACGCCTGGAAGGCTACGCGGCCGACGAAGTCATCGGTCAGGCGATCGATCTCTTCTATCCGCCGGAAGACGTGCGCCAGGGCAAGCCGGCCAGGCTGCTGGCGCAGGCGGTCGCCGAGGGGCGGGCCGAGGACAGTGGCTGGCGGCTGCGCAAGGACGGTAGCCGTTTCTTCGTCGACATGGTTCTCACCGCCCTGCACGCCTCGGGGGGAGAGCTGATCGGTTTCTCCAAAGTGACGCACGATGTCAGCGAACGCAAGCGGGCCGAGGACGAGCAGCTACGCCTCGGGCGCGCCCTGCGCCTGCTCAGCGACTGCAACCTGATGCTTGCCCACGCCAGCGATGAACCGGCCCTGCTCAACGGGCTCTGCCGTCTCGTTGTCGACAAGGGCGGCTACCTGATGGCCTGGGTCGGTTTCGCCGAGGACGACGCGCGCAAGACCGTTCGTCCGGTCGCCCGCTCCGGTTACGAAGACCATTACCTGGAACGCGTTTTCGTCTCCTGGGATGGCCAGTTGCCGGAAGGCCGGGGGCCGACCGGTACGGCGATCCGCAGCGGTCGCACCTGCGTCAACCAGAACGTTCTCGACAATCCACGGATGGCACCCTGGATCGAGGCGATCCGCCAGCGTGGCTACCGCGCCAGTATGGCGCTGCCCTTGATCTGCGAGCACCGGACGATCGGCGCGCTGACCATCTATTCCGCCGCCAGCGACGCCTTCCAGGCGGAAGAGGTCAGTTTGCTCGAAGAACTGGGGCGCAACCTCGCCTTCGGCATGGAGATGCTGCGCAGCCGGGCCGAACGCGACAGCGCGCAGGCGGCGACGCACGCCAAGAGCGTCTTCCTCGCCAACATGAGCCACGAGATCCGCACCCCGCTCAACGGCATCCTCGGCATGGTGCACCTGTTGCGCCGCGACGGCGTCACCGAAAAGCAGGCGGCCCGGCTCGACACCATCAATACCTCGGCCGATCACCTGCTCGGCGTCATCAACGACATTCTCGACCTGTCGAAGATCGAGGCCGGCAAGCTGACCCTGGAAAATACCGAGCTTGCCGTCGAGGCCCTGCTTGCCAACGTCGCCTCGATCGTCAGCGCCAAGGCGCAGGCCAAGGGCCTGAAATTCCTGCTCAACAGCGAAAAGCTGCCGCGCAAGCTGCGCGGCGACCCGACGCGCCTGACCCAGGCCCTGCTCAACTACGCCAACAACGCCATCAAGTTCACCCAGACCGGCCAGGTGACCCTGCACGCCGGCCGGCTGGCCGAAGATGAGGACTCCGTCCTGTTGCGCTTCGAAGTCGAGGATACCGGCATCGGCATCGCGCCGGAGGCTTGCGCCCGGCTGTTCGACGCCTTCGAGCAGGCGGACAGCTCGACCACCCGGAAATACGGCGGGACCGGCCTCGGCCTCTCGATCACCCGCCGGCTGGCCGAGCTGATGGGCGGCAGCGCCGGGGTCAGCAGTACGCCGGGACAAGGTAGCCGCTTCTGGTTCACCGCCCGGCTGCTCAAGGACCACAGCGCCGACGGCGCCGCCGCCCAGCCGGTGGCTGTCGCCGCCGAGCGGGTCATCGCCGAGCGCTACGCGGGGACGACCATCCTGCTGGTCGAGGACGACCCGATCAACCAGGAAGTGGCGCAGGAACTCATCGCCAGCAGCGGCTTGCAAGTCGACACCGCCGACGACGGCGAGCAGGCGGTCGCCATGGCGCAGGCCAGGGACTACGCCTTGATCCTGATGGACATGCAGATGCCGCGCATGGACGGCCTGAGCGCAACGCGGGCCATCCGCCGCTTGGCCGGTCACCCGACGACGCCGATCCTGGCGATGACCGCCAACGCCTTCAACGAAGACCGCGCTCGCTGCCTGGATGCCGGCATGAACGATTTCCTGGCCAAGCCGGTGGTGCCGGAAACCTTCTTCGCCACGCTGCTGCGCTGGCTGGAGCGCTGATTGACCGGTATGTGCGAAAAGCTTGGTACGAGGGGGGAAGCTTGAAGCGATCTCGTGGCAGGTGCATGCTTGCTTATCCGCTGTTTGCGTTTTTCGCGCTGCTGTTTGGTGGCGCAGCGTACTCGGCAACGATCGAGGATCTACCTTGCCAAAATGGATGTGCCAACGATTGCATCCGCTTCAATCAGGGCACTGTCTATGTGGAAAGCGACGGGCGAGCAAAATTGTTGCATCAAGGAATCATCTACAAGCTCTCCCACGTCAGTACCCACTTTCTGAAGCGTCAGCAGAATGACGCCGAGGTGAGCGGGGACGTGCGAGTCTCGAAGTGGTCCAGCGACCGGATAAGCGTCGAAGTTACACAGACGGTCTTGGCGACGACTTGCTACCGGCAAGAATCCGGCGGGCGCTATGTCGCAACGGACAGTTGCTGTGGCACTCGCTATAAGGTCAGGCTGAAGCTTGTCACGCCGCAGGGGGAAGACGTCCTGAACGCCGTGTTTGAGAGCGGATGTTGAAATCCACGACGCATGCCGGGATCGTCCGGTTTTCGGAGATTGCCGCGAGGCCTGGCAAGGGATTCCCTTATCTTCGGCGCAAGGTCTGGCGTTGGCGATCGCTCAGACTTCTGGTTTCGGCACTTTGTTCATTGCTGGGAATCGCCACGGTTCAGGCGGATGTCTGTCTGCAGCATCACTACGACAATCCGGAGCTGGCGCGCTGCCAGGGCAGCAAATGTCCGGCCTCGTTGCTGACACCGCCGAACCAGTTCCCCGGTCTCAAGCTGCTGGCCGCGTGCGACTACCACATGGCAAAGGATGCCGAGGGCGCGCCCGCAGCAAGTGGCGCTTTCTTCTTTCGGGGCGAACAGGTGGTTTCCGGTGTGCTGAGACGAGAAGCTTCCGAATTCATCGACGAGTTCACGCTTCTGGGCGCGACCGTGGCGTCGTGGCCGGAAAAGCCCCCGCTGTTTTTCCGGGGGCGAATCCATCTGCAGTTTCCTGATGCGTTCAAGGCCGAGAAGGCTTTCCGCGCACCCAAACCGGATGCTGAGACTGCGTGCTGGGAGAGCAAGGTGAAACTGAAGATCACCGAAATGCTGTCGGTTTTTGGCTGGGACAATAGCGAGGGCGACTATCCGCAGAAGTACACCGTGCTGGAACTGGACGCCTACCGGAAATGCCCGAATCCGACGCCGGAGTAATGAGGCAGCCGACCGGGAGCGCTCCTTTTCCGGCAAGCGTGACGCGGACGCTGCCAGCGTTTCCCCGGTTTTGATTTCCATCAAGGCCGGCTTTCGGCGCGCCAGCGGAGAATGCCGGCGAACCCCAACTGGAGCCTGGCCATGAGCATTCGTGAATTCCTGATCGACGATCACCGTCATTGCGACGATTTCTTTGCCGCTGCCGAGCAGGCGGTCGAGCGCGGCGACGCGACCGCCGCGGCGGTGGCCTTCGGCCAGTTCCGCGCCGCGCTGCTGCGCCACTTCGCGGCCGAGGAGCAAACGCTGTTCCCGGCTTTCGAAGCGCGTACCGGCATGCGCATGGGGCCGACGCAGATGATGCGCATCGAGCACGAGCAGATGCGCGGGCTGGTCGAGGTCGCCGAGGAGGCGCTGGACGGCGGCGACCTGGAGGAATTCCTCGGCCAGGCGGAAAGCCTGCTGATCATGATGCAGCAGCACAACATGAAGGAAGAGAACGTCCTCTACCCGATGTGCGACCAGCACCTGGCCGGCGAGCCGGCGGTGCTGGAGCGCCTGCAAAGCGAGCTGGCCTGATGGACATCCCCGCCGAACGCACGGTCGACGCGCGCTACCTGGAGCCGCCGCAGCCCTTCGTCGACACCATGGAAATGCTGGCGACGCTCGAGCCGGGCGAGGAAATGCTGCTCCTCCTGTTCCGCGAGCCGCACCCGCTCTACCGCGTGCTGCAGCAGAACGGCCACCGCTGGCAGACCGAGCTGCGCGCCGACGGCACTTTCGCCGTGCGCATCACCTGCTGAGGCGGCCATGGCCGGCATGCTCTCCTTCGACCAGGTGCCGCCGCTGGCGGCGCCGCTGCGCTTCTTCGTCACCGCGCCGTTGTTCATCGCGCTCGCCGGCCTGCTCGCCGTGATCGACGGGCCGGCCATCCTGGCTTCGCGGTGGACGCCGGCGGCGCTCGCCGCCACCCATCTGCTCACCGTCGGCTTCATGCTGCAGGTCATGCTCGGGGCGCTGATCCAGGTCCTGCCGGTGGTCGCCGGCGCCGCCCTGGCGCGGCCGTTGCTGGTGGCGCGTATCGTCCATCCGGCGATCAACCTCGGCGCGCTGGCGCTGGCCGGCGGCTTCCTGTGGTCGGCGCCGGGCTGGCTGCACGTTGCCGGCACGCTGCTGGTGCTGGCCCTGCTGGTCTTCGTCGGCGCTGCCGGCAGTGCGCTGTTCCGGGTGCCGTCGACCAGTCCGAGCATCCGCGGTCTCAAGCTGTCGCTGGTGGCGCTTGCCGTGGTCGGCGGCAGCGGCCTGTTCATGCTGCTGGCGCTGGCCGGCGGCTGGTCAGTGCCCTTGCTGGCGCTGGCCGACCTGCATGCCGCCTGGGGCCTGGCCGGCTGGGCCGGGGTGCTGCTGGCGGCGGTCGCCTACGTCGTGGTGCCGATGTTCCAGTTGACGCCGGGTTACGCGGCGCGGCCGGCGTGGTGGTTCCCGCGCTTCCTGTTCGCCGTGCTGCTTGCCTGGAGCGCCGCCCTGGCCTTCGACGCCGAATGGCCGGCGCGGCTCGGCCGCCTGCTGCTCGCCGCCGGCGGCGCCGCCTTCGCGGTGCAGACCCTGCGCCTGCAGGCCAAACGGCGGCGGGCGCGGCCCGACACCACTTTCCGTTACTGGCAGTTCGGCCTCTACGGCGCATTGCTGGCGCTCGCCATACTTGCTGCCGGCGCGCTGGTCCCGGCGCTCGCCGACGATCCGCGGTGGACGCCGGCCTTCGGCCTGGTCTTGCTGCTCGGCGCTTTCGTGCCGTTGATCGTCGGCATGCTGGCCAAGATCGTCCCCTTCCTGCTCTGGCTCGACCTGCAGAACCACGGCCTGGTCGGCAAGGCTTTGCCGCCGATGAACAAGCTGTTGCCCGAGGCGCCGATGCAGCGCCAGTTCCAGGTCTTCGTCGCCGCCGCCGGGCTGGCGCTGGCTGCCGTCTTCCTGCCCGACTGGCTGAGCCGCCCGGCCGGCCTGCTGCTGATCGCTGCCGCGCTCTGGCTCGCCGTCAACCTGCTGCAGGCGGCGTGGCGGCACGGCCGGCAGTTGCAACAGGCGCCGGCATGAATACCTACCTGCTGCTGCGCCACC
>CAZFXO010000118.1:0-6937 GCA_964523045.1 uncultured Dechloromonas sp. | reverse complement strand
TGGGTAACCTTGATGCCGCGGGATTCCAGAATGGCCCCCAGCGACGCGGCGGCGATGCCTTTGCCCAGAGAGGACACGACACCACCCGTAACGAAAACGTATTTGGTCATGGAAAGACAGGCTGCGGGAAAGCAGAATGATAGCTGAAAATCCCCCGGCAGCGAAAGCCGTCCGCCACCATGAAAGCGAGTCAGCTAGAATTGTCGCTTCCTGAAAAACCACCCGGAAGTCCGCTCATGTCCCAATTTTCCTTTGACGTCGCCCTCGAAGATTTCGAAGCCAAGGTCCTCCAGGCATCGCTTGAAGTACCGGTGGTCGTCGACTTCTGGGCGCCCTGGTGCGGTCCCTGCCAGACGCTGAAGCCGATGCTGGAAAAGCTGGCCGATGAATACAAGGGCCGTTTCCTGCTGGCCAAGGTCAATTCCGACGAGAACCCGGAGCTGGCCGGCCACTTTGGTGTGCGCAGCATCCCCTCGGTGAAGGTCGTCTACCAGGGCCAGTTGGTCGACGAATTCAACGGCGCGCTGCCCGAAGGCAAGGTTCGCGAGTTCCTCGACCGCATCGCCCTGCCCGGCGGCAACGAGACCGACCTGCGCGCTGAAGCCGCTGCCCTGGCCGGCGAAGGCCGGCTCGAAGAGGCGCTGGCCAAGCTGGTCGCCGCCAGCCAGGCAGACCCGCAGGACCAGGCGGTGCAACTCGACGCCATCGACGTCCTGCTGCAGCTCGGCCGCAACGACGAAGCCGGCCAGTTGCTGGCCGGCGACTACCCGAACGAACCCGATCGCGCCAACGCGCTGCGCGCCCGCCTGGCGCTTGCCCAGGGCGCTACCGACGTCGCGCCGCTTGAGGCAAAGCTCGCCGCCAACCCGGACGACCACGCCACCCGCCTCGAACTCGCCCGTGCCTACGCCGCCCAAAGTCGTTTCCGCGAAGCGCTCGAAGCGGCGCTGGAAGTCGTCCGCCGCGATCGTTTCTTCGACGAAGGCGCCGGCCGCAAGACACTGCTGCAGTTCTTCGAGGCGCTCTCCGGCGAGCAGTACGACGACCTCGTCCGCGAGTTCCGTCGCAAGCTGTCGGCCGCGCTCAACTGACGATCTCCGAGCAAGCCGAACCGCAAAAGGCTGCAGCGGTTCGCCCCTAGAACCGGGGCGTGCCGTACCGCAGCCTGCATTTGCCGAATCCTTGGCTGACCGCAAAGCCGTGCCGAGAAATGCCGTGGGGATACAGCACTCGACAAGCCCAAGCAGCGAGCGGTCAGCGTGCACCCGGATAGCTGTAGAATATCGGATTCCCTTTTTCCATCCAGCGACCATGACAACCGCCCTGCACCGCATCGGCCACTTTTTTGCCTGCGCCTTGGCGCTAATTGTCGCGACGGGCGCTGTCCACGCTGGCGAATCCTCCTACCGGACGACAAGCGATGTGCTCGCAGTCGGCATCCCTTTGGCAGCGGCAGTCCTTTCCGTCGCGAATGACGATGCCTCCGGTTTAATGCAATTGGCCAAATCCGAGGCATTCACGCTGGCCTCGGTCGAAGTGCTGAAACGCACAACCCACGAAACCCGTCCAAACGGCAAGGATGACCGTAGCTTTCCCTCCGGTCATACCGCAGTTGCGTTTGCTGCCGCCCAATACATGCAGATGCGCGGCGGCTGGCGGTACGGCGTACCTGCCTACCTGGCGGCATCACTGACAGGCTATAGCCGGGTCCGGGCAAAGGAACACTACTGGCGTGACGTGTTGGCCGGCGCAGCGCTCGGGATCGCTTCGAGTTATTACTTCACCGACAACCGCGAGCGCGTTGGTTTCGGCGTCATGTTCGGCGCCGACTCCGCGCATGCCTATATCCATTCGACGTGGTAAGCCGGCGGCAGGGCAGCCTCTGGCAACGCCGCACTGGCGCGTTCGTCGACGCCGCTCGCGGCATACGCCTGCTGCTCGAAGGCGAGGCACATGCCAGATTCCATTTGCTGGCGACACTCGCGGTGGTGGGCTTGGGCGTTTGGACCCGGATTTCCAGCAACGAATGGCTGGCCATCTCCCTGGCCATCGGTCTCGTTTGGGTCGCCGAAGGGCTGAATTCAGCGATCGAGGCATGCGTTGATCTAGCCTCCCCGGACCACCATCAACTCGCCGGCAAGGCCAAGGACATTGCCGCTGGCGCCGTATTGCTGGCGGCCATTTGCGCCGCGGTCGTTGGCATTTTGGTATTTGTGCCGCGCCTGAGCAAGTTCCTCATTTGATCGAACGATCACCGGGTATCGACCGTTTTCCTTGAATTTTGTCGAGGCCAACATCAGCGCAAACAAACTGGCGTGCCTTGGCGATTTTCATCAGGAACTGCACCAACACCGCCAGCGCGATTCCAGCGATATCGGCCAAGACGTCCGCCGCGCTGGCGGTACGCCCCGGCACATATGATTGAACCACCTCGATGAGAATACCGTAGCCCAACAGTCCAAGCACGGCGATGGGCCAGGATATTCGCCAGTAACGCAGCAAGCCCGTGGCAAGTACAAGAAAAGCGAAAACATGCTTGGCTTTGTCGTTGAAATCGTCGACGACGGCGATTTCGCTAGGCAACACAGATAACCAGGCGACAGCGAGAAATGCCACGATTGTGCTCGATTGCGCGATGCGATTCACGGAGATCATGTTTGTTTGCGGCGAATCAAATTGCCGATTCTAACGACTCATGCCCGACCTGACAGGCCCAGCACTGAGCCAATCCACCAAAACCGTCCGGGAAATCCTCGCCCGCGCCATGTGGGGCTAAAATCCCGCCATGGATACCGCCCGCGACCTCTACCTGAGCGCCACGCTGCGCCGCATCGAAGCCCGCCACGCCAACCTGCCGCTGATGCAGCGCGCCGGGCTGGCGGCCGCCGATTTCGCCGGCGAACTGGCCGATCCGCGCAACCGCCCGGTCCTCATCCTCGCTGGCCCCGGCAACAACGGTGGCGACGCCTTCGTCGCCGGCAGCCGGCTGCGCGAGCGCTTCTTCGCCGTCCATCTCGTCTTCGCCGGCAACCCCGCCGCCCTGCCGGCCGATGCGGCGGCGGCGCGCGAGGCTTTCCTCGCTGGCGGCGGCAGCACGCTCAGTGAAATCCCCGAGATCGACTACTGGGGGCTGATCGTCGACGGCATCTTCGGCATCGGTCTCAGGCGCGCACCGGAAGGCCGCTACGCCGAGTGGATCGCCGCCGCCAACCGGCTGGCGCAGCGCGATGCCTGCCCGCTGCTCGCCCTCGACTGCCCGTCCGGCCTCGACGCCGACAGCGGCCAACGCCCCGGCCCGTGCATCGCGGCGACCCACACGATCAGCTTCATCGCCGCCAAGCCGGGCCTGTACACCGGCGACGGCCCCGACCATTGCGGCGAGATCCGCATCGCCACACTCGATCTCGCCATCGACGAAGCAGACGGCCGGCGAGTCGGCCCGGCCGATTTCGCCGAACGCCTGCAGCCGCGCCGGCGCAACACGCACAAAGGCAGTTTCGGCGCCGTCGGCATTATCGGCGGTGGCAAGTCGATGAGCGGCGCTGCACTGCTCGCCGGCCGCGCCGCGCTCAAGCTGGGCAGCGGCCGCGTCTATCTCGGCCTGCTCGACCCGGACGCGCCGACTGTCGACCCGGTGCAGCCGGAACTGATGATCCGCCGCGTCGACACCCTGTTCCAGGCCGACCTCCAGGCGCTGGTCTGTGGCCCCGGCCTGGGTCACACCAGCGAAGCGGTGCAGTACGTCGAACAGGCGCTGAAATGTCCGCTGCCGCTGGTCCTCGACGCCGACGCGCTGAACATCCTGGCCGTAGATGGCAGGCTGGAAGGCAATCTCTACAACCGCATCGCGCCCGCCATCCTCACCCCGCACCCGGCGGAAGCGGCGCGCCTGCTCGGCAGTTCGGTACGCGAAGTGCAGGACGACCGAATCGGCGCCGCCCGCGAAATGGCCGCGCGCTACGCCAGCCCGGTCGCCCTCAAGGGTTGCGGCACGGTGCTCGCCGCCAGCGACGGGCGCTGGTGGATCAACACGAGTGGCAACCCGGGCCTGGCCAGCGCCGGCATGGGCGATGTACTGAGCGGCATGATCGCCACCCTGCTGGCCCAGAACTGGTCGCCCGAACAGGCGCTGCTCGCCGCCGTCCACCTGCATGGCGCCGCCGCCGACGCACTGGTCGCCAGCGGCGACGGCCCCGCCGGCCTGACCGCCAGCGAGGTGATCGACGCCGCGCGCCAGGTCTTCAACGGCTGGCTGGCCGGTCGCCAACGCTGAGACGACGCCCACCGCGGCGGGCTTATGCAAACGGACTTTCTCCGGTAGAGTTCGCAAACCGGCCATGCCGTTTTGCGCCGCCCGCTGCCCAGGAGGTCCGACCATGCAACGCACCCTGCTCTCCCTCTTCGTTTCGGCCGCGCTGCTCGCTGCCGGCTGTAGCAACCTCGCCCCGAACCGCCCCGTCCCGCTTGCCGAAACCCTCGCCAGCCACAGCAGCGGCGGCCCACTGGCGCTCGCCGACGGCGAGGTGCTGACCGACAACGACGCCGCCTTCGCCGCCAAGCTGGAAGTGATTGCCAGTGCCAAGGAAAGTCTAGATCTCGCCTACTACATCTTCGCCGACGATTACAGTTCGGCGGCGCTCACCCAGGCGCTGCTCGACGCCACCCGGCGCGGCGTCCGGGTTCGCCTGCTGCTCGACTATTTCAGCGCCTACGGCGACCTCGACCGCCTGAGCTGGCTCGAACGCGAAGGTGCCGGCAAGCTCGAGGTCCGCCTCTACAACCGGCCCACCGCCGAGATCATCCGCGATGCCGCCTACCTGACCACCAGTTGCGCCGATGTCGGCGTCGCCGGCCAGCAATGCAACGACGCCAAGCAGCGCGCGATCGAGCAGCAGTTTGGTGCACTCGCCGCCGCCGGCACCGACCCGGCGGAAACCACCGTCGCCGGCTCCGGCCTTTTCCTTTCCGGCCTCTACGGCAAGCATCCGCAACTGCTGGCCTACGCCATCAGCCGCGGCCAGGGCCTCGACCCGCAGGCGCTCGCCGCCAGCGCCGGCAACGCCGACCCGGCGCAGGGCGAGCGCCTGAAGGAACTCGGCAAGCTCTACTTCAAGGCCCGCTACAGCGGCGGCGTCGATGGCCTGAGCGCCCGCCTGAAGCTCGCCTTCGTCCGCCTCGCCTTCGCCGAGCAGGTCAACCCGGTATTCGCGACGGTCGGCAGCTACCTGCCGCTGGCGCGCCAGAACAACAGCAGTGCGCAGCGGGACTGGGACTACCTGAGCGAATTCCTCCACCACAAGCTGCTGTTCGCCGACCGCCGCCAGCTCGTGCTCGGCGGGCGCAATGTCGAGGATGCCTACCACCTGCACCCGGGGCCGCTCTCCGCCAAATACAATTTCATGGACACCGACGTCCGGCTGCGCCTGACCGCCCCGGACGCGACGCTCGCCGCCAGTTTCGACAATCTCTGGCAGTTGCCGATGAACGCGACGCTGGCCCAGGTGCGCCGCCATGCGCCGAATGAGCACCTGGCCAACTTCGCGGTTTTCGACGCTGCTCAGGAAGCCTGCGCCAAGGGCAGCGACACCGTCTGCGTCGACCGTTACCTAGCCCGTCACCTGCGCCCGCTGGAACAGCGCATGGAAACGATCGCCCGCCAGCACCGGGAGAACCTGCAGCGTTTCCGCAACGAATACCGCCCGGCAATCGCCGCCGCGCCGCGGCCGCTCGACGCCACGGCGGCGATCCATTACCTGCAGAACCTGCCGACGGTGGACGGTCGGCGCAGCTACGGCGCCCCGCTGCAGGACGAAGCGGCGCGCGGCAAGCAGATCCACGGCCTGTGGCGCTCGGCCTTGCAGGCCGTGTGCGACGGCGCCGGGACGACGCGCGAGGTCTACATCCACAACGCCTACTTCTTCCTGCCGGCCAACCTGCTGCGCGACATCGGCGCCGCCCTCGATGGCAGCCGCGCCTGCCCCGGCGTGACGCTGTCGATGCTGACCAATTCGCTGGTCACCACCGATCTCAGCGTCGTCAACCTGCTCGCCGTCTGGCAGATGAAGGCGCTCGCCGATCACCTGCGCGAGACGCCACCGGCCAACGCCGCCGCCCGCCTGCGCTACTACGAGTACCTGCCGCAGGCCGAGCGGCGCCTGTCGCTGCACAGCAAGGTGATGGTCTTCGGCGACGACGTCTTCATCGGCTCGGCCAACGCCGACGTGCGCAGCCTGATGATGGACAGCAACAACGGCGTCTTCATCCGCAACGCGCCAGTCTTCGCCGGCGGCTACCGGCAATGGCTGCGCGAAATCCTCGCCAGCCCCGGCCGCGTCGTCGAGCGCACGGCCGACCTCGGCAGCGAGCGCGATGCCCTGCTCGCTGCGATGGACGCCCACCTCGACCAGTTGCTCGCCCGCTACGCCGGCGAACGCCTGAGCGCCGAACAGCAGGCCAAGCTGCGGGCCGACGTGCGCGCCACGACGCAGCGGGTCTATGACCTGTCGCGCGGCATCCTGCGCGGCGAACGCGACGCCGCCGAACAGTTCAACGCGCTGTTCAAGGCAATCTGAGGCACTGCCGGCGGGCCAGCCGCCCGCCGCTCAGTGCAGGCGGGCGTTCAACTCCTCGATGGCCGCCGCCCAGTCGGCGTCCTCGATGATTTCCTCCTTGAGAAAAGTGCGCTGGGCCGGCGTCCAGAACGGCGCCCGGTAGAGCGCGACGTCGTTGGCCAGCGGCCGGTGGGCGCTGACGAAGGCGTCGATGGCGGGCGGCTCGGACGGCAGGCCGAGCTGGGCGAACAACTGGGGCAGCGTGTGCATCGCATCCATGACTTGACTCCTGTGGCGGGACTGGCGGCTGTTGGATCATCCACGCCGGGCAAGGGTTCCCGGCTTCTGGCCACCGCCGCCGAGCGTTACAATGCGCCACCCGCAAC
>CAZFXO010000117.1:0-7036 GCA_964523045.1 uncultured Dechloromonas sp. | reverse complement strand
CGCATTCTTGCAACTTGCCTGCGCTTACATCTGGCTAATGTGAACACGCCCTAGACAAAACGATGCTCAAGTTGAGTTGCTGAAAACCGATCGCAAGGGCCGGACAATTAATTGCATAGACAATTACTGCATAGGCAGACATAATCGCTGCCTATGCAGTCAATTCTTCGGAAAACAGGATGACAAACCCCCCACCCCATTACGATCCGGCGAACTTTCGCGTTGATGACAGCGTTGGTTTCCTGATCCGCCAGATCATGGTCATCATGGTCACCGTCGTCGATGAACGCATGTCGGCCCACGATCTGACCGACGCACAATGGAAACCGCTGCTCATGCTGGCGCAGGGCAAATGCCAGACGGCGGCGGAGCTGGCGCGGATTGGCTGCCAGGACACCGGCGCGGTCACTCGCCTGCTCGACCGCATTGAATCGAAGGGCCTGATCCGCCGTGTGCGTTCGCTGGCGGACCGCCGTGTCGTCAATCTGGAATTGACCGACGAAGGCACCCAGGCCGCCGCCATCATTCCCCATGTCCTGGCCGAAACCCTCAACGAGTTGCTGGTCGGTTTCGACACCGAGGAAGTCAAGCTTCTCAAGCAAATGCTCTCGCGCCTGCTCGACAACGCGCGGAACCTGCGCGAGGCGCGCGATTGCGCCTGACCGGAGAAAAACGATGAACGCTACCGTCCAGCCGACCTTGCACCGCGCACTCGCCCTGTTGGCGATGACGCTGAGCCTCGCCGGATGCGCCAGCTTCAGCGGCATCGAGGCGCAGTTCAAGCAGATGCTGCCCACCCGGGTTGGCGCCAGCGATGCGCCGCTTTCGCCCGCCATCTGGCCGAAGACGGACTGGTGGCTGGCCTATGACGACCCGGTGCTCAACGAGCTGATCGCCAAGGCGCTCGCCGACAACCCCAATCTGCAGGCAGCCGAAGCGCGCCTGAGCCGGGCCCGGGCCAATGCCGATTCCGCCGAAGCCGCCCGCTGGCCGCGTCTGGATCTCGACATCGACAGCATGCGCCATCGCTTCAGCGAGAACGCCGACATCCCGCCGCCGCTGGCCGGCGAGAAAGCCACGCTCAGTCACGCGCGGCTCAACGGCAGCTGGGAAATCGACTTTTTCGGCCGCAACCGCGCCGCGCTCGATGCCGCGCTCGGTCAGGCACGCGCCGCCGAAGCCGACGCCCAGGCCGCCCGCATCCTGCTCGCCTCCGACCTGGCCCGCCGTTACTTCAGGCTGGCCGCCCTGCTCGAACAACGCCGGATCGCCGAAAACACGCTCAAGCAGCGCTCGGACATCTTCGCGCTGGTACGCAGCCGGGTTGATGCTGGGCTCGACAGCGGTGTCGAACTGAAGCAGGCCGAAGGCTCGCTCCCGGAAATCCGCCGCGACCTCGGCAACATCGACGAGCAGATCGCGCTGACCCGGCATGCCATTGCCGCGCTCACCGGCCAGCCGCCCGACGCGGCCGAGCAACTTGCCCCGCGCCTGAGCGAAACCTCGATCCAGGCCCTGCCCAGCGCCATACCGGTCGACCTGATCGCACGCCGGGCCGATCTCAGCGCCGCCCGCTGGCGCGTCGAAGCGGCCACCCGCGCCATTGATTCGGCGAAGGCGGCGTTTTACCCCAACATCAACCTGATCGGCCTCAGCGGCTTCTCCAGCCTCGGCATCAGCAACTGGTTCAAAACGGAAAGCCACGAATGGGGCATCGGCGGCGCCATTCATCTGCCGATCTTCGATGCCGGACGCTTGCGCGCCAACCTGCGGGCCACCACGGCAGACGCCGACGCCGCCGTGGCCAGCTACAACGCCACCCTGATCGACGCCGTGCGCGAAGTCGCCGACGACGTCGCCAGTCAGAAAGCCATCGCGCAGCAGTTGCGCGAACAGGCGGATGCCCTCAAGGCGGCCGAAGCGGCGTTCGAATTCGCCCGCCAGCGCTACGCCGCCGGTATCGGCAATTACCTCACCGTGCTCACCGCCGAAACCAACGTCCTGGCACAACGAAAAACGAACACCGAGCTGAAGGCTCGCCACATCGACAACAACCTGCTGCTGATCCGCGCCCTGGGTGGCGGATACGCTGCCAGCTAAAAGCAAACGAGGCCCCCATCATGGAAAACAGTTCCCAAGCGAACGGTCAGAATGCCCGGCGCAAGCGCAACCTCCTCACCCTGACCGCGGTTTTCGCCGCTGCCGGTCTCGCCTACGGAATCCACTGGTACCTCTTCCAGCGCAACTACGTCGAAACCGACAATGCCTACGTGCAGGGCAACGTCGTGCTGGTGACACCGCAGGTGGGCGGCACGGTGCTCGGCATTCGTGCCGACGACACCGATTTCGTCGAAGCCGGCCAGACACTGGTCGCGCTCGATCCGGCCGACGCCAGGGTTGCCCTCGAACAGGCCGAAGCGCAACTGGCGCAAACGGTGCGCGAGGTACGGACGACGTTTGCCAACAACAGCATCCTCAAGGCCAACATCGCCGTCCGTGAAGCCGACGTCCGTCGCGTTGCCGCCGACGTCGCCAAGGCCGAGGAAGATGTCAGCCGGCGCCGGCCGCTGGTCGCCAGTGGCGCCGTCGGCAAGGAAGAACTGGAGCACGCGCAGACTACCCTGGCCAACGCGCGCGCCGCGGCCGCCGCTGCCAATGCCGCCTTGACCGCCGCGCAGGAGCAACTGAGTTCCAACCTGGCGCTGACCGATGGCACGCAGGTCGAAAACCACCCGAACGTCGAGCGTGCCGCCGCCAAGCTGCGCGAAGCCTACCTGGCCTTCAAGCGTACCGACATCCTGGCGCCGGTCGCCGGTCATGTCGCAAAGCGCGGCGTTCAGGTCGGCGAACGCGTCCAGGCCGGCGCGCCGATGATGGCCATCATCCCGCTCGACCAACTGTGGGTCGACGCCAATTTCAAGGAGTCGCAGTTGCGCGACATGCGCATCGGCCAGCCGGTGAAGCTTTACGCCGACATTTACGGCAAGTCGGTGGAATACACCGGCACCCTGGTCGGCCTGGCGGCCGGCACCGGTGCCGCGTTCTCGCTGTTGCCGGCGCAGAATGCAACCGGGAACTGGATCAAGGTCGTCCAGCGCGTACCGGTGCGCGTCGCCCTCGACGCCCGGCAAGTTGCCGAACATCCTTTGCGCATCGGCCTGTCGATGCTGGCCGAAGTCGATATCCACGACCAGAGCGGCAAGGCGCTGGCCGACGCGCCAAGGCAGGAAGCGCCAGCCCAGCGCGCCCAGCCGGACGCCATCGCCGAGGAGTCCGACGCCCTGATCCGTCGCATCGTCGCCGAGAACCTGGACAGCAAGCTGGCTGGCCAGTCCGGCCTTCATGGTGGCAAGCAGGGCTGATCCGGAGATGGCCACCCCCAACGCCAAGCCGCCCGAATTCGAGCCGCTAGAAGGCCGCCAGCTCGTTCTCGGTACCATCGCCCTGTCGCTGGCCACCTTCATGAACGTGCTCGACTCGTCGATCGCCAACGTCTCCATCCCCGCCATCTCGGGCGATTTCGGGGTCAGCCCCAGCCAGGGCACCTGGGTCATCACCAGCTTTGCCGTGGCCAACGCGATCGCCGTCCCGCTGACCGGCTGGCTGACCCAGCGCCTCGGCACGGTCAAGCTGTTCACCACCAGCGTCCTGCTCTTCGTCCTGGCATCCTGGCTGTGCGGCGCGGCACCCAGCCTGCAAACGCTGATTGTCTTGCGCGTCATCCAGGGCCTGGTTGCCGGCCCGATGATCCCGCTGTCGCAGACCCTGCTCTTGCAAAGCTACCCGAAGGCCAAGGCCGGCATGGCCTTGGCGATGTGGTCGATGACGACGCTGGTGGCGCCGGTGATGGGGCCGCTGCTGGGTGGCTGGATCACCGACAACATGAGCTGGCCATGGATTTTCTACATCAACATACCGTTTGGCCTGGGCGCCGCCGCAGTGACCTGGAGCATCTACCGCGAGCGCAATTCGCCGACGCGCAAACTGCCCATCGACAGGATCGGCCTTGCCCTGCTCGTACTCTGGGTCGGTTCGCTGCAGATCATGCTCGACAAAGGCAAGGAACTCGAGTGGTTCGCTTCCACCGAAATCGTCCTGCTGGCGGTAAGCGCGGTCGTTGGCTTCGCCTTTTTCGTGGTCTGGGAGCTGACCGAGAAGAATCCCATCGTCGACCTGTCGCTGTTTACCCGGCGCAACTTCCTGATCGGCACCCTGGCCATGTCGCTCGGTTACGGCACTTTCTTCGGCAACGTTGTCCTGCTGCCCCTGTGGCTGCAGCAATACATGGGCTACACCGCGACCCTGGCCGGTTTCGTCCTGGCCCCCGTCGGCTTGCTGGCCATCCTGCTCTCCCCCATGGTCGGCAAGAACGTCGCCAGGACCGATCCGCGACTCATGGCGACCGTGGCCTACATCGTCTTCGCACTGGTGTTGTGGATGCGCTCGCAATTCAACACCCAGGCCGACATGACCACCCTGATGATCCCGACGCTGATCCAGGGGATCGCCATGGCTTTCTTCTTCATCCCACTGGTCTCGCTCACCCTGTCCGGTCTGACGCCGGACCGCATCCCGGCCGCCTCCGGCCTGAGCAACTTCGCACGGATCACGGCCGGCGCGTTCGGCACCTCGATTGCCACCACCGCCTGGGAAGATCGTTCGGTCCTGCATCACGGGCAACTCACCGAATCGATCAACCTGGCCAACGACACGGCCACCCAGGCGATCAACAGCCTCACCGCCAACGGCCTCAGCCAGCAACAGGCACTCGGCGCTCTCAACCGCATCATCGATCAGCAAGCGTACATGCTTGGCGCCAACGACGTGTTCTTCGCGTCGGCCGTATTGTTTCTGCTGCTGACGGGCGTGGTCTGGTTGGCGAAACCGATCATGTCCGGCAAGCTTTCTTCAGCTGACGCAGAGGGAGCTCACTGAAGGGTCTGTCTGGTTTTCCGTGAAAAGCTGCCGCCATGGGTGCCACCAACAAAGCCATTGCCGCCCCCGTTGCCCTACACTTCGCCTGCGGCTGACTGGCTCGCCAGTTTCCCGGCCGCTTTCTCGATCAGGATCAACGCGTGAATTTCTTCTCTACCGTCGGCAAGTTTCTTGCCCTCCCCTTTGCCCAGGCCAATTACCGCACCGATTTGCGCCGTACCTTGCTGGCGCTGGCCGCCGTTGCTGCGCTGGCTGTGTTCGTGCTGATCGGCGGCATGTTGCTGAGCATCCTGCCCCGTTTGCCGTCGCTCGATCTGGTGACCGATTACCGGCCGAAAATTCCGCTGCGCATCTACACCGCCGACGGTGCGCTGCTCGGGGAGTTCGGCGAGGAGCGCCGCGACTTCACGCCGATCCAGGAGATTCCGCCGCTGATGAAGGAGGCGCTGCTGGCGATCGAGGATGCGCGTTTCTACGAGCACGGCGGGGTCGATTACCACGGCGTGGCGCGGGCAGTGGCGGCCGGGTTGACCGGCGGCATGCGCCAGGGCGCATCGACGATCACCATGCAGGTGGCGCGCAATTTCTTCCTGACGCCGGAGAAGACGCTGCGCCGCAAGCTGACCGAGGTGATGCTGTCCTACCGCATCGAATCGGCCTTGAGCAAGGACCAGATCCTCGAGCTGTACATGAACCAGATTTACCTCGGCCAGCGCTCCTACGGTTTTTCCAGCGCCGCCCGCACCTATTTCCACAAGCGCCTGCCCGAGCTGACGCTGGCCGAGGCGGCGATGCTCGCCGGCATTCCGCAGAACCCGGCCAAGCACAACCCGGCGGTCAATCCGGCGCGCGCCAAGGCGCGCCAGGAACTGGTCCTGAAGCGCATGCTGCAACTGGGCAAGATCACCCAGGCGCAGTTCGACGAGGCCGTCGCCCAGCCGCTGGCGGTCAGCCAGAGCCTGCAGTTCGAAGCGCACGCCGACTACGCCGCCGAACTGGTGCGCCAGGAGCTTTACGCGCGCTACCAGGGCGCCGCCTACACCCAGGGTTTCAATGTCTACACCACGCTCGACAAGGCCGAGCAGAACGCCGCCTACGAGTCGCTACGGCGTAACGTGCTGGCTTACGACCAGCGCCACGGCTACCGCGGCCCGGAAGGTTTCGTCGAACTGCCGGCCGACGCCGACGAGCGCGAGGACGCGATCGACCAGGCGCTGGCCAAGCATCCCGGCAGCGACAAGCTGATCGCCGCCGTCGTCACCGAGGTTTCGGCCAAGCGCGTGCGCGCCGAGCCGGCTTTCGGCGACACGCTGGAAATCACCGGCAACGGCCTGCGCTTCGCCGCCCGCGCCCTGCAGCCGAACGCCGCCCCGACGCTGCGCATCCGCGTCGGCTCGATCATCCGCGTCAGCCAGGACGCCAAGGGCCACTGGGCGATCGCCCAGATGCCGGAGGTCGAAGCCGCCTTCGTCGCCCTCAACGCCGAGGACGGTTCCTACCGGGCGCTGGTCGGCGGCTTCGACTTCTACCGCAAGCAGTTCAACCACGTCACCAGCGCCTGGCGCCAGCCGGGGTCGACGATCAAGCCCTTCATCTATTCGGCGGCGCTGGAAAAGGGGTTCTCGCCAGCCACGCTGATGAACGACGCGCCGCTCTCGCTGCCCGGCGGCGCCGACGGCCAGCCGTGGGAGCCGCAAAACGACGATGGCTACGATGGCCCGCTGACGCTGCGCCGGGCGCTCGCCCGCTCGAAGAACGTGGTCGCCGTGCGCCTGCTGCAGGCGATCACGCCGCAGTACGGGCGCGACTACCTGGCGCGTTTCGGTTTCGATACCGCCAAACACCCGGACAACCTGACGCTGACGCTGGGCAGCGGCTCGGTAACGCCATTGCAGATGGCCCAGGCTTACGCGGTGTTCGCCAATGGCGGGCACACGGTCAGCCCGCACCTGATCGAGAAGATCACCGACGCCCGCGGCCAGGTGCTGTGGGAAGCCCCGGCGCCGTCGAACGAAGAAAGGCAGCCGGCGATCGACCCGCGCAACGCCTTCATCATCGACAGCATGCTGCGCGAAGTGGTGAACAGCGGCACCGGTGCCGC
>CAZFXO010000116.1:0-7186 GCA_964523045.1 uncultured Dechloromonas sp. | reverse complement strand
GCCTTCCCCCGCCCCGCCGACGCCCACCCCGACCGCCCACAAGCCGAAGATCGGCCTCGCGCTGGGCGGCGGCGCGGCGCGCGGCTTCGCGCATATCGGCGTGATCAAGATGCTGGAATCGCAGGGCATCGTTCCCGATCTCGTCGTCGGCACCAGTGCCGGCGCCGTCGTCGGCGCGATGTACGCCGGCGGCTACGACGCCTTCGCCATGCAGAAGCTGGCGATCCAGCTCGACGAGACGCTGTTCGCCGACTGGACGCTGCGCGGCCCCGGCCTGCTCAAGGGCGAGGCGCTGCAATCCTTCGTCAACCAGAACCTGAAGCGGCGTCCGCTGGAAAAGCTCAAGCTGCCCTTCGGCACCGTCGCCACCGACCTCAACAGCGGCGAGCGCGTCGTCTTCCGGACCGGCGACAGCGGCATGGCGGTACGCGCCTCGGCCGCCGTTCCCGGCGTCTTCCAGCCGGTGACGATCAACGGCCACCAGTACGTCGATGGCGGGCTGACCAGCCCGGTGCCGGTGCGCGCCGCGCGCGAGATGGGCGCCGATTTCGTGATCGCCGTCGACATCTCGGCGGTCGCCGAAGGTCAGCCGGTCGACAGCATGAGCGCCATCCTCTGGCAGACGACGACGATCATGGGCAGCGTCATCGGCAAAACCGAACTGGCCGAG
Source organism: uncultured Dechloromonas sp. (assembly GCA_964523045.1). Taxonomy (GTDB): domain Bacteria; phylum Pseudomonadota; class Gammaproteobacteria; order Burkholderiales; family Rhodocyclaceae; genus Azonexus. The sequence continues at coordinate 6,516 of CAZFXO010000116.1, read as the reverse complement.
GCCGACGCGGTGATCCGCCCGCGCCTGCCCTACGTCAAGTCCTGGGATTTCAACGCCCGCCACGAGGCGATGATCGAGGGCGAGAAGGCAGCGCTCGCCGTGCTGCCGACGATCCGCCGCAAACTGGCGCGCTGACGCTGGCGGCCATGGCGCGACGCACCGTCCACATGCCGAAATACCCGGAGTGCTGGCAAAGCTGCGGCTCCTGCGCCAGCGGCGACGTCTTCATCCTGGAAGTGCTGGTCGCGCCGGGCGAACGACTGCGCCACGACGACAACATCCTGACCCTGGAAACCGGCAAGGTGGCGCTCGACATCCCGACGCCCTACGCCGGCACCGTCGTCGAAGTCCATGTCGGCGCCGGCGATCACGTCGCCGAGGGCGCAGCGCTGATCACGCTGGAGTGCGATTAAGCGGCTATCATCGGGGCGTCGTCACCGCGGAGTCCCTGCCGATGTCCAGCCCAGCCCTGCCTTCCCGGATCAACCTCGCCCTGCAGGGCGGCGGCGCCCATGGCGCTTTCACCTGGGGCGTGCTCGACGCGCTGCTCGAAGACGAGTCGATCGATTTCGAGGGCGTCAGCGGCACCAGCGCCGGCGCCATGAACGCCGCCTGTCTCGCCCACGGCCTGCTGCACGGCGGCCGTGCCGGCGCGCGACGGGCGCTGGCCGATTTCTGGCTGGCGATCGCCGACACCCTGCCGCCGCAGTTCGCCGGCGGCCAGGTCGCCGGCATGGCGCCGGCGCTGAAGATGATGCTGCAATGGACCGACCACCTCAGCCCGGAGCAGTTGAACCCCTTCGACCTCAACCCGCTGCGCGACGTCATCGAACGCCAGATCGACTTCGCCGGCCTGCGCGCCGCCAGCCCGGTCAAGCTGTTCATCGCCACCACCCACGCCAACTCCGGCAAGCTGCGCCTGTTCCAGAACCCTGAACTGTCGGCCGACGTGCTGCTCGCCTCGGCCTGCCTGCCGACCATCCACCGGACCATCACGATCGACGGCGAACCTTACTGGGACGGTGGCTACAGCGCCAACCCGGCGGTCTTTCCGCTGGTCTACCACTGCCAGTCGGCCGACCTGATGCTGGTCCTGCTGACGCCGCTGCACTTTTCGGAAACACCGGAGAGCGCCAAGGAAATCCGCGAACGCCTGCGCGAACTCGCCTTCAATTCCACCTTCCTGCGCGAGATGCGGATGTTCGCCCATCTGCGCGAGCAGATCGGCGACAGCAATCCGCTCCCCGACTGGCTCCTCGACCGCCTGCCGATCGCCCGCCTGGAGCGCCGCTTCGCCCGCCTGCGCTTCCACGCCATCAGCGCCGACAGCGTGCTCGGCGAACTGCCCGGCGACAGCAAACTGGCGGTCAATCGCCAGTTCTTCGAGGAACTGCACGCCCTCGGCCGGGCGGTCGCCCGCCGCTGGCTGGACAGCAAGCGCGAAGCGCTCGGCCGGCGGCCGACGCTTGACCTCGGCGCGCTGTTCTACTGAGGCCCCTGGCCGCCGTAGCGCGACATCGTCGGCAGATGGATTTCGACGCGGTTGCGGCCGGCCAGCTTGGCCGCGTACATCGCCCGGTCGGCACGATGGACCAAGCCCTGGTAGCCGCGATCTTCCGCCTGCAACTGGCTGACCCCGAAACTGGCGGTGAAGCGCAGGACCAAGCCCTCGTACTCGACCCTTTCGGCGACGATCGCCTGACGCAGGCGTTCGGCCGTCACTGCCGCCTGCGTCTCGCTGACCCCGGGTAGCAGGATGATGAATTCTTCGCCGCCGATGCGGGCGACGAAATCGACCTCGCGCACGCATTCCCGGGCCAGGCGCGCGGCGCTCCGGATCACCGCGTCGCCGGCGGCGTGGCCATGGCGGTCGTTGACGTGCTTGAACAGGTCGATATCGAAGAGGATCGCCGCCAGCGGTTGGGCATAGCGGCTGGCGCGGGCGAATTCCTGGCTGGCCATTTCCTCGAAGTAGCGGCGGTTGGCAACGCCGGTCAGGCCGTCGGTGCGGGCCAGCCGCACGGCGTCGTCGCGCGCCCCGGCCAATTCGGCGGTACGCTCGACGACCAGTTGTTCGAGATTCAGGTTGGCCTGATAGAGCAGCGCCGCCGCCTGCAGTTTCTGCTCGAGAACGCGCTGCTCCGCCGCGCGATTCTCCTCGCGCAGCAAGTTGATGCGGTCGGCCAGCGCCAGCGAAAGCAGGACGACGTCGGCGACGATGCCGAATTCCGCGGCGTGGAAATTGACGAAGTTGTAGTCGAGCCAGCCGCTTACCGTCAGCGCCGTGCAAAAACTGCCGACCAGGCTGGCCATCGACGCCAGGACGAAGAAGCGGGCGGCGCGGTATCCGTCGCGCCAGGCGGCCAGACCGGCAACCAGGATGAGCGGCGTGCACAGGAAAATGAAATAGACCGGCGCCGCGTTGTAGAGCAGGCCATTGCCGGCCACGCTCAACGCCAGCCAGGCGACGATCAAAGCGCCGAGAAAGACTTGCATGAGCCGGTGCAGCACCGGCAGTCGGCGCGCCGACTCGAGAAAACTCATCGCGAAGCAGACGGCGACCACCTGGAACAGGAATATCCAGTGGGTATGACTGAGGTTGCTCCAGTGCGGCGACTGCGGCCACCAATACTGGTAGGCGAAACCGTTGTAGCCGAAGTTCATCAGGAAGAAGGCCAGCAGGTAAAGGCAGTAGCAGAAGTAATTGCGGTCCCGCGTCGCGGCCCAGATGAAACCGTTGTAAAGCACCATGACCAGCAGGATGCCGTAGAACATCCCGTAATAGGCTGCCCAGCCCCTTTCCGCCTCCCGCAGGGCGGCCGGCTCCCAGAGTTCGATCGGCGTCATGAAAGCCTGGCTGCTGGTCAGCCGCAGATAGTAATCGTGACTGCCGGGAAGCAGGTCGAGATCGATGACGAAATACGGTCTCGGGTAATCGCGCTCGGCGAAGGGCAGGCTGTCGCCGAAACGGCGTTCGTGGAAAGCGCCCGTCGCCAGGGGGATGTAGAGATCGACGCTGTCGAGCCAGTTGGTGGGCAGCACCAGTTGTTTGCGCCGCGTTTGCGCGGCGGGATTGTCGATCGTGATGCGGAACCAGATTGCCGCAGCGGTGAAGCCGAAGCTCGACAAGCCCTGGTGCGCCGGCCGGAAGGCGGCGCTGGCGCGGCCTTCGCCAACGAGGTCGGCAAGACGCAGGGCGCCGCTCGGATCGACAAGGACGGTGGCCCGGGCGTGCAGATTGTAGCTGGCCTGCCCTTCGCTGAGGCGAAGGGTTTGCGCATGCCCCGTTCCCGTCGCGAAACAAGTCAGCAGCAGCCACAAGTAGCAGATTCTAGCCAAGCCATCTCCCCGGCCGGGCCGGGCTTACGCGTGGCGAAACCTGTCCCGCGCACCGACCCCACGCGGGCATTCTTTCCCATATCGGCCATGCCGGGAGCAAATTATCGGCAAACGAGGGAAAACCCTGCTGCCGCCCCTGGCGGCCGGCGCCGGAGCATGTTTGCCGCGCGGCGCTTCAGGCCGCGCGCAACCGTCCGCGCCCGACGCGGTTGATCGCCAGCGAGAGCAGGATGACGCTGCCGCCGAGCGCGATCTTGGCGAGGTCGGCGTCGCGGTTCCAGATCAGCAGGTTGACCAAGAGGCCGAGCGGTACGTGCAACTCGTTCATCACCGCCAACGTGCCGGCATCGACCCGGGTGCTGCCCTTGACCCACCAGAACATGCCGAGCGCCGTGGCGAAGAGGCCCATCCACAGCAGCACGCCCCACTGCATCGCCGTCACCGGCAGCTTGTCCGGGTTGCCGAAGAGCAGGAAGGACGGCAGCGCGAGGAGCAGCGCGCCGAGGAAGAAATGGCCGAAGAAACGGTACAGCGGCAGCTCGACCGGATGATGCAGCAGCAGGTGGCGACACAGTACCTGGCCGGCGGCGAAGGTCGCGTTGGCAATCTGCAGCAGCACGAAGCCCCACAGGAATTCGCCGGCCAGCGGCTGCCAGCGGATCAGGATGCCGCCGCCGACGGCAACCGCGGCGGCGAACAGCGCCCAGCGATTGAAGCGGCGTTCGAGCGCGTCCTCGATCAGGGTCACGTAGATCGGCGTCAGCACCGTAAACAGCAGGACTTCCGGCACCGTCAGCACACTGAAGCTGCGATAGAGACAGAGGTAGGTGATGCCGAACTGCAGCGCTCCGGCCAGCCAGAAACCGGTCACCAGTCGCGCCGGCAGGCCGCGCCAGACGGTGAACGGCAGGAACACCAGCGCCGCCACGGCGACCCGGGCGAGCACCGCGAAATCGCTGTCGACCTGGCCGGCGAGGTACTGGCCGATCAGGCTGAAGGAAAACGACCAGATCAGGTTGACGATGAGCAGGTAGGACATGGCGGCGGCCGGCGCAAAAGCGCGAATGATAAAGGCAGGCGACGCTGGCCGCTAAAAGAGTTGCAGCTCGGCCTGCACCGCCAGCGGCGCCGGCATCGCTACTGGCGCTTGCAGCCCGGCGGCGCGCACGCCGAGCAGGCGGATGCGTTTGCCGAGCGCGATGCGCTTCAGGCACTGCCCGGCCGCCTTGCGGATCGCCTGGGCGTCGGCCAGCGGTTCAGCCAGCGTCAGGTCGCGGGTGACCGTACTGAAGTCGGCGAAGCGCAGCTTGACGCCGATCGTCCGCGCCACCAAGCCCTTGCGCGCGAGGTCGTCGGCGACCCGGGCGCACAGCCCGGTGAAGGCCTCGGATAGCGCCGCGCGGTCGAGGCCGACGTCGAGGTCGCGCTCGAAGGTACTCTCGCGGCTGACCGACTTGGGGTCGCGCTCGGTCACCAGCGGCCGCTCGTCGATGCCGCGGGCGGCGCGCCACAGCCAGCTACCGGTGCTGGCGCCGAAGCGGCGGACCAGTTCACTCTCGGCCACCGCCGCCAACTGGCCGACCGTGTCGACGCCCATGGCGCGCAGCCGCTCTGCCGCTTTCGGGCCGATGCCGTTGATCTTGCGCGCCGCCAGCGGCCAGATCCGCGTCGGCACCTCCTCATGACTGAGGATGGTGATGCCGTCGGGCTTGTCGAGGTCGGAGGCGATCTTGGCCAGCAGCTTGTTCGGGGTGATGCCGATCGAGCAGCTCAGCCCGGTCGCCGCGAACACCGCCTGCTTGATCCGCCGGGCCAGCGGCAGGCTGTCCTCGGCGATGCCGGTCAGGTCGATGTAGATCTCGTCGATGCCGCGGTCCTCGATCACCGGCGCGACGCTCGCCACCGCCGCCTTGAAGCGCCGCGAGTAGTCGCGGTAGGCGTCGAAGTTGGCCGGCAGCAGGATGGCGTCGGGCGCCAGTTGCGCCGCCTTCATCAGCCCCATCCCGGAAAAGACGCCGAGCGCGCGCGCCTCGTAGGTCGAGGTAGTGATCACGCCGCGCCCGACATAGTCGCGCAGGCGGGCGAAACGCAGGCTGCCGTCGGCCTGCTCGACCGGGCGGTCGACGCGACGGCCGCCGACAACCACCGGCTGGCCACGCAGCATCGGGTAATGCTGGAGTTCGACCGAGGCGAAGAAGGCGTCCATGTCGAGATGGGCGATACGACGACTGTTCATATCCACAGTATATCGCTGGAAAACCCCTCTGTACCAGCCTTCGGCTTATCCCCGAAAGCTGTGGATAAGTCTGTGGAAGCGCACTGGGCGGGCAATCTAGCCGACTGACGGATAAGCGCTTTTGTTGCGCTGCCCATTTTTTGCGCAGTTGCCGCCAATGGCGTACAGTGTAGGTATGTCTGGAGCGTTGCTCCGGACCACCGTTTTCGCTGAGGTTTCATCATGCCCACCACCATCAATTCCAGCACCGCCGCCCAGGAAACCTACCGCAGCCAGCTTTCCGGCAGCCGCCCCGACCGTTCGCTCAACTCCCTGACCAGCAGCCTGAAAAACGCCGAGAAGATGGCAACCGCCATCGGCGCCGACACCAGCGCTCTGAAAAGCGCGCAGCAGCAGGTCTCCGGGACGACGTCCACGGCCACAGGCAGCTCCACGAAAGTCACCCTGAGCAGCGAAGGGATCGCCCGCCAGCAAGCGGAAAGCAGCCGCCCGGAGCGGCGCCAGTTTGCTTCGGTCGATGCAGCGATCGCCTACGGCGCGCAACGCGCCAGCGAACAGCAAGGCAGCCGCGCCACTAGCACGACCGACACCACCCAGCAGAGCGCAGCGACGAACGGCAACACGCGCCGCCAGTTTGCCTCGGTCGATGCCGCCATCGCTTACGGCACCGCCCGCGCCGCCGAACAATCCGGCAATGGCAGCCAAGCCACCAACCAGACCGAAACGACCAGCAGCAGCGGCCGCCGCCAGTTCGCCTCGACCAACGAGGCGATCGCCTACGGCACGCAACGGGCGCTCGAGCAATACAACAAGCAGCAACTGGCACTCGGCACGGCCAGCAACTGACCCGGATCACCCAGCGCACGGGGCGGCAGCAGGCCGCCCCGTGTCGTTTACCGATGGCAACGGGTACACTCCCGGCGATGACCGCCCTGCCCGCC
>CAZFXO010000115.1:0-7326 GCA_964523045.1 uncultured Dechloromonas sp. | reverse complement strand
CGAGCAGCGCTTCACCCCCTGGGTCACCGACTTCACGCGGCAGACCCAGCCGATCGTCCGCTACCGCCTCGACGACGTCCTGGTGCGGCGCGCCGAGCCTTGCGCCTGCGGCCGCGCCGGCCTGGCGCTGGCGGCGATCGAGGGCCGTTGCGACGACCAGTTGCTGCTGCCCGGCGCCGACGGGCAGAGCAAAGCGGTGTTCGCCGACCTGTGCAGCCGCCTGATCGCCAACGCGCTGCCGCTGACCGCCGACTATCGGCTGACGCAGCACGGCGCCGACCGGCTGCAACTGACCGCCGATTGCCCGCTCGCCGACATCGAACGCTGCCGCGCCGCGCTGATCGCCGGTTTCGCCGGCCAGGGCGTCGCCGTCGGCGCGTTGCACTGGCAGCTCGCCAGCCAACCCATCGTTGCCGATTTCCGCCACAAGCGGCGGCGTATCATGCGCGTCGAATCATGAAAACGCTCGCCACGCTCCCTTTCCGGCTACGCCAGATGCTCTTCGGCTGGGGCAGTGTCGGCGTCGTCTACAACCTCAGCGACCGTTTCCAGGGCGCCGGCCAGGTGCTCGAACCCGGCGTCATCGACCGCCTGATTCCCTACAGCCCGCACGCGGTGTGGCCTTATCTATCGTTCTTCCTGATCATCCCGCTCGCCTTCCTCACCGGCCCTGCCGAGCGCCTGCGCTGGTTGCGCAGCGCTTTCCAGGTGGCGGCGCTGGCCGCCGGCGCGGTCTTCATGCTGTGGCCGACCACCCTCGCCTATCCCGATTATGCCGCCTGCGGACTCAGCGGCACGCTGCTCGCCGGCCTGCTCGCCGTCGATTCGCCGCAGAACTGTTTTCCCTCGCTGCACATGGCGCTGACCACGCTCGCCATCCTCGCCCTGCACGATCCCCGGCGGCCGCTGCGCAGCCTGCTGCTGTGGGCTTGGGGCGCGCTGATCGGCCTTTCCATCCTGCAGTTGCGCCGCCACCTCGCCATCGACCTGGCGTCCGGCGTCGCCCTCGGTTTTGCCGCCGCCTGGCTGTGCCGGCGCTGGCTCGCCCCCGCCACCCTGACGCAAGGAGCCCCGTCATGAGCGAACTCGCCTGGCCCATCGCCTGCATGCTGATCCTCGTCTTCGGCGAAGCGCTCTTCCTGCAGTGGAGCGGGCGCCAGTCGGTGAACTGGCGCGATGTCGTCTTCAACATCGATTCCGGCCACCTCATGCTGTGGCTGTTCCGCGGCCTCGAAATCACCTGCTACGGCTACGTCGCCGCGCACTGGAGCTTCGATCTGCTGGCCGCCTGGCCGCCCGTTGCGGTCTGGCTGTTCGCCTTGCTCGCCTGGGATTTCGGTTTTTACTGGCTGCACCGCCTGCACCACCAGTGGCCGCCGTTCTGGGCGGTGCACCTGATCCACCATCAGGGGCGGCATTTCAACCTCTCGCTCGGCGTGCGCAATTCCTGGTATTCCTCGCTCACCTCGATTCCCTTCTTCCTGCTGCTGGCGCTGCTCGGCGTGCCGCTCTCGGTGTTCGTCGCCGTCTCGATCATCCATTACAGCGTGCAGTTCTACAACCACAACGCGCTGGTGCCGCGCCTGCGCTGGCTGGAGAGCATCCTGATCACGCCGGCCCTGCACCGCGTCCATCACGTGAACGAAGCGCGCTACTGCAACAGCAATTTCGGCGGCAGCTTCTCGTTCTGGGACCGCCTGTTCGGCAGCCTGGAACGCGAACTGCCGGCCGCGCCGTTCAGCTACGGCGTCGGCCATGAGGCGCCGCCGGAAAACCCCTTCTGGGCAAGCAACCTGCCTTTCCTGCGCCTCCTGGGCGGCAGCGCCGGCACCCCGCCGGCGGCCCGCTTTGCCTGCGCCGACTGGGCGATCGCCAGCGGCGCCCTGCTCCTGTTCGCGCTGGTCATCGGCTACGTCAACCGCTACGGCTACGGTTACGGCACCGTCGATGTCGCCCAGGTCGTGCTCTTCGCGCTGCTCGCCGGCGGCGCGGTGGTCCTTGGCGGCATGGCCGAAGGCCGGCGCTGGGCGCCGCTCGCCTGGCTGGCGCTCTGCCTCGCCCTGCCCGCCGCCTGGCTGGGCGGCCTGCGCTGGTTTGCCGGGGTCTGGCCCTGGCTGATGCTGCCGCTGGCAGTGCACGGGCTGCTACTGGCGCTTGGCGTCGGCCGCCGGTCGGTGAACGCCGCATGACGGCGCTGCCGCCGCTCTGCTACGCCGCTCCCAAGGTCTGCGGCGAAATGGCTTTCGAACAGGCGCTGCAGGCGCGTGCCCGCGGCTACCTGGCGGCGCGCGGCGACCACCGCCACGCCGATGGCGCCCACCTGTGCAAGGCGGCGCTGCTCGCCGCCGCCTGCCTCGCCTGCTACCTGCTCAGCCTGACGGCCGGCACCGCCAGCGGCTTCGCTGGCGCCTATCTGGCGGCGATCGCCGTCTGCATGCTGCTCAACATCGACGTCAATCACGATGCCTCGCACAACGTCTTTTTGCGCAGCCGGCGCGGCAACCGCGTCGTCGGCCGGCTGGTCACGCTGTTGCTCGGTATCGACCCGGATTACTGGCGGGTGCGCCACGTCGATTTCCACCACCGCTACCCGAACATCGAACACTACGACCTCGACACCGAGGAAAACGGCATCTTCCGCCAGACGCCCTTCCAGCGCTGGCGGCCGCACATGCGCCAGCAGCACCGCTACTGGCCGCTGATCGCCGCGCTGTCGCTGACCTGGATCGCCTGGGTGTTCGACTGGCGCGACCGCCTTGGCCGCACGCCGCTGCGCCAGCATGGGCTGTTGCCGGGAAGCGGCGGCTGGGCGCTGTTCCTGGCCTCCAAACTCGGCCACCTGCTGCTCGCGCTCGGCCTGCCGCTGGCCGCCGCCAACGCCCACGGTCTGGGCTGGCAACTGGCGCTGGCCTGCTACCTGGCGGCGCAGATGGCCGGCTCGCTGCTCCTCGTCTTCCTGCTCCTCGGCACCCACTGGGCACAGGCCGCCTTCTACCCGGCGCCGCCCGACGGCCGCCTGGCGCAAGGCTGGCACCGGCACAATTTCGCCACCGCCTGCGACTGGCTGCCAACGCCGCGCTGGCTGCAGTGGGGCATGGGCGGCCTCAACCTGCACCTCACCCACCACCTCTTCCCCGGCTGGCACCACCGCCACTACCCGGCGCTGGCGGACATCGTCGCCCGCACCGCCGCCGAACACGGCCTGCCCTACCGCTGCCTCGGCTACCGCCAGTTGCTCGCCGGCCAGCGCCGCTTCCTGCGCGAGATGGGCCGCCAACCCGCCGAACAAGGCTCATGAAAATAGCGCCGCCGCTGCATTTCGGGCGCGACGACCAAGCGCTGCGCGCCGCCCTCGACAGCGCCGCCGGCGCCTGGCTGGCCGCTCGCAACGACCACCGCGGCGCCGACGCCGGCATGATCGGCAAGCTGCTGCTGCTCGTCGCCGTCGCCGCCACCGCCTACGCCAGCGCGCTGACGCCGGCCACGGCCGCCGGCTTCGGCGCCGCCTACTTCGTCTATGTCGCCGCCGCCATGCTGCTCGCCATCAACGTCGTGCACGACGCCTCGCACAACGCCTTCCTGCGCAGCGCCCGCGGCAACCGCTGGCTCAACCGCCTGGTCAGCCTGCCGCTCGGCCTCGACCCCGAATGCTGGCGGGTGCGCCACGTCATCTTTCACCACCCCCGCGTCAACGTGCAGGGCCACGACCTCGACATCGAGGAAAACGGCGTCCTGCGCCAGACCCCGCACCAGCGCTGGCGGCCCTTCATGCGCTGGCAGCGCTGGTACTGGCCGCTGGTGGCGGCGATGACCTTCCCCGCCATCATCTGGTCCTTCGACTGGCTCGACCGCGCCGGCCGCACCCCGGTCGGCGCCCGCATGGCGACACCGGGCTGGCGCGGCTGGGCCGGCTTCCTGCTGGCCAAGGCCGCCCACCTGACGCTGGGCATCGGCCTGCCGCTATATTTCTGCGCCGGGCGGATCGCCCCCGCCACCATCCTGCTCGCCTATTTCCTCAGCCTGAGCGCCGCCTCGCTGCTCTTCGTGCTGCTCATCCTCGGCACCCACTGGGCCAAGGGCCGCTTCTTCGCCGCCCCGCCCGACGGCCGCTTTGCCCACGGGCGCTGGGAACACCAGTTCCTCACCACCTTCGACTGGCAGATCACCCCCGGCTGGCTCGGCTACTGGCTGGGCGGCATGAACCTGCACCTCACCCACCACCTCTTCCCCGACTGGAGCCACCGCCACTACCCGGCGCTGGCCGACCTCATCGCCCGCCTCGCCCCCGAACACGGCATCCCCTACCAACGCCCTGACCTGAGCGGTTTCCTGCGCGAACAACAGGCTTTTCTTGGGCGGATGGGGGCGGGGAATGATGGGGATACCGGCGGACGGGAATAAGCACAGCCGGAAGAGTGAGAGACAACAACCGACCCGAAGCTGCCGTTGCCAAGTTTTCAAAGCGGACGCTTAAGAACGTTGGATGTCTGGGGGGCGGCTTTATCGCGCCGCCCCCTGCGCCTTAGGGTTAGTCCTTTTCTTCGACACGCGAGGGGGAACGCGTTTTTTAAGCGCGCTAACCTTTGCTTCGTGCAAGTAAACGGTTTCGACAATATGCTCCGTAAGATCAACAAGGGTAATAACGTCTTTTTTACTTGGTTTGAATGTTCGGTGAATAGCAGCATGACCTGCCTCTAAAATTGCTTCGAGCCGCTCGCGTTGGATACGTGATACATAACCGAGTTTCTCGAACTCGGCGATATTTTGAATGAAGCTACCTTGGTCGCCGGTCTTTGACACCATGATTTTCTCAAGCAGCGACCGTACCCCCATAGCTGCAAGATTTGGAAGGTTATGCTGAAGTGCCACATAAATTTCCTTGAGAAGTTGCTCGACGAATTCATCATCTGAGCCAAGCTCCAGCCACAACTCATTAAACCAATCAGGATTTCTGCGAAATATTGATGCAGGGAAATAGTTAACCGTTGGGCCGTCATCTTCGGAAAACCAAGATGTATGGCGAAGCTTAATGTTCTCGCAGCCACAGCATTTCAGGGTTTCATATATGTCACTGCCAGAGATCGGATGCACTGGATCGTCCCACGTTGTTTTTTCGGAATGGAGAATTTCGTGATTCCTATCTCCCCCGCAGGTATTGCAGTGTGCTTTTGTCGTGGTCATAAGGATGACTAACTTTTAGGTAAAGGGGGCGGCGCTTTATCGCGCGGCGTACAGCGACCGGAGGGAGCAAGGTTGAGCACCGGATTAGCAGTTTTCATCGAGTTTGTTGAGTAGAAAGCTGGCAATGCTGCCAACCATTTCAATAGCAGCCGTAGCCTCGGTATTTGTAATCGAAGGCAACCATGGACGCCCATGACCTGTGCCTTCTTTGTTCCGGAGGCGATTAATAGCGCAGGCAGTTTGAAACATTGCGCGTTCGAGTGCTTTAGTTGGAGATTCGCCCGGTTGTGCAGTTTGTTCAGGAACAGTAAGTCCGAGTGCCACATAGGCTTGCCCAAGCAGACCCTGAAAGTTGGCTCCGCTTGAATATGAGCCCCATTTAGTCTGAAGGATGTGCGCGGCGGTTGCCTCAAGAAGGTCTTTGCCTGTACCAGAAAGTAATGCTGCGTCGTGGGCGCCTTTTTGAGCTCGGCGTGCATATGCATGAAGCGCTTGGGATAACTCGCGGCCTTTAAGGCTTTCTAGAACTTTAGGTCGAATGTCCCCGTCTTTCGAAAGTTCATAACCTTCGGCGTCAAATGCAGAAATGGCATTCAGAATCGCTTCTGTGCCAACAAAATTGGCCGATTTTTCTCGAAACCCCCCTGAAGCGCGAACCTTTGAAAGGAGTTGCTCAATGAGTTTTGAGCCAGCGTTGGGGTTGTTGTCGATTGCCCATGACAGAATCGCTCTGACTCTCTTGGCTTTCCCAATTACTTGACCTTGAGCTTTTGGGTCTGCCGAGGTTAAACCGGTTCGTCCAACATAAAACTCGATGTCGGAATGAGAGGGCTCGCGATACTCTCCATTGGATTTTGAATCATCTACCAGTTGTGCTAATGCAGCAATTATGGTGTCAGTAATTGGTAATGTCATATTCCTAAACCGCTAAAGTTTGACAGGAGGCTCGGGTTAGATATCTGGCTCTTCATAGCCGCCTTCGCTCGAACCGGATAGGTTCTGTATCCGTTGTTCCAACTCGATTCTCACCGACTTGAGTCGATTGACAACTTCCGCGCTGACGGTCATGTCTTGTCCGTGAACTAGAGCATTGCGGTAGCGAATCAGCTCAATGAGCTCATTGGCCAATTCTGGAGGAATAATCTCCTGCGACAGCAAGGCTCGTACGATCCGTGGTTTTGTCCATGTGGAGCGCGCTGATCTTCTCCGCGAGGATTCGATGTCTCTGGAAACCGCCACTAGGTTCTGGCGATCTAGATGTATTCGAGCGAAGTCGTCAAGGAGCTGCTCGAGCGCATTGAAGTTGAGCAGGAACTCCTCCAGCTTGCCACGTCCCTCGGTGTTACGCTGCTCGAACTCTTCCACCTGTACCTTGATTGCCTGACTGGCTCGTGCAATCTTGCCAGGACGCATAGCGTCGAGCACGAAGAACCCGGTCCATGCCAAGCTTGCCGAAAAGAGTGAGGCAGCAGAGTTTTGTGTGAGCAACTTGATAGACGCGACTGGCGACTCGCGACAGATGATTGCCAGCAGAGCTACAAGGATGGATGCGAGGGACACGACCGTAATAAAAGCGATGAATCTATACTGTTCTCCCTGGATGGTGTCCAGGATTTCCGTAAGTGTTTCGTCGCGGTCGGCGAGCCGATCCTGTTGATTCCGAAGGAAGATGTATCCAGTAATGGTCAGGCCATAGATGGCCGCGATCACTTGTGCCTCAGAGGAAAACGTGTAGAGGGCCTGGTTTTCACTGAGAGTAAGCAGCGGATACTGCCAGGCGGCGGCAATCCAAAAAATCAGCAGCGCAGCGGTCAATCCAGTAGCGCTTCGCACGTTCAACAAGCACCACCTCCCTCATTTTGAAACGTCATAGTAAATTCGATTGTGCGTATGGGACTTTATAAAGTAGACGTCAATTTTGCAGGGCTTTCGGATTTGTTACGTATAACTTGCTAGCATTCATTCGCTCAAGCCATTGTTTTTTTCATATCCAGCGATGCTCTTTGGTTGCGCGCACTACTAAACATTCCGCAAACCCTTCAAACGGTTTAAAAGTGCCAATGGCATTGTACGGCAGCTTTCGGGGGATTCAGCTACTAACCGCTGCTGGCCGACTGCAGCCCCCTGCGCACCATGAACTACGCC
>CAZFXO010000114.1:0-7354 GCA_964523045.1 uncultured Dechloromonas sp. | reverse complement strand
CCGTTGGCGGTGTAGCGGAAGGTGACGCCGGCGCGGGCGATGGCGTCGATCCAGGTCTTCAGTTGCACGGGCACGCCGAAGTTGTACATCGGCACGCCGAGCACGATCACATCGACCGCCTGCACCTGGGCGATCAGCGCGTCGTCGAGCGCCACGCGGGCAGCCTGCTCCGGCGTGCGCTGCTCGGCCGGGGTAAACAAGGCACCGAGAGCCGGCTCGTCGAGTACCGGGTGCGGCTGCGCGGCGAGGTCGCGCAGCTCGACCGTCGCGCCGGGGTTACGGGCAAACAGGCGGGCAGTGATGGCGTCGGCCAGGCGGGTGGAATTGGCCCCGGCAGAACGGGCGCTGGCGTTGATTTGCAGGATCTTCATGATGGTTTCTCCAGGTGGTCAGTTGGGTTCGGTTCGGCTTTGGCTTGCGGATCAAGTACGCCTTCACCATGGAGCCCATTCTATTGACGCAAATTCAGCACAGGAAGCCGTCGGAATTGGTATCATCGTTCCATCAATGGAACAATAAGCCGCCATGGAACTCGACGCCAACGACCTCATCCTCTTCGCCCACGTCGTGGACAGCGGCAGCTTTGCCCGCGCCGCCGAGCGCGTCGGCCTGCCCAAATCGACGCTGTCGCGGCGCCTCGGCGCCCTCGAAAGCCGCCTCGGCGAACGCCTGCTGACGCGCAGCACGCGCCGCCTGAGCATCACCGAATTCGGCGAACGCATCCTCGACCACGCCCGCCGCCTGCAGGAAGAAACCGAAGCCGCCGCGGCCATCGCCCAATATCGCCAGGGAACGCCGCGCGGCGTGCTGCGCGTGTCGATGCCGCCCGACTTCCGCGAACTCGACCTGACGCCCATCCTGCTCGACTACGCCACCCGCTACCCGGAAGTCCGCCTGGAACTCGACCTGTCGCCGCGCCGCGTCGACCTGCTCGCCGAACGCTTCGACCTCGCCATCCGCGCCGCCGCCCGCCTGCCCGACGACGCCACGCTGGTTGCCCGCCAGCTCTGCGAGATGCACTGTGGCCTCTACGCCAGCCCGGCCTACCTCAAGCGCTACGGCGAACCGCAAACACCGCCCGAGCTGATGCAGCACCTCGCCCTGCAACTGATCGGCGGCAACGGCAGCGCCCAGCCCTGGCGCCTGACGCGCGGCAACGAACACTGGGAAGGCCTGCCCAACGGCCCTCTGGCCGCCAACTCCCCCGGCCTGCAACGCGAAATGGCCGCGCACGGCCTCGGCATCGTCGGTCTCGACGACCGCCTCGCCAGCTCCTGGATCGAACGCGGCCTGCTCCAGCGCATCCTCCCGGACTGGTCGCTGCCCTCGGTCACGCTCTGGTGCGTCACCCCCGGCCGCCGCCTGATACCGAGCCGGACGACGGCTTTCATTGAATTGCTGAGGGCGGCGCTGATTGGGGAGCGCTGAGCGTTCGCAGCAAAGCAATTGATTGCGCGAGATTTTCCAGAACCCGCCCATGCTTGAGAAAACAACTTAGCCAGACTAGGCTAAGGCATCAAATGCGCTAGAGCCTGCCATGACAACCATCAACATGTTGCATGCCAAAAGCAATCTTTCCCGCCTGGTCGAGTCCATCGAGCAGGGCGAGGAACGGGAAATCATCATTGCCCGCAACGGCCGGCCAGCCGCCAAACTGGTCCCACTATCGAGCGTTCCCGCATCGAACCGCATCGGGGTGGCCAAGGGCCTGTTCGAGGTTCCCGACAACATCGACGCCAACAATGCCGAAGTGGCCCGGATGTTTCTGGGGTCATCATGAACCTGCTGCTCGACACCCATGTTGCCCTGCGGGCGATTACCGACCACCCGAACCTGACGGAAAAAGCGCGTGAACTGATCCTTTCGCCGCGCGCCACGATCTGGATCAGCGTCTCCAGCATCTGGGAAATCGCCATCAAGCACAGCCTGGGTCGGGGCGACATGCCGGTATCGGGCGACGATGCCGTCCGCCATTTTCGCGCTGCGGGTTACCAGTTCCTGGCCATCGAGGCAGAACACGCCGCCGCCATCGAAACCCTGCCCAAGCACCACCAAGACCCTTTCGACCGCCTGCTGGTCGCCCAGGCCCTGGTCGAACCCATGCGATTACTGACGCACGACCAGACCGTGGCCCGCTACAGCGATACCGTTGTTTTGGTTTAGCGAGAAACGCTGTTCATGAGCGTCTGCGAACTGGCCCGCCTCGCTCGCTGTAATCCGCGCTGAACCCCTCGGACGGAGGGGTTTCTTATGATTTGCTGGAAGGCTGGAGTTCGGCCACAGCAACCGTTCAGTCATCTCCAACCAACTGTCGCTCTCAAAATACGCCAATGTTCACTTCATCCGACTAAAATGATGCACAGTGATTCACAGAGAATAATCATGAAGGCCATCCGCACCACCGTCTCCCTGCCTCCGGAACAACTCCAGCGCCTTCAGGAAATGGCCGATCAACACGGGCTTTCCCTGGCCTGGCTGGTCCGCCAGGCCGTCAGCGAGTTCCTCGAACGCACGGAAAAGGTCGGCGAATTTCACCCGCTGAACGGCTACCAGAAAAAGGATCAAGGCTGATGTATACCCGCTATCAGAGCGGCTATCTCGCCCACTGGTTGTCGCTGGAAGGCGCTGCCGACGACGCGCTGACCCAGACCATCGCCGGTGCCAAGGTGGACATGAACCCGCATCAGGTGGATGCGGCCTTGTTTGCCCTCGCTTCGCCACTGTCCAATGGCGTCATCCTGGCCGACGAAGTCGGCCTCGGCAAAACCATCGAAGCCAGCCTCGTCCTGGCCCAGAAATGGGCCGAGCGCAAGCGCCACCTGCTGCTGATCGTTCCCGCCACTCTGCGCAAGCAGTGGAGCCAGGAACTGATCGAGAAATTTTCGCTTCCGTCAAAAATCCTGGAAGCCCGGAATTTCAAGGAAGCACAGGCCGGTGGAACAGCCAATCCCTTTCTGGTGGAAGTCGCTTTCGGCGAACCAGCCGTGGTGATCTGCTCCTACGAATTTGCCTCGCGCAAGCAAAACGAACTGGCGGCAGTTCCCTGGGACCTGGTCGTCTTCGACGAAGCCCACAAGTTGCGCAATTTCTACAAGGGCGAAAGCGCCAAGATCGCCAGCCGTCTCGACGCCGCCCTCAAGGGTCGTCCCAAGCTGCTGCTCTCGGCTACGCCGTTGCAGAACAACCTGCAGGAGCTGTTCGGACTGATCGCCATCATCGACCCGCACTTCTTCGGCAGCCTCGATGCTTTCAAGGCACGCTATTGCCGCCCCAAGCTCGAAGACGCCGAATTCGAGAATCTGCGGGAGCGTCTGCGCACCGTCTGCAAACGCACCTTGCGCCGACAAGTCCAGGAAATCGGCGGCATCAAATTCACCCGCCGTTACTCGTTGACCGAGGATTTCCGCCCCTCGCCGGACGAACTCGAACTCTACAAGCAGGTTTCCGAATACCTTCAGGATGAAGGCATCCTGTCGATCAAGCCCGGTGCCCGGCATTTGGTCACACTGGTCATCCGCAAGATTCTGGCCTCGTCTTCGTATGCCATCCAGGGCACCCTGAGCACGATGATCGAACGGCTGGAAAAACAGCTACCGTTGGCAAGCGCGCTCGAAGACTACGACGCACTCGACGACCTGAGCGACGAAGCGGGCGTCGATGAAGAAGACACCGTCGATCCCGCGGCCCTGGCAGCGGAAGTGAACCAACTGAAGAACTTCCGCGCCCTCGCCGAACGCATTGCCCGCGATGCAAAAGCCGACGCCTTGCTGCGCGTGCTCGGCAAGGCCTTCAATTTTGCCGAGCGCCTGGGCGGCAAGCGCAAAGCCGTCATCTTCACCGAATCGGTCCGCACCCAGTCCCGCCTCAAGGAACTGCTCGCCGACAACGGCTACGCCGACAAGATCGCCATCCTCAACGGTAGCAATACCGACCCAGACTCCAAGCGCATCTACCAGAACTGGCTGCAACAGCACGAAGGCAGCGGCCGCATTTCCGGCGCCAAAACCGCCGACATGAAAGCCGCCCTTGTTGATCACTTCCGCGAATCGGCCGAAATCCTAATCTGTACCGAAGCCGGCGCCGAAGGTATCAACCTCCAGTTCTGCTCGCTGCTGATCAATTACGACCTGCCCTGGAACCCGCAACGGGTCGAACAACGCATCGGCCGCGTCCATCGTTACGGCCAGAAAAACGATGTCGTCGTGGTCAATTTCATCAACAAGGGCAATCGTGCCGACGAACGGGTCTTTGAACTCCTCAGCGAGAAATTCCGTCTGTTCGAAGGCGTCTTCGGCGCCTCCGACGAGATTCTCGGCAGCATCGAATCCGGCGTCGACATCGAACGCCATATTCACGAGATTTACCAGCGCTGCAAAAGCACCGATCAGATCGATGCCGAGTTCGATCTGCTGCAAGCCCGCTTCAAGACCGAACTCGAAGCGCGCACCCAGGAAACCCGGCGCTCGGTGCTGGAAAACCTTGACGTCGACGTCGTCAAACACCTCAACCTGACCAAGGAAAGAACCGAGCAGCACCTCAACGACTATCAGGAAAAGCTGCTTCTGCTGGCCCGCATGATGCTGCCCGGAGCGCAGTTCGAAGCCCACCGCGTCCGGCACGACGGCCACTGGTACGACGTCCGCTGGCTGGAATCGGAACAAAGCCAGGCTCGCTTCCTGCGCCCCAACGAAGGCCTGGGCGGGCAACTCATTGCCGAAGCCAGGCAGGCGCTGCCGGAACTCCCCGTTGCCACGCTCGAATTCGACCTCAACCATACCCAGGGCGGCCAGCACGCCTGGCTGAAGAACCGTGCCGGGCAGTCCGGCGAACTCCGGGTAGACATGCTGACGCTGACTGCCGCCAAGCAGCGCATCGAACACCTGCTGATTGCCGCAGTAAGCGATGGCGGGCAGATATTCGATCCTTCCTTGGCAGAACGCCTGCTGACCCTGCCGGCCCGCGTGCTCGACGTCGCCACCGAGTTGCAAGCCGAATCCGTCTTCAAAACGCTGCTGGCGGAACAGGAAAGTCAAAAGCTCGACGCGGCACTCCAGCTCAACGAACGCTTCTTCAGCGAAGAAACCGAAAAGCTCGAAGCCTGGGCGGAAGACCGGCGCATTGCCCTCGACATCCGCGTCAAACAACTCGACCAGGAAATCAAGGAAGCCCGCAAAGCCGCCCGGCAACTTTCCTCGCTGCAAGAAAAGCTCGCCGCCAAGCGGGCGATCAAACAACTGGAGCAAGAACGCGACCGCGTCATGCTCGACTACCACGAAGAGAAAAAGCGTATCGACGCCGAAGAAGACCGCCTGCTCAACGACATCGAAGCCGCGCTGGAAATCACGCCGCAACGGCAATGCCTGTTTGCCATCCGCTGGCAACTGAAAGCCTCATGAGGAAATGAAATGACCCCCACGCTCACTTTGTTCGCTGCCCCCCGAGGGGGACACTCCTCCCTTGGGACGGCCCTGCGGAAGGCGTTCCCATGATCGACACCACCGACCTCGTTCGCGAACTCGTTTATCAAGTCCGGCTCGGCGAAGACTCGGCCTATGAATTCAAGAGCCTTACGATCAAAGGCAACAAGGTAGACCAGCCGGGCCGGGACAGCGTCGCCGACGAACTCGCCGCCTTTGCCAACGCCGGCGGCGGCATCATCGTCTTTGGCGTTGCCGACAAGACCCGCGCCGTCGAAGGCATCGCCCACGAAGACCTGGATACCGTGGACCTGTGGCTCGCCAACATCGCCAGCCACGCCATCGACCCGCCCTTGCCCATCGAAACCCGGCTGCTGGAAATCCCCGACAGCCAGGGCGATCTGAAACCCGTCGTCTGGGTGCGCGTCAGCAAGAGCGTATTCGTGCATAAAAGCCCGCATGGCTATTTCCACCGCGTGGGTTCGAGCAAGCGGGAAATGTCGCCGGAGCTGCTGGCGCGCATCTTCCAGCAGCGCAGCATGGTGCGGCTGATCCGTTTCGACGAGCAACTTGTCCCGCAAACCACGCGCGACGCCATCGACCCGGAACTCAAGACGCGCTTCCTGCGCGGCGACTTGCCAGAAATCACGCAACTCAAGAAGCTCTACCTGATCGGCGACGACGAGAGCGGCGAATTGCGCCTCACCGTCAGCGGCGTGCTACTGCTCACGGCGCGCCCAGCCGATTACCTTTCTTCCGCCTACATCCAGTGCGTTGCCTATTCCGGCAGCGAACGCAATGCCGAATACCAGCTCGACGCCCAGGACTGCGACGGCCCCGTCGACGAACAGATTCGCCACGCCTTCAACTTCGTCAAACGCAACATGCGCGTCGAAGCCGTCAAACGCCCCGGCCGCATCGACATTCCGCAATACGACCTGGCCGCCGTCTTCGAAGCCATCGTCAATGCCGTCGCCCACCGCGACTACGCCATGCACGGCGCCCGCATCCGCCTGCACCTGTTCGCCGACCGGCTCGAACTCTCCACCCCCGGCGGCCTGCCCAACAGCCTGACCGTGGACAGCATGGAAGCCAACAGCATCACCCGCAACGAAACCCTGGTGAACCTGCTCTCCCGCTACTACCCGGCCGACCCGGTCAGCAAGCGGCAGAACCTCATCGAACGACGCGGCGAAGGCGTGCCGACCATCCTGACCGCCAGCGAAAACTTGTCGCTACGCCGCCCGCGCTACGAGCAGATCGACCACACCGAACTCAAGCTCACCATCTACGCCGCCAGCCGCGAGAAAAACGGCCTGCTGGCGCAGTTCACCGACGAAGAATGAATCCCCAGATGACCGACAAGCCCAGCAAGCCCGCCTCGACCAAACTCGAACTCACCTGGCCCGGCAAACAGAACCGCCCCCGGCTGGAACCGCGCATCCTGCTCGAAGACAAGGCGCTTTCCTACCATGCCGCGCCGCCTGCCGCCGCCGATCTGGTCGAACAGGCCGAAGCCGGCCCGACGGCTTTCGACGACAACCTGCTGATCCACGGCGACAACCTGCTGGCGCTGAAGGCGCTGGAAAGCCAGTACGCCGGCAAGGTCAAATGTGTCTTCATCGACCCGCCCTACAACACAGGTAGTGCCTTCACCCATTACGACGACGGGGTCGAGCATTCGATGTGGCTGACGCTGATCCGCGACCGCCTGGAAGTCATCCGGACGCTGCTGGCGGAGGACGGATCGTTGTGGATCACGATTGACGACAATGAAGCGCACTATTTGAAGGTGGTGTGCGATGAGGTGTTTGGGCGGGGGAATTTCGTAGCCAATGCAATATGGCAGAAGAAGTACACAGTTTCGAATGATTCGAAATGGCTAGGGTCTGTTCACATTTGCGGAATTGTGTTTACATCCTGTCTTTTGGATACAA
>CAZFXO010000113.1:0-7360 GCA_964523045.1 uncultured Dechloromonas sp. | reverse complement strand
GGCCAGCACCGCGGCGCCCAGCCACCAGCCGACGCAGCGGCGTTTTCCCCGGCCGACCTGTCCTCACGGCGCGCCGCCTCCCGCCGCCTCGGCTGGTGGCTGGGCGCCGCGGTGCTGGCCATCTACCTGCTCGGGCTGTTGATCCCACGTTAGCGCCATGGAACAGGTGCCCGCCGCTCCCGCCAGCCACCGCCGCCTGATCGGCCGTCTGCTGTTGCTGGTGGCCGGCGCCTTTGCCTTCGCCTTTGCGCTGGTGCCGCTCTACAACGTGCTCTGCGAGGCCACCGGCTTCAACGGCAAGACCGCCGGACCGGGGCGCGGCTTTAGCGTCGGCGGCCTCAGCGCCAGCGCCGCGCCGGCCACCGCCGTCGATGGCAGCCGCAGCATCCGCGTCGAATTCACCGGCACGGTGATGCCCGGCCTGCCCTGGGAGATGCGGCCGCTGCTCACCCACCTCGACATCCACCCCGGCGAACTACAGCAGGTCGCCTACCTGGTGCGCAACACTTCGGACCGGGCAGTCACCGGCCAGGCCGTGCCCAGCGTCACGCCCGGCCAGGCGGCGCAGCATTTCGACAAGATCGAGTGCTTCTGCTTCACCCAGCAGACGCTCGGCCCCGGCGAAGCACGCGAGATGCCGCTGGCCTTCATCGTCAAGAAGGAAGTCGCCGCCGACATCCGCCACATCACCCTGTCCTACGCCTTTTTCAGCATCGACGGCCAGCGCCGGACCCTTACCCGCACCGCGGAGGCAAGATGAAAAACGCTACAGCTCACGCCGGTCACGGCGCGCACTACTTCGTTCCGCAGCCCAGCCTGTACCCGGTGATCCTGTCCGCCGGCATGTTCCTGCTGGCGCTCGGCTTCGTGCAGACGATGAACGACGCCGGCCCCGGCCAGTGGGTCATGCTGGCCGGCGCGGCGGTCATCGTCTACGTGCTGTTCGGCTGGTTCGGCCACGTCATCGCCGAATCGCAGAGCGGCGCCTACCGCGACTGGGAAGACCGCTCCTTCCGCTACGGCATGATCTGGTTCATCGCCACCGAGGTGATGTTCTTCGCCGCGTTCTTCGGCGCCCTGTTCTACATGCGGGTGATCTCGATACCGCGCCTGGGCGAGATGATGGCGGTGCATGGCGTCACCCTGTGGCCGGACTTCGCCGGCACCTGGCCGACCAGCGGCCCGCAGGGCGCGCCGTTCACGCCGATGGGCGCCTGGGGCATCCCGGCCTTGAACACCGCGCTGCTGCTCAGTTCCGGCGCCACCGTCACCTGGGCGCATTGGGCCCTGTTGCGCGACCGGCGCCGGCAGCTGGTCGCCGGGCTGGCGGCGACGGTCCTGCTCGGCGCCATCTTCCTCGGCTTCCAGGCTTACGAATACCACCACGCCTACACCGAACTGGGCCTGACCATGAGCGCCGGCGCCTACGGCGCAACCTTCTTCATGCTCACCGGCTTCCACGGTTTCCACGTCACGCTCGGCACCGTCATGCTGGCGGTGATCCTGCTGCGCAGCCTGGCCGGCCACTTCAGCGCCGAGCGCCACTTCGCCTTCGAGGCGGTGGCCTGGTACTGGCACTTTGTCGACGTGGTCTGGCTGATCCTTTTTGTCTTCGTTTATTGGGTGTAACCGGGAATGAAGCCAAACCGGAAACTGCCGAGCAGCAACAGGAAGAGCGCGATGGACAGGCCGATGCGCAGGGTCAGCGCGCGTACCGTGCGTTCGCCCTGGCCGCGATCGCGATAGAGCAGAAAGAGCCCGGAGAACAGGCTGCCGACGATGCCAAGCAACAGCAAAACCACCACAATCCTGAGCATGGACGACGCCTCCGGGTCAGTTGCCACGGACCAGTATGCGCGCCGCCCGAGCGCGCCGGCAAGGGCCAGCCGCAAGCAGGTGGCGATCCTCGGCGGGCTGCTGCTGGCGCTGCTGCTGCCGACTTTCGTTTCGCTCGGCCTGTGGCAATGGCACAAGGCCGAAAGCAAGACGGCGCTGCAGATCGAACTCGACAGCCGCAGCCACGACGCCGCCATCGCCATGCCGACGACGCCCGCCGACGTCGACGCCCTGCGCCATCACCGGGTCATCCTGCGCGGCAGCTACGACGCCGCCCACCAGGTGCTGATCGACAACCGCCCGTATCGGGAGCAAGCCGGCTATCACGTCATCACCCCGTTGCAGCTTTCCGGGTCGACCATGCATGTGCTGGTCAATCGCGGCTGGCTGCCGGCGCCGGCCGATCATCGCCAGCAGCCCGTGGCCGAGGTGCCGGCCGGCGAAATCGAAGTGAGCGGCATCGCCGTGCTGCCCGCGCAGCGCTTCTTCACCCTGGCGGCGCAGCCGGCCAGCGGCTGGGCGCCGGTCTGGCAGAACCTCGACCTCGAACGCTTCCGCTCGGCCGTGCCCTACCCGCTGCAAGGCCTGGTCGTCCAGCTCGACCCGACGGCGGCCGGCGGCTACGTGCGCGACTGGCCGCGCCCGGACGAACGCGCCGACCGCCACCGCAGCTACGCCTTGCAGTGGTTCGGTTTTGCCATCGCCAGCCTCGGCATCTGGGGCTATTTCCTGATCCGCCGACCATGAACAGCGTCGCCCTCCCCACCCCGCCCAAGCAGCGCCAAGGCCGCCTGACCCTGGCCCTGATCGTCGGCCTGCTCGCCCTGCCCTTCGTCATCGCCGCCGCGCTTTACTTCGGCGGCTGGCACCCGTCGCGGGTGATGCACCACGGCCACCTGCTCAACCCGCCCCGCCCGCTGCCGGTGGAAATCCTGCGGTCAACCGAAAAAAACGCCGAAAAATGGCAACTGGTGCTGCACGTCCGCGGCCCCTGCGCCGCCGATTGCCTACGCCGCCTCGACGAAATGCGCCGCGTCCACGTCGCCCTCTACAAGAACATGGGCCGCCTCGGCCGCGCGCTGCTCACCGGGCATGCCGACGACCCCACGCTGCCCGGCGTGCGCGCCAGCCAACCCGACCTGATACTGCTCAACGCGCCGCCGGACACCCTGGCCGACATCGCCGATCCGCTGCTGCTGGTCGATCCGCAGGGCCGGATCATCATGACCTATCCGCCCGACGCCAGCCCGCAAGGCCTGCGCGCCGACCTCGACCGCCTGCTCAAATACGCCGGCTAGGAGAACCGCCATGCACACCGCCGCCACCGTCTCCCCCCTGAGTCTCGGCCAACGTCTGGCCGCCTTCGGCCACCTGTGCAAGCCGCGGGTCAACAGCCTGATCGTGTTCACCGCGATGATCGGGATGTGCCTGGCGACGCCGGATTTCCCGCCGCTCTTGCGTTTCATCGTCGCCGCGCTGGGCATTGCGCTGGTCTCCTTCGCCGCCGCCGCGCTGAACTGCCTGGTCGAGCGCACGGTCGATGCCAAAATGGCGCGCACCAGTTGGCGCGCCACCGCCCGTGGCGACATCTCGCCGCTGGAGACGATCAGTCTAGCCACCGCTCTCGGCGCCGTCGGCCTCTGGCTGCTGCACACCTACATCAACGACCTGACCATGTGGCTGACCCTGGCCACCTTCGTCGGCTACACCGTCATCTACACGCTGATTCTGAAGCCGGCGACGCCGATGAACATCGTCATCGGCGGCGCCTCCGGCGCGATGCCACCGCTGCTCGGGTGGACGGCAATGACCGGCGTGGTCTCGGCCGAACCGCTGGTCCTCTTCCTCATCATCTTCCTGTGGACGCCGCCCCACTTCTGGGCGCTGGCCTGCTACCGGCGCGACGACTACGCCCGCTCCGGCCTGCCCATGCTGCCGGTCACCCACGGCATCGCCTTCACCTGCCAGCACATCCTCTGGTACACCGTGATGCTCGCCGCCGCCAGCCTGATCCCGGTGTCGCTGGGCATGAGCGGCACGTTCTACCTGATCGCCATCAGCCTGCTCGACCTCGTCTTCCTCGGCTACGCCATCGCGCTCTGCCACAACTACAGCGACGCCCTGGCGCGGCGTACCTTCCGCTATTCCATCCTCTACCTGACCCTGCTCTTCGCCGCCCTGTTCATCGACCGACTGTTCTGATTCGCCGCCGTGCGCCTCTACCATCGCCTGCTCCTGCTCGCCACCCTGCTCGCCTTCGCCGTCATCGCGCTGGGCGCCTACGTGCGCCTGTCCGATGCCGGCCTCGGCTGCCCCGACTGGCCGGGCTGTTATGGCCACTGGCTGGGCGTCCCCGACGCGCCGGCCGAGCAACTGGCGGCGGCGCAGGCCTACCCGGAACGGCCGCTGGAAACCGGCAAGGCCTGGAAAGAGATGCTGCACCGCTACCTGGCCGGCAGCCTCGGCCTGCTCGTGCTGGCGCTGTGCGTCCTCGCCTGGCGCCGGGAATGCCGCCAACACCAGTCGCCGGCGCTGCCCACCGCCCTGCTGCTGATCGTCTGCCTGCAGGCGGCGCTCGGCATGTGGACCGTGACCTATCTGCTCAAGCCGGTCATCGTCACGCTGCATCTGCTCGGCGGCATGGCCACGCTCTCGCTGCTCGCCGGCATGCTCTTTGCCCGGCGCGCGACAAGCGGCGAAGCGCCCGCCGGCCCCGCCCTGCGTCTGCTCGCCGGTGGCGCCTTGCTACTCATCGTTTTGCAGATCGCGCTGGGCGGCTGGGTCAGCAGCAACTACGCGGCCCTCGCCTGCGCCGATTTCCCGACCTGCCAGGGGCAATGGCGACCGGAGATGGAGTTTGACCATGCCTTCAGCCTGCACCGCGAACTCGGCCAGACCGCGGACGGCCAGTTGCTGCCACTGGCCAGCCTGACCGCGATCCACTGGAGCCATCGCCTGGGCGCGCTGGCGGTGACCCTGATCGTCGGCGCGCTGGCGGTTTCCCTGATCCGTACCGGCCATCGCCGCTGGCGGCGCTGGGGCGGCCTGCTGCTCGGCCTGCTTGCGCTGCAGATCGGCCTTGGCCTGGGCAATGTCCTGCTCTCGCTGCCCCTGCCCGTCGCCGTCCTCCATACCCTGGGCGCCGCCGCCCTGCTGACCGCGACGCTGGCCATCAACATCCTGCTCCAGCGCAGCCCGATCCCGGCCGGCAGCGGGTGGTCGCCTTCGGGCAAAACGCGTTCGCTCGGAGCCAGGGCATCGGCAAACCTCCGCCGGGAATATCAAACGCCTCAAACGGCGAGCACGCCAGATCGAGCGCAGCTCTGACTCAGCAAGCCTTGCCCGCCCGCCACGCATCGTAACCACCGAGCAGCGGCCGCACCGAGCGGTAGCCGGCGTCGAGCAGGCGGTTGGCGGCCTGGATGGCGCCGGCGTCTTCCGGGCAATGGCAGAGGGTGACGATGGGCTGGTGCCGGGGCCAGTCGCCCACCGCTTCGAACAGGCGGTCGTGCTCGGCGACGACGGCGCCGGGGATGGGGCCGGTTTCGGCGACCATGATGGCGCCGCGCAGGTCGAGGACGAGCGGCGGCTGGTTTGAGTCGAGGGCGGCGAGCAGTTCGCCGATGCTGATGTGCGGCACCGCCGACAGGCGGCGGAAGCGGTATTTCTGCCACAGCTTCCAGCCCAGCCAGAGGCCGATCACGGCGGCGACGACGAGCAGCGCGCCGGCGGCGTTGCGGTCGAGCGCGGCGATCACCGCCTGCACCTCGCTGCGCAGCACCCAGCCGGCGACCAGCGCCAGGCCAGCCCACAAGGCGGCACCGGCGGCGGAAGCGAGCACGAAGCCGGGCAGGCTCATGCGCAGCGCGCCGGCAATCGGCGGCGCCACCGTGGAAAACCCCGGCACGAACTTGGCAACCACCAGCGAGCCCAGCCCCCAGCGGACAAAGCGCGATTCGGTCTGGCTGACGCAGGACGCCGGATTGATCGACAGCCGGCACAGCCCGGCCAGCACGCGGTAGCCGAAGCTGCGCCCGGCCAGGTACCAGAGCGCATCGGCGAGCACCGAGGCGATGATCGCGGCGGCGAGCATGGCCGCCAGTTGCCCGGACGACAGCGCCAGGCTACCGGCGAGCAGCAGCGTCGGCACCGCCGGCACCGGCAGCCCGCCCTGCTGCGCGAGGACGTTGAGAAAAACCACCCAGACGGCGTCGCGCTGGAGCGATTCGGTAATCTGGGCGAGGTCCATGCTGGCGGAACTTTCAGGAAGACGCGGGAACCGGCTTACGACCCCGGCCCCGCCGGATGGTTCACAAGGATTGCACCACCGCCGCCTCGAACTTGCCGTCGCGGTAGTCGCGCAAGGTCTGCTCGATCTCGGCGCCGGTGTTCATCACGAAGGGGCCGTACTGGGCGATGGGCTCGCCCAGCGGCTGGCCGGCGACGATCAGGGCGCGGGCGTCTTCGGCCGCGGCGAGCACCACACCTTCGCCGCCGTCGTTGGCGAGGATGGCCATGTGGCGGTCCTCCACCACCGTGCCGCCAACATCGACGTTGCCGCGATAGACATAGACGAAGGCATTGTGCCCGGCCGGAATGGCCTGCTCGAAGCGAGTCCCAGCCGGCAGATGCACGTCCAGGTATAGCGGCTGCGTCGCCTCGCGCTGCACGGCGCCGGCCACGCCCTGGCTGCTGCCGGCGATGATGCGCACGCGCACGCCCGCCGCCGTGGTCGCCTCGGGAATCTGTTCCGGCGGAATGTCGCGGTAGCTCGGCGCGATCATCTTGTCGCGCGCCGGCAGGTTGAGCCAGAGCTGGAAGCCTTCCATCAGCCCCTCTTCCTGTTCCGGCAGTTCGGAATGGATCAGGCCGCTGCCCGCCGTCATCCACTGCGCGCCGCCCGGCCCGAGCAGGCCGGCGTTGCCGGCGCTGTCGTGGTGGCGCATGCGGCCGGCGAGCATGTAGGTGACAGTCTCGAAGCCGCGGTGCGGGTGATCGGGAAAGCCGCCGATGTAGTCCTCCGGGTTCTCGTTGCGGAAGGCGTCGAGCATCAGGAAGGGGTCGAGCCGGCGTTGCAGGTTCTGCGTCAGCACGCGGGTCAGGCGCACCCCGGCGCCGTCCGAAGTCGGCTTGCCCTGGACCAGCCGCTCGACACGGCGGCTTTGCAGGACGGTGGATAGCGTTGCGGTCATGGCATCAGTCTCCATTGGGGTTGGGGCGATTGGCGGCGTGGTCAGCAATCAGACCACGACTTCCTCGATCTGTGCCGCCGCTTCGGCAAAAGCCTTGCTGGCCGAGTCGGCGCCCATCGCCAGGCCTTCGGCGTAGATGAACTCGACGTCGGTCATGCCGAGGAAGGCGAGCACGCTCTTCAGGTAAGGCACCTGCGAATCGGCCGGGGTATCGCGGTAGAGGCCGCCACGGGCCAGCGCGACATAGACCTTCTTGCCCTTGAGCAGCCCTTCCGGCCCGTTGGCGGTGTAGCGGAAGGTGACGCCGGCGCGGGCGATGGCGTCGATCCAGG
>CAZFXO010000112.1:0-7369 GCA_964523045.1 uncultured Dechloromonas sp. | reverse complement strand
CACCAGAAAATCCAATATGCCGCGTAATGAACCTATTGGATTGCCGGGTTAATAGTAACCGACGTGGCTGACCAGAACGATCTTGTTGACGCCTTTGGCTTCAAGCTCGGCCACCATTTTCTTGGCCGTCTCGATTTCATCGGTGAAAGTGACGTCATCAGAAACCAGCGAAGAGTTCTTGGTCTTTTCGACTTTGAGAATCCCGATAATGCCGATTTTCTCGCCATCAATTTCCTTGATGACATATGGCTTGATCTTGTCCTTGACCGCATAGAGCGGGCTCGCCGGCTCTGGCGACATATTGGAAGACAATATGGGGAAATTGGCCATTTCAATCAGTTCGGCAAGCCTGGCGTCGCCTTCGTCAAACTCGTGATTGCCGAGGGTATAACCGTCGAGTTTGAGTTCGTTGAATAATTTGAAATCCGGCTCGCCCCTGAACAGCGAAAAATAGAGGGTGCCGTTAAGCTCGCCGCTATTGACCACGATGCTGTGATCGTTTCTTTCCTGCTCGATGATCGTCGAAAGCCGGGCGAAGCCGCCCATGTCGACGCGGGTTGCAACGTTGTCGATCATGAGATCGTAGCTGCTGCTGTCGAGGTAGGAGTGATGATCGTTGGTGTGCAGGATCTTGACCGACACCGGTTTGGGCGCTTTGGTGCTGTCGCCACCGTCGTCGATGCAACCGGCGAGCATGGCCACGCTGCCCGAGATAAATATGGCGGCGAGAATCGGTTTCAAAGAAAACAAACGCATGATAATAACCCCCGATTGATGTTTATTAATTCACGATGTGGCAATACTGGCAAATCAATTGCCAATCCCGTCACTGCGAATTATTTAATCTCTGAGAAAAGCCGGACAAATGAACTCGAATCAAGTTCTCTTAAGCCGGGAAGTTGAAATGCTGTGTTGCGCACTATATATTTCAGAGATTGAATTTTTATGACCAATCCAAAATTCACCAATTTAACCCCAGCACTTTCCGGAATCGGCATTGTGCTGTTTTCTCTCGCGCCGGGAATGCACGGATTAACAGGATATTGAGTTTTCTCCTGACGCCCGCGGCAATCGGTCTTTCGGCAAGCGCTGGGCGGATTTCGCCAGAGGTTTTGCGAAGACCGCCAAGGCATTCCCCCTTTCCATCAAGGTTTGGCAGCCTTCGAAACGGCGCCAGGCCTTATTGCTCCTGGATTTGTCGAACAGGTGGGCATCCGGATCGCTCGGCTTGCCGAAAGCAATCTTGGTCTCGAAGCTTTTTGCCGACTTCCTGGCTTCAATCAGCGTGCCATCGATCGAGAACGCGACACTGCTCGGCGTGCAACGCGCTCCGGGAAACAATGCGGCGGCTTCGGCCCGGCCTTGAGGCTAGCACTGCGTCATTGACGCTCCCCCTGGCGCTGCACTAGGCTTGCCGCGTGGCGCGCCTTTCCAGGCGGGTTCGGGTTGCCTGCAATCCGGCCACGCCGGGGTTACCCCGGCGGTTTTTCGCAGTTGGACTTTTCATCGCCTGAACCTCACACGCCGCTGGCGTGGACGGTTCAGGCAGGACACGACAGGCTGGAAAGGGCGCCACGCCCGCAGGCGCGACATGAACGATCCCGACGACTTCGAAGACGACTTCGCCCCGGATGACCTGCTGCCGGCCAGGGCCATGCGCTCGGTCGCCAGCGGGCTGGTACACGCCTTCCTTGCCGGCGAATCCGACCCCGCCAGTCTGCGCGAACGAGGCCGCCACGCGCTGGGCGAGAATCCAGGCTGGTTGCCGCTGCTGGTCCTGCATCTACACCAGGAGTTCGCTGCGCCGTTCACCGCCCACCAGCACGACGCCTTGCTTGAAGCGGTGCTGGCTTACCAGCACTTTCGCAAGGCCTTTCTACCCTGGTGCGTCCGTCCGCGCATCCGCGCCCATTTCGCTTTCCATCCGCCGATGGGCGAACCGCCCGCGGCGCTCGCCGGATGCTCCCTGCCGGCGCTCGCCACGCCCGGCGAGCTGGCCGACTGGCTCGGCCTGCTGCCCAACGAGCTGGCCTGGTTCTGCGGCAACTGGCAGGTATCGCCAAGCCAGCCGAAGCTGGATCACTACCGCTATCGCTGGCTGCGCAAGGCGAGCGGCGGCGCCCGCCTGATCGAGGCGCCCAAGGAAACGCTGCGCGCCATCCAGCGCCGCATCCTGCACGGCATCCTCGACAAGGTGCCGGCGCACGCGGCAGCGACCGGCTGCGTGCGCGGTCTCTCGGTGGTCGACAACGCCCGCCGCCACGCTGCCTCGCCCATGCTGCTGAAAATGGATCTGCGCGATTTCTTTGCCAGCATCCCGGCCGGGCGTGTCTTCGCCCTGTTCCGCACCCTCGGCTACCCGACAGCCAGCGCGCACTGCCTGACCCAACTGTGCACGCACGCGACGCCGATGCGCGTCTTGCGCCAGGTGCCGCAAGACGAATATGCCAGCCCCGAAGCCCGCCGCCAGGCACAGGCATGGGCGCGACGCTTCGCCACCCGCCACCTGCCGCAAGGCGCACCGACCTCGCCGGCGCTGGCCAATCTCTGCGCCTATCGGCTGGATCTCCGCCTGGCCGGCCTGGCCCGCGAATGCCACGCTGCTTACAGCCGCTACGTCGATGACCTGGCTTTTTCCCTGCCCAGGCCGGACGCCGCCCGCGCCCGCCGCCTCCAGTTCCTGGTCGAGGAAATCATCATTCAGGAAGGCTTTGTCCCCAACTGGCGCAAGACCCGCCTGTGCCCGGCCAGCCAGGCGCAGATGCTGACCGGCCTGCTCATCAATCGCCATCCCAACCTGCCGCGCGCCGAGTACGACCGGCTGAAAGCCATCCTCACCAACTGCCGCCGCCACGGCCCAGGCGGACAGAACCGCGATCAGCACCCGGATTTCCGCGCCTATCTGCAAGGTTGCCTCGCCTGGTTGCGGCAGGTGAATCCGGGCAAGGGGGAAAAGCTGCTGGCGCTGTTCGGGCAGATCGACTGGAGCTGATCGCGCCATCTCCGATTGGCGACGGTAAAGCGCGAAAAACCGCCGCCCCCCGCCCGCTCTGCTAAAATCCTGCGTCCGTTTTTCCGGCGCCCGTTCCATTGGCATGGCGCCCCTCCCGTGGAGATTTCACCGATGTACCAGTCCCCCCTGCTTCAGGATTTGCATGAGCGCGGCCTGATCGCCCAGCTCACCGACGCGGAAACGCTCGACAAGATGCTGCAGGAGGAGAAGGTGACGCTGTATTGCGGCTTCGATCCGACGGCGGACAGCCTGCACCTCGGCCACCTGGTGCCGGTACTCATCCTCAAGCGCTTCCAGCAGGCCGGCCACAAGCCAATCGCGCTGGTCGGCGGCGCCACCGGAATGATCGGCGACCCGAGTTTCAAGGCGACCGAGCGCAAGCTCAACACGCCGGACGTGATCGCTTCCTGGGTCGGCAAGATTCGCGGTCAGGTCAAACCCTTCCTCAGCTTCGACGGCGACAACGCGGCGCTGATGGCGAACAACCACGACTGGTTCGGCGCCATGAACTGCCTGGAATTCCTGCGCGACATCGGCAAGCACTTCTCGGTCAACGCCATGATCAAGAAGGAATCGGTGCAGCAGCGCCTGGTGCGCGAGGACCAGGGGATTTCCTACACCGAGTTTTCCTACAGCCTGCTCCAGGGCTACGACTTCGCCGAACTCTACAAGCGCTACAAGTGCGTGCTGCAGGTCGGCGGTTCCGACCAGTGGGGCAACATCACCGCCGGCACCGACCTCACCCGCCGCCTGCACCAGACGCAGGTCTACGGCATGACCGTGCCGCTGATCACCAAGGCCGACGGCACCAAGTTCGGCAAGACCGAATCGGGCGCCGTCTGGCTCGATCCGAAGAAGACCTCGCCCTACGCCTTCTATCAGTTCTGGCTGAACACGGCCGACGCCGACGTCTACAAGTTCCTCAAGTTCTTCACCTTCCTGCCGGTCGAACGGATCAACGAGATCGAGGCGGCGGACAAGGCCAGCGGCGGCAAGCCCGAAGCCCAGCGCATCCTGGCCGAGGAAGCGACCCGTCTGGTGCACGGCGAAGTGGCTTTGATGGCGGCGCGACGCATCACCGAATGCCTGTTCTCCGGCCAACTGGCCGACCTGACCGAGAACGACCTCGAACAACTGGCCCAGGACGGCATGCCCGGCATCGCGCTCGACGGCGCCGCCGACGGCCTGATCGACGCGCTCGCCGCCGCCGGTCTGGCCAAGTCGAAGTCGGAAGCGCGCAGCTTCATCCAGGGCGGCAGCGTGACGATCAACGGCAACAAGGCCGACTCGCTCGACCACCGCATCGTCGGCGACGACCGCCTCTATGGCCGCTTCACCATCCTGCGCCGCGGCAAGAAGCAGTACGCGATGCTGCGCTGGCTATAACCCTCCCCCGGAGCCATCTTGGACTTCCTGCTCAATCCCGAAATCTGGATCGCCTTCTTCACGCTAACCGCGCTGGAACTGGTGCTCGGCATCGACAACATCATCTTCATCTCGATCGTCGTCGACAAGCTGCCCAAGGAGACCCGCGAGTTCGCGCGCAAACTCGGCCTCTTCCTCGCCATGTTCATGCGCATCGGCCTGCTGCTCGCGCTGTCGTGGATCGTCGGCATGACCGAGCCGGTGTTCACCGTGTTCGATATCGGCTTCTCCGGGCGCGACCTGATCCTGATCGGCGGCGGCCTGTTCCTGATCTGGAAGAGTACCGGCGAGGTGCACCAGTTGCTCGAAGGCGAGGAAGGCGAGGAATCGCGCAAGATCGCCAGCAGCTTTGCCGGGGTGATCGTGCAGATCATGATGATCGACCTCATTTTCTCGCTCGACTCGATCATCACCGCCGTCGGCATGGTGCGCGAAGTCGGCGTGATGATCGCCGCCGTTGTCGCCTCGGTCGGCCTGATGATGCTCTTTGCCGGGGCCATCGGCCGCTTTGTTTCCGAGCACCCGACGATCAAGATGCTGGCCCTCTCCTTCCTCGTCGTCGTCGGTGTCGTGCTGATCGCCGACGGTTTCGGCCACCACGTGCCGAAGGGTTACATCTACTTCGCGATGGCCTTCTCGGTCTGCGTCGAGATGCTCAACATCCGCCTGCGCAAGAATGCCGCCAAGCCGGTCGACCTGCGCGAGCCCTACGTGCGCGAAGAAGGCGAAAGCTGAGCGATGCGCCAGTTGCTGCTCGACCTGCTGCCGGAAAGCGCGCCCAACCTGGACAATTTCGTCGCCGGCCCCAATGCCGAGACGGTCGCCGCGCTGACCGGCTGGCTGGCCGGCACGCCCCCCGACACCGCCTTCTGCCTGTACGGCGGCGCCGGCTGCGGACGCAGCCATCTGCTGCTGGCGAGCGGTTTCGCCTACCACGATGCGGCCACCGACCCGGCGCTGACCGGACTCGGCACGGCGAGCCAAGTCGCCGTCGATAACGTCGAGGCGCTCGACGCCGCGGGCCAGATCGCGCTGTTCAACTGTTTCAACCACCTCAAGATGGACGGCGGCCGCCTGCTCACCGCTGCCGCCCAGCCGCCCGCCCACCTGGCGCTGCGCGAGGACCTGCGCACCCGCCTGGGTTCCGGCCTGATCTACCGCCTGCAAGCCTTGAGCGACGCTGAAAAGGCCGCCGCGCTGGCCACCCAGGCCCGCGAACGGGCGCTCAAGCTGCCACCGGAAGCGATCGATTACCTGCTGCGCCACGCGCCGCGCGACATGCGCTGGCTGTCCGCCTTCATCGTCGCCCTCGACCAGCACACCCTCGAACACAAACGCGCCGTCACCCTGCCGCTGCTGCGCGAACTGCTCAATCACGAAAGCCCCGCATGAACCTCGCCCTTTTTGACCTGGACAATACCCTGATCGCCGGCGACTCCGATTTCGAGTGGGCGCAGTTCCTGATCGCCAAGGGGGCCGTCGACCGCGAGATCCAGGAAGCCAAGAACGTCGAGTTCTACGAGCACTACAAGGCCGGCACGCTCGACATCGACGCTTTCCTCGAATTCCAGCTGGCGCCGCTGACCCGCCATTCGCGCCAGGAACTCGACGCCTGGCACGCGGAATTCATGGACCGCCACATCCGCCCGATCATCGGCGAGCCGGCGCGCGCCCTGGTCCGCCAGCATCTCGACGCCGGCGACCTGTGCGCCATCGTCACCGCCACCAACAGTTTCGTCACCGGCCCGATCGCCCGCGAATTCGGCATCCCGCACCTGATCGGGACGATTCCGGCGGTCGACCTGAAGGACGGCACCTTCTTCGGTACGCCGACCGGCACGCCGTCGTTTCAGGCGGGCAAGATCGTCCGCGTCGAACAATGGCTGGAAGCGCTCGGCCTGTGGTGGGGAAGCTTCGAGAGCACCAGCTTCTACAGCGATTCGCACAACGACCTGCCGCTGATGAAGCAGGTGAAAATGCCGGTCGCCGTCGACCCGGACGACAGACTGCGCGCTTACGCCAGCGAAATGGGCTGGAAAATCATCACTTTGCGGTAAAATCCCCGTCTTTCCGTCGCGCTGCAGCGCTTGACCCTCAGGAACTCGTGATCCGCAAACTCATTTCCCGCGTCTTCAGCGGCAAGAACAACCGCACCGGCCGTAACGAGCCGGTCGTCATCCCGGTCTCCGGCCACGGCATCACCCGCGACCGTCTTTCCAGTGGCAGCCGGCGTACCTGCGAAACCCTGCAGGCCGAAGGCTTCAAGGCCTACGTCGTCGGCGGCGCCGTGCGCGACCTGCTGATCGGTGCCGAACCGAAGGATTTCGACGTCGCCACCGACGCCACGCCGGAAGAGGTGCGCCGCTGCTTCCGCCGCTCGCGCATCATCGGCCGCCGCTTCCAGATCGTGCACGTGATGATGGGCCAGGAGCAGATCGAGGTCACCACCTTCCGCGGCCAGCTCAGCGAAGACACCAAGAAGGACGAGCACGGCCGCGTGCTGCACGACAACGTCTTCGGCAGCCAGGCGGAAGACGCGGCGCGCCGCGACTTCACGGCCAACGCGCTGTACTACGACCCGACCACCGAAACGGTGATCGACTATCACCACGGCGTCGGCGACCTCAAGGCGAAAACCCTGCGCATGATCGGCGAACCGCGCGCCCGCTACCGCGAGGACCCGGTGCGCATGCTGCGCGCCGTCCGCCTGGCGGCCAAGCTCGGCCTGTCGATCGACCCGGCGGCGAAGAAGCCGATCCGCGAGATGGCCGGCCTGCTGGAAAACGTCCCGGCCGCCCGCCTGTTCGACGAGATGCTCAAGCTCTTGACGTCGGGCCACGCCGTCAAGTGCATCACCCAGTTGCGCGACGAGGGCCTGCACCACGGCCTGCTGCCGCTGCTCGACGTGATCCTCGAACAGCCGATGGGCGA
>CAZFXO010000111.1:0-7391 GCA_964523045.1 uncultured Dechloromonas sp. | reverse complement strand
CGCTATCAACTGTGGGCCGACTATTTCGCCGCCGAGGCCGAGGCGATCCGGGCATTGCAGCGGAGGGCAGCATGAAGCCGATTGACGAAATGGCCGCCGAGGTCAATCGCTTCGTCGAACACGAGGCCGGCGGCGATCCTGCTCATCCTGGCGCCCGGCTGCGCGTGCTGGTGCTGCTGACACTCGCTGAAGGCGAACAACTTTCAGCGCTGGCGCTGGATATCGCGGAGGCTGGTTTTCTTCCGGTCCGTGACCGGTTCGACCCGGATGCCGGGATCTCGTTCTGCTCAATGGCGTCGGCGGCGCGGGCACTCGGCGCCCCGGTCTCGGTGGTCGCCCGAGAGGTCGAGGCATTCCTTCTTTCTCCAATCGCCAAGCGGCTTGGTTTCACCTTCGAGATTTTGTTTCCGCGTGGTGGTGAGCAGGAATGCGCGCTTCACTGACCGCCGCAGCAGAGCCCAAGCCTCGCCGCGGCCGCCCGCCGGGCACGCTGGCGCCTCTGACGCGCTGGCTGCGGCGCGTGATCGCCGAGATGCGCCGCGACGGATTTGGTCAGGCTGAGGTCTGGCGCCAGCTCTGTCTGGCCGAGGACGATGGTGAAGACGGCAAGTCATTCAGGGTGAGCGAGGAAACAGCGGACGAATTTTGGCGCGATGTCGGCGCCGACCTGGCCGGCGAGCGGGTGACTTTCGAGAGCTACCGCAAAACCTGGCTGCGAGCGCGCTGATTTTTTGTCCCATTTTTGTCCCGAATGGTTGGAGCATCGAAGCATCAACCCAAGGAGATACCCATGATCGACGAAGAAGAAAAGCCCTGGTCCGGCATCGCCGCCTACGCCCAGCGCCTGAAGAACCTGACCCCTGCCGACAAGCCTGCACCCCAAGCGCCAGGTCTCGGCCTCTCAGGTATCGGCAACGAGGGCAGGACGACGCGCCAGGCCATTGATGCGAACCTGCCGAAGCTTGGACTGCAGCAATGGAACCCGGTCGGCCAGAAGCCCTACGACATCGCCAAGACATCCGAGCCTGGAATTTCCAGGATCACCGGCAACGGCCTGTCGTCGCCGCTCTACACGAACCTGTCGAACGTGAATCAAGCGGTTGAAGGCCTGAAGCAACCGGGAATTGCATCCGGCTTGCCCGGCTACGGCGCGCAGGCGGCATCGCAGGGCATCACCAGTACGCCGTTCAGCGCGGTCAACGCATCCGGGCAGGGGATCGCCGCCGGCATGCCGGAAGGCCTTGTCCGACATGCAAAGGCGAATGCCGTCACACAGCAACTGATCGACGCCCAGCCGCAAGGCGGGATCGGCATTCTTCCCGATCAGGCAGAACGCGACAACGCCGACATGCAGCGCATGCGGATGAACAGCCGGATCGATGACCTGATGTCTGGCATCAAGTACGGCAAGCGCAGCGAGCGGTCGGCGTCCGCTGCTGCGCTCGGCGTGCTGACCGGTGCCGACACGCAGCGCGCTGTCGAGGGAATGCGCCAGCAGGGCATTGCCGCCGGGCTCGATCTTCAACGGCGCGGCCAAGACATCGGGCAGGCGGCGGAAGCGGCAAAGCTCGGCCTGACGCTGCGCGGCCAGGACATGCAGGCAAACACCGCACGCGAGCAAATCTCCGGCCACGAGCGGGTGGCAGAAATCCAGTCGAATGCCGCCAAGCGCCTGACGCTTCCGCAGGTTCGGGAAAACTTGGAAATCGAAGCTGCCCGCCAGCGCATTGCGGGAATGGATCCCGCCGAGATCAAGCGCCGCACGGCGAATTACACCGAGACCGGTCGGGAGAATCCGGATTTCGACCCGACCCTTGCCAAAGCGCAGTCGCTGGCACAACGCCGGCTGTACGGCGACGATCCCGGCTTCGAAGCCCGGCAGCAGCAGCCCGCCAAATCCGACGATGCGCTGTCCCGCTTCAAGGCTGACAAGGCGATGGCTGGTCACACGCTTGGCAAGCAGACCGAGCGAGGAACCGAGGTCTTCGACGCGAGCGGCCGGCTGATCGGCCACTACCGCTGAGGTTTCCGTATGCCATTCGTTCCCCTCGAAGAGAATTCTCAGCCGCGCGGCTTCGTGCCGCTCGAATCTGGCGAACAATCGGCCGCTCCGAAAGGATTCACAGCGCTGGCCGAGCCGGAGAAGCCGAGCATGGCGCGCATGCTGCTGCTGGACGCAAATCCCCTCGCGGCCGGTGTGGAAGCTGGAGCCAATCTCGCGTCGCAAGCTGTCGCGCTGCCGGTTGCTGGCATCGCAGGCCTTGGTGTCGCAGCGGGCAATGCGCTCGGCCTGACCGACAGGACCGGCGGTGATACGGTCGAGAAGGTCGCCGACGCGATGACCTACCGCCCACGCGGCGCAATGGGCCAGGCTGCTGCCGAGGCGGTGGCAATTCCCTTCGAGAAGCTGCACGAAGGGGCCACCTGGACCGGCGAGAAAACTCTTGCCGCGACCGACTCGCCGGCTGCCGCCACTGCGGTGCATACGCTGGTCGAGGGCGTTGCCCCGATGGTTGCTGGCCCGGCACTGAAGAAGGGCGGGGCGGTGGTCAAGGAACGGATCGCCGGCAAGTCTGAGCCGATTGCCGAAACTGCACCGCAAAGCGCACAGGCGACGAATCCAGTGCCGGACGTGGCGGAAGTCGCCCGAGCGCCGGAAAACGCCGCAGCGCTTCAAGGCGAAAGCCAGCGGCGCGGTTTCGTTCCGATAGAAGAGGCGAATGCGCAACCGGGCGCGAGGATGTTGAAAAACGTTAATGTTTCTGATGCTGCCGATCAGCGTCGTGGCTTTGCTCCCCTGGAAGAGGCAGCCACCAATCCCAGGGATGGGGTATGGAATCGCGAGGCCATCCCGCCGGCTGATAGCGTGGTCGACCAAGGCCCGCAAATGATGCGAGTGGGCAACGCAGAACCCACGTCGCAACGCGGTTTCATCCCGGTCGACCAGGCTGAAATGGGCTACGTGAAGCCGTCGCAGCAGATGGGTATCGACCCGAAGGCCGGTCCGCTTTCCACGGTTGCCGCTGAAGCGGTTGATCGCGGCATCACACAGCAGATGACCGGCCGCCAGTTGCTCGCCGATCAGGTTGCACGCGACGTGGTTACACCCGAGGTTACACCTGATCGCGCCACTGCAGCCGGTCAAGCCTGGGCGGCGATGATGCCCGAGGATCGCCAGGCGCTGGTGAGAAATGCCGGGATGCCGGAAGTCTTCGCCAGGAACATGCCGGCGACGGAATGGTCGCGGTTGTCGGAGAGCGTTAAAGCCCGCTTGTCCGGTGCGATGCCGGAAACCGCCTTTGTGCGCACCCGAAAGGCGGCGCCTTCCATGGATCAGGCGCGCACCGTTGCCGGCGAACAGACGGCAGACACGCAATACTCGTTTGCCCCGGGCACCAACTACACGGGGTTTATCGATGACGCAGCCCAGCCGGTGACCAGGACCACCGCCGCCGGCCGTGCCGCACCGATCCGGCGCGAGGGTGTGATTGTCCCGTTCGCCAAGGCGCTGGGCGCGTCGATCTACACTGGCCGGATCAAGCAGAAGAAGGTGCTTGGATTCTTCCGTCGCGGGAATGAGGAAGTCCGCATCAAGCGGCACGCCGACATCGAGACGACCGCCCACGAAATGGCGCACCTGATCGATAGCCGAGTCCCTGGGTTGTCGGCGGACTGGAAGAAGCTGACGAACAAGCCGCTTCGTGACGAACTGCTTTCCGTCTCCTACGACAAGCAGAACATCCGCGAAGGTTTCGCCGAAGCCGTCCGTTTGTGGATGACCCAGCCCGATGTCTTGCAGCAACGGGCACCCGTCGCCCATGCTTGGCTGGAAAGCTTCGTCTCCAACAATCGGCAATACGGCCCGGCCATGCGCAAGGCGCAGGAAGGCATGACCGGCTGGTTCGCTCAGGATGCCGTCGATCGGGCGCGCTCCAAGATTGGGGAACACCGTCCGCTGTCGGATGCCATGAACGGGATCTTTGGCCGCATGCGTCAATCCGTGGTCGATGACCTGCACGGCATCTATCGGATGGAACGCAGCATGCAGGGCGGCAAACTCACACCCAACGGCGCCTATGAGTCGGCCCGCCTTTCCCGGGCGTCGGCCTCGATCGCTGACGGCGCGGTGCGATTTGGTGCCCCGGTGAAAAAGCCTGACGGATCGTTCGGCTACCAAGGGAAAGGCCTGCAGCAGATTCTCGAGCCAGTCGGCAAGAACCTCGACGACGCGCTTTTGTATTTCGTGGGCCGCTCGGCGCAAGAACTGATGATGCAGGGCCGGGAGAAGCTTTTCACGAAGGGCGAGATTCGCGGCATGCTGGCCCTGGAAACCCCGGAAGCGCGCAAGGCCTTCGCCGAGTACCAGAAGTGGAACAAGGGCGTCCTTGATTTCGCGGAAGCGCAGGGCGTGATCAATCCGGCCAGCCGGGCAATGTGGAGCCGGACACAGTACCTGCCATTCCATCGTGTCGGCCAACCTGGCGGCATCAAGGGGAAGCCCGGAGACTGGGCTGGCATTCAGGCATTGACCGGCGGAACCGAGAACATCCGGGATGTCCTGGGCAACATGATCGGGAACGCGGCGCAGTTGATCGACGTCGCCGTGAAGAACGAGGCGCGTCTGAAGGTGGCAGCCCTGGCAAGCAAGCCGGGCGGTGGCCGCTTCATGACGAGGATAGATCCCGAATCCCGGCCGGTGAAGATTTCCGGCGATCAGGTGTTGCGCGAAATGTTCGAGCGCTACGGCATTGCGGTCGATGGCGACGCGCCGGCATTCTTTGAATTCTTCGTGCGTGGCATGCCACCGGCCGGCGCGAATGTGGTGGCGGTACTCAGGCAAGGAAAACCGGTCTGGTACGAAGTCGCCGATCCGATCCTTTACCGCTCCCTGAAGTCGATCGACCGCCCGCCGGCAGATTGGATCACGCGCTGGCTGGGTTTGCCTAAGCGGGTAGGGCAAGCCACGGTCACGCTGACGCCTGACTTCATGGTGGCGAACATCGCCCGCGATACCGTCATGGCCAGCATCATGTCGCGTTCAGGCTTCAGGCCGGTGATCGACTCCCTGAAGGGGATGAACCTGCGGATGCGCAATGACCCAATCTACAAGGAATTCATCGCCAACGGCGGCGGCCTGTCTTCCATCTTCCTGGATGACCAGAAGGTTCGGGCCAAGCTCGAGAAGTTCTATCACGATCAGGGGATCGACGCCCGCGCGGTCCTCGATGCGCCGGACAAGCTGATGTCCGCCATCGAGACCATCGCCGATGCCTTCGAAGTGTCGAGCCGCCTGGGCGAGTACCAGCGAGCGATCAAGGCCGGCGAGCATCCCCGTCATGCGGCGTATCTCGGTCGTGAGGTGTCGAGCGACTTCGCAATTCGCGGAGATTCCAAAGCGCTGGGTTTCATGTACGACACGGTGATCTTCCTCAAGGCGGCTGTGGTCTCGTGGGATCGTCTCGCTCGCGGCATTGCCCACGACCCCAACCGGGCTATGATCGGCGCCAAGGCGGCAATGCTGGCGCTGTCCTCGGTCGGGCTCTACATGCTCAACCGGGAGAATCCCCGGTACCAGGATTTGCCAGACTGGCAGAAGGACAGCTACTGGCATTTCTTCGTACCGACGGCGGACGGTGGCGAGCAGCATTTCATGTACCCGAAAATCTGGGAAATCGGTGCCTTGTCTTCCATGGCCGAGCGATCGGCCGGCACGCTGCTCAACGATGACCCCAACGGCCTGGGCAAAGACTTCGCCCGGATCATGAGCCACACCTTCAATCTGAACCTGATGCCGCAAGTCGTTGCTCCCCTGTACGACCAGGCGACGAACCGCAACGGCTTCACGAAGGCGCCGATCGAGACGCCGGGCATGGAGAACGTGCAACCGTTCCTGCGCGCCAAGCCGAACACCAGCGAGACGATGAAGGCGCTGGGCATGATGACCCGGGATCTTCCCGAATCGATGCAGGTACCGCCCGCCCGGGCTGAGGCGCTGCTGCGGGGTTACCTGAACACCTGGGCGATGTATGGCCTGATGCTCTCCGACAAGGCTTTCTTTGGGGATCGGCAGCCGGAAATGCGCGCCGATCAACTGCCTGTCGTTCGTCGGTTCTATCAGGACAACCCGCCGAAATCGACCAAGTACGAAACGCAGTTCTACGACATGCTCGAAGAGGCCAGGCGCCTGCGGGGAACCCTGCGCGCGCTCGATGACATGGGGCGCGGCGACCTGGCTGATCAGAAGGAGCAGAGCCCGCTTGCCGGCGAGGCGAAGCCATTGGAACGGGCGCAGCGCAACGCCATGGCCATCGCCCGGGACATGAATCAGGTCCGCCGGGATGACACGCTCACGCCTCAGGAAAAGCGCCAGCGCCTCGACGAACTGACGGCAGAGCGCAACCAACTTTTCAAAGCGTCTGTGCAGGCTGCGAAGTCTGCGCAGGCGAATCGGTAACCACCACTGGAGAAAGAACCATGCAATTCGAGCGACCCCTTTCCGTCACGGAACAGCGAATCCAAAACAGCGAAAACCACAAAAAGGAGGGCTATTCCATCGGCCACCTGGGCGGCCACATCAACGGACCGAAGCCGGAAACCCAGGAACGGGCACGAGAGCGCCAGGCGCGAGCGATCCCGGAAGAAACCTTCGCCGACGATCAGGAACTGGCGCGGCTGCGTCATGACCGCGACCTGAAGGCGGACATCGCCAAAGACCCGTACAGCATGGGTAAGTGGTGCGTTGAGCACGGCCATGGCGTCGGCAAGGACACGGGCAATGAACGCCTCATGTTCGCGATGCTCGAAGACGCCAGAAACAAGGACGAGGGATTCACCTGCTCGCTTTCCGTCCTGCAGGACCTGCTCATTCGCCAGCGCTTTCAGCAGGGCTTGGTCGAGCTAAACAACAAGCTAAACACTTTTGGCGGGGTCTCCTACTTTCGGGAGATGGCCGACCGTGCAAAGCGGGCCTACGAGGATCGGCTGTTTTCGCTGCAACTGGCACACCTCGACAAACTCGAGCAGAAGGCCTCCTGATTCGGGGTGTGAGTTTTCGTGAGTGGTCGCCAAGGCGGGCAGGGTGGGCGACCACGAAAATCGACGAACGGGAAACCGAAGTCGTCTCTGTTGAGAGAAGTTAAGGTTTCGCGGCTGATGCGCTGGTACGCAAACAGGAAGTACGCAGCGAAGTACGCACTGAAAAGGTCACTCCGTCAGTGGCTATCGCCTCCTGTCGATGCTCCGGTTCGCAAAGCCGAGGTTCGCAGAGAGGTTCGCAGCGAAAACCATGGTTACCAAGGGCGAGGTTTCCAAGTCGGTTTCCAGAGAACTGGCCACGCAATCCGCACAACAATCGGCGGGAAAATCTGTAACAGCCGCTGTAACAGAATTGG
>CAZFXO010000110.1:0-7580 GCA_964523045.1 uncultured Dechloromonas sp. | reverse complement strand
TGGCTTTGTCATGGCGCGATCCTGCCCGCAATTGCCGGTCGCGGCAAGCCGCCCGCTGCCTTTGCGGCAACGGGCGGTGGGGGCGGTGAGGCTTACAGGTCGAAGCGGTCGGCGTTCATCACCTTGGTCCAGGCGGTGACGAAATCGCGCACGAACTTCTCGCGGTTGTCGTCCTGCGCGTAGTGCTCGGCGTAGGCGCGCAACACCGAGTTGGAGCCGAAGACGAGATCGACGCGGGTTGCCGTCCACTTGGTCGCGCCGCTTTGCCGGTCGACGATGGCGTAGCTGTTGCGGCCAGTCGGCTGCCAGGCGTAGGCCATGTCGGTCAGGTTGACGAAGAAATCGTTGGAGAGGACGCCGACGCGCTCGGTGAATACGCCGTGCGCGCTGCCGCCGTGGTTGGCGCCGAGGACGCGCAGGCCGCCGATGAGCACGGTCATTTCGCGGGCGGTGAGGCGCATCAGCTGGGCGCGGTCGAGCAGCATTTCTTCCGGCGTGACGACGTAGGCCTTCTTCTGCCAGTTGCGGAAGCCGTCGGCGAGCGGTTCGAGGACGGCGAACGATTCGACGTCGGTCATTTCCTGGCTGGCGTCGCCGCGTCCCGGGGCGAAGGGAACCGCGATGTCGAGCCCGGCGGCCTGGATCGCCTGTTCGATGCCGACATTGCCGGCCAGCACGATGACGTCGGCGACGCTGGCGCCGGTTTCGCCGGCGATCCGCTCATAGACCGCGAGCACCTTCGCCAGCCGGGCCGGCTCGTTGCCTGCCCAGTCCTTTTGCGGGGCGAGGCGGATGCGGGCGCCGTTGGCGCCGCCGCGCTTGTCCGAACCGCGGAAGGTGCGCGCGCTGTCCCAGGCGGTGGCGACCATCTCGGCGATCGATAGGCCACTGGCGGCGATTTTCGCCTTCACCGCGGCGACGTCGTAATCGCTGCGGCCGGCCGGCACCGGGTCCTGCCAGATGAGGTCTTCGGCCGGCACGTCGGGGCCGATGTAGCGCGCCTTCGGGCCCATGTCGCGGTGCGTCAGCTTGAACCAGGCGCGGGCGAAGGTTTCCGAGAAATATGCCGGGTCGGCGCGGAAGCGCTCGGCGATCTTGCGGTATGCCGGGTCGAACTTGAGCGCCATGTCGGCGTCGGTCATCATCGGCAGGCAGCGGAGCGAAGGATCTTCGACGTCGACCGGCTTGTCTTCCTCGGCGATGTTGATCGGTGCCCACTGGTGCGCGCCGGCCGGCGACTTGGTCAGCCACCAGTCGTACTTGAAGAGCAGGTCGAAGTAGCCGTTGTCCCATTTTGTCGGGTGCGTCGTCCACGCGCCTTCGATGCCGCTGGTCACGGTGTCGCGGCCGATGCCGCGGCTCGTGTGGTTGTTCCAGCCCAGGCCCTGCTCGTCGACGTCGGCCGCTTCCGGCGCGGCGCCCAGGTTGGCGGCGCTGCCGTTGCCGTGCGCCTTGCCGACGGTGTGGCCGCCGGCCGTGAGGGCGACGGTTTCCTCGTCGTTCATCGCCATGCGGGCGAAGGTGACGCGCATGTCCTGCGCTGTCTTCAGCGGGTCGGGCTTGCCGTCG
Organism: uncultured Dechloromonas sp.; assembly: GCA_964523045.1. Taxonomy (GTDB): domain Bacteria; phylum Pseudomonadota; class Gammaproteobacteria; order Burkholderiales; family Rhodocyclaceae; genus Azonexus. Next base: position 6,011 of record CAZFXO010000110.1, on the reverse strand, counting down.
ACGCCTTCCGGATTGACGTAGATGAGGCCCATCATCACCGCGGCGAGCGGGTTTTCCAGGTCGCGTTCGCCGGAGTAGCGGCTGCCTTCGCTGCCGGTCGGTGCCAGCCACTGCTTTTCCGAACCCCAGTAGATGTCCTTTTCCGGATGCCAGATGTCCTCGCGACCGAAGGCGAAGCCGAAGGTCTTCAGGCCCATCGACTCGTAGGCCATGTTGCCGGCGAGGATGATCAGGTCGGCCCAGGACAGCTTGTTGCCGTACTTTTTCTTGATCGGCCACAACAGGCGGCGCGCCTTGTCGAGGTTGACGTTGTCCGGCCACGAATTGAGCGGCGCGAAGCGCTGGTTGCCGGTACCGCCGCCGCCGCGCCCGTCGGCGATGCGGTAGGTGCCGGCCGAGTGCCAGGCCATGCGGATCATCAGGCCGCCGTAGTGGCCCCAGTCGGCCGGCCACCAGGGCTGGCAGTCGGTCATCAGCGCCTTGAGGTCGGCCTTCAGGGCTTCGACGTCGAGCTTCTTCACTTCCTCGCGGTAGTTGAAGCCGGCGCCCAGCGGATCGGTCTTGCTGTCGTGCTGGTGCAGGATGTCGAGGTTGAGGGCGTTCGGCCACCAGGCCATGTTCGAGCTGCCGCTGGCGGTGTTGCCGCCGTGCATTACCGGGCATTGGCCGGTGGATTTCGGGGAATTACCTTCCATGGTCGTCTCTCCTGTCAGGGTGAATTGTCGATCGTCGGCGGGTGTCGGCGATCTGCTGTGAACTCAGGTTAGCACCTCATTCGTTAATTAAAAGCTTTACCGCAATGAGTTTTAGCTATCGAGTGCATTGAGTTTTCCCGCTTGCGCGTCTCGCCGCGCCGGGAGAATGCCTCTGGTCAGCCGGGAGTTTCGGGAAGTCGCTCCGTTTCGGGTAAAATCCGCTTTTTTCAGCAATTTGCGCTTCCCTACCATGACCCAGAATACCCCGCTTTCCTACCGTGACGCCGGTGTCGACATCGATGCCGGCGACGCCCTCGTCGACCGCATCAAGCCGCTGGCCAAGAAGACGCTGCGCGATGGCGTGCTCGGCGGCATCGGCGGCTTCGGCGCGCTGTTCGAAGTGCCCAAGCGGTACAAGGAACCGGTGCTGGTGTCCGGTACCGACGGCGTTGGCACCAAGTTGAAGCTGGCCTTCCAACTGAACCGCCACGATACGGTCGGCCAGGATCTGGTCGCGATGAGCGTCAACGACATCCTGGTGCAGGGCGCCGAATCGCTGTTCTTCCTCGACTACTTCGCTTGCGGCAAACTCGATGTCGACACCGCCGCGTCCGTCGTCGGCGGCATCGCCAAGGGCTGCGAACTGGCGGGTTGCGCGCTGATCGGTGGCGAAACCGCCGAGATGCCGGGCATGTACCCGGACGGCGAATACGACCTGGCCGGTTTCGCGGTCGGCGTTGCCGAGAAGTCGAAGCTGATCGACGGCAAGTCGATCTGCGAAGGCGACGTGGTGCTCGGTCTGGCTTCGTCCGGCGCGCACTCCAACGGTTATTCGCTGGTGCGCAAGATCATCGAGCGCTCGAATCCGGACATGAACGCGCCGTTCGATGGCGAACGTAGTCTCGCCGACGTGGTCATGGCGCCGACCCGCATCTACGTCAAGCAGGTGCTGGCGACGATGCAGAAGGTGACGATCAAGGGCATGGCCCACATCACCGGCGGCGGTCTGCTTGAAAACGTGCCGCGCGTGCTGCCGGAGAACACCGTCGCCGAACTGCAGAAGGCCGCCTGGCCGCGTCCCAAGCTGTTCGACTGGATGCAGAAGGAAGGCCAGGTCGACGAGAAGGAAATGCACCGCACCTTCAACTGCGGCATCGGCATGGTCGTCATCGTCTCGGCCGCCGAGGCGGATGCCGCCGAGGCCGAACTGAAGGCGCAGGGCGAGGCGGTGTACCGCATCGGCCGGATCCGGGCGCGGCAGGGTGACGAAGCGCAGACCCTGGTGGTCTGAGCGCCTGCGTCAGGCGGCGCTGCTCGGTGCCGGCCTCGGCCTGGCGGGAGCTGCGCTGGCGCTCGAGTTGCCGGCGGTTGACGGCAACTCGATCGTCGACGGCCTGGCCAGTTTCTACAGCAACCGTTTTCACGGTCGCAAGACCGCCACCGGCGAACGTTTCGACAAGAAACAATTCACTGCTGCCAGCAACCATTTTCCGCTCGGCAGCCACGTCGCCGTGCTGCGGCCGGCAAGCGGGTTATGCGTCATCGTCCGCATCAACGACCGCATGCATCACCGGCAACGCGGCGGGCGGGTCATCGACCTGTCGGCCGCCGCCGCCGATTATCTCGAAATGTTGAAGGAAGGCATCGTCCAGGTGCGCCTGGCGCATTTGCCGGACAACTGGCGCGAACGCGGGCCGCAGGCTTGCGGCGAAGCTTTCACTGCCGCCAACCCGGCGCCGCGCGGCGAACCCGGTTTGCTGGAACAGCTCGAGAACGGCATTTCCCAAGGAATCACCCAACCATGAAGCAGATGAAGCGGCGCGGCATTGTCGCGCTTTCCCTGGTCGGCCTGATCGGGCTCGGCTACTTTGCCTGGTCGGTCAATCGCGGCGGGCAGGCGGTTGCCGCGCCGGAGCCGGCGGCCAAGGCGGCGCCGGCCGCCGGCCCGGCAAAGCCGGTGGCGGTCGAACTGGCCAAGGTAAAGGCGATCGATTTCGCCGACGAGACGAGCGCGGTCGGCACGCTGAAGGCGGCGGAATCGGTGGTGCTGCGCCCCGAGGTCAGCGGCCGCATCGCCCGCATCGGCTTCCGCGACGGCGCGCTGGTGCGGCGCGGCGATCTGCTGATCGGCCTCGACGCGACGATCCAGGAAGCCGAGCTGGCGCAGGCCAAGGCCAACGTCGAACTGGCGCGGACGAGTTTCCGGCGCAACGAGGAACTGCTGGCCAAGAAATTCATCAGCCCGCAAGCGCTCGACGCCTCGGCGGCGACGCTCAAGGTGCAGGAAGCGGCGCTTCAGCTGGCCGTCGCCAAGGCCGCCAAGATGCGGCTGCTGGCGCCCTTCGCCGGCATCGTCGGGCTGCGCGACGTGAGCGTCGGCGGCTACGTCAAGGAAGGCGAGGAACTGGTCAATGTCGATGACATCTCCAGCCTGCGCGTCGATTTCCGGCTCGCCGAAGCCTATTTCGGCCGCCTGCGGCCGGGTCTGGCGCTCGAACTTTCGAGCGATGCGCTGCCCGGCCAGACCTTTACCGCGACGGTCGAGGCGATCGACCCGCAGCTTGATCCGGCGGCGCGCTCGATCGCCGTCCGCGCCCGCCTCGACAACCGCCAGGGCAAGCTGCGCCCGGGCATGTTCGTGCGCGTCCGCGTCGCCTTCGGCGAACGCAAGGGGGTGCTGATGATTCCCGAGGAAGCGGTGCAACCGGGCGCCAAGCCGTCGGTGTTCCGCGTCGTCGACGGCAAGGCGGAGGTGGCGCCGGTCAGGCTCGGCCTGCGCCGCGACGCTCAGGTCGAGGTGGTCGAGGGACTGGCTGCCGGCGACCTGATCGTCACCGCCGGCCAGTTGAAGCTGCGCCCCGGCGCCCAGGTGAAGATGCCGCAAGCGGCACAACCATGAGAATTTCCGAAATCTGCATCGAGCGGCCGGTCTTCGCGACCGTGCTGTCGCTCGTCATCATGCTGCTCGGCATCGTTTCCTACGACCGGCTGTCGGTGCGCGAATACCCGAAGATCGACGAACCGGTGGTCACCGTGTCGACCGATTACCGCGGCGCTTCCGCCGACATCATCGAGTCGCAGGTGACCAAGCCGCTGGAAGATTCGCTGGCCGGCATCGAAGGGGTCGAGGTCATCACCTCGATCTCGCGCGCCGAGCGCAGCCAGATTTCGGTCCGCTTCAAGCTCGAACGCGAGCCGGATTCGGCCGCCGCCGACGTCCGCGACCGCGTTTCGCGGGTGCGCAACCGGCTGCCCGACGAAGTCGACGAGCCGGTCATCGCCAAGGTCGAGGCCGACGCCAACCCGATCATCTGGCTCGCTTTCTCCTCCGACCAGCATTCGCCGCTGGAAGTCACCGACGTCGCCAACCGCTTCGTCAAACCGCGCCTGCAGACGCTGCCCGGCGCCGCCGACGTGCGCGTCTTCGGTGAGCGCAAGTTCGCCATGCGCATCTGGCTCGACAAGCAGCGCCTCGCCGCCTACCGGGTCACCGCCGCCGACGTCGAGGACGCGCTGCGCAAGCAGAACGTCGAGGTGCCGGCCGGCCGCATCGAGAGCCGCGAGCGCGAATTCTCGGTGGTCGCCAGCACCGATCTGCAGACGCCGGCACAGTTCGCGGCGGTGGTTTTGCGCACCGTGGACGGTTACCCGATGCGCCTCGGCGATGTCGCGCGGGTGGAAATCGGCGCTGCCGCAGAGCGTACCTCGGTGCGCTTCAAGGGGCGTTCGGCGGTGTCGCTCGGCGTCATCAAGCAGGCCACCGCCAACCCGCTCGAACTGTCCAAGGCGTTGCGCGCCGAGATGCCGCGCATCGCCAGCGAACTGCCGCCGGGGATGACCGTCGACATCTCCTACGATTCGTCGATCTTCATCGACCGCTCGATCAAGTCGGTGTTCACCACCATCGGCGAGGCCATCGTGCTGGTCCTGGCGATCATCTTCTTCTTCCTGCGCAACCTGCGGGCGACGCTGATTCCGCTGGTGACCATCCCGGTCTCGCTGGTCGGCGCCTTCGCCATCATGTTCACGCTCGGCTTCTCGATCAACACGCTGACGCTGCTGGCGCTGGTGCTGGCGATCGGCCTCGTCGTCGACGACGCGATCGTCGTCCTCGAGAACATCTTCCGCCACATCGAGGAAGGCATGCCTCGGCGCGAGGCGGCGTTCAAGGGGGCGAAGGAGATCGGCTTCGCGGTGGTGGCGATGACGCTGACGCTGGCTGCGGTGTATGCGCCGGTCGCCTTCATGACCGGGCGCACCGGCAAGCTGTTCATCGAATTTGCACTGACCCTGGCCGGCGCCGTGCTGGTTTCCGGCTTCGTCGCGCTGACGCTGTCGCCGATGATGTGCTCGGTGCTGCTCAAGCACGAGGAAAAGCATTCGAAAGGCTTCGTCCTCATCGAGAACTTCCTCAACTGGCTCAACGCCGGCTACCGGCGCGTGTTGAGCGCGGCGCTGCGGCAGCGCTGGATCGTCTTCATCGGCTTCGTCGTCGTCGCGCTCGCCTGCGGCGTCCTGCTCAAGGCGCTGAAATCCGAGCTGGCGCCGGTCGAGGACCGCGGTGTCATCCTCGGCGTGTTCAACGGCCCGGACGGCGCGACGCTCGACTACACCGAAAGGTACGCCCGGCAGATCGAGGACATCTACAGCCGGACGCAGGACATCGAGCGTTACTTCGTCGTCTCCGGCAACCCGGTGGTGAACCAGGGGATTTCCTTCGTCGGTCTGACCGACTGGAGCGAGCGTCGGCGCAGTTCGTCCGACATCGCCAAGGAACTGTTCCCGAAGTTCGGCGCCGTGCCCGGCGTCATGGCCTTCCCGGTGACGCCGCCGTCGCTCGGCCAGAGCCCGCGCGAGAGGCCGATCAATTTCGTCATCGTCACCAGCGCGCCCTACGCCGAACTGCAGAAGGTGACCCAGGAGTTCCTCGGCGAACTGGCCAAGAACCCCGGGCTGACCAACGTCGATACCGACCTCAAGCTGAACAAGCCGGAACTCTCGGTCGCCGTGCGCCGCGACAAGGCGGCCGACATCGGCGTGCCGGTCGAGACCATCGGCCGCACCCTGGAAACCTTCCTCGGCGGCCGCCAGGTCACCCGCTTCAAGCGCGACGGCGAGCAGTACGACGTGATCGTCCAGGTCGCCGACGCCGACCGCGCCAACCCGGCCGACATCCGCGACATCTACGTGCGTGGCGGCGACGGCAGCATGCTCTCGCTCGACAACCTGCTCGACGTCGGCGAAACCGTGGCGCCGCGCGAACTCAACCACTTCGGCCAGCGCCGGGCGGTGACCATCACCGCCAACCTGGCGCCC
>CAZFXO010000109.1:0-8065 GCA_964523045.1 uncultured Dechloromonas sp. | reverse complement strand
CGTCCGCGTGTAGGGGATGATGACGCCGAAGGTCAGGTCGTCGGTGACGCCGTAGCCGAGCATGAGCTCGGTGTATTCGGTGACGGCGCGGGTGTCGAGGCGCAGGGTGCCGCTCAGCCCGGGGTTGAGGCGGGCGAGGTCGAGGCCGTCGTAATCGCGGTCGAGGTCGACGCGCCGGCCGCGGTTGTCGAAGCGCTGGTCGTAGCCGTTGCGCAGGACAGTCAGGCGGGCCGCCCAGTGGCCGCCCGGGGCCATGCCGTCGAGGCCGAAACCGGTGGCGGCCGGGATCGGTTCGGCGAGCGCGCTGGCGACCGAGAAGCCGAGCAGGGCGGCGAGGCAGGAACGGATCGGAAGCTTCTTCATCAGCAGCGCCAACAAAAAGAGGTAAAAGGACACGATTCTCCCGTATCCGCCACCGCTCGCCACCCCCGCGTTCATGGGGGCGCGGCCGTCGGCGCCGAGGTTATCATTGCCCATCCCACGCTGGAAATCCCGATGCGCCACGGTTTCATCCTCGAAGACGTTCCCGAATCCCAGGACTGGCTGCGCCAGGCTCTGGCAGAAAGCTTTCCCGGCATCGCCATCGGCGTCGCCGATTCCTTGCAGGAGGCACGCCAGCAATTGCGCGGCGGGCCGGCGCCGGATATTGCGCTGATCGACCTCGGCCTGCCCGACGGTTCCGGGATCGAGATCATCGACCTGATCCAGCAGACCTCGCCGGCCACGCTGTGCGTCGTCGCCAGCATCTACGACGACGACGGCCACGTCTTCCCGGCGCTGCGCGCTGGTGCCCGCGGCTACCTGCTGAAGGATCAGCCGGTGTCGGCCATCGTCGTTGCGCTGCGCGGTATCGCCGCCGGCGAGCCGCCGCTGTCGCCGGCCATCGCCCGCCGCATGCTGGCCTTCTTCAACCGCCCGGTGACGCCGCCGGTGGCCCTGACCGCGCGCGAGACCGAAGTCCTGCGGCTGATCGCCAAGGGCATCACGCAGGCCGAGACGGCGCGCCTGCTGGCGATATCGCAGCACACGGTGGCCGGTTACGTGAAGGACCTCTACCGCAAGCTCAACGTCTCTTCGCGCGCCGAAGCGGCGGTGCTGGCGCGCGACATGGGCCTGATCTGAAGCGGCGAACTTCCTGCTAAGCTCGCTGACCAAGTCCCGTCCCCCATTGGAGAACCCTTCATGAACGTTGCCGAAATCGCCACCACCCGCCGTACCTGCAAGGCCTTCGATCCGAGCCGCAAGGTCGATCCCGCCGCCATCGAACAGTTGAAGACGCTGCTGCGCTTCGCCCCGTCGTCGGTCAATTCGCAGCCCTGGCACTTCATCGTCGCCAGCAGCGCCGAAGGCAAGGAAAGGATTGCCGCGACGCTGGCCGGCCGCTTCGAGTACAACGCGCCCAAGGTACGCAACGCGTCGCACGTGGTCGTCCTCTGTGTCCGCCGCGATCTCGACGACGCCCACCTGCAGGCGCTGGCCGACCAGGAAGATGCCGACGGCCGCTTTGCCACCGCCGAGGCGAAGACGACCCAGCACAACGCGCGCAGCTTCTACACCAACCTGCACCGCGACCAGTTGAACGACCTGCCGCGGTGGACCGAAAAGCAGATTTACATCGCGCTCGGCGCGCTGCTTTTCGGCGCCGCCGCGCTCGGCATCGACGCCTGCCCGATGGAAGGCATCGACGCGGCGGCGATCGACGCCGCGCTCGACCTGGAGGCGCAGGGGCTGCGCTGCGTCGTGTTGACCGCGCTCGGTTACAGCAGTGGCGACGATTTCAACGCCAAGCTGCCGAAGTCGCGCCTGCCGGCGGCGGCAGTGATCAGCGAGATCTGAGACTCAGCCGAGCGGGCGCGTCATGTAGCGCGCCGGACCGGGATAGCTGGCGAGCGCCGCCTGCGCGGCCGGCGCCAGCGTCGCCGGTTCGCTGAAGCCCTGGCGCTGCCAGAAGGTATAGGCGTCCTGGACGCAGACCAGCGCGGCGTGCCGCCAGCCGTGGCGGCGGGCGGCGGCCAGCGCGCAAGCGACCAGGCGCGCGCCGAGACCGCGGCCGGCGGCGCCCGGCGCCACCGCGAGGTCGTGCAGGTAGAGGCAGTCGGCGCCGGTGGCGAGCGCGAAAGCGCCGCCCAGCGGCGTCACCTTGCCGAGCTGCGACGGGTAGGTGGCGAGGTAGGCGCCGATTTCGCCGGCTTGTTCGCCGACCCAGACGAAACCGGCGGCGGCGGCCAGACGGCCGGCCCAGGTGGCGCCGTCCTCGTTCATCGACGGCAGGTAGCACTGGCGCTGCACGGCGAGGATGGCGGCGAGATCGGCGGCTTGCGCGGGGCGCAGGTGGAAGACGGATTCCGGCATGGCGGCGATTGTAGGCAGCGGCCGGGCGAAGTCAATTCCCCGTCAGGCGCGTATCATCGACCCGTCGCCACTTGCGGGGAGGAAGACGATGAGCAAGGCATTGCGCTGGTCGGAACGCTGGTTCCGCTTTGGATTGTGGCTGGTCGCGCTGGCTTTCGGCAGTTTCCTGATCGGGCTTGGCGGCAACATCGTCGAAAACCTGCCGCGCGTCGAAACGGCGTTGAGTCTGGAAAACTTTCTCGATCCGGCCGCCGCCGGCAAGCTGCGCGCCGAGATCGATGCCGCCCGGCTCGCCCGCCAGGCGGCGCAGGATGCGCTCGATCAGGCCGAACTGAAACTCAACGTCGCCCGTTCCGACGCCGCCACCGCCCGCGACACCTTCAGCAACTGGCTGGCCACCCGGCGCACCACCCAGCGTCCCGAGCAGGACAGCGAACTGGTCGCTCGCACCGCCCAGCTCGATGCCCTGAAAGCCGCCGAGCGCAAGGCGCTGGCCGCGGTGCAGGCGCAGCAGCAGGCGCTGCTCGACCAGCAGCAGGCGGAAGCGCGCGCCCAGTCGGCGCTGGGCGAACTGCGCGCGCTTGCCGCCGAACGCTACCACGATGAAATGCGCAGCCAGGAACTGCGCGTCTTCGGCTACCGCCTGGCCTTGACCCTGCCGCTGCTCGGCGTCGCCGGCTGGCTCTTCGCCCGCCAGCGCAAGAGCACCTGGTGGCCGTTCGTCTGGGGCTTCATCTACTTCGCGCTGTTCGCCTTCTTCGTCGAACTGGTGCCCTACATCCCGAGTTACGGCGGCTGGATCCGCTACAGCGTCGGCATCGTCCTCACCGTGCTGGTCGGCCGTTACGCGATCCTGGCGCTGAACCGCTACCTCGAACGGCAGAAGCAGGCCGAGGCGCTGCCCGACGTCGAGCGGCGCAAGGAGCTGTCCTACGACGTCGCGCTGGCCAGGCTGGGCAAGAAGGTCTGTCCCGGCTGCGAGCGCGCGGTGGATCTGGGCAACGCGGCGATCGACTACTGCCCGCACTGCGGCATCTGCCTGTTCGACCATTGTCCCGCCTGCAACGAGCGCAAGAGCGCCTTCGCCCGTTTCTGCCACGCCTGCGGCGCGGCGGCGAAGGCTTAGCGGGCGCGGCGCGGCGATTTTCTTACACTTGCAAACATTCATCGGCGGGCGCATTTGTTAGGCTGTCGCCTGTCGGATTTCCGGGGAGCGCTCTGAATATGTCTGTCCTGCACAAACTTGCCCTGACGCTTGCCGCGCTGCTTGCCCTGCTCGCGCTGGCGGCCGGTGTCGCCTACGCCCTGTTCGACGCGGCGGCGATCAAGCGTCACCTGGTCGAACAGGTGGCGGCCAAGACCGGTCGCACGCTGAATATCGCCGGCGACGTCAGCCTGTCCTTGTGGCCGGAAGTGGCGGTCAGCGCCGCTCAGGTCAGCCTGTCCGAAGCCGACGGCAAGACCGAGTTCGCGGCGCTCGAATCGCTGCGCGTCGCCGTCGCCGTGATGCCCTTGCTGGCCGGCAAGGTCGAAGCGCGCGAAATCGGCATCGACGGTCTGGCGCTGACCCTGGTCAAGCGGCGCGACGGCAAGCTCAACATCGACGACCTGACGGCGGCCGATCCGGGCGCCGAACAACCGGCCGCCAAGAGCGAAGAAGCCGCCGGGAGCGGCCAGCCGCTGCAGCTCGATATCGCCGGCCTGGCGCTGCGCGACGCGCGCTTTACCTGGCGCGACGAAAAGGCCGGCAAGACGACCCAGCTCTCGGCGCTCGATTTCTCCACCGGCCGCGTCCAGGCCGACAGCGCGGCCGGCAGCCTGAGCATCGACAAGCTCAAGCTGGCAGCGCGCGGCAGCAGCGGCAACGATCGTTTTGAAGCGAGCATCGAACTGCCGGCCGTCAAGTTCGCCGAGCAGCGTCTGGCCACGCCGTTCTCCGGCAAGCTCGCGCTGAGCAGCCCGGCCATGCCGATGGGTAGCGTCAAGCTGCCGCTGTCCGGCAAGCTGGCGCTCGACCTCGGCAAGTCCACCGCCGACCTCACGCTCGATACCCAGCTCGACGCCTCGAACATCGCCCTGAAGCTGGCGGTCGAGCGTCTGTCGCCGCTGTTCTTCAATTTCGACCTCAACGTCGACCAACTCAACGTCGATCACTACCTGCCGCCGGCCAAACCGGCAGCGGCGGGCGCGGAAGGCGGTGCCGGCAAGGCGGCAGCGGACGGCGGCAAGGCGGCGGACGGCGGCAAGATCGATCTGGGCGCACTCGAAGGGCTGAACTTCCGCGGCAAGGTCGCAATCGGCCAGTTGCAGGCCAAGGGGCTGAAGCTGTCGGCCCTGGCCATGCGCCTGGCCGCCGCCGACGGCCGGCTCGACGTCTCGTCGATGCAGGCCAAGTTGTACGGCGGCAGCCTCGACGGGGCGCTCGGCGTCAGCGCCCGCGGCAATGTCGTCAATCTGCGCCAGAATCTTTCCGGCATCGACATCCAGCCGCTGCTCGCCGACCTGATCCAGAAGGAACCGCTGGAAGGTCGCGGTACGGTGACGCTCAACGTCAATACCCGCGGCGCCACGGTGGATGCGATGAAGCGCGCGCTGGCCGGGCAGGCCTCGCTGGCGCTCAAGGACGGTGCCGTGCGCGGTATCAACCTGGCCAAGAAGTTGCGCGATGCCAAGGCTGCCCTGAGCGGTGGCTCGACCGGCGCGAGCAGCGTCAGCGCCGCCGAAAAGACGGATTTCTCGGAACTCGTCGCCACCTTCAAGATCGCCGGCGGCGTCGCCCACAACGACGACCTCGCGATGAAGTCGCCCTTCCTGCGTCTGGCCGGCAACGGCGACATCGACATCGGCAACAGCCGCATCGATTACCTGGCGAAAGTCAGCGTCGTCGATACCTCGAAGGGGCAGGAAGGCAAGGAACTGGCCGACCTCAAGGGCATCACCGTGCCGGTTCGCCTGCGCGGTCCCTTCGACAACCTGTCCTATTCGCTGGAGGCCGGCGAGTTGCTGAAGGATGTGGCGAAGGCCAAGCTCGACGAGAAAAAGGCCGAGCTGCAGGAGAAAGCCGGCAAGAAGCTCGAGGAAAAACTCGGCGACAAGCTGAAGGGCCTGTTCGGTCGCTGAACCCCGGTCCGGGAGCGTGCGCCGTGCGCGCTCCCGGCCTAGAATGCCGCCTTTATCCGCCGGACTGACACCATGCCCCGCATCAAGATCGCCCTGCCCGAGAAGTTCGTTTTCAGCACCGAAATCCCGATCTACATCCAGCACATCAACTACGGCCACCACCTCGACAACGCCGCGCTGCTGATGCTGGTCGCCGAGGCGCGGGTGCGCTTCTTCAAGCATTTCGGCTGGAGCGAACTCGACGTCGGCGGGCCCGGCATCGTCGTTGCCGACGTCGCCGCCCAGTACCGTTCCGAAGCCTTCCACGGCGAGACGCTGGTGATCGCCTTCGCCGCCGCCGATTTCCACGATTACGGCTGCGACCTGGTCTGGCAACTGAACGACCAGGCGAGCGGCCGCGAAGTGGCGCGCGGCAAGCACGGCATCGTCTTCTTCGACTACGCGACGCGCAGCAAGGTCAAGGTGCCGGCGGTGTTCGCCGAAAGGATGGCCGGCGCATGATCCCGATCCGCTACGTCGAGCCGGTGTTCCGGCCGCCGTCGGAAGCCGAATCGCTGATCCTGCCGGTGACCGACGGCTGTTCGTGGAACCAATGCACCTTCTGCGAGATGTACACCGCGCCGCAGAAGAAATTCCGCGCTCGCGACGAGGCTGAGGTGCTGGACAGCATCCGCGCCACCGGCGAACGTTACGGCAGCGACATCCGCCGCGTCTTCCTGGCCGACGGCGATGCGCTGGTCCTGCCGACGCGCCGCCTGCTCACCGTGCTCGAGGCGATCCGTGCCCACCTGCCGGCGGTGCGGCGGATTTCCAGCTACTGCCTGCCGCGTAACCTGAAGAAGAAAAGTCAGCAGGAGATCGACGAACTCGCCGCCGCCGGGTTGAGCATGGTCTATGTCGGCGCCGAATCGGGCGACGACACGGTGCTCGCCGCGGTCAGCAAGGGCGAAACCTTCGACTCCACCGTCGACGCGCTGAACAAGCTCGGCGCCGCCGGTATCAGCCGGTCGGTGATGATCCTCAACGGTCTCGGCGGGCGCGAACTGTCGCGTCAGCACGCCGAAAACTCGGCGTGCCTGGCCAACGCCACCCAGCCCGAATATCTGGCGACGCTGGTGGTCAGTTTTCCCAAGGGCGAACAGCGCCTGCGCGCCGGTTTTCCCGGCTGGGAACCGCTGACCCAGCCCGAGTTGTTCGCCGAGATGGAGAGCTTCCTGAGCGGCCTGGAACTGAAACGCACCGTCTTTCGTTCCGACCACGCGTCGAACTGGCTGATTCTCAAGGGCACGCTCGGCACCGACAAGGAGCGCCTGCTCGCCCAGGTGCGCCAGGCCATCGCCGGCGAAGCGCCGCTGCGCCCGGCCTGGGCGCGCGGCCTGTAGCTCAGCCCGCCTTGCCGACGCGCAGCGCGGTGAAGATGGCGAGCGCCTGGAAGATGGCGATGCCGAACAACACGCCGCTGAAATTGCCGCTGTCCATCAGCCGGCCGAAGATCAGCGGCGCCGTCGCCAGCCCGAGGTCGAGCCCGGAATAGACGAAGCCGTAGATGCGACCGAAAGCCGCCTGGCCGAAGCGCGCCGTCGCCGCGCGGCGCACCAGCAGGTCGCGCGAGGGGCCGGCGACGCCGGTGCAGAAACCGATCAGGCCCATCAGCGGCAGGATGCTCCAGGCCGGCGGCAGGCCGCTGGCGAGCAGCAGCGCGAACAGCGCGGCGACGCCGAGGGCACCGGCGATCAGCCCGTCGTGCGCGTTCTTCTGCGCCAGGAAACCGCCGAGCACGATGCCGGCGGCGCCGCCGAGCAGGTAGGTGGACAGCGCCGTCGCCGCGCTACCCAGGCTGAAGGCGTAGAGTGCCTGCAGGATCGGCGTGGCGAAGTTCTGGATGGCGCCGAAGGCGGCGGTGATCAGGAAAAAGAACAGGAAGCACAGCCAGACTGCCGGCACGCGCAGGAAGGCGAGCGGCGGCACGGCTTCGCCGCTTTGCTTGGTGGCGTGTTCGGCGAGCGGGTCGGCAATCGCCTGACGGCGCCAGCTCAGGATGCCGAGGGCGACGATGGCGACGACGCTGGCGCCGAGCGCCGCCTCGCGCCAGCCGGCGACGGCGGCGATGCCGGTCAGGAACACCGGCGCCGCCGCCCAGCCGAGGTTGCCGGACAGCCCATGCACCGAGAAGGCATGGCCGAGGCGCGGCTGCGAAACGCGCCGGTTGAGCACCGTGAAATCGGCCGGATGGAAGACGCTGTTGCCCAGCCCGGCGAGCGCCGCGGCGGCGATCAGCCAGGGCAGGCCGCTGGCGAAGTGCAGCGTGACGCCGGCCAGCACGAAACAGCAGATGCCGGCGAAGAGCACGCGGAAGGCGCCGAAACGGTCGACGAAGAAGCCGGCGGCAGCCTGGCCGATCCCGGAAATCACGAAGAAGACCGTCATCGTCACGCCGACGGCAGTGAAGTTGAGGCCGAAATCGGCCATCAGCCACGGGAACAGCGGCGGCAGTAGGAGGTGGAAGAAATGCGAAACGCCATGGACGAAGCCGATCAGCGCGATCGTCTCGAGGTCGCCGGCGGCGGGGCGGGGCAGGGTGGTGGTCGTCATG
>CAZFXO010000108.1:0-8125 GCA_964523045.1 uncultured Dechloromonas sp. | reverse complement strand
GCGCCGGCATCACCTACGGCTGCCGCGAAGGCGAATGCTGCACCTGCCTGACCAAGGTCGTCTCGGGCGGCGAAAACCTCGCCCCGCCAAGCGTCCTCGAAGACCAGGTGCTGAAGGACAACCTGGCGCCGCGCGGCCACCGCCTGGCCTGCCAGGCGCAGATCCTGGGCGGCGAAATCGTCGTCAAGCCGGCCTGAACCGCCACCCCGAACAAGATTAAAAGCAAAGCTTCACCCCGACTACAACAGAGAACCCTGCTAACCCGCTCACCCCGAAGGAAACAACAATGGCGCTCATCACTTTCAGCAGTCCGCTGCACAAGGACAAAACCGTTTATGCCGTGGCCGGCAGCCGTACCCAGACCGTACTGACCCTGGCCAAGGAACACCACATCCCGATCGATTTCGGTTGCGAGAACGGCGACTGCGGCACCTGCCTGGTCAAGGTCTCGTCGGTCGACGCCAAGCGCAGCCCGATGGGCGCGCCGCTCACCGACCACGAAATCCGCGTCCTGCGCGAAATGGGCAAGGTCACCCAGGCCGAAGTCGACAAGATGCTGGTCGACGACCTGTGCCCGACCCAGTGGCGCCTCGCCTGTCAGATGGTCCTGCGCGACGAGGACCTGCTGATCGAGTACCCGAGCAAGTGAGTTCGTGATGAACGGTCCGGATCGTCTGCCCTGGCGTTCGCTGCTGCAAGCCGGCCTGCTGGCCGCGCCGGCCGGCGCCGTGGCGCGCGACGATCCGAACCGCCCGCTGCTGGCCAGCCTGCTCGCCGGCCAGGCGGCCGGCGAAGGCTGCCTGCCGGCCGACCTCGGCCTCGGTGCCGAACGGCACGCGACGCTGCTGCGCGATTATTTCCCCGGCTGCCCGTTGCCACCGGCAGCGGATTCCCGGCTCGACCTGCCGGAAGCCGAGGAACTGCAGCGTCTGCTGCGCGACCATCTGGCGCCCGGCCTGGCCAGCGCCGCCTGGATGGCCGATATCCTGACCGCCGCCTGTATCGGCCGCGACCACCTGTGGCAGGATCTCGGACTCAACGACCGTGCCGAACTGAGCCGGCTGATGCTCATCAATTTCCCGACCCTCGCCGCCGCCAACACGGGCGACATGAAGTGGAAGAAATTCCTCTATCGCCAGTTCTGCGCGCGCGAGGGCATCTATGTCTGTCCCGCCCCTTCCTGCGGCGTCTGCGCCGATCACGCAAAATGTTTTGGTCCGGAGAACTGATTGCCCGCAACGCGCCGGTCCGTCGGCGCGTCACCCAGGAACGCCCGCCGCTGCACGAGCGGGCGATCGCCGCCTATCTCGGGCTGGCGATCGGCGACGCGCTGGGCGCCACCGTCGAGTTCATGACCCCGGCGGAAATCCGCCAGCAGTACGGCGTCCATGACGAAATCCGGGGCGGCGGCTGGCTGCGCCTGAAACCCGGCCAGGTCACCGACGACACGACGATGTCGCTGGCGCTCGGCGAGGCCATCCTCGCCGCCGGCGCGGTCGACGCGCTGGCCGCCGCCGACGCCTTCGACGCCTGGATGCGCGGCAAGCCGGTCGACATCGGCAACACCGTGCGCCGCAACCTGGTGACTTTCCGCAAGAGCCGCCATCCGGAAGCGCCGCCGTCCGAACACGACGCCGGCAACGGCGCCGCCATGCGCGTGCTGCCGGTGGCACTCGCCTGCTACGGGCGCTCGCCGGAACAGGTGATCGCCGCCAGCCGCGCCCAGGCCCACGTCACCCACCACAACGCAGTGTCCGACGCGGCCTGCGAGACGCTGGTCTTCATGGTTCAGGATTTCCTGGCCGGGCGCGACGCGCTGAGCGTCGAACGCGAACGCGCCGCCCGCCTGGTCGCCGATTTTCCCTGCTACGCCTGGGACCGCAAGCACGCCGAGAACCCTTCCGGCTACGTCGTCGACACCATGCAGGCGGTATTCCAGTCGCTGTTCGCCACCGAATGCTTCGAGGATTGCCTGGTCGATATCGTCAATCGCGGCGGCGACGCCGACACCACCGGCGCCATTGCCGGCATGTTGGCCGGCGCCCGCTACGGGCTGGAGGCGATCCCCCGGCGCTGGCTGCGCAGCCTCGACGAACTGACCCGGGTACGCTGCGAAAAGCAGGCGGAAGCCCTCCTCCGCCTGGCCGAAACACCGGCCTGAACAGACTCGTCCACCAGCGACAAGGTATCGCCGGCGTCCATAGCACAAGCAGATACGCGCTGTTGCAAACCGTTACTTGCCGCCGCCATCGCGCTTCCTTATTCTGAACACAAGTGCTGAACAGACATCAGCCCTGACGGTCACCTCCCTCCCCCCGACCCCAACAGACCGTCAAGAAAGCCTCGTACTCCCCCCGGTACGGGGCTTTCGCCTTTTCAGGACGGCCCTTGCCCGGTTTCCGCCAGCGCCGCGGCCAGCGTCACCAGTGCCGCCAGCGGCGGCGCTTCGCGCAGGCGGATCATGCCGGTTGGGACACGGGCGATTTCCGGCGGCACCGTGTCGACCACCAGCTCGCCGGCATGCGGCGACTGCTCGACGACGCGCCGCGGCATCAGCGTCCAGCCGAGGCCGACCGCGACGCAGCCGAGAATGCCTTCGAGGGTGCCGAACTCCATCGCGTCGGCCAGCGCGTGCCCCTGGCTGCGCTGCCAGGCAAGCGCCCGGGCACGGTAGGCGCAACCTTCACGAAAGAGGATCAGCGGCTGCTGCAGCGGGTCGTGGCCGGCGGCATGGACCTGCACCAGTTCCTCGACCAGCAGTTCGCTGAATTCCAGTTCCGGGTGGATCACCGGCCCGGCGATAAAGGCGCAGTCGAGCTTGTGCTGGATCACCCGGTCGGCGAGGCTGGCGCTGGTGTCGGTGAATACCCGCAACTCGATGCCGGGGTGGGCGGCGTGTACCGCCTTCAGGGCGCGCGGCAGGTGCAGCGCGGCGAAGGTCTCCATGGCGCCGATGCGCAGTTCGCCGGTCGCCTCGCCGACCTGGCGCACCGCCACCGCTGTCTGCCGTTCCAGCATCAGCAGGCGGCGGCTGTAGTCGAGCAGGACGCGACCGGGCGGCGCCAATTCCAGCCCGCGCCCCTTGCGGAAGAAGAGCTCGGCACCGAGTTCCTCTTCCAGCCGACGGATGCGCGCGGTGACGTTGGACTGCACGGTGTTCAGCTTGCGCGCCGCGGCAAGAATGCCGCCTTCCTCGACCACCGCCTGGAAAGTCCTGAGGGCAACCAGCTCCATGAATCAATCTCCGAAAACGAACGGTTCTATCTGAACAAATCAATTGTAGCGATAGCTTAGCCCGTTTATCGTTGTTTCACCAACCGAGGAGACAACAACAATGACCGACCAACGACAACGACTGAAAGTCCTGGGCGCTGGCATCTTCAGCCTGCTGCTGGCGCTTGGCGTGGCCCGTTTCGCCTACACGCCGCTGCTGCCGCTGATGCAGCAGCAGGCCGGTCTCGGCGTCGCCGACGCCGGCTGGCTGGCGGCGATCAACTACGGCGGCTACCTGAGCGGCGCCCTGCTCGCGTCGCTGATCAGCGACCTGGTGCTGAAGGACCGCCTGTTCCGCCTCGGCATGCTGCTCGCCGTGGCCAGCACGGCACTGATGGGGCTGACTACCGAACCCTGGCTGTGGGCGGTGTCGCGCTTCGTCGCCGGCTTGAGCAGCGCGGCGGCGATGCTGTTCGGCACCGGCCTCATCCTCAACTGGCTGATCCGCCACCAGCACCGCAGCGAGCTGGGCATCCACTTCGCCGGCATCGGGCTCGGCATCGCCGGTTGCGCCGCCGCCGTGGCCTTGATGCAACAGTGGCTGGACTGGCGCCAGCAGTGGTTCGCGCTGACCGCGCTCGGCGTCCTGCTCGCCGTGCCGGCGCTGCGCTGGCTGCCGCCGCCCGATACCAGCGGCGTCACGCGCAGCGGCGAAAAGCTCGAGGACAACCCGCCGTCGCCGCTCTTCCTGCGCCTGTTCATGGCCGCCTATTTCTGCGCCGGCGTCGGCTACGTGGTCAGCGCCACTTTCATCGTCGCCATCGTCGATCGCCTGCCCGGTCTCTCCGGCAGCGGCACGCTGGTCTTTCTCGCCCTCGGTCTGGCGGCAGCACCGGCCTGCATCGTGTGGGATTTCGTCGCCCGCCGCACGGGCGAACTGAATGCGCTGATCCTCGCCGCGCTGCTGCAGATCGTCGGCATCCTGCTGCCATTGGCCGGCGGCATGCTGCCGGCACTGGCCGGGGCAATGCTGTTCGGCGGCACCTTCATCGGCATGGTCAGCCTGGTCCTGACCATGGCCGGCCGCTACTACCCGACGCGACCGGCGAAGATGATGGGCAAGATGACGCTTTCCTACGGCCTGGCGCAGATCCTCGGCCCGGCAATCACCGGCTGGCTGGCGGCGGGCCGCGCCGGCGACTACGCGGTCGGCCTCTACCTGGCGGCGGCAGTGATGCTCGCCGGCAGCGCCCTGCTCTTCCTGCTCAAGGCGGTACAGCGGCGCGACGCCGGCGACGTCGTTGTTCCCCGCACCTGCCCGCAGAACTGAGGGAGCGCGACGACCACGGACCGATACGCGCCGTTGCAAAACGTTACTTGCCGCCGCCAGGCCGCCTATTTATTCTGAGCCCATGTGCTGAGCAGACATCAGCCCTGACGGTCCCCTCCCTCTCCCCCAACTCCCCGGACCGTCCTGAAAGCCTCGTACTTCCCCCGGTACGGGGCTTTCGCCTTTTCGGGAGGTCTATCCAGCGGCCTTGAGCCGGGCGGCGAGCGCCGCGTCCATGGTCTGCAGGTGGGTCGAAAACCAGCCTGGCAGACTGCGCGCGTAATCGCGCGCGGCGCGCAAGCGGCCGGCGGCGACGCCACGGCCGAAGAAGGCGAGTTCGCCGAGCACCCGCAGATGCTCGGAACGATGTTCACCGGTCGCCGGGAAGCGGCAGGCCACCATCAGCTTGTCCTCGTTCTCGAAATGCACCCGGGTCTCCTCGCGCAGTTGTGCGAAGAGACCTGGGAATTCGGCATCAGAAGCGGCCAGCAGCGCATCCGCAAGCTCGACGAAAGCGCGGTGGGTGGCGTCCATTTCCGCCACCCCGAGGGCCATTTCAGCCTGCCAGGGCATCAGATGGCGCCGTGGTTCTCGCGCTTGTTGGCGTTGGTCTTGCCCATCGCCTCGTCGAGCGCCATTTCCGGGTACTTGAACGGGGTGACCAGCAGTTCCTCGTACACGCGGACCACCTTGTCGGCGGCGCCCATACCCTTGAAGTCGCTCTTTTCCAGGCCCAGCGTCTCGCACAGCTCGGTCCACACCATGCCCTGCACCATCGGGATGAAGACGAACTGCGCGCCGTTGATCGTCGACACGAAGGGCTGATCGATATTGACCGTGTACAACACGACCTTGCTGCCGGCCTTGATGTCGGCACCGTATTTGTCGAGCAGGGAAGGCATGAACTGCAGTTCGTCGAGCGAGCCGACGAGCAGCTTCAGCTCATCGCCAGCGGTCATCAGCACGGCCTGCTTCATGACCTGTTGCGGCGGCTTGCGGCGCCCCTGGGCGTCGGCGATTTCCCCTTCCTGCAGCACCAGTTCGCCGCGATAGGCCTGCCAGCCAGCCTGGCTCGCCGCTTCGCAGAAATTGGCGTTGAAGAACAAGGATTGGTAACGGTCCATCAGCATTTTTCTTCCTTCCCTGAAGTTGATTCGTCTTGGTCCCGGTCTTACAGCAATTTCCTTGCCGGATTGCCCTTCCTTGTCGCACAAGGGAATCCGGACGCCACACCGAGGCGTCTGTCGGCTTTCCGACATACCGCTTGTCGGTTTGGCCCCGCTCGCAAAACCCCAAGCCTCTAGACAACGTGCATAATCCCGAACAAAGACTAACCGCCCTCCAGCGCTTTGGCCGACCATGCACAACCGCTTCCGGATCACCTGCCTGCTTGCTGTCTCCATGGCCGTCGCCAGGCCGGCTTTCGCCAACGAAGCGGCAAGCGCCACGACGTGGCCGGCGATTGAATTCAAGGGGTTCGGCACGCTCGGCGTCGCCCGCAGCGACAGCAGGGACAGCCAGTTCGTCCGCGACCTTTCGCAGCCCGACGGACTGGGCAAGCACTGGAGCGGCAAGACCGACACCATGTTCGGCCTGCAGGCGAACCTGGCGATCGGCCCGCGCACCGGCGCCGTCATGCAGGGACTGGTGCGCTATCGCTACGACGGCAGTTGGCGCCCCGAGTTGAACCTAGCCTTCCTGCGCCACGATCTGGCGCCGGACTTCACGCTGCGCGCCGGCCGCATGGGCACCGAGTTCTACCTGCAGGCCGACGCCCGCCAGGTCGGCTACGCCAGCACCATGCTGCGCCCGCCGGTCGACTATTTCGGGCCGATCGTCGTTTCCTATTTCGACGGTATCGATGCCAGCCTGACCGGCGACACCGGCTACGGTCTGCTGCGCGGCAAGCTGTTCGCCGGCTGGGCGGCCGAGAAGACGCCGGTGGTCAAGCCGCACACCTGGGATCTGCGCGGTTCGCGCATGGCCGGCGCCTACCTCGACTACCTCAACGGCCCCTGGCAACTGCGCGTCAGCCGCTCGCAGATCCGCTTTCAGCACGAGCTGCCGCTCGACGCCGTGGCCGGCTTTCCGATCCTGACACTGGCGCCGGAACTCAGTATCGAAGGACGCCACGCCACTTACGACAGCCTCGGCCTGATCTACGACGAAGGCCGGCTGCAGATCCAGGGCCAGGTCAGCAGCATCCATTACGCCACTTCCGCCTACGAGGACACCCGCGCCGGCTACCTGATGCTGGCCTACCGGGTCGGCCCGGTGACCCCCTACCTCGGCTACTCGCGCAGCCGCTCGCGCGCTGCCAGCCTGAGCACGCCGACCCTCCCGGCCTTGCAAACGGCGATCCGCCAGTTCATGGCGCAGACCCATAGCGACCAGGCAACCTACACCCTCGGTGCGCGCTGGGACTTCCAGCGCAACCTGGCACTCAAGGCGCAACTGGACACGATCCGCGGCGACCGCGCTTCGCGTTTCCCACAGCGTTACACGCAAAACGACTGGGACGGCAACCTGAACGTCTTCAGTCTTGCGCTCGATTTCGTCTTCTGACCCGGCATGCCGACCCGCCTCCTCTTCCTCCTGCTGCTTCTCGCCAACTGCCCGCTGGCAGACGCCGAGCCGGTGGTGGTCGTGGCCGCGCAGCAGGCCACCGAGCGGCTGAGCCGGGAAGAAGTCGCCAACATCTTCCTCGGCCGTTACCGCGCCCTGGCCTCCGGCCTGCCGGCGCAACCGATCGACCAGCCACCGGCCAGCGCGCTGCGCAGTGCCTTCTACCAGCAACTGGTGAACAAGGACGCCGCCAGCATCAACGCCTACTGGAGCCGCCTGCACTTCTCGGGCAAGGCGACGCCGCCACTGCAGACCCGGGAGGAAAGCGAAGTCATCCAGCATCTGCTCAGCGTTCCGGGGGCAATTGCCTATGTCGAACGCAAGCAGGTCGACGGACGCATGCGCATCGTTTTCGAATTCATGCCAAG
The DNA here is from genome assembly GCA_964523045.1 of uncultured Dechloromonas sp. Classification (GTDB taxonomy): domain Bacteria; phylum Pseudomonadota; class Gammaproteobacteria; order Burkholderiales; family Rhodocyclaceae; genus Azonexus. The sequence goes on along the minus strand of CAZFXO010000108.1, from coordinate 589 downwards.
GGTGAGCCATGAAAGTCGCGCTGCCCCGTGACGGCATCCTGTTCCGGTCGATCCTGGTCACTCTCCTCGCCTTCGCGCTGGTCGGTTTCGCGACGCTCGCCTATACCGTGCACACGGCGCGCAGCGCGGCGGAGGAACAATCACGGGTCCGTCTCGAACAATTGCTCGACACCGTGCAAAGCACCTTGCGCGTCGCCTGCTTCGTCAAGGACCAGGAACTCGCCCGCGAGGTTGCCAGCGGCCTGCTGAGCAATACCGAAGTCCTGCGCGTCACCATTCACGAGGGCGAGAATCAGCTGATCGACCTGCAGCGGCGCCGGACACCCCGTCCTGATGCGGCCAACGCCCTGGAGCGCAGTATCAATTCGCCGTTCATCGAAGGTGACGTGATCGGCCGCGTCCGCCTCGTTCCCGACCCGGAAGCGATCGCCAGCCAGGTACGCGACGAAATCATCGAACGCTCGGTCCAGCTGACCTGGCAGTTGACCTTGATCGCCGGCGCCATGGTCGTCACCCTGCTCGTCTTCGTCATCCACCCGATCAGCGCCATCTCGAGCGAACTGCACCGGATGGACCCGGCCGCCGGCGA
>CAZFXO010000107.1:0-8298 GCA_964523045.1 uncultured Dechloromonas sp. | reverse complement strand
CTGAAGCTGATCGTCGACCTGATGTACGAAGGCGGCATCGCCAACATGAACTACTCGATCTCGAACAACGCCGAGTACGGCGAGTACGTGACCGGTCCGGAAGTCATCAACGCCCAGTCGCGCGAAGCCATGCGCAACGCCCTGAAGCGCATCCAGACCGGCGAGTACGCCAAGATGTTCATCCTCGAAGGCCGCACCAACTATCCTTCGATGACGGCCCGCCGTCGCCTGAACGCCGTGCATCCGATCGAGACGGTCGGCGGCCAGCTGCGCGACATGATGCCGTGGATCAAGAAGAACAAGCTGGTCGACCAATCCAAGAACTAAAGTTTTGGCGCTGGCCCGGTAGCGCGGCGTTGCTTCCGCTTGCCGTACTGACGTACTGTCTGCGCGGGCGCGCCTAGCGCTACCTTCGCTTTGGGCGGTGTAGGAATCTGCACCGCCCGAATTGTTTGTGGGAAGGGTGTATCCTTGCACCGTTCCAGCTCTTCCTCGCTGCCCATGACCGAACTCAAACCCCGTAAAACCCTGTTCAATCCGGAAGTCAAACGGCGCGGCATCTACCTGCTGCCGAACATGTTCACCACGGCGGCCCTGTTTGCCGGTTTCTTTGCCATCGTTCAGGCCATGCAGGGTGACTTCGAGCGAGCGGCGATGGCGATCTTCATCGCCATGGTGCTCGATGGCCTCGACGGTCGCGTGGCGCGATTGACCAATACCCAGTCGGCCTTCGGTGCCGAATACGATTCCCTGTCCGACATGGTCAGCTTCGGCGTCGCGCCGGCGCTGGTTGTCTATGAATGGGCGCTGCGCGATCTCGGGCGCATCGGCTGGATCGCCGCCTTCATCTATTGTGTTGGCGCCGCGCTGCGCCTGGCGCGTTTCAATACGACGCTGGAAGTGATGGACAAGCGTTTCTTCCAGGGCCTGCCTTCCCCGGCGGCGGCGGCGCTGGTCGCCGGCCTGGTCTGGGTGATGATCGTTGCCGGCGTGCCGGGTGGCGACGTGCGCTGGATCGCCTGCCTGCTGACGGTCCTGGCCGGAGTGACGATGATCTCGAATATCCGTTACTACAGCTTCAAGGACGTCAATCTGAAAAAGAGCGTGCCTTTCTTCTCGATTGCGGCGATTGCGCTGGTTTTCGCGCTGGTTGCCTACAGCCCGGAAATCGCCCTGTTCGCCTTCTTCGTCGGCTATTGCTTGTCCGGCTACATCCTGGCCGCGGTCGGCCTGCTGAAGCGCAAGCCGGTCTGAGTCTCACGGAGTACATATGAAACAGCATCTGGTCATTTTCGACACCACCCTGCGCGACGGCGAACAGAGCCCCGGCGCGTCGATGACGCGCGAGGAGAAGATCCGCGTCGCCCGCCAACTGGAGAAGATGCGCGTCGATGTGATCGAGGCCGGCTTTGCCGCCGCCTCGCCCGGCGACTTCGAATCCATTCAGGCGATCGCCCAGGCGATCAAGGATTCGACGGTCTGCTCGCTGGCCCGCGCCAGCGAGAACGACATCGCCCGCTCCGGCGAGGCGATCCGCCCGGCCAAGTCGGGTCGCATCCACACCTTCATCGCGACCAGCCCGATCCACATGGAGAAGAAGCTGCGCATGAGTCCCGACCAGGTGGTTGAGCAGGCGGTCAGGGCGATCGGCTGGGCGCGGCAATATACCGACGATGTCGAGTTCTCGGCCGAGGACGCCGGGCGTTCGGAAATCGACTTCCTGTGCCGCATCTTCGAGGCGGTGATCAAGGCCGGGGCGACGACGATCAACGTGCCGGATACGGTCGGCTACAACATTCCCTCGCAGTACGCCGAGACCATGCGCCAGTTGATCGAGCGCGTGCCGAATTCGGACAAGGTGATCTGGTCGGTGCATTGCCACAACGACCTCGGTCTCGCCGTTTCCAACTCGCTGGCAGCGGTGATGGCTGGCGCCCGGCAGGTCGAATGCACGATCAACGGGCTTGGCGAGCGCGCCGGCAACGCCGCGCTGGAAGAAATCGTCATGGCCGTGCGTACCCGCGCCGACGTCTTCCCGGTCGAGACGCGGATCGACACGACGCAGATCGTCGCCGCTTCCAAGCTCGTCTCGCAGATTACCGGTTATCCGGTGCAGCCGAACAAGGCCGTCGTCGGCGCCAATGCCTTTGCGCACGAGTCCGGCATCCACCAGGACGGCGTGCTCAAGCACCGCGAGACCTACGAGATCATGCGCGCCCAGGACGTCGGCTGGACGCAGAACAAGCTGGTGCTCGGCAAGCACTCCGGGCGCAACGCCTTCAAGTCGCGCCTGCTGGAACTGGGTATCGAACTCGACAGCGACGAGACGCTGAACGCCGCCTTCGCCCGCTTCAAGGAACTGGCCGACAAGAAGCACGAGATTTTCGACGAGGACTTGCACGCGCTGGTTTCCGACGAGGTCGTGACGCCGGAGCAGGAGCATTACAAGCTGGTCTATTCGCGGGTTACCTCGGAAACTGGCGAGATGCCGCTGGCGACGGTCATTCTCAACGTCGGCGGTGTCGAGCACAAGGCCGAAGCGAGTGGCGGTGGGCCGGTCGACGCAACTTTCAAGGCGATCGAAAGCATTGCCGGCAGCGGTGCCGAGCTGCTGCTCTACTCGGTCAACGCCATCACCACCGGCACCGACGCCCAGGGCGAGGTGACGACCCGCTTGTCCAAGGGCGGCCGCATCGTCAATGGCAACGGCGCCGATACCGATATCGTCATTGCTTCGGCACGTTCTTACCTGAACGCGCTGAACAAGCTCGAATCGACCCTCGACAAGGTGCGTGCCCAGGGCGACGACATCTGACCGGTCTGGTTGCAGTTGATTGGAAGGCCGCGCTCATGGGCGCGGCTTTTTTCATTGCGGCCCGGTGTTGCGTGTCGACCGGATGAACATCACCGCGCCGGCAAAAACGACGACGGCGAGCAGCGTTTCGCCGACGGCCAGCCACTGCGCCAGCCCGTGATCGCTGGTGGCGCGGGTCAGGCCCTCGAGCAGGTAGAACTGGATCAGCAGCGACAGCCATTTATAGGTGTAGCGCTTGCCGTGCAGGATGCCGAACAGCGGTGCCAGTAGCACGACCGCCTTCAGCGTCAGCCAGGAGCCCCCGGGGCGCAGCGGTGCCAGCCAGGCCTCCCAGGCCAGGCAGAGGAAGGTCAGGGCGATCAGGCTGACGATGGTCAGGTTTTGGTAGAAACGCGGGCTCATCGGCGCTCCAGTTGCAGGACGAGGCGCGCCAGCCGCTGCCCCTGGGCAAAGGCCAGCCGGGATTCGCTGTCGCTGAGTTGGGGGTTGCCGCCAGCGCCGGCAACGTGGCTGGCACCGTAAGGTGTGCCGCCGCTGCTGGTCGACGATAGTTCGGGTTCGGTGTATGGCAAGCCCATGAGTAGCATGCCGTGGTGCAATAGCGGCAACATCATGCTCAACAGCGTCGCTTCGTTACCGCCGTGCTGGCTGGCGCTCGACGTGAGCACGCAGGCCGGCTTGCCGGCCAGAGTGCCGTTCTGCCAGGCGGCGATGGTGCCGTCCCAGAAGTATTTCATCGCTGCCGCCATGTTGCCGAAACGGACCGGGCTGCCCAGCGCCAGGCCGGCACATTCTTCGAGGTCGCGCATTTCGACGTAGGGGGCGCCGCTGTCTGGAATCGCCGCTTCGCCGGTTGCGCACACGGCGGTGACACGGGGCACCGTGCGCAGCCTGGCATGGACGCCGGCGACCGAGTCGATGCCGCGGGCGAGGCGCTCGGCGAGCGCGCGTACCGAGCCGTGGTGGCTGTAATAGAGGACGAGGATGTCGTGCATGGGGCCGGATTATAGCCGCCGCACTCAGTCCTCGCTGTCGGGCAGCAGGGTGAAGATTTCGACGGCGGCGGTCTGTTCGTGCAGCGAGGTGGTCTGGACTTCGCGGATCTGCAGGTTTCCCTGTTCGGTCAGTAGCACCAGGTGGCGGCGATTTTCGCCGAGGCAGCCGGTCGGTGCGATCAGCGATTGTGCCGTGCGCACCGGTGGCGCTTCCGGCAGGACCAGGACGGTCAGGGGGGCGTTCCCCGGTTGGCCGGGGTCGGCGAGGCTTGCCGAGACGGCTCGGGTTGCCAGTACCTGCAAGCCGATTTCTATATGTTCCGGGTTTTCCGAAATCGCCCAGCGGACGATACAGACATGCCAGTTGTCGTTGCGCGGGGAAAATTCGTCGCGCGGCTGGAGCATGACAAGGTCGCCGACGCGCAGCCTGGCTGTGCTGCCGCTCATGTGCATCAAGGCATAGCCTTCCGGGCTTTCGTTGGTGACCATCCATTCGCTGAGGTCATCCGTGCTTTCCTGGCGCTGCAGCAAGCGATGCAGTCCCTCCAGGCCGAGGCAGAGGCGGGCGCGGTAAGCGTGACGCCGACGAGAAAATTTGCGTTTGGCAGGAAGTCCCCAAAGCTTTTCCAGGCGCCGCAGGACGCCCAGTCCGGCTGGTTCGCCCGCCAGCTTCGGCAGGGCCAGTGTTTCAGGTTCGCTGCCGGCGGCCAGGGCGATGCTTATCTTGCGGACCTCGGCGGCCAGTTCTCCGCCGGCAAAATAAAGTGCCCTGATGCCTTCGCCGGGCTGGCGTCTTGCCAGGGCATAGGCCGGGCTGTCGCGCTCGAGATCGATCCAGAACACATCGTCGCCGGCGCCGTCGGGCGGTGTATCGCCAAGCCTGATCAAGTGTCCGAGGCGCTCGGTCAGGGTGCCGATCAATGCCAGTTCGGCGGGGGAAAATGAGGCGGGCTGGGCGATCGCCTTCAGCAGGATGTCGGTGTACATCCGTTCGATGCTGGTGTTCCCGGTCGAGCCGGTCAGGTGCTCGATGCCGAGTCGGCGAGCGGTACGGTATGCCGCGTTCAGTTGTTGCCACAGCCCGTTGCCGGGAGGTGCGGCGATCAGATGGTGAATCTGGATCTGTGCGCCAATCGCCTGTACGGCACGCCGCAGCGAAGCCTGCATGCGTTCGTCGGGCAGGGTGTCCTGCGGGTTGTAGTGGGCAGCCAGTGAATTGAAATATTCCTGAGCCAGCGTTTCCAGCAGTTTCAGCAGCGCCTTGGTTTTCTGCCGGGTCTTTCGGGTGATCGGCAGGGTCGCCTGGTCCAGGCCGAGCAATTCGGCTTGCACGATCGACTCGGCATGGGCAAACAGCAGGTCAAGGAGTTTTACGTGGGGAACCGGTCCGATCGCCGCCTCGCGCAGCCTGAGGAGTTGCTGCAGAAGTTCCTCGGCATCCTCGGAGTGGCCGCGCGCCAAGGCCAGCCATTCAAGGATGCCCTTGACCAGTTCCTCGCTCGCCGGGGGAGCTTCCTTGTCTGCGATTTTTGCCATGATTTGTAAAGAATAGCAAAAACTTGTTTGCTCGGCACCAAGAGCTGGCTCCGTGCTCGGCGCTTCCCTGTTAAGTGGCTTGTTTTTCATCGACAAACCGCTATAATCTTGCGTCTTTTTCCCCGCTTACGAAAGTATTCACATGGTTGTTATCCGTCTCGCCCGTGGCGGCGCCAAGAAGCGCCCGTTCTACAGCATGGTTGTCACCGATTCCCGCAATCGCCGCGACGGTCGTTTCGTCGAGCGCATCGGCTTCTACAACCCGGTCGCTTCCGGTGCTGCCGAGCAACTGCGTATTGCCGCTGATCGTCTGACCTACTGGCTGGAGCAAGGCGCCCAGTTGTCGCCGACTGCCGCTCGTCTGGTCAAGCAGAACGCCAAGCAGGCTGCCTGAGTTTCGTAACGCCTTGTCCAGCAACGATATTGTCGTCCTCGGCAGGCTTGCCGAAGCGTACGGAATCCGCGGCTGGATCAGGTTACATCCTTACGGGGATGATCCGCTCGACTGGCGTCGCATACCGGTCTGGCATCTCGGGCGGGAAGGTGGGCCTTGGCGTGAGGTCGAACTTAACGGCCTGAAGGCACACGGCGATGGGCTGGTGGTCTCGTTTGCCGGCGTTGCTGACCGGACCGCCGCGGAGGCGCTGAAGGGCCAACTGGTTGGCGTGCCGCGCGAAGCCTTGCCGGAAACCGGCGGCGACGAGTTTTACTGGGCCGATCTGCTCGGTCTGGAGGTGGTCAATGAGGAAGGTGCAGGGCTCGGCAAGGTTGCCGGTCTGATTGAGACCGGTGCCAACGACGTGCTGCAGGTGGTGAACGATGCCGGTGAAGAGAGGCTGTTGCCTTTCGTCGATGCGGTCGTTCTGGAAGTGGACAAGCCGGCCGGCGTGATCCGGGTGGCCTGGGGCAGCGACTGGTGATCCGTTTCGACGGCGTGACGCTGTTTCCGGAGATGTTCGCGGCGGTCACAGAGAGCGGGATTACCCGCCGGGCGCTGGAAGAAGGACGGTGGGCGTGGCAGGCGTGGAATCCGCGCGATTACGCGGAAAACGCCTGGCGTCGGGTCGATGACCGGCCTTTCGGTGGTGGCCCTGGCATGGTGATGCAGGCCGCGCCGCTGGCGGCGGCGATTGCTGCGGCGAAGGCTGCGCAGGCTGCGGCGGGTGTCGCGGCGAGCCGGGTGATCTACCTGTCGCCGCAGGGCGCGCCGCTGACCCACGAACGGGTGATGCGGCTGGCGAACGGTGGCGAAGGGCTGATCCTGCTCTGCGGTCGCTATGAAGGGATAGACGAGCGTTTGATCGAGCGCTGCGTCGATGAAGAAATATCGATCGGGGATTTCGTGCTCTCCGGTGGCGAGTTGCCGGCGATGGTGCTGATCGATGCCGTCGTCCGCCAGTTGCCGGGGGTGCTTGGTGATGCCGCTTCGGCGGTGGAAGATTCGTTTGTCGGTGGTTTGCTGGATTGTCCGCATTACACCCGTCCCGAGCTTTACGCAGGGATGCCGGTGCCCGAGGTGCTGATGTCCGGCGATCACAAGAGAATTCGTCGCTGGCGGCTAAAGCAGTCGCTGGCGCGGACCCGGAAGCGCCGTCCGGAGCTGTTTGCCGAATGGCTGGCGCAACGCAGTCTGACTGCGGAAGAGACGCAACTCCTCGCGGAAATTTCCGGTGCGGAGCAATGCGGTGAGTAATGTTTTACAAAAAGGATCTCACATGAACCTGATTCAACAGCTGGAACAAGAAGAAATCGCCCGCCTGGGCAAGACCATCCCCGACTTCGCACCGGGCGACACCGTCGTCGTTCAAGTGAAGGTCAAGGAAGGCAACCGCGAGCGTCTGCAGGCTTACGAAGGCGTCGTCATCGCCAAGCGTAACCGTGGCCTGAACTCGTCCTTCATCGTCCGCAAGATTTCTTCGGGCGAAGGCGTCGAGCGTACCTTCCAGACCTACTCGCCGCTGGTTGCTTCGATCGAGCTGAAGCGTCGCGGCGATGTCCGTCGCGCCAAGCTGTACTACCTCCGCGAGCGTTCCGGCAAGTCCGCACGGATCAAGGAAAAGCTGCCGGCGAAGAAGGCTTCCGCCTGATCGACGGTTTGCCGCAGGGCATGAAAAAAGGGGCTTCGGCCCCTTTTTTTGTTAACCGAAAGGCGTGCTTAGCTGACCCGCTTGTCGCGCTCGATCAGCGCGTAAGCCGAGTGGTTGTGGATCGACTCGAAGTTCTCCGACTCGACGACGTAGGAGTCGACGCGCGCTTCCGCGTTGAGGCGGGCGGCGACGTCGCGCACCATGTCCTCGACGAACTTCGGGTTGTCGTAGGCGCGCTCGGTGACGTACTTCTCGTCCGGGCGCTTGAGCAGGCCGTAGAGTTCGCAGGAGGCTTCCGATTCGACCAGTTGGACCAGTTCCTCGATCCACATGAAGTCGTTGGTGCGGGCGGTGACGGTGACGTGCGAGCGCTGGTTGTGAGCGCCGCGCTCGGAAATCTTCTTCGAGCACGGGCAGAGGCTGGTCACCGGGACGACGACCTTGACCGAGGTGACGATTTCGCCGCCGCAGATGTCGCCGATGAAGGTGACGTCGTAGTCGAGCAGGCTCTGGACGCCGGAAACCGGTGCCGTCTTGTTGATGAAATAAGGAAAGTTCATTTCGATGTGGCCGCTCTCCGCCTCCAGGCGGACGACCATGTCGCGCAGCATGGTCGGGAAGTTTTCGACCGAAATCTCGCGTTCGTGCGAGTTCAGGATCTCGACGAAGCGGGACATGTGCGTGCCCTTGAAGTTGTGCGGCAGGCTGACATACATGTTGAACACGGCGATCGTGTGCTGAATGCCTTCGGCCTTGTCCTGGACCTTGATCGGGTGGCGGATGGCCTTGATGCCGACCTTGTTGATCGCGATCTGGCGCGTGTCGGCGGAGCTTTGTACGTCGGGGATGGGGGTGGGGGTCATGG
>CAZFXO010000106.1:0-8346 GCA_964523045.1 uncultured Dechloromonas sp. | reverse complement strand
GCGCTAGCCCTGGCCCGGGTCGGCGACGACAGTAGACAGGCGATCGCCGTCGCCGGCCGCGATGCCGACGGGCGCGAACTTCCCGCCTGGCAACTGGGCGGCCAGCCGGCCCAGTTGACGCTGACCCGCGCCGTCGCCGGCGGCGAACTGCGCCGCCTGGCCTATCGCTGCCGGGCCGGCGGCCTCGAACTGCTGCTCTGGCCGGCCTACGACGCGCCGGCACCGCAGGTCAGCCATCGCCTGCTGGCCGGGGTCAGCGGCTGCGAACTGAGCGTGCTCGACCACGAACGGCGCTGGCTGGCCGTCTGGCCGCAGCGCGACGGCCGGGCGCTGCCGCGCGCCCTGCGCCTGCGCCTGAGTCTGGCCGAGGGCGGCACCGTGGAAAGGATCTTCGATGTCGCCGCGGCCGAATGAGCGCCAGCGCGGCGCCGCCGTCGTCGCCGCGCTGCTCGTCGTGGCGCTGGTCAGTGCGACCATGGCGACGCTGCTGGCCGACCTCGACGCCTGGATCGACGACGTGGACAGCGCCCGCGACAAGGCGCAGGCCACCGAGCAGGCGCGCAACGCCGTCGCCTACGCCCGCGCCCTGCTCGCCGCCGACGCCGCCGGCAGCGCCATCGACACGCTGGACGAGGACTGGGCGCGCGAACTGCCGCCGCTGCGCCACGACGGCGCCCGCATCAGCGGCCGCATCGTCGACCTGCAGGGCCGTTTCAACCTCAACAACCTGCGTCGCGAGGACGGCCGGCTCGATCTCCAGGCCTTCGCCGCCTATCGCCGCCTGCTGTCCATCCTCGGCCTGCCCGACAAGCTGGCCGGCGTCCTGGCCGAACGCCTGACCGGCAACGCTGACGGCGCCGCCGGCGATGGCGCGCCGGCGGGCGGGCGGCCCCTCGTCGCCATCGGCGAACTGCCGGAGCTGGCCGGCTACGACGCCGGCGTTCTCGCCCGGCTGAGCGGCCAGGTCTGCGTCCTCGCCGGCAGCCAGCCGGTCAACGTCAATACCGCGACGCCGGCCGTGCTTTCGGCCCTGCAGCCCGGCCTCTCGCCAGCCGCAGCGGCCAGCCTGGCGGCCGGTCGACGCGGTCTGCCGTTTCGTGACAGCGGCGATTTCCGCAACCGCCTGGGCGACCCCGGCCTGCCCGGCAGCCTGCTGCCGATCGCCGCCGTGAGCAGCCATTTCCTGATCGAAATCGAGGTCGACCGCGACCGGGCGCGCAGCCGCGTCGCCAGTCTGGTCCGCCGCAACGCCAACGGCAGATTGCCGGAGATTGTCTGGCAAACCCTTCTATGAACCAGATCCTGACCCTGATCATCTCTTCCGGCTGGCCGCAGGAAACCCGCGCCTGCCCCTGGCAACTACACGCCGGCGACGGCCGCCTGCTCGGGCAAGGCTGCGACGAGCCCGGCCAATGGCCGCGCGCTGGCGACGGCGACCGCTGCCGCCTGCTGCTCGCCGGCCGCCAGGTCGCCGCCCTGCCGGCCCGCCTGCCGCCGCCGCCGCAGGGCGAACGCCAGGCGGTGATCGCCGCCGCGCTCGAAGACAGCCTGCTCGAACCGGCCGAACACCTCCTGTTCGCCGTCGCCCCTGGCGCGCTGGCCGATGGCCGGCGCTGCGTCGCCAGCGTCGGCCGCGCCCGCCTTGCCGCCCTTTGCCAGCGTCTGCAGGAGCTGGGCTGGACGCCCGCCGCCGCCTGGCCGTTGGCGCTGGCGCTGGCGCCCGGGCAAGCGCTGGCGGTCGATAGCGAACTGAATTTGCGCCAGGACGACGGCTTCATCGCCCTGCCGCTCGACGCCGCGCTGACCGATTGGCTGACACTGCTGGCACCGGGCGCGCCAATCGCTGCCAGCGCGCTCGACGCCAATGCCGCAAACGCCCTGGCAGCGGCGTCCGAGCAACTGCAAGCGGCCCCTGTGCCGGCGCTGCGCGTCCCCGACGGCCCCGGCTTTCTGGTCGGCGAGCTGGCGCCGCCCCGGCCGCACGTGGACTGGGCGCGCCGCCTGCGGCCAACGCTGCGCCTTGCCGCCGGACTCGGCGCACTGCTGCTGGCGATGGCACTCGGGCAATGGGGCTGGCACACCTGGCTGGCGCGGCAACTGCGCGGCGAAATCGCCCGCCAGTTCCACGAAATCCTGCCGCAGGCGCCGATGGTCGATCCGCTACGCCAGGCGCAGCGCCAGCTCGACGCCAGGGCACAAGCCGGCGGCGCGCTGGCCGGCGACGATTTCCTGGTCCTCGCCGACGCCCTCAGCGAGCTGCCGCCGGAACAACTGCCGCTGCTGGCGCTGGCTTACGCCGACGGCCGCCTGCGCGTCACCGTCGCCCGCCTCGACGCCGGCACCAGCGAACGCCTCGCCGCCGCCGCCCGCCAACGTGGCCTGACGCTGAGCCCGCCTGCCGGAACCCCGCCCGAATTCACCCTGAGTGCCGGAGAACGCCGATGAAAGCTGATCTCGCCCCCGCCTGGCGGCGCCGCGCCGCCATCTTCTGGGCCGCCCGCGCGCCGCGCGAGCAGGCCATCCTGCGCCTCGCCGCGGTCGTCCTTGGCCTCGCCATCGCCGGCCAACTGCTGTGGCAACTCGAAGACGCGCGGCGCCGCCAGTTGCGCCTGTTGCCGGAACTCACCGCGCAGGCGGCACGCATGACGGCGCTGGCCGGCGCCTGGCAACGCCTGGCGGCGACGCCGCTCGCGCCGGTCGATACGGCAGCGCTGCGCAGCGTCGTGCAGACGCGGCTGGGCGAACTCGGGCCGGGCATCACCGCGCGCTGGGAGGACGACGGCCGCCTGAGCTTGCGCGGCAGCACCGCCTTGGCCGCCTGGCTGCGATGGACCGCCGCCGTGCACGAGGAGCAGCGACTGCGCCTGGAAAGCTGCCGCATCGCCGGCAGCGGCGCGACGCTGCAGATCGAGGCCAGCTACCGGGCCGCCGGCAAAGCCTCATGAGAGGCGGCCGCCTGCTGCTGGCGCTGCTCTGTCTGGCGCTGATCCTCGGCCAGTTGCCGGCCCATCTCGCCGCTCGCCTGCTTGCCGCGGCCTGCGCCGAGCGCTGTCGGCTGGCGGCGACGAGCGGCACGCTGTGGCGCGGCCAGGGCCAGTTGTACGTGGCTAGCGGCAAGGACTGGTACGCCCTCGGCCAGCTCGCCTGGCAACTGCCGGCCGGCGACGCGCTGGCCCGCGCCCAACTGGAACAGGGCCAACTCGTCTGGTCCGCTCCTGAGCGCATCGACATCGACGGCATCAGCCTCCCGGCAGCCGCGCTGCTCGCCCAGCCGGCGCTCGGCCTGCCGCTCGACAACTGGCAGGGAACGCTGCAACTGCGCGCCACCCGGCTGCAGTGGGCGCCAACTTCAGCGGCGCCGCGAGCGACTGGCGAACTGCGCTGGCTGGGAGCGGCGAGCGGCCTGCTGGCCGGGCAAGCGCTCGGCGACTATCGTCTGGACTGGAGCTGGGACGGGCAGGCGGCGAGCGCCGTGGTCAGCGGCGGCCGCCCCGGCGAAATTCGCGTCGACGGCCGCATCGAGCCGGCGCGAGTACACGGCAAGGTCGAACTGCAGGGGGCCGCCGCTACTACACTCGCGCCTTACCTGCGCCTGTTGCCGGCCATCAGTGGCGGCGGAGATGGCCACTACACGGTCGATTACCGCTGGCGCTGAAACACCCCGGTCATCGCCACGTCATCATCGCTATCGATAATCACCGGCGTTTTCCTCCAACCCCATACCGAGAACACGCCCATGTCCGATATCCTGACCAAGCATCATCCCGAGTCGCCGAACGGCTGCGACGACATCTGCCGCAACGATTCCGGCAACCCCGACTTCGCCAGCGTCCTCAACGCCCGCCTGTCGCGCCGCAACCTGCTCAAGGGCGGCTTCGGGCTGGCCGCCGGCAGCTTCATGGGCTTCGGTCTGACCGGTTGCCTGGACAGCGGTGGTGGTGGCAGCAGCAACACGGACAACGGCTTCAAGCTTGGTTTCAACGCCGTCGCCAAGGGTCTCGACGACGTGCTGCGCATCCCGACCGGCTACAGCTTCAGCGCCCTCTACCGTCTCGGTGACCCGCTCAACTCCACCACCGCCGCCTACGCCAACGACGGCACGGACAGCGCCGCCAGCTTCCAGTTCCGCGCCGGCGACCACCACGACGGCATGGCCTATTTCGGCCTCAACGCCGCCGGCCTGGCCAAGGACCTGAGCAACAACGCCCGTGGCCTGCTGTGCATGAACCACGAGAACATCACCCAGGTTTTCCTGCACACCGCCGCCGACGCCGCCGCCGGCTTCAACAAGACGGCCCGCGTCGCGGCGCAGATCGACAAGGAAGTCAACGCGCACGGCGTCTCGGTGATCGAGATCGTCAAGGGCTCGACCTTCACGGTCAACCAGCTTTCCGGCTTCAACCGCCGCTACACCGCGCTCAGCGAAATGGCGCTGAGCGGCCCGGCCGCCGCCTCCGCCCTGCTCGTCACCAAGTATTCGACCGCCGGCAACACCACCCGCGGCACCCTGAACAACTGCGCCAACGGCACGACCCCCTGGGGCACCTACCTGACCTGCGAGGAAAACTGGGCCGGCTACTTCAAGCGTCCGGACAGCAGCACGCTCGGCGCCAAGGCCGCCGCCACGCAGAAGCGTTACATCGGTAGCGGCGCCAGCGACGGCAGCTACGGCTGGGCCAACCCGGCCGGCGGCGACACCAGCGGCACGGGCCAGTACGAGCGCTGGAACATCACGCCGACCGGCGCCAGCGCCGCCGACGACTACCGCAACGCCGCCAACACCATGGGCTGGGTGGTCGAGATCGATCCCTTCAGCCCTGGCGCGGCGCCGCGCAAGCGCACCGCCCTGGGCCGCTTCGGCCATGAAGGCGCGCAACCGGCGAAGGCCGTCGCCGGCAAGCCGCTGGTCTATTACATGGGCGACGACGCGGTTGGCGAATACATCTACAAGTATGTTTCCAACGCCAACTGGGACGCCGCCGACGCCAACGGCGGCCTGACCGCCGGCAACAAGTACCTGGACGACGGCAAGCTCTACGTCGCCACTTTCAATGCCGACGGGTCGGGCACATGGACCGAGCTGACCATCACCAACCCGGCGATCGCCGCTGCCGCCTATGGCTTCGCCGACCAGGCCGAGGTGCTGATCAACAGCCGCCTGGCCGCCGACGCAGTCGGCGCAACGCCGATGGACCGCCCGGAATGGACCGGCGTCCATCCGGTCACCGGCGACATCTACGTCACCCTGACCAAGAACGCCAATCGCGGCAAGACCGGCACCACGCTGGGTGGCCAGGACTGGGCGCTCGACGCCGCCAACCCGCGCTACTACGTCGATAGCGACGGCAAGGCCGGCACCGGCAATCCCAACGGCCACATCGTGCGCATCCACGAAACCGGCGGCGATCACGCGGCGACCACCTTCGCCTGGGACGTCTATCTGTTCGGCGCCGAAGCGGACATGGATGGCGCCACGATCAACCTCTCCGGGCTCACCGACGACAACGACTTCTCGAGCCCGGACGGCCTCTGGTTCAGCCAGGCGGTGCCCGGCCTGATGTGGCTGCAGACTGACGACGACGCTTACACCGACGTCACCAACTGCATGATGCTGGCGGCCCTGCCGGGCAAGCAGGGCGACGGCGGCGCGGTCAACGTCACCAGCACCGCCGTGCCGAGCAACGGCGGCGCCGACCAGACGGTGCAGACCTATGCCGGCACCAAGGCGACGGCGGCGACGCTGCGCCGCTTCCTGGTCGGCCCCAAGGATTGCGAAATCACCGGCATCACCGAGACGCCGGACGGCAAGACGATCTTCGTCAACATCCAGCACCCGGGCGAACGCACCACCGCCGCCGATATCGCCACCCCGGCCAATTTCGGCAGCCACTGGCCGGAAGGCGGCAACGCCCGGCCGCGCTCGACGACTGTGGTCATCACCAAGGACGACGGCGGCCTAGTCGGCGCCTGATCCTCTCCGCCAGCAATCACTGCCCACCCCAACGGTGGGCAGTTTTTTTACCAGGGAAGAATCCAGATGAAAAAAACCCGCATCGCCCTCGCCTGCACCCTCCTCTTCAGCCTCGCCGGCTGCCTCGGCGGCGACGGCGGCTCAAGCAGCGTCAGCGGCCGTTTCCTTGACGCCGCGGTCAGCGGCATAGCCTGGCAGGCCTCGCGCTCCGGCAAGAGCGGCACGACTGCCGACGACGGCCGCTTCGAATGCCGCACTGGCGACACCGTCAGCTTCTCGCTGGCCGACATCGAACTCGGCAGCGCCGCCTGCGCCACCACCGTCACCCCGCTCGAACTGGCCGGCGTCGCCGCCTGGAGCGAAAGCACGCAGGGCGTCAACAACCGCCTGCTGTTGCTGCAGATCCTCGACGACGACGACAATCCGGCCAACGGCATCCGCATCACGCCGGCGGTGATCGCCGCGCTGGCCGGCAAGACCATCGACTTCAGCCTCGCTGCCGGCGACTTTCGGACGGCGCTGGCGGCACTGCTGCCGAGCGGCGTCAATGACGCCTTCGGTCAGCCCTACAGCGCCCGCATCCCGGACGACGAACGCGAGACGCTGGCCCGCGAGCATTTCGAAGGCACCCTGGCAACCGCGCTTGGCCAGAGC
This sequence comes from uncultured Dechloromonas sp., assembly GCA_964523045.1. Taxonomy (GTDB): domain Bacteria; phylum Pseudomonadota; class Gammaproteobacteria; order Burkholderiales; family Rhodocyclaceae; genus Azonexus. The sequence continues at coordinate 1,721 of CAZFXO010000106.1, read as the reverse complement.
GAAACCTCGTCCCAGTCGCAAGCCACTGCCGGCGGCAAGATCGCCGTCACCAAGTACACCCTCGCCGCGGCGGACGCCCTGCACGTCCCCTACCCGGGCAGCAACGCCGCCATCCGCGCCGATTTCCCGCACGGCTTCTTCCCCGCCGCCGGCTCCGGCCTCGCTTTCAAGGGCAAGGCCAGCGACGGCACGCTGAGCTTCTACAGCGTCACCGATCGCGGTCCCAACGGCGACGCCCCGGCCACCGTCAGCAACCCGGACGGCAAGGCGAGCAAGGTCTTCCCGGCGCCCGACTTCACGCCGTCCATCGCCAGCATCGTCATCGACCGCGACGGCGCCCGCATCGACCAGTTGCTGACGCTGAAGACCGCCGCCGGTACGCCGATCAGCGGCCGCCCGGTGCCGGCCGGCGCGATCGGCAACTCGGGCGAGATTCCGCTCACCGACGCCTTCACCTACGACGCCGCCCGCGCCGGCTACGACAGCAACGGCCTCGACCCGGAAAGCCTGATCTACGACAGCGCCAACGGCGTCTTCTGGATCTCCGACGAGTACGGCCCCTTCATCGTCAAGGTCGACGCGGCCACCGGCAAGATCCTGCAGAAGTACCAGCCGGGCAGCGCCGCCGGCGACCTGCCGGCGGTCCTCGCCCAACGTCGCGCCAACCGCGGCATGGAAGGCCTGACGCTGAGCGGCGGCATCCTGTACGGCTTCCTGCAAAGCCCGATCGACCCGCTCGACGCCAATGGCAAATCGATCGAGGCGCTCGACGTCAGCGATCTCGACCAGGACGGCAAGAACGGCGACAAGGTCAAGGTTCGCGACTTCGCGCGCTTCGCCCGCTGGCTCGCCTTCGACCCGGCGACCGGCACCTCCCACCTCTACGCCTACCCGCTCGATTACGCGATCGCCGGCGAGAAATGGGCCAAGAACCGCACCGGCAGCGCCAAGCTGGGCGACGTCGTGGCGCTCGGCAACAACCGTTTCCTGGTCATCGAACAGGGCGCCGACGCCAACAACGTCGTCCGCAACTTCCTGATGCTGGTCGAACTGCCGGCCAACGCGACCGACATCGCAGGCGACGGCTACGGTCTGGAGATGAACAGCATCGACGGCAGCACCATGACCGACACCACGCGTAGCTGGGCCAGCGTCGTGCCGCTGCGCAAGCGCCTGCTGGTCGATCTCAACGCACTGGGCTGGAAGGCGGAGAAGGCCGAGGGTCTGACCCTGGTCGATGGGCAGACGGTCGCGCTGATCAACGACAACGACTTCGGCCTGCGCTCGATCCTGGTCGACGCCACCGGCAACGAAGTCGATGGCAGCCCGGAAGACTGTACGCTCGACGCCTCGACCGGCGCCCTGAGCAACTGTCCGAACGGCGCCACCGCCGCCCGCGTCACCCGCGGCAAGGCGTCCGAGCGGCCGACCCGGCTGTGGCTGCTGAAGTTGCCGCAACTGCTGAACAGCTACACGATCAACTGAAACCGCCGACAGAGCGGTTCACTTTCGGCCACCCCGCGCGGGTGGCCTTTTTCATGCCCGTCCGCCGGCCTCTATAATCGACCGATGGATAAAGCCCCCGCCCTTGTCTGGTTCCGTCGCGACCTGCGCGACCACGACCACGCCGCCCTCGCCGCCGCCCTGACCAGCGGGCGCCCGGTGCATTGCGCCTTCGTCTTCGATACCGAGATCCTCGACGCGCTGCCCAGCCGCGTCGA
>CAZFXO010000105.1:0-8471 GCA_964523045.1 uncultured Dechloromonas sp. | reverse complement strand
ACCTTCACCTGCTTCATTCTCCAGGGCTCGGTGAATTGTTCAGCGTTTCCCTAAGGAAGAAGCGAGTGTTGAGGCGGTGCCCGAGCCGCGTACCGAGGTGCGCGATAACGGGGTCTTCTTCATTGGCACCAAGGTTGCCGAGGGCGGCAAGGTCATTGAGCTGCCACCCATGTTGCTCTGTGATCGCCTGGAACTCATCGGCCGCGGCATTGATGAGGGAAACGAGCACTACCGGGTATTACGCTGGCGCTCACGGGGGCAGAATCAGGAGCGCATGCTGGCCATGAGTCTCGGCATGGTCGGTGATCGCCAAGGGTGGGCGCAGCTACGGGGCGGCGGGTTGTATATCGCGCCGGCTCGTCGAGCTCAGGAGCATCTGGCTTCCTGGTTGCAAACCGGTGGCGAGGATCTCATGCATACCATCAGCCATCGCGGCGGCTGGAACGATGGTGCGTACATCCTGCCCAGTGGGGAGGTGATCGGTACGCCGGCATCGCCCTTGTTCTACAACGGCGACCGGAGTCACGCCCACGCGTACCAGCCGAAAGGCAGTGTCGAGAGCTGGCGGGAAGGGGTTGCCAGGTTGTGTACCGGCAATTCGCGGCCGATGCTGGCCATCGGGGCGGCGCTGGCGGCGCCGTTGCTGCACCTGGTAGGGCTGGAATGCGGCGGGTTCCACCTCTACGGCCCATCGGGTTGCGGCAAGACCACGTCGGCCAACGTGGGGGCTTCGGTTTGGGGGCATCCGCGTGAGCAGGTGCTGAACTGGGATGCCACTCCCCTTGCCTTGTCGAACGCCGCCGCCGCGCGCAACGATGGCTTGATGGCACTGGACGAGATCGGCCAGGGCTCGCCGGAGGCTATCAGCATGGCTGCCTACCGCCTGTTCAACGGCACCGGCAAGATGCAGGGCGCCCGTGATGGAGGCAACCGCGAAATGTTGCGCTGGCGGATATTGGTGCTGTCGACGGGCGAGATCGACCTGACGGGGGTAATGCAGGGCGGTGGCCGGCGAACTCGGGCAGGACAGGAAGTGCGCCTGGCGTGTCTGCCAGCGGATGCTGGCACCGGCATGGGGTGTTTCGAGACATTGAACGGTCAGCCAGACTCGAATCACCTGGCCAGGGCGCTGGATCGGGCGACACAGGACAACCATGGCGCCGTTGGGCGGGCCTTCGTTGCCCATGTCTCAGGCCGGTCGAAAGAGATAGCGGCGAGGATGCGCAAGGCGATCAGCGACGCCGTCGACGAGCTGCCAAGCGCAGCCAGTGGTCAGGTGCGTCGGGTCGCTATGCGCTTTGCTGCTGCTGGCGAGGCGCTGGAGATTGCCACCGAGGCCGGCATGACCGGTTGGCGGGCACTGGAAGGGCGCAACGCGCTACGGCGTTGCTTTCATGCCTGGCTTGAGCGCTACGGCCTCGGGAACAGGGAAGACGAACAGATCGTCAGCCAGGCTGAGGGGTGGTTTGCCAAACACTCCTACAGCCGCTTCATCGATTGGCATGTTGCCGGCGGCGATGCGCCGATCAGCCTGCGCGATGTGGCTGGGTACTGCCAGAACAAGGGAGACGAGCAGTTGTTTTACGTGTTTCCGGCAGCTTTCCACGATGAGATTGCCGAGGGTTATGATCGCGTGGCAGCCGCCAATGTGCTGGCGAGAGTGGGCATGTTGGAAAAGGGCAACGATGTGGCGACAACGGTTGTCAGGACGCCGGACAACCCCAAGACGCGCCGCTTCTACAAGTTTGTCCGAACGACACGAGTGGAGTAACCGGTGGCATGAGCAATACCTACCTGACCAAGGAAGAGATGATCGAGCTGACGGCCAGGCAGTTGCCGGGCAAGCAGATTGAGTGGCTGAAACGGAACGGGTGGAAATTCGCCGTTTCGGCCGCCGGTCATCCCAAGGTGGCCAGGACGTATCACGAATTCAGGCTTGGAGCGGCGTTGATCGAGCCGGACGTGGAACAGGAGCCGGATTTCTCTCATTGGATGAAGAAAAGGTAGTGGAATACGGAAGCCCTTCGGAATGCACACAAAGCGCCTCATGGCGCTTTTTTTTGTTCATGTGGCGTTTCCCGTGTTGGCGGCAAGCAGAAAAGCGAACCATGGCGATTTGCGTGGCCTTGGCGGCGATCTTTCATGTTCGTGCTGGGTGGGCTTCGCTTTTCGCGCCGCCGAATCCACCGCCGGTAGGGTTTCTAAACGCGCGTGCGTGCTTGCGCACATGCGCGCGCACGTGTGAGAGAAAAATATGGTGTAACAGGTGTAACGCTGTAACAGGTATATTAAAACCATTGTGGGACAAGGCTTTCCGCTGTTACACCGTTGTTACACCGGGGATGTTTCGGGTGTAACAAAAGTCCCCCTTTCTCCCTTGTTACATCGCTTGTTACACCGGATTGGGTGTGGGGTGTAACAACAAGATCGTTGTGCCGCAATGGTTTTCGGGCGTTGTTACACCGTTACACCTGTTACACCTGTTTTTGTAGCTCACACGTGTGCGCGCACACGCGCGTACACGCGAGAGACTTCACCCGCGTCCGCCCTCGTCGCCAATTTGGGTCAAGGGGTCTCGATCTCAGCCGTCGATTACCATGGCTTGGTTGAACCAATCCGCTGGAATAAAATCCGACCCACGCAAACTATCACCGAAACGCCGGAGCGCGTCTGTAGCGGCGGAAAGCCTCTATCGGACTATGAGCGCCGGGACGCGCTGAGCAATCTCGCCACCTCTCCATGGGCCGGCAGCAAGGGAGATGGGCCAGTCATCCGACAGCGCTTTGAATCGAACAGCAAGAGGGACAAGGCCATGAAAAGAGCAATCCGACGCGAAGAACTGCGCAAAATCGTCCCGTTGGCCGACAGCACGATCTACGAGCTCGAGAAGAAGGGAGATTTCCCTGCTCGCTTCTACCTGACCCCGCGCACCGTGGCATGGGATTTTGACGAGGTCCAGGCTTGGCTGGACAAGCGCAAAGCGGCCGGCGCCGAGCTGCAGGGCAATGAGCACAAACCGGATGTCCGGCAGCGCAAGACCCGCCCGGTGAAGCAAGCCTTGCTCGATGTCAATGGTTGATCATCACCCCGTCGGTAAGGCGGCACAGTCAATGGGGATGGCCATGGCGCCGGCAATGAAAAAGTCCTCCTTTTCCCTTGTTACATCGCTTGTTACACCTGTTTTTGTAGCTCACACGTGCGCGCGCACACGCGTGTGAACGCGCGAGAAGAGCTGCCTGGCTCCTCGAAAGGTGCAGGTTGCCTGAACTAATCCAGTGGATTAGAATCAGAGCCATGCAAACCATTGCCGAAACGCCGGAATACATCCGTCGCGCTGAAAAGCTACTCTCTGACGATGAGCGCCGGGATGTGCTGAGCTATCTGGCCACGCATCCAAGGGCGGGCGATCTGATGGAAGGCACTGGCGGTGTGCGCAAGCTGCGCTGGTCGCGCGGTGGCCGGGGGAAAAGCGGTGGGGTGCGGGTGATCTATTATTTTCACGCGGAAACGATGCCGCTCTACCTGCTGACGCTGTTCGCGAAGAATGAGCGGGCAAACCTGACCAAGGCCGAACGAAACGACCTAGCAGGATTGGTGGGGCTGTTGGTGTCCGCATGGTATGAGGAGTGAGATATGGGCAAGAGCGCGTTTGAAAGCATCAGGCAGGGGCTCCAGGAGGCCATCGGCCACGCCGAGGGGAAAAGCCTCGGCGTGAAGATCCACCGGCCGCAGCCGGTGGACGTCAAGGCGCTGCGCAACCGGGTTTCCATGACCCAGGAGCAGTTCGCCGCCCGTTTCGGGTTTTCCGTGGCGACGCTGCGGCACTGGGAGCGCGGCGACCGCAGTCCCCAAGGTCCGGCACTGGTCCTGCTGAACGTCATCGACAAAAATCCGGCGGCTGTCCTGAGCGCCCTGCAGGGGTGAGGGTGTGCCGTCCGCCGCCTATCCGGTTGCCATTGAGCCTGGAGACGACCGGCATGCCTTTGGCGTCGTCGTGCCTGATCTGCCCGGTTGCTTCTCCGCTGGCGATACCTTTGACGAAGCAATCGAGAATGCTAGGGAAGCGATTGAGCTATGGATGGATGGTATTGAGCCCGATGAGATCCCAGCAGCTAGACCGTAGACGAGCATCAGGCGAACCCCGATTTTTCCGGCTGGATGTGGGGCGTGATTGACGTGGATCTCGCGAATTCGCCAGAAAAGGGAGTCAGGCGCCAAGCTGCCGCAGAACGCTCGGGGCAGCAATGACGGTGTCGCCATGGGGGCAACTTTGGGGGCAACTGTGCCAGGCAAGGAATTGAGATTGTCCTGTTGATGGCCGAATTGGCAGTTTGTTCGAGGGACATTCGGCCACCAGTTTCAGTTCCAAGTAAGTCCATAGAAGGCCGGAAAGCCTCGAGAAATCGGGTTTTCCGGCCTTTTTGCTGGCCGCAAAGGCGAGTCGGCGTACCTTGGGAGGCGGGCCGATTTGGGGGCAACATTCTGGGGCAACGGTATGGACCTTGAAGGAGTTGCCCTCAGTGTCCCTGATCGATACAGCGGTTCGCGCAGCAAAGTCGACCGACAACATTAAGAAGTACTTCGACGCCAAGCAACATGCGTCTGTCACCCGCTGGATATCCCGATCTCGGGCTGAAGGAAGCGGGGCGCCGAGAGGGGCGAGGGGGGGCTTGCCGTCGGCGTGGGTTCCGTGACCTGTCAGGCGCCGGGTTCGGCCAAGCTGCGGTAGCCGTTGCCGGCAAACAGCGCGGCAAGGGCGAGATGGGGCAGGGTGGGCTCTACGTTCGATCACCGGCTGCACTTTGTGCCCTGGTCGGTTTGGATTTCAGGAGATGCGCCAAGCTTGCTCTTCTTGGTTTTCCCTTGGCATGAAATCCGGGGTGTCGGCGCAGCCGGCAAGCGGATCAAAGGCCTGGCGGCAGTTTCGCGGCCATCTGCGTTCTTCGCTCCAGTCGCTCACCATCGACGATGAAGCTGCCGTCGCCTATCGCGTGCAGCGTGCGCCGTTCCTGGCGTTCGCTGTCGAGGTGGGCGGCGAGTCCTTCCAGGATGACGATGCTGTGTTGTTCGACAATGTCGATGACCCGGCATTCGATATTGGCCAGGCATTCGCCGATCAGCGGCGGGGCGACCTGGCTGGCCGGCGCCGGGGTCAGGCCGAAGCGGGCGAACTTGTCGGTGTCGGCGCCGGAGCAGGTGCCGATGCCGACCACCTGGTCGAGAAGATCGACGGTCGGGATGGCGATCACGCATTCGCCGGTTTTGCGCAGTGCGTCGTAGGAGTGGTTCCATGCGCCGGTGGTGATGGCGAAGCGCGGGCTGAAGTCGATGACCATGGTCCAGGAAATGGTCATGATGTTGCGCTTTCCTTCATCCTGCGTCGTCACCAGGACGACCGGTCCGGGCTCGATCAGGGTGAAGGCGCGGTTCAGTGCCATTGCTTGCATATTGCGCCCTCCGTGGGAGATGCCGGTGTCGGGCTCGTGGTGCGGCGCGCGCCGGCGGACGGTCAAATGGTGTAATCGTCAGGCACGCTGGCCTTGCCTGAGCCTTTGGCGAGAACGAAGCTGGCCCAGAAGGTGCTGCCTTCGCCCGGCGTGCTGTCGCAGCCCGCGTCGCCGCCCATCAGCCGGGCCAGTCCGCGGACGATGGCCAGGCCGGCGCCGGTGCCGCCGTAGGCTCGGGTGTGGGACGAATCAAGTTGCTCGAAATATTCGAACAGCCGGGCGCGGTTTTCCGGCGTGATGCCCACTCCTTGGTCTTCTACTTCCAGGCGGACCAGGGCGCTGCCGGCGTCCTGCTCGATGCAGGTCAGACGGACCTGGATGCGGCCGCGTTCGGAGAAGGTGATGGCGTTGTTGAGGTAGCAGGCGACGATGGTTCTCAGGTTGCCGGCGTCGCCCTGAACCGGTCCGGGAATGCCGTTTTCCGTGAAGTCGACCTGCAGATTTTTCTGCGTCGCCCTTTCGTTGAGCATTGCGATGACGTCGCGGATTACCTGGCCGGGGTCGATCGGGGCGAGTTTGACCGAGTGGCTACCTGACTCCAGGTCTACCAGAGTGAGAATGCCGCCGATCACCGTGTTCAAACGATTGATCGCGCTATCCATCAGGGTCAGGTAGCTGTTCTGCTTGTCGGTCAATGGGCCTTTCCGCAGCAAGCCGGTCATGCCGGAAATCTGGTGGATCGGCGTGCGCATCTCATGCGACATGTTGCCGAGGAAGAGCGATTTGGCGCGGTTGGCGGATTCCGCCTTCTCCTTGGCGACGGCGAGGTCACGGGTCCGTTCCTCGATCAGCGATTCGAGTTGGTTGCGATGGCGCTCCAGTTCCTGGTCCGCCCGCTTGCGGGCGGTGATGTCGGTCAGCGTGGTCCGGCAGCCCAGATAATTGCCCTGCTCGTCGCGCGCCGCCGTGGTGTTGAACAGCACGGTGCGACTACTGCCGTCCGGGGCGAGCAAGGTGAATTCCAGGTCCTTGATGGTCGAGCCGTTCGTGATGAACTCCGGATAGGCTTTGCTGAAGATTTCCTTGCCCGCGTCGTCGAGGAATTCGCTGAATTTCATCCGGCCTTCGACGGCGTCTCGCGGCAGGCCCAACCAGTCGAGTTCGGTCCGGTTGATGCGCTGGATCACGCCGTCGGCATCCAGCGAGTGGTAGCCGCAGGGGGCGTTGTTGTACAAGTCCTCGATAACCTGCAGGGATTGCCGGCGTGCTTCCTCTGCCGCCGCCTTCTCTTGCTGGTGGGCGGCGTGCTCGCGATAGGCCGCCTGACGTTGTCGCGGGTAAACGAACAACCAGATCGCGCTGGAAAGCACGATGATCAGCAGTCCCAGGGCGCCGAGCCAGGTTTCCCGCCACCAGGCGGAGAAGACGGCGTCGGTGTTGCGCGTGAAGGTGATCACGAAATGCTTGTCCATCCCGGGCAGGGCGACGTTGCGCAGCACCCCCATGCGGACGTCGCCCGTTGAATAGCTGGTGTGGATCAGCGAACTTTCGTTCTGCCCACTGGCGAAGTGGGCGCTCAGCAGAGATCCGGGTTGGGCCAGGTTGCTGCCTAGCTTGCCCTTGAAGTCGCCGACCGACTGGAAGACGACACCATCCTGATGAATCAGCAGGCAGCGCAGGTCGTCGGCGTACAACACCGGACTGAGCATGGTCTTGAAGAACTCCGGGTCGAGCGTGACCATGACGCTGCCGAGGAATTCGCCATTTTCGCCGATGATCGGGCGCACCAGTTGCAGGCCCCAGGCGTTGAGAGCGGTCAGGAAGGGTTCGCTGACGACCAGCGTGGCCGGATCGCGGACCTGGCGGGCGGTCTGGAAATAGTCGCGGTGGGCAAAGTTCCGGCCAAGGAATTCGGCCCGGTTGCTGGCCAGGAAGTTGCCCTTGGCATCGGTGATCGATATGGTGCGGATGCCGGGCGTTGTCCCGACGAGAAATTTCAGTTCTTCAGTCTGCGGCAGCCGCTTGGCCTGTCCGGGAGCGGACAAACGACTGCGCAGATGGAGGAGCAGGCGATCAGTTGCCGTCAGGTGCAGGGTCAGGTTGGCGTCGATGACCCGGGCCAGCGTCTGCAGCCGGGCCATTTCATGGCTTTCGATGCGCTGGTGGCTGTCGTAGCGTTCGTAGCCCAGCACGACAAGCCAGAATGCCACGGAGAGGGCAAGCACAAGCCACTTGCGCCGTCCGGAGGGCGCTTGCAGACTGCCCGGGGCCTGGGCTCGGTGGTTCATCGGCTTGCCGTTTTCCGTCTTTGGTTTGGCCATTTTGCCAAAATATTTCAGCCCTCGGGCACGAAAACTCGTCGAGTGCGAGGAGGTCGCGCGGGGCGTTTTGTGTCAGCGTCTGGCCGGTTCGTTAACTGCCATTGGCAGAGATGTCCGTTCCCCGCGTCTGTCGGTCAGGTGCTCGGCCACAGCACGCAGGCCCAGACGGCAGCGGCGTTGACCAGCGACAGCAGCACGGCGGCGCTGCCCATGTCCTTGGCTTGCTTGGCGAGTTCGTGCTTTTCCGGCGATGCCTTGTCGACGATGGCTTCGAGGCCGGAGTTGAGGATCTCGACGATCAGGATGAGCAGGATGCTGCCGATCAGCAGTGCCCGGTCGACACCGGTGTGGCCGAAGACGAAGGCGAGCGGGATGGCGACGGCGGCGAGCAGGGTTTCCTCGCGGAAGGCGGCTTCGTTCTTCCAGGCCGAAGCGAGGCCGTCGCGCGAGTAGCCGAGGGCGTTGATCAGGCGGACGATGCCTTGTTTGCCTTTGAATTCCTTGTAATCGCTCATTGTTTCTTGTTCAGTAGGGGTTTCAGGAAGCGGCCGGTATGGCTGGCCCGGCATTTGACCACATCTTCCGGCGGACCGGCGACCAGGATGCGACCGCCGCCGCCGCCGCCTTCGGGGCCGAGGTCGACGATCCAGTCGGCGGTCTTGATCACGTCGAGGTTGTGCTCGATGACGACGATGGTGTTGCC
>CAZFXO010000104.1:0-8491 GCA_964523045.1 uncultured Dechloromonas sp. | reverse complement strand
ACGCGGACCCGCAGCTCAGCGGGGCGAGCCTCAAGGTGCTGGGGGATTTCGCGGATCATGGGCGGCTCCTGGTCGGGGTGGGCGACTCTGCTGGTGGGGATCCCTGCAAGACGCGGGCCACTTCGTCGTCGCTGAGTTCGTAGTTGTAAAAGTGCTGGTAGAAGCGGCGCGTTTCGAGCGCCAGGTCGAGATCGGCGAAACGTTCCGGGTGGAAGGTCCGGGCCGCCCACAGCACCTGCAGCGTCGCTTCCGCCGCGCGCGTACACCAGGCGTTGACGCCGCGCGGATTGACGTAGACGCGGCCTTGCCTGACCGCTTCGACCTCGCGCCAGCGGGCGTCGGCAAGAATCGCCCGGCGCTGCGCCGCGTCCAGGGTGACGATGATCTGCGGGTTCCAGGCCAGCAGGTCTTCCAGGTGGATCGTCGCGTCGCCACGGATGCCGGCCTGGGCGGCGACATTGACGCCGCCGGCGGTACGAATCCAGGCGTCGATCATCGAGTCGCGGCCTTCCGTGTGCAGCGGCGTCAGCGAGGCGTAATAGACGCGCGGCCGCTGGTTTTCCGCCAGTCCGGCGAGGCCGGCGGCAACCCGCCGCAGGTTGGCATCGTAGGCGGCGATCAGCGCCCCGGCCCGGGCGGCGGCGGCCGGGCCGAGCGCCTGGCCAAGCTGAACGATGGCCGCCTTCATCTCGTCCGGCGTCGCGTAAGCCAGGCTCAGGCTGGGCATGCCGATGGCGGCCAGGCTTTCCGCCGACGGGCCGTTGCCCCGCCAGAGCACGACCAGGTCCGGCCGGACGGCGAGCAGGCCTTCGCGGTCGACGCCGGCGGGGCGGGTGAAGGTGACCGGCACGCCGGCGATCGTCGGCATGATGCGGCGCAACCACGGGTTGTTGCGCACTTCGACGGTGGTCGCGGCGAGCGACTCCCGGCCGCCGAGGACGAGGATCATCGCCGCCAGCGAAACGCCGGGGGTGCCGACGCGCAGGGCCGCCGTCGCCGGCGTGGCGGCTTGTCCGGGAGCGAGCCGGGCCAGCAGCAGGGCGCCGCCGGTGAGCACCAGCAGGACGGCGAGCAGGAAGCGCGGGCGGGCGAGTGCGGGCATGCGGACGGCGCTCAGAAAGCGACGGTGGCCGATGCCATCACCGTGCGCGGGGCGCCCGGGTAGAGATTGACCGAGCGCCCGGTCCAGTAACGCTTGTCGGCGATGTTGCTGACGGCGACGCGCCAGGTCGTCTTGCGGCCGGCGATCAGCCGTTCGTAACGCAGGCCGAGATCGCCCAGGGTGACCGCTTTCAGCTCAAGCGTATTGGCGGCGTTCTGCGGAATCTTGCCGACGTGGCTGAGACCGCCGGTCAGCGTCAGCCCGGGGATGGCGGCGAGATCGTATTCGGCATAGAGCCTGGCCATCCTTTCCGGGGCGCCTTCCGGCGTCTTGCCTTCGCTGAGCGGATTGGCAGCCTTTTTCACTTCGGCGTCGAGCAGGGTCAGGCCGCCGACCAGGACCAGCCGCCGGGTCAGGCGCCCGCTGGCGGAAAACTCCAGCCCCTTGTAGCGCGCCCGTCCGTCGAGCGAGGTGATGTCGTTTTCGGTCATCACGTTCGCCTTGTCGATATCGAACCAGGCGGCGGTCAGCAGCATGCCGCCGAGTGTCGCCTTGACGCCGACTTCCTTCTGCTTGCTGACCGAGGGCGGCAGGACTTCGCCGGTATTGCCCGGCGCCGTCGACACGACGCCCTGTTCCAGTCCTTCCATGTAGGAAAGGTAGGTGGTGAGCGCCGAGAGCGGTTTGAACGAGACGGCGACGGCCGGGGTGAATTCCTGCTTCTCGTAGACGGTCGGGGTGACGACGCTGGTCGCGCTGCGGTTCTTCACCCGGTCATCCACCTCGGCCCAGGTGCCGCCGAGCAGGACTTCCCAGCGTTCGCCGATGGCGATCCGGTCGGCCAGCATCCAGGTCGTGTAGCGTGTGTCCTGCTGCTGTTCGGTACCCGGCTTGGTGGTCAGCGCTGGCGCCCAGGCCGGGCCGCCGAGGTTGCCGGCGAACCAGCTGGCCGGGGCGGCGGCCGTGAATAGCGAGCTGTAGCCGTTCCAGCCCTGGTGGAAATCGTCGTAGGTGCCGCCGAAGCTCAGCTTGTGCTGGAGCGGGCCGGTGGCGAAGGCAGCGTCGAGGAAAAGAGCGGTCTGCCAGGCGCTGCGGCGGTGCTTGTCGTGGGCGTCGAGCCGCCAGCGGTAGTCGAGGTCGGCGTTCTGCCAGTATTGCCGCCCCATCAGGTAACTCCGTTCGCCGTCGCTGTAGCGGAACTTGCCGCGCAGCGAAAAGACATCGTTGAGCCGGCTTTCCACGCCGAGGCCGAGGCGGCTGGTGAGGTCGTGGGTGTGGCCGTCTTGCGGGCCCCAGTTCTTGCTCGCGTCCGGCGCTTTCGGGATGCCGCTGGCCAGGCTGGGGACGAACAGGGCCTGCGGCTGCTCGATGTCGCGCCTGGCGCGGGCGGCGTCGAAGCTCAGCAGGGTGTCGGTGGTGAGTTGCCAGTCGATCGCGCCGGCGATGCTGTAGCGTTCCTGGCTCATGTCTTCGGTGCCGGTGTCGCCGGCGTTGGCGAGACCGAGGTTGAAACGGTAGGCGAGGTCGCTGCGCCCGGCGAGCGGTCCGCCCAGGTCGATCGCCCCGTACAGTTGCCGGTCGTAGAGGCCGATGGTGACTTCCGCCAGCGGCGCACGCACCGGCCGCTTGGTGTTGTAGTTGATCATGCCGGCGGGCGAGGTGATGCCGTAGAGAAAGCCCGAGGTGCCGCTCAGCACTTCGATGCCGGCCTTGTCTTCCATGGGCTGGTAGATGTCGAAGCTGCGCATGCCGTCGACCGCCATGTTGTAGGTCCAGGTCGAGGCGCTCAGGCCGCGGATCGCGAAATAGGGCGTGATCTGGCTGGCGCCGGTGCTGACGTACACCGTCGGCACGTACTTGAGGGCCTCGCTGGTATTGGCGGCCTGGGTGTTGGCGATGAACTCGGCCGACACGCTGTTGACGGTGAGTGGCGTGTCCTGGCTGCTGCCGTTGCCGAGCGGGCCGAGGCGGACCTGGTCGCTGCGGTAGCCGTGGCTGGCTTCGCCATCGGCGTAGGCGGCACCGCTGACGCGGACTTCCGGGAGTTCGACGGGGTCCTCGGCGGCGAGCGCGGGGCCGCCGATGGCGGCGATGGCGAGAGCAAGGGAAAGGCGGCGGAGAGGGGCGGGCATGATGGCTTCCAGAGGACGGGTTCATTCCTGTCATGGCAAGGCGCGTGCCAATATGTCGCGGCGCGCATTTGTTGACCGATCGGAACAAGCGCCCAAGATTGTTCGCCGATGTCAGGCGCCGTGGCGTTCGGCGGTGGCCATTGCTGCCTCTGGTGTTCGCCGATGTACCGTTGCCCGGGCGCAGGTGTACCTGCGCGTGCGGGCGCGCCGCTTGGTGAGCGCAAGCTGTTCTTGCCGGCCCAGGCGTGTGGCGCTGCTCCGGACAATGCGGAAACGCCGGCGCGCCGCCGGGCGGCAAGCGCCGCTTCAGCGGGAATGGATCAGGACGGGGCGGTCGATCGCCAGGCGTGGCGAGCCGTGCTGGCCGACTGCCTTGGCCAGCCAGGGCGGCGGATGGTCGCTGGCGAGGACGCGCTGCAGGTCGGCGAGCTTTTCCGCGGCGGTGTTGCCGTCGGGAAAGATGACCGGGTGGATGCCGTTGACGGTCAGGCGGGCGGCGGCCTGGTTGCTCAGCGTCTGCGCATAGAGCAGGCGGCAGTCGCCGATCAGCCGGGTGCGCTGCGAATCGCGCCCGGCACGGCGGCTGAGCGGCGCCGGCGAGCGTTGCTCGACGAGGCGGATGTCGGCGGCGGACACCTGGTAGATCAGGAAGGAGCGGCAGTTGCCGAAATTGCCGTCGATCGAGGCGCCGTTGTCGGTGGCGACGGCCAGGCGCAGCGAGTGGTCGAGTTCGGCGGTGGGGACGGCGGGCGGCGAATCGACGATCTCGATCGCGGCGTCGCCCCGCAGGTAGGCCAGCGCCAGCCGCAGGTCGGCGCGCTTTTCGTTGTTCAGACCGGCACCGCGCAATGCCGCCACGTCGAGGCTGGCCAATGCGGCGGCACTCAGCGGCAGGCCGCGGATGGCGATCAGGGCATCGATCAAACCGCGCAGTCCGACGGTGTTCAGGCAGCGCCCGGCCAGGCCGATGCGCAGCGCGAGTTCCGGGGAAAGGCGGCTTTCCATGATCAGAGCGGCTGGATGCTGTCGGCGGAACAGACGGCAACGCATTCCGGGTCGCCGTCGCATTCGTTGCAGACGTTGGGGTCGATCGAATAGACCCCCTTGATCTTGAGTACCGCACCGGTCGGGCAGACCGGCTTGCAGTCGCCGCAAGCGGTACACATGTCCGGGTCGATTTTCATGGCCATGACGAATCTCCAGGCGGAAAGGGAAAAGTGGCGCGCGCCGCGCGCCACCGTTGGCCGATCAGGCGGCGATCTGGGCGGCGGTCTTGCCGACGATGGTCTCGTCTTCCGCTTCCATGATGCCGAACTCCATCAGCAGCTCTTCCAGCTCTTCCATCTCGCACGGCGTCGGGATGACCAGCAGCGTGTTGTCGATGACCTTGCGGGCGAGGGTGCGGTATTCGTCGGCCTGCTTGTGGGTCGGGTCGTACTCGATCACCGTCATGCGGCGGATTTCGGCGTGCTGGACGGCGTTGTCGCGCGGCACGAAGTGGATCATCTGGGTGCCGAGGCGGGCGGCCAGCGCCATGATCAGTTCGTCTTCGCGGTCGGTCTTGCGGCTGTTGCAGATCAGGCCGCCGAGCCGGACGCCGCCCGAGTTGGCGTACTTCACGATGCCCTTGGCGATGTTGTTGGCCGCGTACATGGCCATCATTTCGCCCGAGCAGACGATGTAGATTTCCTGCGCCTTGTTCTCGCGGATCGGCATGGCGAAACCGCCGCAGACCACGTCGCCGAGCACGTCGTAGAAGACGAAGTCGAGGCCGTCTTCATAGGCGCCTTCTTCTTCCAGGAAGTTGATGGCGGTGATGACGCCGCGACCGGCACAGCCGACGCCGGGTTCCGGACCGCCCGATTCAACGCACTTGACGCCGCCGTAGCCTACCGCCATGACGTCTTCCAGTTCCAGGTCTTCCACCGAGCCGGCTTCCGCCGCCAGGTGCATGACCGTGGTCTGGGCCTTGCTGTGCAGGATCAGACGGGTCGAATCGGCCTTCGGATCGCAGCCGACGATCATCACCTTCTTGCCGGCTTCGGCGAGCGCCGCGACGAGGTTCTGCGTAGTGGTGGACTTGCCGATGCCGCCCTTGCCGTAGATGGCACATTGACGCAACTTAGCCATGTTGTTTTCTCCTAGGGATTGAGGTTGAGACCCCATCCTTTCAGCAATCCCTGTGCCACTGTTTCAAGTGGTTGAAAATAAAAGGTAAGTCGTGGCGCCAGACGGAATTCCCGGGGTGCGGGCCGGGGTTGGCCGTTCCGCGAAGAACGTTTCGCGGCCAAATGTTCGCGGATGTGCCGGTGGTGTCCCCGGGGGCTATTTTCGTCGTGGAGAGATGCGATCCAGGGGCGACGCGTCTTGGTCGAGCGAGCCGCCCCGTTGAACCGCCCGTTGCGGAACTGCACGGTGGATGCGGGGCGGGAGGGAGACGTCCTTGGCGAGCCGATGGGTACTCATCAGGTCGTGGTTTCCTTGAATGGTTCGGCAGCCACTTGAAGCTGGTCTTCATAGACGATATAGCCGGGACGGTTCGTTCTCAGTACCTCGACAATGATGCCGTGGGCGTTGAGGATCTGCGACAACGCGTGCATCTTAGCGAGGTGCTCAACGGCTGTGTCCTTGAACCAGCTGAGAGCAACCTTCTTTGCATGGGGCTTCGAAGAGCGTGAAAAGCTGCGGGGTTTCTTGAGGTTATGGCGAAACCACTCGTAGATTTCGTCGTACTGCCTTTGTTCGTGCTCCAGCAGCACGCCTTCGTATTCGAGCTCGGATATCGCTTGAAAGATGCCTTGGCGACGACCAGAGTCCCCGTCGTTCTTGTGAATCACGAATCGCACAAACATCGCGTGGGCGGCTCCGTTTTGAGGGTGACGAATTAAAGGGAGACGATCAAAGCAATGCACACTTGTGCGTCGCATGCCGGCAGATTAGCTTCCATCATTTGGCGCGACATTCCCCTCGCGCGGATGGGCCAACAGAAATTCCTGCTCCTCAGCCATTTCCTTTCTGGCTGACAAGCCGGCCGTGTTCATGACGTCATCAACGACCCAAACCCCACCTTCGAGGATCAATTTATACGTGACGCGCCTTTCGTAATAACTGCCGGCATTCTTTTCGGACGGTAAAACATTGAAGCTGGCCAGAACGATTCCCGGCCCCACCTCCGCTATTGTCATCCCGGAATTGGCGTAAGTCAGGTTCGGGTCACTCTCCTGACTGTCGAAGTAGACGTCGATATCCGAACCCCATCCGCAAGGACCATCCTCTCCCAGTTCCTTGCACATGCGATCGGTCTTCGCAATCTCATCAGCGAAGTCTTTGGAGAATGGAATTGTGGGGCGCGGGGCCGTCCAGTTCTTGGTGTAGGAATAGCTAAGGTATCGCCTGTAGAAATCCTTGACCGTCTCCGTTGCGCCTTCAGGCTCTACAGCCCCGGCTTGAAGACCAAGTGCCATCGAGGCAAGGAGCATCAGCGCGATAGTTCTGCGCAACATGTGGAACGTCTCCAATGGAATATTTGACATGACCGGCTTGCTCAGTTTTTTTGCAGTCCGGATGGGGGGGCTTGATCAAACAATCAGGGTTGCTTTTGACCTGAAATGAAGCAGGTGAAATAACCGCTATGGCTTGATTCGGTTTTATTTCAATCATGATTTAAATATCAATAATTGCGACATGGTTACTAACATATGAAATGGATTTCCTCGTCCAGTGCCACCAGCTAAAGTCCCCGGGGAGGTACTAGGCCGCTGTTTGATAGCGAGTTTTCCCGATGAGGTTGAGAAGCTCATTGGCTTGTTCATGGTCGTCGTCCGCGTTTGCCATTTCAAGTAGAGATCGGACCCGTGCAAGCTTGCCTTTCCTCGTCGGGCCACGGATGAGTTGGAGGACGGACAACCAGTAGCGCGCATTTTCAATTGATCTTTGGCAGCAAGTGCTCGGGTCGCATGCAATGACACGCTCAAAGGAGGAACGCGCGGAGGCGAAATCTTGACGAGTACCGAAGCCGAAGAAATGACAGAGGCCGATTTGCAGATGTGCGTCGTTGT
Source organism: uncultured Dechloromonas sp. (assembly GCA_964523045.1). GTDB lineage: Bacteria > Pseudomonadota > Gammaproteobacteria > Burkholderiales > Rhodocyclaceae > Azonexus. The sequence continues at coordinate 1,199 of CAZFXO010000104.1, read as the reverse complement.
CTCCCATGGCTCCGGACTTTTGGTAGCAGCGAAACGCCAACTTCGGCTTTCCCATGTCTCGGTAGATAGTCGCAAGGTTGAATGCAGCCGTTGAGTCACCTTGCGCGATAGCCAATTTTGACCAGTAAATGGCGCGCGGAAGGTCTTTGGGGACTTCGCCACCCGAACTGAGGATTACGCCCAGCGAGTTTTGCGCCTGACGATTGCCCTGCGAAGCGGATGCTTGGTACCACTGTATGGCCACCTCCGGGTTTGCGGCGGCAAGCAGTCTTCCGGACTTGTCCTTTACCCCCGCCTCGTAACAGTAGCCGAGTTCCCATTGCGCATTGGCATCACCGCTATCAGCGGCTGATCTAAGACTATTCCATTGTTTGCGGAGGATGATGTTCATGGGCAGCAAGCGTCGAACAGTTACTGGCTTCAGAGGTAGGGCGTGCCAAGCATCAAGCAGTAATGGTGCAAGGCACAGGGCTACACGTCTTAGTCGAGCGAGCCATCTCGTTGAACCGCCCACTGCGGACCCGCACGGTGGGTGGTGTGGGGGCCGGGGGAGAGAAACCTCTGGCTACACGATTAGACATAATTGAACTACCAGCGCATACCGGACATGGCGCTCATGGCAATGCCTTGAATAGCGAACATTGAACTAGCGATACCAAGAGGAAGTGTCACTAGAAGACATAGACGAAACGTGGATATTTGACTGATGTTCTTACGACGTGAAGCTCTGATTAGGGGTGCGATCGGTATTAGTCCTGAAATGGTTGGAGCGGCAATTGCCAAATACGGAAATGATTTTTGGAACAATACAAAGCCAATTATTGTGACCAAAATTACAGTCGCGGAAAAAAGAAGTATCCAAAATATTCTTTGAACGAGCATGGTGTTGTTTTGAGGCTAACGCCAAAGTTAACGGGCGGCGCTGCGGAGCAGCGACGTCCCTGTTGAACGACCAGTTAGGCTGGTGGCAAACGCAAAAGCCGTTGAGCTACTCATACAATTTTTGCATGGCTGATGAGAGTTGCTCTGACCGTTGATGCATTTGTAAGTGTTTGAATTTCTGCTTGAATGGCGCACTTTACTGAATGACAGCATTGATTGACAGAAGGTCGGATGCTGCGATAACGCGAAACTGAGGGCGCTGGGGCGTGTCCGAATTTTTGTGTAAACGGGTTTGGGTTTAACTCAGGGAGAGGCGC
>CAZFXO010000103.1:0-8546 GCA_964523045.1 uncultured Dechloromonas sp. | reverse complement strand
ACAGGGCACGCCATGCCCGTAACGGGTGACGACCAGCCCGGACAGCGGGCCGGGCCAGTGCTCCTCGACCGCCCTGGCCATCGCCGCCGACGCCTTGCCGGCACCGACGACGATCAGCCGGCCGCCCGGCCCCGGCGGGTCGAGCGCGGCCAGCGCCGGCGGCACGCAACACGCCGGATCGGCCGCCGCCAGTCCGGCGTCGAACAGGCGGCGCAGGAAAGCGCGCGGCTCGTCGCGCCAGACGCTCATCGCGGCAACCAGCCGAGGCCGGCCTCGGTCGTCGTCAGCGGCTTGTACTCGCAGCCGATCCAGCCGCCGTAACCGAGCTGGTCGAGCAAGGCAAAGAGGAAGGGATGATTGATCTCGCCGCTGCCCGGCTCGTGGCGCCCCGGGTTGTCGGCAATCTGGATGTGGCCGATACGCTCGATGTTGGCCTCGATGCAGCGCGCCAGGTCGCCCTGGATGATCTGCGCGTGGTAGAGGTCGAGCTGCAGGCGGACGTTGGGGCGGTCGACCGCAGCGAGCAGCGCGAGCGCGCGGCGCACGTCGTCGAGCCAGTAACCGGGCATGTCGATACGGCTGTTGATCGGTTCGATCAGCACCGTCGCACCAATCCCGGCAAAGCGTTCGGCGGCATGGCGCAGGTTGGCGATATAGGTGGCGGTCAGTTCGGCCTCGTCGGCGCCGACCGGGCGCAGGCCGGCCATGCAGTGCACCTGTCGGCAGTCGAGCGCCTGCGCGTAGGCCAGCGCCGTCTCGACGCCGGCGGCGAATTCCGCCTCGCGCCCGGGCCGGCAGGCGATGCCGCGCTCGCCGGCATCCCAGTCGCCGGGCGGCAGGTTGAACAACACCTGCTGCAGCCCGGCGTCGCGCAGCCAGCCGGCGATCTCGGCGGCCGGCCAGGCGTAGGGAAAGAGGTATTCGACGCCGGCAAACCCGGCTGCCGCGGCACGCGCAAAACGTTCGGGGAAAGGCGCATCGGCGAACAGGAAACTGAGGTTGGCGGCGAACTTTGGCATGGCGGCGACAGTCTGTGCGGGGCTGGAAAGTATAATTCGCCGTTCACCAAGGAGAAGGCAAACGTGGATAACAACGAACAAAACGAACGCAAGGGCGATGAACGCAAAGGCAATCGCCTGTCGAAGATCGTCACCCGCACCGGCGACGCCGGCACCACCGGACTCGGCGACGGCAGCCGGACGACCAAGGACAGCCTGCGCATCGCCGCCATCGGCGAGGTCGACGAACTGAACTCCAGCCTCGGCGTGCTGCTCTGCGAGGAACTGCCGGACGCCGTGCGCGCTGCGCTGCTCGACATCCAGCACGACCTCTTCGACCTCGGCGGCGAACTCTGCCTGCCCGGCATGGCGATCATGAAGGACGCGCAGGTCGAGCGCCTGGAAGCGCTGGCCGAACAATTCAACGGCGAGCTGCCGATGCTCAAGGAGTTCATCCTGCCCGGCGGCACCCGCCCGGCGGCGCTCGCCCACCTGTCGCGCACGGTTTGCCGGCGCGCCGAACGGGCGATGGTCGCCCTGCACCATGCCGAAGCGCTGTCCGACGCCGCCCGCCGTTACATCAACCGGCTGTCGGACCTGCTGTTCGTCTTCGGGCGCGCCCTCAACCGCGCCGGCGGCCGTGGCGACGTGCTCTGGCAGAAGGGCAAGAACGCCGCCTGAAGCTTGCTCCTGGCGACGCGACTGATCGATAATTCAAACGCAGGACTCACCGGCAGCCATCGTGTATCGCGTCGTCACCCAATACCGTAACAGCACCGCCCGCCCCGTCGTCGAACGGGGTCCGTGGCACCCCACCCGCAAGATTGCCGACGATTGGGCCCATACCCTGCGTGCGCACGGCTATGTCGCCCATGTCGAGTCGCAGGGCGGCCTGATCGATGCCGGCATGGCCGGCGACGCCTCCGACAACGGCGACCTGCTGGCCGCCTTGTCGAGCATGGCCTGACGCTCAGCCGGCCGACCCGCCGCGCCCCAGCCAGTTCAGCAGCGTGGCAAAGAAAGCCTCGGGCTTGAGCGGCTTGGCGATGAAATCGACCATGCCGGCCTCGCTGCAGCGGACGCGGTCCTCGGCATAGACGTTGGCGGTCATGGCGATGATCGGCAACTGCCCGCCCGCCTCCGCCAGGATGCGACGGGCAGCTTCCGGGCCATCCATGTGCGGCATCTGCATATCCATCAGGATCAGGTCGTAGCGCGTCGCCGCCGCTTTCTCCAGCGCCTCCAGCCCGTCTTCCGCGACGTCGACGACCAGGTTCACCGCTTCGAGCAATTCGCGGGCGATCTCGCGATTGACCTCCTCGTCCTCGACCAGCAGGACGCGGCGACCGGCGCACTCGCGCGCCAGCCGCGCCTCGGCGCTGCTCTCCGGCACATTGGCCGGTGCCACGGACGACTGCGCCTTCGGCAGATCGACGGTGAACCAGAAGGTACTGCCCTCGCCCGGCGTACTGTCCACGCCTGCGTCGCCCCCCATCAGGCGGGCGATGCGGCGGGTGATCGCCAGCCCCAGCCCGGTCCCGCCGTAGCGCCGGGTCACGGAATTGTCGGCCTGGGTGAAGATGGCGAACAGCTCGGGAATCACCTCCGGCGCGATGCCAACGCCGCTGTCCTCGACCTCGAAACGCAGCCGAACCCGCTCGCCGGACTCGTTCTCGATCCGCGCCCGCATCGTCACCTGACCGTGTTCGGTAAATTTGACGGCATTCGCCGCGTAGTTGAGCAAGGCCTGCTGCAGGCGCACGGCGTCGCCGCGCAAGACCGGCAAGCGGCCGGCCTCGATGCGCAAGTCCAGCCCTTTCTCGCGGGCGCGGTCGATGACCATCGCCGCGACGTTGTCGAGGACGACCGCGACATCGACCTCGGTTTCTTCAAGAACGAAGCGCCCGGCCTCGATCTTCGACAGGTCGAGCACGGCGTTGAGGATTTCCAGCAGATGCCGCCCCGCCGCGTCAATCTTGTCCAGGCGGTCGGCCTGTTTCTCGCCGACGCCATCGTGGCGGATCAGGTAGGCCATGCCGGTGATGGCGTTGAGCGGCGTGCGGATCTCGTGCGACATGTTGGCGAGGAAGGCGCTCTTCGCCACGTTGGCGGCTTCCGCCGCATCCTTGGCCGCGGTCAGGGCCTCGGTACGGATCGCCACCTCATGTTCGAGGTGATCGCGATAGCGCGCCAGTTCGGCTTCGGCGTTGCGCCGCTCGGTAACGTCCTGCAACTGGAACAGCATCAGTCGCCGCGCGTTGTGCGGCAATTCGAACAGGGTGACGTCGGCGTCCCAGATCGTGCCGTCTGGGCGCCGGTGACGCCAGGCGAAGACGACGCTGCCGCGGGCCCGGCAAGCGGCGATATGCTGGGCGGCGGCGCTTGCCGAATCGCTGCCGTCGTACTGCGTGGCGTCGGAAACGGCAACCGGCGTCAGGCCGAGCACCGCTTCGCGCTGGCTGTAGCCGTAAATGCGCACCGCCGCGTCGTTGCAATCGACGAAGCGCCCGCTCTCCGGTTCCATGACGACCATCGGCACCACCGAACCGGCGAACAGGATGCGGCTGTACGCCTCGCTTTCCAGCAGCTCCCGAGCGTAGGCCGCGTTCTGCCGGTGGTAGCGGCGGAAGATCTTGTTCGACCACAGGGAAAAGCTGAACGATGCCGCCAGCCCGAGCAGCAAGGCCAGGCCAAGGGCGAGCAACAGGTTGCCGAGCTTCTCGCCATCGATCGGCACATGACGCTCCACCTCGGTAGCCAGCGCCCGCTGCATCTCGTCCTCGTCGATCGCCACCACCACCGTCCAGCCCCAGGGCTGGGCCAGCCTGACCTGCGCCGTGCGCGACACCGGTTCCCCGCCGACGGCGCGTTGCCAGAGATAGGAAACGGTCTCGCGACCGCTCTGCCGGGCCTCGAGAATCGCCGTCCAGGCCTGCGCCTGCAGCGGCGAAAGCTCGCTGCGCCGCCTGCCCTCGCTGGCGGCATCCTCGGCCAGCAGGATGCGCCCCTCGGCGTCGACCACCGCAACGTGGCCGCTCTCGCCGAAATGCAGCTCGCGCAGGCGCGCCAGCGCCTCGCCCTTCTGGTATTCCTCCCACTTGTGGGTGTAGTCGCCGGTGCCGATCAGCCAGTCATAAGGCGCGAAGTGGCGGACGTAGGCAAGCTTGTCGGCCATTTCCCGGGGGTTTTCCGGGGAATACCAGCGATAGCGGTAAAAGCCTTTGCCATCCGGCAAGCGCGCCGCCGCGATCAGGCCGCGCATGATGTAATGCCCCTGATCGTCCTGGTTGTCGAGCTTGGTCGTCCCTTCCAGTTCGGGCGACGTCGGCAACAGGATGAATTTGCCCTGCATGTCGTCGATGAAGAAGTAGCCGCGCCCATCGAAGAAACGTACCGGGCGCAGGGCCTCGATGATCAGGCGCTGCACTTCGGCAGGCGGACGACGTCCCGACTCCCGGGCGTGGATCGCCGCGACCACCTGCAGCGCGCCGTCAACCTGCGCCTGCAGGCTCTGCCGCAGCACGCTCTCGGTCCGCGAACGGGCAAACTCGATATGTTCGAGCGCCCGCGCCATCTCGCTGCCCAGGCGCTGGCGCTGCGTCTCGGCCGCCACCCGCTGCAGGCGATCCAGGGATTGCCGATGCTGGGCCAGGCTGCTCCAGGAAAAGAAGACACCCAACGCGACAGTCAATACGACGATGACCCCCAGCGTCCCCAGCAGATGGGTACGGGTGACGGATTTCTCATCGGCGAATTCAGATTTCATTGCGACCAGTGACCGACCAACTATTACTAAAGAAATAATGGTACTGGGAAGGCCCGCGTTGTGCAGGGCAATTTTCCGGGCGCAGCGGCGAACAGACCGTCGGCGCATCGCCGACAGATCAACGCCGTTTCCCGACACGGATTGTCAGACTCCCGACATCGTTGTATTTATTACAACATAACGAAACAACCACTCCTGCCTTATCCACCGTATAACAACCATTTGATGCGGGCACGGCAATTGCTGCTCCGGACTTATCGTTATGTATATAACTACATAACAAATCAGACCAGAAAATCCATCAAGGGGAAATGCCATGCAATCTTCAGGGAACAGCGGTTTCCAGCGTCGCCGTCTGGCGATCTTGCTGACCGGGGCGCTCGCCTCCGCCTTCGCTCACGCCGACACCGTGCTCGACACCGTGGAAGTCACCGCCCGCGGCAACCCGGACGGCGACCTCGTCCTGCCCGAAGCGGCGACGCCGGCCACGCTGTACCGGGTCGACCGCGAGGCGATGCGCCTGTTCGACACGCCGGGCGGCAGCAATCCCTACACCAGCGTCGCCGAAGTGCCCGGCGTCAAGGTCACGCCGGTCGACGCCTGGGGGCTGAACAATTCGCAAGGCGGCCAGAAGGGCATGCGGGTGCGCGGCGAAGTCAGCACCCACGGCGTTTCCGGCACCGTCGAAGGGCTCACGCTCGGCGGCCCCGGCCCCGGCCCCGGCTACCTCTTCCTGTTCGACAAGGAAAACCTGCGCCAGGTCGATTTCGCGCAGGGCGCGATCGCCGCCGACCGCGGCGGCCTCTTCAACACCTCCGGCGCCCTCGACAGCAAGCTGCGCTGGCCGCAGGCCAAGGCCGGCGGCGAGATCGGCCTGAGCCTGGGCAGCGACGGTTTCCAGCGCGCATTCCTGCGCGCCGACAGCGGTCGCCTGGCGAGCGGCACCGCCTTCTTCTTCTCCGCCTCGCACACCCAGGCCGACAAATGGCGCGGCCACGGCGAAGCGCCGGGCGACCGCGAGAACATCGAACTCGGCATCAGCCAGCACCTGGGCCAGCTCGACATCGACGTCCTCTACGCGCGCAACGACCAGGCGCAGCACAACTATCGCGGCCTCACCTACGCCGAGGCGCGCGACCTGTCGACCTACCGGCGCGCCGATTACGGCGTCGATCCCAGCCGTTCCGACTACTACGATTTCAATCGCCAGAAATTCCGCAACGAAGCGCTGCTGGCGAACCTCCGCTACGCCTTCAGCGGCGACACCAGCTTCACTTTCAAACCCTTCTACGCCAAGGAAAAGGGCAAGTACCTGTACGAGGGCAGCACAGCTCAGCAAGTCCAGGAGTGGCTGCTCGATCACAGCACCTACGGCGCCACCGCCGAGATCGCCAGCCGCCTGGCCGGCACCGAGGTCAAGTTCGGCCATAGCTGGACGTCGACCGAACCGCCCGGCCCGCCGACCACCCGCAAGCTCTACAAAATCGTCGGCGGCAAGCTGGTCTTCCAGCGCTGGGCGCTGCTCTCCGAAGTGACCGACCGCCACGAGTTCCACAGCACCTATTTCACCGCCCTGCGCCAGTTCGACCGCCTGAAGCTCAACGGCAGCCTGCGCTACGCCCGCGAAACCCTGCCCGCCATCACCGCCTACGACGCCAGCACGACCAACGGCGCCAGTTGGGACGTTTCGGCCGACGCCGCCGCCGACCGCGCCACCCCGCTCGCCGCCCGCAGCGTGGATAGCCGCAGCTTCGGCCGCTGGCTGCCGCAGCTCGGTGCCAGCTACCAACTGACGCCGCTCGTCGAACTGTACGTCAATGCTGGCCAGACCATCGGCGGCCCGTCCTTCGACGCCTTCAACCAGACGCCGCCGGCCGGCTTCACCAGCCAGTGGTACTGGGACCAGTTGAAGCCGGAAATCGCCACCGCCATCGACATCGGCGCGCGCCTCCGCCACGACCGCTTCTACCTCGACCCGACCGTCTATTACAGCCGCTCGAAGAACAAGGGCGTCAGCGCCTACGACCCGGCGACCAACACCGTCTGGTCGCAGAACGTCGGCAAGACCGAAGCCTTCGGCTTCCAGTTGGCCGCCGGCTGGTCGCCGACGACGACGCTGCAACTGGTGTCGGCGCTCTCCTACAGCCGCTCGCGCTTCGTCGAAGACATGCAGACGGTCGGCGGTGCCGTGTTGCCGGTCGAAGGCAAGCAATTGCCCGACGTCCCGAAATGGATGGCCAACCTGGGCGCCATCTGGCGTTACCAGGGCTTCACCGTGGCGCCGATGGCGCAGTACGTCGGCAAGCGCTGGGCGAGCAGCAACTACGACCAGCGCGTGCCCGGCTACTGGCTCGCCGACCTCACCGCCAGCTACGGCCGGCAGACCGGCTGGGGCCGGTGGACGGCGACGGTCGGCGTGATGAACCTGTTCGACCGCAAGTACATCGGCCAGATCAGCACCAGCGAAATCAACGTCAATGCCGGCAACCGCATCTTCTTCCCCGGTGCACCGCGCACCCTGTTCGCCTCGCTCAACCTCGGCTTCTGAGGAAACGACGATGAAACGCCAGCTCGCCGCCGCTCTCCTCGCGCTGCTCGCCGCCCTGCCGGCAGCGGCGCGCGAAGTCACCGACATGAACGGTCGCCGGGTCGAGGTCCCGGAGCGCATCGACCGCATCTTCGCCGCCGCGCCGCCGCTCAGCGTGCTGCTGCACGCGCTGGCGCCGGACAAGATGGTCGCCCTCAGCTTCGCCGTCGCCGAGCCGGGCAAGGCCTTCTTCCCGCCCCGCCTGCTCGCGCTGCCGGTCGGCGGCGGCAGCTTCGGCAGCGGCGCCCAGATGAACGCCGAAACCGTGCTCGGCCTGCGTCCCGACATCGCCCTCGCCTGGCAGAACGCCTTCGCCGACCGCCAGAAGATCACCGACGCCTTCGCCAGGACCGGCGTCCCGGTGCTCTTCGTCAAGCTCGACCGGCTCGCCGACTGGCCGGCGGCGCTGCGCTACAGCGGCCGCCTGCTCGGTCGCGAGCAGACCGCCGAGGCGCAGGCCCGCTACATCGAGCAGGCGCTCGCCCGACTCGCCAACTTCGTCGACGCCGTGCCGGAAGCGAAACGCCCGCGCGTCTATTACGCCGAAGGCCCGGACGGCCTGGCCACCGACTGCAACCGTTCCTTCCACACCGAGGCGATCGAGCTGGCCGGCGGCTACAACGTCTATCGCTGCACGCAGAAAAGCATCATGGGCATGGAGCGGATCAGCCTGGAACAGGTGATCGCGCTCGACCCCGAGGTGATCGTCACCCACGAGCGCAACTTCTTCGCCGAAGTCCGCCGCGACCCACGCTGGCAGCAGATCAGCGCGATCCGCAACGGACGCGTGCACCTGGTGCCGAAATGGCCGCACAACTGGATGGACCGGCCGCCGTCGCTGATGCGCGCGCTCGGCGCGCAATGGCTGGCGAGCGTCTTCTACCCGGGCGATTTCCGCTTCGCCCGGCACGCCGACACGCGCGCCTTCCTCCAGTTGTTCTTCGCCGTCGCCCCGGACGACGCGCAGATCGACCGGCTGTTCGAGTAAGCCGATGAACCCAGCGCTCTGCCGCCTCCGCCCAGCCTACCGCGAACAGACGACGCGGCGCTGGCCGGCGTTCGCCGTCTCGGCGGCGATCCACACGCTGGCCTGCGCCGGCCTGGCGATCACCGCCGAGCGGCCGCTGGCGGCAAAACCGCCGGGACCGTTGCAGCTCACCTGGGTCACCAACAGTCCCCCCGCAACGCCCCGCCC
>CAZFXO010000102.1:0-8667 GCA_964523045.1 uncultured Dechloromonas sp. | reverse complement strand
GCCTGGTCGAAGGTCTGCATGCCCAGTTCGCGCGACTTCTTCATGATCTCCTTGATCTCCTGAACTTCGCCGCGGAAGATCAGGTCGGAAATCAGCGGCGAGTTGAGCATGATCTCGACCGCCGCCACCCGCCCCTTGCCGTCCTTTTTGGGCAGCAGGCGTTGCGAGACCATGGCCCGGATGTTCAGCGACATGTCCATCAGCAATTGCTGACGCCGCTCTTCGGGGAAGAAGTTGATGATGCGGTCAATCGCCTGGTTGGTACTGTTGGCGTGCAGCGTCGCCAACGCGAGGTGACCGGTTTCGGCGAAGGCAATCGCGTAGTCCATGGTATTGCGGTCACGGATTTCGCCCATCAGGATGACATCCGGCGCCTGACGCAGGGTGTTCTTCAGCGCCGGGCCCCAGTCATCGGTATCGACGCCGACTTCGCGCTGCGTAATGATGCAGTTCTTGTGCTCGTGCACGTATTCGATCGGGTCCTCGATCGTGATGATGTGACCGTAGCTGTTCTCGTTGCGGTAATCGACCAGCGCAGCCAGCGACGTGGTCTTACCGGTACCGGTACCGCCGACGAAGATGATCAAACCGCGCTTGGTCATCGCCAGATCCTTCAGCACGGCGGGCAGGCCGAGGTCGTCGAGGGTCGGGATGGTCATGTTGATGGTCCGGCAGACGACGGCGACCCGTCCCTGCTGAACCAGTGCATTGACCCGGAAACGCCCGATGCCGGTCGGCGAGATGGCGAAGTTGCATTCGCGCGAAGATTCGAACTCCGCCGCCTGGCGATCGTTCATGATCGCCCGCGCCAGTTCCGCCGTATGTTGGGAAGTCAGCACCTGATTGGAAACCGGTGTGATCTTGCCGTCTATCTTGATCGCCGGCGGAAAACCGGCGGTGATGAAAAGGTCGGAGCCACGCTTCTGCGTCATCAGACGCAGAAGATCGTGCATGAATTTCATCGCCTGATCGCGTTCCATGTATTCCCCTTAATTGCGTCCTTCCGCCCCTCAGGCCGGGAAGGCGTCCTTGTTGGCGGCACGCACGCGTGCCTCGCTGCTGGAAACGACGTTGCGCCGCACCAGATCGATCAGACACTGGTCCAGCGTCTGCATACCCATCGCCTGCCCGGTCTGGATCGCCGAATACATCTGGGCGATCTTGTTCTCGCGGATCAGGTTGCGGATCGCCGGCGTGCCGATCATGATCTCGTGCGCCGCAACGCGCCCCTGGCCGTCCTTGGTCTTCAGCAGCGTCTGCGAGATCACCGCGCGCAGCGACTCGGAAAGCATGGCGCGGACCATTTCCTTTTCCTCGGCCGGGAAAACGTCGACGATACGGTCGATGGTCTTCGCCGCCGACGAGGTGTGCAGGGTGCCGAACACCAGGTGGCCGGTTTCGGCCGCGGTCAGCGCCAGACGGATGGTTTCCAGGTCGCGCATTTCGCCGACCAGGATGACGTCCGGATCCTCACGCAATGCCGAGCGCAGCGCGTTGGCGAAGGACAGCGTCTGCGGACCGACTTCGCGCTGGTTGATCAGGCACTTCTTCGACTCATGGACGAATTCGATCGGATCCTCGATGGTCAGGATGTGCGCGTAGTCGTTTTCATTGACGTGGTTGACCATCGCCGCCAGCGTCGTCGACTTGCCGGAGCCGGTAGGCCCGGTGACCAGCACGATACCGCGCGGGTACTCGGCGATGTCCTTGAAGATGCGCGGGCAATTCAGTTCTTCGAGCGTCAGCACCTTGCTCGGAATGGTCCGGAATACCGCCGCCGCCCCCCGCTGCTGGTTGAAAGCATTGACCCGGAAGCGCGCCAGGTTGGGAATCTCGAACGAGAAGTCGCACTCCAGCGTTTCTTCGTAAATCTTGCGCTGCGCGTCGTTCATGATGTCGTACACCATGCCGTGCACGTCCTTGTGCTCCATCGGCGGCAGGTTGATGCGCCGAACGTCGCCATGGACGCGAATCATCGGCGGCAATCCGGCCGAAAGGTGCAGGTCGGAAGCCTTGTTCTTGACGCTGAAGGCCAGCAGTTCGGTGATGTCCATGCGATCGGTCCTCGGAGCCCGTGTATACTTTGGTGACAAAAATTGCCAATGGATTATGAGCGCAATCGCCGACAACCTGCAAGCTGTACGCATACGAATAGCCACTGCCGAGCGCCTTTACGGGCGCCCCACCGGCAGCGTGCAACTGCTCGCGGTGAGCAAGACCAAACCGTTGGCCGACGTCCTTGCCGCGCATGACGCGGGACAAACCGCCTTCGGCGAGAATTACGTTCAGGAAGGCGTCGAAAAATGCCGCGCCAGCGCCGACCAGGCACTCGAATGGCATTTCATCGGCCCCTTGCAAACCAACAAGACCCGTCCCGTCGCCGAAAACTTCGCCTGGGTCCATTCGATCGACCGCCTGAAGATCGCCGAACGTCTGTCCGCGCAGCGCCCACCCGAACTACCGCCGCTGCAGGTCTGCGTCCAGGTCAATATCTCCGGCGAGACGAGCAAGAGCGGTTGCGCTCCAGCCACGGTGCGCGATCTCTGCCACGCCGTCGCCACCCTTCCGAATCTGCGCCTGCGCGGCCTGATGGCGATCCCCGAACCCAGCGACGACTTCGCGGCGCAACGCCGCCCCTTCCGCCAGTTGCGCGAACTCCTGGAACAATTGCGTGCCGAAGGCTTGGCGCTCGACACGCTGTCCATGGGCATGACCCACGATCTCGAGGCCGCGATCGCCGAGGGCGCCACCCTGGTGCGCATCGGTACGGCCATTTTTGGTGAAAGAAACTACGCATGAAAATCCTTTTCCTGGGCGGTGGCAACATGGCCAACGCGCTGATCGGCGGCATGATCAAACAGGGCTTTGCCGCAACCGACATCCACGTCATCGATCCCGGCAACGATGCGCGCCAGCGCCTGACGGAGAGCTACGGCGTCACCTGCCACGCCACTGCCGGCGAGGCACCGGCAGCGCCGGACGTCCTGGTCCTGGCGGTCAAGCCGCAGCAGATGCGCGAGGCCGTCGCCCCGCTCGCCGGCCGTCTCGGCGACGCGCTGGTCATCAGCATCGCCGCCGGTCTCGGCATGACGTCCCTGGCCCGCTGGCTCGGCGACCACCGGCGCATCGTCCGCTGCATGCCGAATACGCCGGCCCTGGTCGGCGCCGGCATCACCGGCCTGTGTGCACTGCCCGAAGTCGATGCCGCCGGCCGGGCGATCGCCGACCGCGTCCTGCGCGCCGTCGGCAGCACCGTCTGGATCGACGACGAGGCGCAGATGGACGGTGTCACCGCACTGTCCGGCAGCGGCCCGGCCTACGTCTTCCTGTTCATCGAAGCGCTGCAGCAGGCGGCGGACGAGCTTGGCTTCAGTGCCGAGCAGGGACGCCAGCTCGCCATCGAGACCGTTCGTGGCGCGGCGGCGCTGGCCGCGGCTTCCAACGACCCGGCTTCGTTGCTGCGCGAGCGGGTCACCTCGAAGGGCGGCACCACCGAGGCGGCGCTGCAAGTCATGCTGGCGCGCGGCGTCAAGGACGGCATCGTCGCCGGCTGCCTGGCGGCCGAGGCGCGCGGCCGCGAACTCGGCAAACTGCTCGGGGGCGACTGATGCAGGCCGTGTATTTCCTGGTCAACGCCGTCGCCGGCTTCTTCTGCACGCTCTTTCTGCTGCGCTTCATGATGCAGTTGGCGCGCGTCTCGTTTGCCGGCCAGATCGGCGACTTCGTGATCAAACTCACCAACTGGGCGGTCAAGCCGCTGCGCCGGATCGTTCCCGGCGTCGCCGGCGTCGATTGGGCGAGCCTGATCGCCGCCCTCTGGCTGCAACTGATGCTGGCCGGCCTGATCCTCGCGCTGTCGCCGCTGCCGCTCGGCGCCGACAACGTCGGCATGCTGCTGATGATCCTGATGCTGGCGATACGCAACCTGATCCAGCTCACCGTCTACATCCTGATCGGCGCGCTGATCCTGCAGGCGGTGCTGTCCTGGGTCAATCCGTATTCGCCCGTGGCGCCGACGGTCAATCAGCTGGTCCGGCCGATCCTGGCGCCGATCCGCCGCTTCGTACCGCCGATTTCCGGCATCGATCTGTCGCCGCTGGTCGCCATCCTGCTGCTGCAGGTCGTCCTGATGTTCGTTTGATGGACGACTGGTACCGGGTCGTCGCCGACGGCAAGATCACGCTGACCCTGCACATCCAGCCCGGCGCGAAGAAGAGCGAATGCGCCGGCCGTCACGGCGACGCTTTGAAGATCCGGCTGGCGGCGCCGCCGGTCGATGGCAAGGCGAATGCCGCGCTGACTGAATTCGTGGCCGAGTACCTCGGCCTGCCGCGGGCGGCGGTGCGCCTGAAGAGCGGCCAGACCTCGCGGCGCAAGATACTGGAAATCACCGGCAGCAGCCCGGCAGCCGTCGCTCGCCTCGCCGCCTGAGACGGCCAGCGACGGCGCCCGGCCGGCTTATTTCTTGGCTGGCCCGACCGTCAGTTCGGCACGCAGCTTATCGACGCTCTTCTTGCCGAAACCCTTGACCTGGGTCAGGTCGTCAAGCGACTTGAAAGGCCCATTCTTCTCCCGGTACTGAACGATGGCCTTGGCCTTGCCCGGGCCGATCCCCTTGACCGCGTCGAGTTCGGCGACGCTCGCCGTGTTCAGGTTGACGGCGGCGAGCGCGGCGCCGATACCGGCCAGCATTCCGAACAGCAAAGTGGTGACACGCTTCATCTGAATTTCCTCCGGAATAACGATGCTTCTGGATTTTTCGCGCCGGCCCATCCGGCACGCGAATTTATTCTAAATGAATATGACAATGTCGTCGTCGACAAAATGATGCGGCCACGCGGGCCGCATCAGGAAAGCGGAATTCAGTAAACCGGGCGCCCGTCGACCAGCGTGTGGCGAACCTTGCCGCTCATTTCGTAACCCAGCCAGGGCGAGTTCTTGCCGCGGCTCTTCAGGGTTTCCGGGGTCAGCGTCCAGTTTGCCGCCGGGTCGAAAATGCAGAGATCGGCCGCCGCCCCGACTGCCAGCGTACCGCCTGGCAGGCCGAGGATTTCCGCCGGGGCGCAAGTGATGCGGGCGAGCGCGGCGGGCAGGGCGATGCCTTCCTGCTCGGCCCATTTCAGGGTCAGCGGCAGCAGGACCTCAAGCCCGGTGGCACCGGGCTTCGCCTCGCCGAAAGGCACCAGCTTGTCGTCGGCACCGACCGGCGTATGGTCGGAGCAGATCGCCGCCAGACCGGCGGCGGCCGCCGCCGACAGCGCGGCGCGGTCGTCCCGGGTACGCAGCGGCGGCAGGAAGCGGGCATGGGCGTTGAAGAAGCCGATGTCGTTCTCGGTCAGCAGCAGGTGATGGACGCCGATATCGAAACTGACCGGCAGGCCTTCGTCGATCGCCGCCTTGACCAGCGCCACGCCGGCTGCCGACGACAGCCGCGTCAGGTGGACGCGGCAGCTGGTGTCGCGCACCAGTTGGACGATGGTGGCGATGGCGATGGTCTCGGCGGCGACCGGGATGCCGGCCAGGCCAAGACGGGCGGAAAGTTCGCCGTCGTGGGCGATGCCATTGCGCGACAGCCAGTAGTCCTGCGGATGGAGGAAGACCGGGAAGTCGAAGCTGGCCGCGTATTCGAGCGCGCGCAGCAGGGCCTCGGTGTCGACCACCGGCACCTTGGCCTGCGAGAAGGCGACGCAGCCGGCCTTCTTGAGGCCGGCCAGCTCGGACAGGCGCTCGCCCTTCAGACCGAGGGTCAGCGCGCCGAGCGGGAAGACGCGCGCCTTGCGGATTTCCTTGGCGCGATGCACCAGGCGGTCCGCGAGTTCCGGCTCGTCGAGCGGCGGGTCGGCGTCCGGCGGCACGACGACGCTGGTCACGCCGCCGGCGACCGCCGCCGCCAGTTCCGCCTCGATCGAGTTGAGGCGGGCGCCGAGGTCGATCAACCCAGGACAGACGACGCAGCCGGCGGCATCGATCGTCCGCTCGGCGACGAAGCCGGCGGGCGCCTCGCCGATGCCGGCGATCTTGCGGTCAACGATGAAGAGCGAGGTGTTGCTGCGATCGACACCGGATTTCGGGTCGATGACACGGCCGTTGCTGATTTCGATGTTCATTGCTTCAGTTCCCCGCAACGATGCTCATCACCGCCATGCGCACGGCGATGCCGAAGGTGACCTGGTTGAGGATGACGGCCTGCGGCCCATCGGCCACCGCCGAATGGATCTCGACGCCGCGGTTCATCGGCCCCGGGTGCATGACGATGGCGTCCGGCTTGGCCAGCGCCAGCTTCTGCGGCGTCAGGCCGTAGTGGCGGAAGTATTCGCCGGCCGACGGCAGCAGGGCGCCGTTCATGCGTTCGTTCTGCAGGCGCAGCATGATCACCACGTCGCAGTCCTTGAGACCTGCCGCCATGTCGTGGAAGACATGCACGCCGAGCTTGTCGAGGTGCTTGGGAAGCAGGGTTTCCGGACCGATGGCGCGCACTTCCGGGACGCCGAGCGTGGTCAGCGCATGGATGTCGGAGCGGGCGACGCGCGAGTGCAGGAGGTCGCCGACGATGGCCACGCGCAGGTTGGAAAAATCCTTCTTGTAGTGGCGGATCGTGTACATGTCGAGCATGCCCTGCGTCGGGTGGGCATGGCGGCCGTCGCCGGCGTTGACGACGTGGATGTCGTCGCGGCCAATGCGGCGCAGGTGCTCGGCGATCAGGTAGGGCGCGCCGGACGAGGCGTGGCGGACGACGAACAGGTTGGCGTCCATCGCGCACAGGTTGTCGATGGTGTCGAGCAGGGTCTCGCCCTTGGCCGTCGACGAGCGCCCGATGTCGAGGTTGATGACGTCGGCGGACAGGCGCTTGGCGGCAATCTCGAAGGTGGTGCGGGTGCGCGTCGAGTTCTCGAAGAACAGGTTGAAGACGCTCTTGCCGCGCAGCAGCGGCACCTTCTTCACCTCGCGACTGGAAATCTCCATGAAGGATTCGGCGGTGTCGAGGATCTGCGTCATGATCGAACGCGGCAGACCTTCGGTCGACAGCAGGTGGATCAGTTCGCCGTTGTCGTTGAGCTGCGGATTATGCATTTTCCAGCCTCCAGGCCAGTTGATCGCGTTCGTCGCGGCCCAGGACCAGGCTCTGGCCGGCTGCCAGATCGACATCCCAGACCCGCCAGGTCGCCGCCACCGGCAGCTCGCGCCCACCGCGGTCGGCGAGGACGGCAAGATCGACCGCCGCCGGCCGCCCGTAATCGAACAGTTCGTTGACCGCCGCCCGCGTCGTCCGCCCGGTAAAGAGCACGTCATCGACCAGGATCAGGTGGCGGCCTTCGACCTCGAACGGAATCAGCGTCGGCTTGACCTGCGGGTGCAGGCCCTTCTCGGCGAAATCGTCGCGGTAGAAGGAAACATCGATCAGGCCGATTTCCTCGGTGAGGCCGAGCAATTCGCGCAGGCGTTCGGCGATCCAGGCGCCGCCGCTGTAGATGCCGACCAGCGCGGGATTTTTCGGCAACAGCGGACGGATCAGTTCGGCCAGTTGCCGGCACTGGGCTTCGGCATCGGGCAAGGGGTCATTGGCTAGCATGCGACGAACTTTCGAACCAGGTTTGGAGAATCAATTGGGCGGCGACCGCATCGAGCAGCGGCTTCGCCGACTTGGCGTTGCGTCCGGTCTCGCGCAGGCGCGCCTCGGCGTCGAGCGAACTGAGCCGCTCGTCGGCCATGGCGACCGGCAGATTGAACCGCTTTTGCAGGCGTTCGGCAAACTTCGTCGCCAAGCGGGTCATTTCGTGCGGCGTGCCGTCGGCGTGCGTCGGCAGGCCGACGACCAGCCGCTCCGGCTGCCATTCGGCGATCAGCTTGCCGATCGCCGCAAAACGGTCGTCGTTCGACTCGGCATGAATCACCGTCAGCGGATGCGCCGAAGCGAGCAGCGTCTCGCCGGTGGCGACGCCGATCCGCTTTTCGCCGAAATCGAAGGCGAGCACCGTCCCCACGTCAGGCGTGACCGGCGACGTCGGAAAGCTGCGAGAAACTGACGCCCAGTTTCTGCATCGCCGCCGGCAGGCGTTCTTCCGGCGGCAGGTCGAACAGGATGGCGGACTTGGCCGGCACCGTCAGCCAGGAGTTCTGTGCCAGCTCCTCCTCGAGCTGGCCGGCATCCCAGCCGGAATAGCCGAGCGAGACGAGGATTTCCGCCGGCCCCCCGTCCTTGCCGACGGCGGCGAGGATGTCGCGCGAGCTGGTCAGCCCGATCTCGCTGTTGATCGCCAGCGTCGATTGCCAGTGACCGATCGGCCGATGCAGCACGAAACCGCGATCGAGCTGCACCGGACCGCCGAAATACACCGGCAGCCCGGCCAACTCCGTCTGTTCGAGCGGGATGTCGATCTTCTCGAACAGACCGGCCAGGTTCATGTCGAGCGGCCGATTGACGATGATGCCCAGCGCACCGTTCTCGTTGTGCTCGCAGATATAGACGAGCGCATTCGAGAAATAGGGGTCTTCCAGCGCCGGCATGGCGATCAGAAAGTTGTCGGTCAGGTTGACGTTGTCCATGGGCGGCAATTTTAAAGGAAAACCCGGCTGCTGCCGCGGCGATCACCGTCACGGAACGGTAACAGCGCTGCATTAATCTGCCCTCCCCACCGCCCGTAGGCCTCAGGCATGCCCCGCCTTTCC
>CAZFXO010000101.1:0-8813 GCA_964523045.1 uncultured Dechloromonas sp. | reverse complement strand
CAAGAAAAACGGGAACCCGCGGGTTCCCGTTTTTCTTGTCGGCGGCTTCTGGTTCAGGCGGCCATCAGGACTACCTTGCCCGGTTTGCCGCCCTTGTCCTGGGCTTCCTTCAGGCACTCGTGGGCGCATGAGGCGCAACGGCCGCAGTCTCGGGTGACGCCCAGTTCGCGGCGCAGATCCTTCAGGGTGCGCGCGCCGTCGGCGGCAGCCTGGCGAATCTGGCGATCGGTGACGGCATGGCAGACACAGACGTACATGAAAGGCACCTCGAAAGGTAATGCGAACAATTCGTATTGTATGAAGTTGAGAACGAATGTCAATACCCGTTTTTGCTTTGTCGCAGCCATGACAAACTTTTCCCTTCAGTAGGGGAATAAGCAAATACAGCGCCAGTGGCCGGTAAACGCAAAAAGCCGCGGACAGGCCGCGGCTTTGCCTTGGGGCGGGCGGGGATCAGCCTTCGCCCGGCTCCATGTGCGCCTGCAGGTAGTTCGGCAGGGTCACGTCGGAGATCAGCGATTGCTGGGTTTCCAGCCAGTCGATTGCCGCCTCGCAGTGTTCGAGCAGGTCTTCCAGCAGTTCGCGGCTGACGTAGTCCTGGGCGTCTTCGCATAGCGCGATCGCCTCGATCAGCAAGGGGCGCTGGATGGTCTGCTCATATTTCAGGTCGCCGGCCAGGCATTCGACGACGTTCTCGCCGATCAGCAGCTTGCCGAGGTTCTGCAGGTTGGGCAGGCCTTCGAGGAAGAGGATGCGCTCGATCAACTCGTCGGCTTCCTTCATGACGCGGATCGATTGCTTGTACTGATAGTCGTTGAGTTTTTCCAGGCCCCAGTTGCGGAACATCCGGGCATGCAGGAAATACTGGTTGATCGAGGTCAGCTCGTTCTTGAGGACCTTGTTGAGGATTTCGATGACCTTCTTGTCGCCTTTCATGTCGCGCTCCTCAGGCCGGGCTGCCCGAGCCCATCTGGCTCTGCAGGTAGTTGGGCAGGCCGACCAGTTCGATCAGGCGCAGTTGTTTTTCCAGGAAGTAGGCGTGGTCGACTTCGGTGTCTTCGAGCTGCACCGCCAGCATGTCGCGCGAGACGTAGTCCTGGGCCTTCTCGCAGGCGGCGATCGCCTTCTTGAGGTCGCCATCGACCTTGTATTCGACGTCGAGGTCGGCCTTGAGCATATCGGGAACGTTCTTGCCGATCTTCAGCGCTTCGCGCTTCGACAGGTCCGGTTTGCCTTCCAGGAAGAGGATGCGCTGGATCAGCGCGCGGGCGTGCTGGCGTTCGTGGTCGGATTCGTGGATCGACTTTTCGGCCAGTTCGTTGAGACCCATGTCAGCGTACATTTCGCCGTGGATCAGGTACTGGTCGACGGCAGTCAGTTCGCCGGCCAGCAGGTCGTTCAGGATGTCGATGATTTTCTTGTCGCCCTTCATGGCATTTCTCCGCAAGTTAGGAAATGGCTGGCTGGCATGACGCGGCTGGCTTGCCGTGTGCCGGATTGTATAGGTTGCGACCGTGCAAGCGCTGGCGGGTTCCCGGAAAATTTCGTAAAAACAATGAATTACGAAGCGTTATCATTTGCGCTTCGGGTGTTGCGCTTCAGCGGATGACCCAGATATGGCGGGCGATACTGTGTTCCAGCGCCAGTTCAACCTCGTCGGCAAGGATCACGGTCATCGGTTTTTGCTGCAGTACGCGGATCGGTCGCGTTTCGGCGAGGCCGTAGGCGGTCAGTTGCTCGCGCTGCAGCGGGTCGATTTCGGTGCCCAGCGCGGCCAGCCGGACTTCGCTGCCGGGCGGAATGAAGGCGAGCGGCAGGCGGGCGTCGTGTTGGTGGGGCATGGTGGTTTCCTACCAGAGAGCGCGCAGCGCGAAGTTGAACAAGCCGCCGATGAAAAAGGCGAAGGGAACGATGATGGCGACCATCGCCACGGCGACGCGCAGCCCCTGTTCCTTGACCATCATCAGCAGGCTGGCGAAGCAGGGGATGAACAGGGTGATGGTGATCATGCCGACGACGGCCTGGATCGGCGACAGGTGGTCGGCCATGACGAACAGGCCGGTGGCGCCGAAATCCCGGCGCAGGAAGCCCATCACGAAGGCGGCCGAGGCTTCCTTGGGCAGGCCCAGCCAGCCGGTGACCAGCGGTTCGCCGGCCTCGATGATGGCGGGCAGGATGCCGAGCCGGTCGAGCGCGAACATCAGGAAGGTGCCGACCAGGAACAGCGGAATGACCTCGATCAGGTACCACTTGAGGCGGCCGCCGGTTTTCTTGAGGACGTTGCCGGCGATCGGCAGGCGCATCGGCGGCAGTTCGGTGACCAGCGGGATGCGCCGGCCGGGGATCAGGCGGGCGGCGAGGAAGCCGGAAAGGAGCAGGACGCCGACCATGGCCAGCGCCCAGACCAGCACCGCGGTAAAGGAGAAGCCGCCGAGCATGCCGAGGACGACGCCGAGCTGCGCCGAACAGGGAATAGCCAGCGCCAGCAGGAAGATGGTGATCAGGCGTTCGCGCGGCGAATGCAGGATACGCGTGGTCAGCGTCGCCATCGTCACGCAGCCGAGGCCGAGCACCATCGGCAGCACGGCGCGGCCGTTGAGGCCGATCATCGCGAACAGGCGGTTGGCGATGACGGTCAGGCGCGGCAAGTAGCCGGAGTCCTCAAGCACGCCGAAGGCGATGAAGAAGGTGGTGACGATGGGCAGGATCAGCGCCAGCGCGTAGGTCATGCCCATGGTCCACAAGCCGTACTGGCCGACCAGCAGGTCGCTGATCCAGGTACCGCCGGCCAGGCTTTCGACGAGGCGGGTGAACGCCGGGTTGAGGATGCCTTCGAAGAGGTCTTCCTCGAACAGCCCGACCAGCGTCGTCGCGCCGAAGACGCCGACGAATTGATAGACCGCGTAGAGCACGCCGAGCAGGATGGGAATGCCCCAGACCGGATGGACGACGGCCTGGCCGATGCGCTGCGAGAGCAGCGGGCTGCTTTTCACCGCACGCCGGGTGACCGCCGTCGCCAGCGCATCGGCGGCGGCGGTGCGCTCGCGGGCGAGCAGCGTCGGCAGGTCGCTGTCGGCGTTGGCGCGGGCGGTCTGGCGCAGGGCGTCGAGGCGGGGGTAGTCGGCGCCGGCGCGTTCGCGCAGCCAGGCTTCGACTTCGTCGTCGTTGCCGAGAAAGAGAATGGCCAGGCCGCGCGCGGCGAGCACCGGGTGCGGGGCGATTTCGGCGATCGCGGCAGCGGCGGCGGCGATATCGCTTTCCAGTTCCGGGTCGTAATGCAGCAGGCAGTCGGCGACCGCGGCGCGGGCCAGGCTGCCGCTCAGTTCGCCGATGCCTTCGCCGCCGGTGGCGACGGTGGCGAGCACCGGGATCGCCAGCTCCTCGGCAAGCGCGTCGATATCGACCAGGACGCCGCGCGCCGTCGCCTCGTCGTGCATGTTCAGCGCCAGCACCATCGGCACGCCAAGCTCGGCGAGCAACGCGGTCAGCGTCAGCGTCCGGCGCAGGTTCTTGGCATCGCCGACCTGGATCAGGCTGCGGCTGGATTCGTTGAGCAGGGCTCGTACCGTTGCCCGTTCGTCGTCGCTGCGCGAGGGCAAGGCGAGGACGCCGGGGGTGTCGAGCAGTTCCGTCTGGCTGTCGAAGCGGGCACTGGCGCGGGTGACTTCGACCGTGGTGCCGGGATAGTTGGAGACATTGACGTAAGCCCCGGTCAGGCGGTGGAAAAGTACCGATTTGCCGACGTTGGGATGGCCGACGAGGAGGACTGCGCGGGAGGTAGGGGCGTTCATGAGAGTGATTCTACGTCGTAATTGACAAATCGCCCAAGCCAGGCAGCGTGGGCGATTGCGGGGGATGGTCAGGGTCTGGCAAGGGGATCAGCGTGGTCCGCTGACGATGCCGGGCAGGGGCTCTCCCCATTCGTAGAGTTCGATGGTGGACGGGTTGCATTTGCTGCAGCCGCCACCGCAGGCCGTGCCGGCCGGCAGGCGGCGGATGCGGCCCTTGCGTTCGAGCATGCCGAGCATCGGGCGCAGCGCGTCGGCATCGGCGTTGAGGGCGATCGCCATGTCGCTCAAGGCGGCACGGCGATGTTCGCGCAGGTATTGCTCGAGGCGGCTGACAATCATCGCGCTGCCGCCAGCATCGCCAGGTTTTCCCGCCGCCCGAAATGGCGCAGGGTGAAGAAGAAGCCGGCGAAGGCGATGCAAACCGTCGCCACCCAAGCCATCGAGGCGGCGGGATGGGCGGCGTAGGTGGCGAGCTGGTAGTAGATCGTCGCCGTGCCGTAAGCCAGGCCGCTGGTCCAGCCGGCGACGAAGAGCGTCCAGCGGGCGCCGCTTTCCTGGTAGACCGCCGCCGTTGCCGCCGTGCAGGGGAAGTAGAGGAGGATGAACAGCAGGTAGGCAAAGGCGCCGGCCGTGCCGTCGAAGCGGGCTGCCATTGCGCTGAAGGTGCTGCCGGCGACTTCCTGTTTTGCGGCGACCGCGGCCTGGTCGCTGACGTCGCCGATGCCCAGGCCGAGCGGGTCGGCCCATTTGCCGAGGGCTTCGCCCAGGTTGGCGGGAATCGTTGCGAAAGCCTCGTCGAGCTTGGCGCCGAGGTCGAAGGCTTGT
Source organism: uncultured Dechloromonas sp. (assembly GCA_964523045.1). Taxonomy (GTDB): domain Bacteria; phylum Pseudomonadota; class Gammaproteobacteria; order Burkholderiales; family Rhodocyclaceae; genus Azonexus. The sequence goes on along the minus strand of CAZFXO010000101.1, from coordinate 4,197 downwards.
TCTTCGCTGGGGGCGGCACCGGCCGCCGCCGCGTCGCTTTCGGCGAGCGCCTGGTAGGCGGCGTCCAGGGTGCCGACGACGGCTTCCTTGGCCAGGATGCCGGTGAAGATGCCGACCGCCGCCGGCCAGTTTTCCTCGCGCATGCCGAGCGGCGAGAAAGCCGGAGCGATGCTGCGCCCGACTTTGGCGAGCAGCGACTTGTCGCTGTCTTCGTTGCCGAAGCTGCCGTCGGTGCCGACGGCGTTGAGGAAGTTCAGCACCAGCACCATCGGCACGATGATGCGGCCGGCGCGCACGATGAAGCTGTTCAGGCGCTCCCAGGTGGCGAGCAGCACGCCCTTCAGCGTCGGCAGGTGATAGGGCGGCAGTTCCATGATGAAGGGCGTCGCTTCACCCTTGAGCAGGGAGTTCTTCAACATCAGGCCGGTCAGCACGGCCAGCGCGATGCCGGTCAGGTAGAGCGCGAAGACGACGTTCTGCGCGTTTTCCGGAAAGAAGGCGGCGCCGAACAAGACATAGACCGGCAGACGGGCGCCGCAGGACATGAAGGGTGCCATGGCGATGGTCATCAGGCGGTCGCGACGATGCTCCAGGGTGCGCGTCGCCATGATCGCCGGCACGTTGCAGCCGAAGCCGACAATCAGCGGCACGAAGGATTTGCCGGGCAGGCCGACCCAGCGCATGAAACGGTCCATGACGAAGGCGGCGCGCGCCATGTAGCCGGAACCTTCGAGCACCGACAAGAAAAGATAGAGGAAGCCGATCACCGGAATGAAGGTGGCTACCGTCTGGATACCGCCGCCGATGCCCTTGGCCAGCAGCACCGTCAGCCATTCCGGGGCGCCCAGGCTGCCGAGCAGTTCGGCGCCGCCGTCGACCAGCAGGGCGCCGGTGAATTGGTCGAAGAAATCGATGAAGGCGCCGCCGATGTTGATGGTGAACATGAACATCAGGTACATCATGACCAGGAAGATCGGGATGCCCAGCGCCCGGTTGAGGACGACGCGGTCGATGCGGTCGGTAAGGTCGCGGGTGACCTCGCCGCTGTGCCGGACGCTGGCGTTGGCGATGCGGTTGGCGAGGCCGTAGCGGGCGTCGGCGATGAGGATGTCGAGGTCGCCGTTGAAGGGTTCGGCGGCGGCGAGGGCCTGCTCGGTCAGCGCGCTGCCGAGAATCTGGCGGGCCAGATCGTCGCCTTCGAGGACGCGCACGGCGAGCCAGCGCGGCGAACTCGGGCTTGCCGGCAGATTTGCCGCGATGCTGGCGGCAAGTTGCTCGATGCAGCGGGCCAGCGGTTCGGCGTAGTCGACTCGGGCACTGGCTCGCGGCTGTTCGTCCGCCGCCTGGCGGATCGCCGCCTTCAGGGCGTCGATGCCGGTGCCGGAGGCGGCGATGATCGGTAGCACCGGGCAGCCGAGTTGCCGGGCGAGTTCGCCGGCATCGACCTGCATGCCCTTGGCTGCCGCGACGTCGGTCATGTTGAGGGCGAGCAGCAGCGGGACGCCCATCTCGACCAGTTGTGTCGTCAGGTAGAGGTTGCGTTCGAGGTTCGAGGCATCGACGATGTTGATGATCAGGTCGGCCTCGCCGGTCTGCACGTAGTCGCGGGCGACACGCTCGTCGAGCGAGATGTCGCAGTCGACGACATCGAGCGAATAGGTGCCGGGCAGGTCGATGACCTCGACCAACTGGTCGGCAAGCCGGTATTCGCCGCTCTTCTTCTCGACGGTGACGCCGGGCCAGTTGCCGACGCGCTGCCTGGCACCGGTCAGCGCGTTGAACAGCGTGGTCTTGCCGCAGTTGGGGTTGCCGACCAGGCCAATGGTGATTTTCGCTTTCATCACAGCTTCTCCACGTTCAGGCTGGCCGCTTCTTCCTTGCGCAGCGAAAGGCTGCAGCCGCGGACCTTGATTTCCACCGGGTCGCCCATCGGCGCGACGCGGGTGATGCCGATTTCGACGCCGGGCGTCAGTCCCATGCTCAACAGCTTGCGCCGATAGGCACCGCCGGCTTCGCCGTAGCCAGTCACTTTGGCGCGTTCGCCGACCTGCAGTTGTCCCAGTGTGGTCATACGTGTTCTCCCTGATTCAGTTGCAAGCGTCGACCAGGGGCGCGACCATGATCCTGTGCGCCATGCCGCCGCCCAGCGCAAAGCGGGTTTCGCCGCGCATGACGACGACGCCGCCGCCCTCGCGCTGGCGGACGACCAGTTCGGCGCCGACGTTCAGCCCCATTTCGGTCAGGCGGCGGTCGAGCCCGGTGCCGCCCATCAAGGCAACGACCTGCAGTCGCTGGCCGGGGTCGGCCAGGCTGAGGGGAAAGGACTTGATGTGGCTCATGGCGTGATTTCCGGTGATGACGGGTCAGAATTCCCAGGCAAAGCCGACTTGCCCGAAGCTGCGGTCGTTGCCACGGCCAACGGCGCCCGATACCTTGAGCCCGTCGACGATTTCGTAGCGCAGGCCGAGCGCCTTGTCCGGGCCGCTATGTTCTTCGCCGAAGGTTTCGACGGTCAGCCGCAGGCTGTCGGTCAGCGGGAACTCGTAGCCGACGCCCCAGGTGCCGAGCGTTTCGCTGTCGCCCAGCGCCTTGGTGCGGGCGGCGCCGAGGTTGATGTGCAGGACCTGGCCGTTGTCCAGGCGGTAGGAGGCGAGGGCGCTCGCCGAGTAGCTGCGCTCGGTGAATTTCTGTGGCGTCTCGCGATCGTTGATGCGGGTGCGGCCGTAGTCGAAGCGGGCGCCCAGCGACCAGCCGGTGTCGTTCTGGTAGGGCACCCACTTGGCGCCGAAGCCGATGCCGCGGGCCCGGCTGTCGGGGTCAGTGGCATGATCGGTGGCACGGGCGACGCCGATCTCCATTTCCAGATTTTCCACGACGCTGAAGCCGAACAGCAGCTCGCCGCCGCGCGTCTTGTCGTCCTTGCTCAGGACGCCCTCGATTTTCATGCCGCCCTTGTCCAGGGTGCCGGCGTCGTCGACGTTCATTGGCGCTTCGGCATGCGCCAGGCTGGTGATCAGGAGCGCGCTGAGGGTGAGGGCGCTTGGTTTGGCTGGGCTTTTGCGCAAAGCTTGGCTAACTGGTTTCATCGTGGGTTTCGAGTGAAGTGGGTTGATGGGATTGAAGAATTCAGCGGGGATCGCTTCCTGGCTGGGTGACGAAGCCGATCCTCGAAAGGCCGGCCCGACGCGCCGCGCTCATCGTTTCGGCGACGCTCTCGTAGCGGCTGTCGCGGTCGGCCTTGAGGTGCAGTTCGACATTGGCGTCCTGGGCGACGGCTTCGCGGAAGCGGCTTTCCAGGGCGAGCGGATCGATGACTTCGCTGGCGATGAAGATGCGGTTGTCGGCAGTGATCGAGACCTGCAGCGTCATGGGTTTTTCCGGCGTCGGCGTGCTCGAGGCGCGCGGCAGGTCGACCTTGACCGAGTGCGTCATCAGCGGCGCGGTGATCATGAAGATGATCAACAGCACCAGCATCACGTCGACCAGCGGCGTCATGTTGATCTCGGCCGTCGGCATCTGGCTGCCGCTGCCGTTGAAGCTGCCCATCGCCATGTTATGCGGCCTCCGCGGCGGCACGGGCGCGCATCGGGTGGATCTGCGCGCTGTTGGCGACCAGCGGCTTGCCGACCGTGAAGAAGGCGTGCAGGTCGTGGGCGAAGGCGTCGAGGTCAGCGAGGATGACGCGATTGACGCGGGTAAAGGTGTTGTAGGCGAAGACCGCCGGCAGCGCGACGGCCAGGCCGGCGGCGGTCATGATCAACGCTTCGCCGACCGGGCCGGCAATTTTCTCGAGCGCCGCCTGGCCGCTGACGCCGATCGCCACCAGCGCGTGGTAGATGCCCCAGACGGTACCGAAAAGACCGACGAAGGGCGCGGTGGCGCCGGTGGTGGCGAGGAAGGTCAGGCCGTTTTCCATGCCCGCCTGGGTGGTCGACAGTTGCTGGCGCAGCGCCCGTTCCATCTGTTCGGAAGGATCGAAGCGCGAAGCCAGCCGATCGCTGACCGCTTCGCAATCATGGTTGCAGCTATCGGCCTGGACGGCGAGCTGGGCATAGGGGCTGTCGGCGCCGGCCTGGCGCAGCTTTTCGATGCCTTCGCCGACGCTCTTGGCCGCCCAGAAGGCAGCGACTGCCCGCGCCGCCTGGCGCATGCGCCACCAGTCCCAGGCCTTGGCCAGGATCAGGTACCAGCTGGCGA
>CAZFXO010000100.1:0-8993 GCA_964523045.1 uncultured Dechloromonas sp. | reverse complement strand
CTCATGGCTCCATTCTCTCAAGAAATAGAGCCTCCTCAATTCCCGGGGCGATTCATCTTTAGCCCCGCCGAGCTTTTTGGGAGGGAGACCCCGAACACATATTCGCCAAAGGTCGAAACTGAACTGGTCACGCGAAGGAACGATTCGCCACTGGGCCAAAAGTCCATCGTTAGTCCAGACCGTCGTTGAAATTGTGGAATATCTCTTTATCCACGCTTCGGCCGCTTGCTCATCATCGAAGTGAATTTGCCCCTCTTCAACCACGGTCCGCGAAATACCTTTACAAGCACGAAACTTGTCGCGGAGAGCATCTATCGGTCCAAACCGGCCCGCTGGATCATAAGCGCCGAGACTGCCGTACCAGCGCGAGCGACGCGCAAACATGCGAGATGACAGCGAGCAACCATCCCACTCATAGGTCCGTTCCAAACCTTTCCCGGCATGAACCAAGACCTTCCCAACGGGCGTATCAAATTCGAGCCTGGCGTAGTCACGCAGCACCAACTCTGGCGCGGGGAGCGTTGCTGCTTGCACTTCGATTGAACCATAAACGACCAAGGCCATGACAGATAGTTTGCGAAGCAGACTCATCGTTTCATACCAACGAATTATCGGGGCTTATGCTGATACTGAAATGTAGCAGCCAAGCCCCCCATCTGGCCGATTTCGCTCCTCCACCAACAGAAATCACCGGATCACGCTCACAAAAATCACACTTCCGTTTGCCGCCAGCCCCTCATGCGCGCATAGTGACCAGGCTTGAATCTGCGCCCGGCGCCTTGAAAAGCTTCCGCGACCGCGCGGCGATGCCGCCGCCGTCGTCCTCCGACGCTTTCCGAAAGGCCCCGCCATGGACCATCCCGACCAGTTGCGCTGGAAACAGAACTGGCGCGCGAACCGCATCGATTTTCACCTTGACCATGTCCATCCCCTGCTCTTGCGCTGCTGGGCCGAAATCGGCGTCGCGCCGGCAGCGCGCGTCTTCGTGCCGCTTTGCGGCAAGAGCCTCGACCTGATGTGGTTGCACGGCCAGGGGCATGACATCGTTGGCGTCGAACTGAGTACGGTGGCGGTCAACGCCTTTTTCCGGGAAAGCCGCTTGCGCCCGCAACGCAGCGCGCACGGCGCGCTGGAATGCTGGGCGCAGGAACGGCTGACCATCCACTGCGGCGATTTCTTCGCGCTGCGTCGGCAAGACCTGGTCGGCGTCAGCGCGGTTTACGATCGCGCCGCGCTGACCGCGCTACCGGAAGCCCTGCGCCCCGCCTACGTCGCCCACTTGCGGACGATCCTGCCCGACGACTGCCGCATTCTGCTGCTGACGGTCGAGGATCTCGATGACGGGGAAAGCGAAGCCGATGCCAGCGGCAGTTCGGCGGAAGTGGAAAGTCTGTACGCGGCGCACTTCCGCGTCAGACTGCTGCATGTCGAGCATTGTGCCGCGCTGCTGGCCGGAAACGGCACGATCAGCGAGCCGCGCTCGGTGCATAAGGCATACCTCTTGGGTGGAGGCGATTGACGCCGCCAGCGGGCGTTCAGCGATTGACGACGGCGAAGCGGGTCAGATGATCGGGGGAAATGCCGGCGAGTTCGCCGACCACGTGGCTGATGCCGTCGCCGACCAGCCACCAGGCGTTGCCGTAGGGTAATGCGGTGATGCGTGCGGCAGCCAGCAGATGCATGGCTTCGTGCCGGCGGTTTTCAATATTCATGGGTGTGGCCACAAGGCCTCCTGTCTCAATAAAACAAAACCCCGGCGATGCCGGGGTTGCAGTGCCAGCGGGCCGACCAGCGGCCCCGCCGGTATCAGGCAGCGCGGATGTTGCCGGCCTGCTTGCCCTTCTGACCGGTCGTCACGTCAAAGCTGACGCGCTGACCTTCGGCGAGGGTGCGGAAACCCTGGCCCTGAATGGCGGAAAAATGAGCGAAAAGGTCTTCGCCGCCCTCATCGGGGGTGATGAAGCCGAAACCCTTGGAATCGTTGAACCACTTGACGGTGCCGTTGGCCATGTTTGTTATCTCCGGTAAAAAATGAATCGGGGCCCGAGCCCCTATAAATGGGGCGAGATCAAGACGGCGAGGTCAGAATGGGGAAAAACGCCGCAACAACGGGGCTAAACCGGCAGAAAACGACACTGTTTGAAAATCGCTGCGGTGCACAATACGCGTTGCTGAAAGAATTGGCAAAGCAATTCTCGACAACGCGATAATTTTCCGCGCAGGAAAGTCCCCAAAGCCTCTGCCGACGATGGCATAATCGCCCGGATTCCAAAAACAACAAGACTTCCCCTCCCCAATCAGACAGCAGTTCAACTGCGCGGTCACGCCCGCGCGGCGGTCGCCAGACCAAGGAATTTCAACACGTCAGGGAGGTGTGCAGTGAATCGCGAAGAGTTCTTCAGCAGCATCGATGCCAAGATTTCCCGTGCCAGCCGAGCCGATACCGGTTCCGCGGACATGCCGGCCGAAAACCAGGCTTTCCTGGAAACGGTGGTCGCCCGTCTGCAGCCGGTGGTCGCTTCCTACCAGGCCAGACTCGCGGAACGGCAGATCAGCGCCGAGGTCAAGAGTTTCCCCGCCTGCATTTCCTTCACCCTGCGCTATCGCGACGGCGGCCACTGCGGCCTGACCCTCGACGGCCGCCTGGCCGACCGGCGCATCGAGATCACCGCCCACTACACCAACGACAACGGCCGCAACTACGTCAATACCGGCGGCGTCACCTATGGCAAGGACAACTGGCAGGACAGCATCTTCGAAGAAGCGCTGCAGAAATGCATCGACGACTTCCTGTCCTACGCCGGCCGGCACGGCGGCATCTATCTGAACTGAAGACGCCCTGCACGCAGAACGGCCCGGTCCAAACCGGGCCTTTTTCGTTTACCGGTCAACGATCAGGCGCAGGCCAAGGGCGATGAAGACCGCCCCGGCGATCCGATCGAGGATGGCGCCGGCGCGCGGACGCCGGTTCAACCACTGACCGACGCTGCCGGAAAAATGGCCGAGCAGACCGAACAGCAGCGCCGCCTGCAAGGTGAACAGGATGCCGAGCTGGGCCAGTTGCCAGCCGATCCCGCCGTTGCCGGCGACCACGAACTGCGGCAGGAAAGAGAGGAAGAAGAGGATCACCTTGGGGTTGATCGCATTGGCGAATACCCCCTTGAGGAAGACCTGGCGCAGCGGCGCCGCCGCGCCATCGACCGCGCCGACCCGGGCCACGCCCCGGCTGCGCAGGGCGCCGATGCCGAGCCAGACCAAGTACAGCCCGCCGCCCAGCTTGAGCAGGGTGAAGGCCTGCGGCGAAGCGGCAATCAGCGCGCTGACGCCGAGCACCGCGAGCAGGGTATGACTGAGGCAGCCGAACGCGCAACCGAGTCCGAAGGCGATCCCCTGGCGGCGCCCGCGCGAGATCCCCATGCCGAGCACCATCATGTTGTCGGGGCCGGGTGCGGCGGTGATCAGCATGGCGGCGAGCAGGAATCCGGAAAACTGTTCCAAACTGAGCATGGCGGTCGGCTCTCGGGCAAAGCCGGCAATATAACGCAAGGCAGCGGCCGCGACGATGGCGGCTCCGGCACCGGTTTTTCCACGTGTTTGCCGGCCGATGACTTGACCACAGTGACGTTGTCATGATGCAATCCCAATCCTCTCGTCATGACCCTCCAGACCGATGTCGCTCCCGTCGCCGTTTGCCGCCTTTCTCTCGCAACACGCCCGACTGCTGGAGATCACCACGGCACTGCCGGATGCGGCGCTGGTCGTCGAGCGCTTTTCCGGGCGCGAGGCGGTCAATGCGCTGTTCCGCTTCGAGATCGACTGCATTTCCACCAGCGCCGGCCTCGACCTGCTGGCGCTGACCGGCGAGGAAATCACCCTGCGCCTGCTGCAGGCCGACGGCAGCAAGCGCGCCTGGCACGGCTATGTCACCGAGGCTCTGCAGCTCGGCGCTGACGGCGGTTTCGCCCGCTACCGGCTGATCATGGAACCCTGGCTCGCCCTGTTGCGCGAACGTCGCGACAGCTACGTCTTTCAGGACAAGACGGTGCTCGAGATCCTCGGCCAGCTCTTTGCCGATCACCCGCAAGCCAACTGGGCGCACGGCGTCACCCAGGAACTGCGCCGCTACAGCCTGTCCCTGCAGTACCGCGAGTCCGACCTCGACTACTGCCGCCGCCTGCTCGCCGAGGAAGGCCTGTCCTTCCGCTTCAGCCACGACCAAAACGCGGTGGCCGGCGACGAGGCCACCCACGCCCGCCACCGCCTGGAAATCTTCGACCGCGAGACGGCACTGCCCGAGTTGGCACAGCCGGTGTTACGTTTTCATCGCAACAACGCGACCGAGGCAAGCGACACCGTCCAGACCTGGCAGGAAATCCGCAACGCCCTGCCCAACGCCGTCACCATCGCCGGCTGGGACTACAAGACGCTGCTCGCCACCGGCGCCGAAGTCGAATCGACGCAAGACAACGGCGAAGTGCCGCGCATGGAAGTGCATGACGCGTCGCTCCCCTACCGCTACACCGACGGTGCCGCCGCCCGCCGCCATGCCGATCTGCGCCTGGCCGCCTGGGAAGCCGCCTACCGCCGCTTCGCCGGCGACAGCACGGTGCGCCAGGCCGCCGCCGGGCAGAACTTCACGCTTTCCCAGCATGAGGAATACCAGGGCGACGATGCCCGCTTCACGCTGCTCGCCGTCGACCACGACGGCGCCAACAACCTCGGCGCCCAGGCCGCGAAGCTGCTCGGCAGCACCGCCGTCGAGGCCGGCAGCTACCGCAACCGGCTGCACGCCCAGCCGGCCGCCTTGCCCGTCGTCCCCCAGCCGCTGCAAAAACCCCTCGCTCCGCCGCAGGTCGCCCTGGTGGTCGGCGTCAGCGGCGCGCCGCTGAGCACCGAGCGCGACCACCGGGTCAAGATCCAGTTTCCCTGGCAACGCGGCGAACAGCCCAACCCCGGCGGCCTCGCCGCCGACGCCCCGGGCAAGTCCGGCAACGCGCCGGGCAACGAGCAGTCCGGCACCTGGGTCCGCGTCACCGAATGGCTGGCCGGCCCCAACTGGGGCAGCCACTTCCTGCCGCGCATCGGCACCGAGGTCATCGTCAGCTTCCTCGACGGCGACATCGACCGCCCGGTGATCGCCGGCCAGATCCACAACGGCGCCGACCTGCCGCCCTTCTCCGCCGGCCACGAAGCCAGTGCCAACCACCCCGGCGTGCTCGCCGGCTGGATGAGCCACAACTTCGAATCCGGCCACAACCAGTGGGTGATCGACGACGCCCCCGGCCAGTTGCGCACCCGCCTCGCCGCTTCCGACAACGCCAGCCAGCTCGCCCTCGGTCACCTCATCCATCAGGCCCCCGAATCGGCCAGCCGCGGCGCCTGGCGCGGCAGCGGCTTCGAACTGCGCAGCGACGGCTGGCTCGCCGTGCGCGCCGGCGAAGGCATACTGATCTCCGCCACCGCCCGCCCCAACGCCGTCTCCACCCAGATGGACATCGCCGAAGCGGTCGGCCAGATGCGCGCCGCCGAGGAAACCGCCAAGGCCCTCTCCGACGCCGCCCGCGCCCAGCAGGCGCTGCCGCTCAACGCCAACACGAAGCAGAGCGATTTCATCACCGCCCTCGACCCGCAAAAAGACGGCAAATTCACCGCCCCGGTCGGCGGTCAGGAAGCGAAGAAGGCCCAGCCCGGCAGCCGTGACTTGGGCGACCCCACCGAGCGCTTCAACGAACCCGCCATCGTCGCCGAAGCCCCCGGCGACATCGCCCTCACCAGCCCCGCCAGCACCCTGCTCTTCGCCGGCGCCAACCTGCACGCCACCATCCAGCAGGACCTCCACCTCGCCGCCGCCCACACCCTCGCCGTCACCGTCGGCGAAGCCGCCAGCTGGTTCAGCCATGCAGGCGGCATCAAGAGCATCGCCGAAGCCGGCAGCCACACCATCCACGCCCACACCGACCAACTCGAAATCCTCGCCGACCAATCCGTCACCGTCACCAGCTCCAACGACGAAATCCACATCCTCGCCAATAAGCAGATCCGCTTGGTCGGCGGGCAATCCTCCGTCACCCTCGAAGGATCAAACATCACCTTCGCTTGTCCGGGGACTTTCTCGGTGAAGGGGAGCAGTAATGCGTTTATCGGGCCGGGGAGCCAAAAAGCCGTTATGGAAATCTTGCCTGACTCAAGAGTGAAAATATTCGATGAGCAAGTTCAGGTTCACAATGTGATCGACGGCAACCCCATAGTCGGCATGGCCTACTATGCAGAGACTGCCAGTGGCGACTTCATCCATGGCATTACTGATGAAAATGGGAAAACCCCGCGAATCTCCACCCAATCAGAAGAAATAATAAACATATACTGGGGAATCGAAGCAATGAGAAAAATTAACAAATGACAGAAACAACCAAAGTAAAGAGCACTGATCAAGCAAATTCTTGCTTGAAAAAGAGCTCCAATGTTAGATCTTGCATTGACTTTAAATCAATGTGGAAATCTCACCCGTTAAACTGGGAACCACCAGAGAATGCACCATTCAGAAAAGAAACACCAAAACCAAAGAAAAAAAAAGGAAACACACCTTTCGATGTATTGTTAGAAGAAGAAGACCCACCCGGGGATCCAATCTATGAAAATCAATGTGCAATAAAGATGAGTATCGCACTTCAAGGAGCTGGTGTCTCACTTGACACCTACCCCAAAAACCGAAGCGAGGTTAGATACGTCAGACAACTCCAAAAAAAAATTCGTGGAGCTCTGGCCGCTGAGGAACTAGCGATATGGCTTAGCAGAGCTATCGGAAATCCTGAACCAGCCTACAAGAATGGGGAAGCTCTTAAAAAAATCAAAGGTAGAACTGGAGTTGTATTTTTCAAAGACTATTGGCAAAGAACCCCAAACGGGGCATTGGATGGCGACCATATAGACCTCTGGGATGGGAAAACCACACCAGGACAATCTTCCACATATTACGAAAGATATGTCACTGCGTTCGACAAGGCCGCTGAAGTATGGTTCTGGGAGATCAAATGAATATCAAAATATTCTTGATTTTATTTTTTCTTTATAACCCCCCCGCAGCATTTGCCTCTCCTGACGTTCTTGACGGTGGAATTAACATAGCCAGCAACCCTCATCGCTGGCCTTTGATACAAAGCATTCCTCTAAAAAATGAAAATCACGCCAAAACCACATCCGTGGAAATTCGCGAGCAAGGCAATCACTGCATTCTAAAGGTCGGCGGTTTAAATGAAGTTGAACTTGGAATGAAAGCTCCTTGCGACATACAAACCATGGGCGCCATAAACTCTTTCCGACCTGCCGTTCAATTCATAAAAAACAAAGGGTTACCGGATGAAATATGGTTCGAAATAGTTGGCAACCTCAAATATTACCCAACCATCCGTTCTGAATGCTCAAAGACAAAACGTGCCGTCGCCATTCGGTGGCGTAAAACAGAGAAAAATATTGAGCCTTACCTTGAACTCGGTCAAATCAGCGACGACATTAGCGCGGCACGCTGCCCTCGGTCGTATGTTGAAGTTAAGGGGCCACTGATTTACGGACTTACCCCCCCAGACAACCCCTAACAGGATGGTGAGAAAGTCCCCGCCCTTGGCCTGATACAGGAAAGCGGGCAGACTCGGGTCTGAAAGACGGGAGCTAATTTTCGGGAGAGACGATGCGCGGTGCCGATGTCATGCAGGGAGCGATGTTCAGCTACCAGAGCCTGGAGGATCGGATTCCCGCGGAGCACCCGCTGCGCCGGCTGCGGGTTCTGGTAGACGCCATCCTGGCCAGCATGTCGGCACTTTTCGATGCCCGCTATTCCCATACCGGTCGGCCCTCGGTGGCGCCGGAGAAACTCTTGCGGGCGCTGCTGTTGCAGGTCCTCTACACGGTGCGTAGCGAACGCCAGCTCATGGAGCAACTGGACTACAACCTCCTCTTCCGCTGGTTCGTTGGCCTGGGGATAGACGATCCCACCTGGGACCGCACGGTGTTCTGCGTCAACCGGGATCGGCTGCTCTCGGAAGATGTTGCCCGGGAATTCTTCCACCGAGTCCTGATGCTGGCCGAGTGGCAGGGCTTCATCTCTGACGAGCACTTCAGTGTGGATGGCAGCTTGATCGACGCCTGGGCTAGCCACAAAAGCTTCGTCCGGAAGGATGGTAGCGGTCCGGATCGCCCGTCGGGGCGCAATCCGAGTGTGGATTTCAGTGGCGAGAAGCGCAGCAACGCTACCCATGAGAGCACCACTGATGGGGAAGCCCGCTTGTTCAAGAAGGGGGAATTCACCGAAGCCAAGCTGCGCTTCATGACCCATGCCCTCTCCGAGAACCGCAACGGCCTCGTCGTTGATGTGGAAACCACCCAGGCCAGCGGTACTGCCGAATGGGAAGCGGCCAAGCGGATGATCGGCCGCACCGTCCAGTCGGGAGCGACGGTGGGCGCGGACAAGGGCTACGACACGGCGGATTTCGTGGGCCATCTTCAGGACCAGGGCATCAAGGCCCACGTGGTAAGGAAGATGAGCGGCAGCGCGGTCGATGGCCGCACGGCCCGGGGTAAGGGCTACGCCCTGAGCCTGAAGCGCCGCAAGATGATTGAAGAGGCATTCGGCTGGATCAAGACCGTCGGCGGCTTGCGGAAGACCCGCCACAAGGGCGTGGCCAAACTCGCCGGCCAGGCGCTCCTCTGCTTTGCCGCCTACAACCTGACCCGGCTGCAAACCCTGCTGGCGCCGAGGATGAAATTGCTGCCCACATAGGGCGAGGTGCGCCCGCTGCCGGCCCGGTAGCGGGGAAATGGGGCTGCAAGCCCCACCACAAAGGGCGGAAAGGCCCGAAAAACCGGGCCGTCGGGGCTGCCGCCCCGTAAAAAATCTCGGCAAGGAAAGAAAATCGTGAGTCACCTTGAGTCTCTCACCAGCCTGCTATTAACCCGGCAAATAGATAGGGCGTTTATGGTATGATATTGGCATGAATAAA
>CAZFXO010000099.1:0-9361 GCA_964523045.1 uncultured Dechloromonas sp. | reverse complement strand
CTGTGCCGGTTTCGGATTCTTCTATTCCACGACGGAGGGAATCTTCAAGGTCATAACCCTATTGCCGGGCCTCCCGGCTTGACTCACGGCCACCCCGCTCTGCGGGGTGGCCGGCTTGAGCATATTTTTACCCTGGCTCATTCAGTTTCGGCAAGATTCCGAGGCGATGGGCTGGTTAGTACGGTTTTTGGTGCACGGCGCACCGGCAGACGATGCATAAAGCATGCACGACAAGCGCTTCGGTAACGGTCGCTTACCCCAAATACGAGGTATGCAACAAAGCCTCATCAAATCGATCCGTCTCCAACAGCCCCCTCGAATGGCTTCGGCGCAACAAGAGCGAGGTCCAGCGTGATTTTGCAGATTTCACGATATTTTGTTTCTACCGAATAACCACGGCCATAGGAATCACCTACATTCTTGCGCTCGCCATCCTCATGGCCGGAAATTGCGTCGTGGATATCTCGGGAAATTAGTGCATTCCTGCAAAGGTCCTTGAAATTATGCCGGAAAGAGTGAAAAACCACGGTCGAAGGGAATTTCAGCCTTTTATGCAAATAGCCGTTGAACCATTTTCCGAGCACTTCACTATCTTTTACCTTTGCTGACTTGGCCTTGAGCCAAGGCCAAAGTCGCTGGTGACCAGCCTCCTCTATTGCTTTGACGTAGTCTAAAAACCCAAGTCGGATAAGCTCTGGATGTAAGGGAACCTCGCGAAGACTACTCTGGGTTTTCCCCTTTCTGACGCGAAAATGAGGCACGGGAAATTCAGCCACATCATGTACGGTAAGGCTGCCTATTTCATCCAATCTAGCACCAGTGAACAGGGCAACCAACGGGAACCAGACTCTGGCGTAATATCCTCCCCCTCCCCTCAAACGACTCACCTCTGGCGAGAGCACGCCTTCGGTCGTCGAGAATATCCGCTTTAGTTGATCGTCGTTGAAAGGTAGCCGATCGTCGTTATCTTCAACACCTACCTTGGCAGCAAAGCGCTTGTAGTCAAATCCTTCAAACGGATTTTTCTCGAGCAGTTCATCCTTCACACCAACTGAGAAAATAGCCCCCACGAGAGTGCCCTTTTTCTCGAGAGTTTTCATTTTGTTGTTTTTGAGGTCCCGTTCCTGACGCAACCACTCAGAAGCCATTGCCCGAGTAAAAGTCTCCGGCGTTGATTTCGGGAATCGCTGCTGAATACATTTGATATATGACTCAGCATCCGTCACCGTTCTGATGGGACGTTCTCGATCTTGTTTCCAAACCTCGAATAACGAATCCCACGACAAACCGTGAGCAGCGCTTTGTGGCTCCTGCCACACGGCAGGTAGTACTTTTGCTGGATCGTAGTCTGCTTTGACAAGATTGCCCTGCTGCCTGGCAGCCAGGATCGCGCATCCCTCCTGTAGTGCCGGCAACACATCAAGCACCAGCAACCGCTCCTGCTCCGGAGGCACTTTCAGTAGATAACCTCGACCAACAAGCAAGGTATTGATGACAGGCATGAACGCAGAGACATCGCCGGTTGCGAGTGCCCTACCGACCGTTTTCTTCATGAATTCGATGTTTTGTTGAAGCTCTTCGTACTCGGTGCTATCGAGTCCTTCCCGGCGCCGTGCAAGGTCTTCATCGAGGGTCGCTAACCAGAATTGCTTGAGCGAGGAGACAAGATCATCGTTGACTTCGGAAATGACCTTGAGACGCTTTTCGAGAGGCTTTTGCAGATATTCGTCCAAACTGACTTTGGCGGAAGTCTCTGTCGCAACTTTGGTACGAACCGATTCAAAAAGCTGATTCGTCTCCAGCGAAAGCCGGTAAGCCTCAGCGCAGGCCGCTCTGTAATCGTTCCCGAGCGCCTTCTTGATTTCGCGTTTGCCAATCGATTGGCGCAACTGCTCGGGAACAACAATCCGAAACAGATAGCCGTAACGTGTCTTGTATGTATGGGAAGGGAGTGCGGGCACAGGATTCTCCTGAACCCCGTCCGTAGGCCATTTTGTACCACTGTTTTGTACCACGTTGTCTCCGAAAGGCTTGCGCCGCAATGGAATCAACATGATAGAACAAAATGGCGGAGAGGGCGGGATTCGAACCCGCGGTGGGCTATTAACCCACACACGCTTTCCAGGCGTGCGACTTAAACCGCTCATCCACCTCTCCGGAAGCCGCGCATTGTAGCAGAAGCGCGGCGCCGGTCAAACCGATTTGCCGAAAATTCCGAGATCAACCCACCCAGCGGCGGGCGTTACGGAACATCCGCATCCACGGGCTATCCTCACCCCAGTTTTCCGGATGCCAGGACATCTGCACGGTACGGAAAACGCGCTCCGGGTGCGGCATCATGATGGTGAAGCGGCCGTCGGCGGTGGTCACCGCAGTCAGGCCGCCCGGCGAACCGTTCGGGTTGTACGGATATACCTCGGTCGGCTCGCCCTTGTTGTCGACGTAACGCACGGCGGACAGGCACTTGCCTTGGTCGTCGGCGTTGTCGAAGACGGCGCGGCCTTCGCCGTGCGAGACGACGATGGGGATCTGCGAGCCTTCCATGCCGGCGAAGAAGATCGACGGCGAATCCAGCACCTCGGTCATCACGAAGCGTGCCTCGAACTGCTCGACCTGGTTGCGGCGGAAGGCAGGCCAGTGTTCGGCACCGGGGATGATGGACTTGAGCGCGCTCATCATCTGGCAGCCGTTGCAGACGCCCAGCGCGAAGGTATCCGGACGGTTGAAGAAGGCGGCGAATTCGTCGCGGCAACCGTCGTGCATCAGGATGGTCTTGGCCCAGCCCTGACCGGCGCCGAGCACGTCGCCGTAGGAGAAGCCGCCGCAGGCGACGAGGCCCTTGAAGTCCTTGAGGCTGACGCGGCCGGCGAGGATGTCGCTCATATGCACGTCGACCGACTGGAAGCCGGCACGGTCGAAGGCGGCGGCCATTTCGTAATGGCTGTTGACGCCCTGCTCGCGCAGGATGGCGACGCGCGGACGGCCGCTGATGTCCAGATAGACCTTGGTGAAATCTTCCTGCGGATCGAAGGTGACCTTCGGCGTCAGGCCGGGGTCGGTCACGTCGAGGATGCGGTCGAATTCCTGCTGCGCGCAGTCCGGGTTGTCGCGCATCGCCTGCATGCGGAAGCTGGTTTCCGACCAGGCACGCTGCAGGTCAACACGCTTCTCGCGCAGCACGCGCTTGGCGTTGCGGGTGACGCGGATTTCGTCCCACTCGTTCATGTGGCCGACGAAGTGGTAAGGCACACCGCAGGCGCGCAGGATCGGCGTCACAGCGCTGCGGTCGGCACGGCGGATCTGGATCAGCGCGCCAAGTTCCTCGTTGAACAGGGCGCGGACGATGTTTTCGAAATCGCGGCCGGCCATCAGGTCCGGACGCTTCTCGGCGCCATCGACGTCGAGCGCGGCGGCGTCGAAGCAGACGCCGTCGAGGTCGAGCGAGACGCCGCGGCGGCTGGCGAAGGCCATTTCGCAGGCGGCAACGAACAGGCCGCCGTCGGAACGGTCGTGATAGGCGAGCAGCAGGCCGTCGCGGTTGAGCTTCTGCACCGCGTCGAACAGGCCCTTGAGCTTGGCCGGTTCATCGACGTCCGGCGCATCGTCGCCGGTGGCGCTATAGACCTGCGCCAGCGCCGAGCCGCCGAGGCGGTTCTTGCCGAGGTCGAGCAGCAGCAGATCGGTTTCACCCTGCTCGGTGGCGAGCAGCGGGGTTTTCGTTTTGCGCACGTCGTCGACCGCGGCAAACGAAGTGACGATCAGCGACAGCGGCGACACCACCTGCTTCTTCTCGCCGCCCTCTTCCCAGGCGGTGCGCATCGACAGCGAATCCTTGCCGACCGGGATCGACACGCCGATCTGCTTGCACAGCTCGGAAATGCCTTCGACCGTGGCGTACAGGCGGGCGTCCTCGCCCGGCACGCCGCACGGCGCCATCCAGTTGGCCGACAGCTTGACCTTGTCCAGGCTGCCGACATCGGCCGCGGCCAGGTTGGTCAGCGCCTCGCCGATGGCCATGCGGCCGGAAGCCGGCGCATCGAGCACGGCCAGCGGCGTGCGCTCGCCCATGGCAAAGGCTTCGCCCAAATAACCTTGATAACCCATCGTGGTCACGGCCACGTCGGCCACCGGCACCTGCCACGGGCCGACCATCTGGTCGCGCGCCGTCATGCCACCGACCGAGCGATCGCCAATGGAGATCAGGAAGGTCTTGTCGGCGATGGTCGGCAGACGCATCAGGCGATAGGCGGCGTCCTTGAGTTCGATCGAAACGGCGTCGAAGGGCACGAACGTGGACGGCTGGGTCGTCACGTCACGCGTCATCCGCGGCGGCTTGCCGAGCAGCGCTTCCATTTCCATGTCGACCGGATTGACGCCGAAGTGGGCGTCGGTGACGGTCAGGTGGCCGTCGCCGGTGGCTTCGCCGACGACAGCGAACGGGCAACGCTCGCGCTCGCACATCGCCTGGAATTCGCCAATGCGGTTCGGCGGAATGGCCAGCACGTAGCGTTCCTGCGATTCGTTGGACCAGATTTCGGCCGGCGACATGCCCGGTTCCAGGGTCGGCACCTTGCGCAGGTCGAACTTGGCGCCAACGCCGCCCGAATGGGCGAGTTCCGGCAGCGCGTTGGAAACGCCGCCGGCACCGACGTCATGCACCGACAGAATCGGATTGTCCTTGCCCATCTGCCAGCAACGGTCGATGACTTCCTGGGCACGGCGCTGGATTTCCGGGTTGCCGCGCTGTACGGACGCGAAGTCGAGGTCTTCGGCATTGACGCCGGCGGTCATCGACGAGGCGGCACCGCCGCCCAGGCCGATCAGCATGCCGGGGCCGCCGAGTTGCACGAACAGCGTGCCGACAGGGAAGGTCTCTTCCTTGAACGACTGCTCGGCCTGGATGCTGCCCAGGCCGCCGGCGATCATGATCGGCTTGTGGTAGCCGCGCACCGTGCCGGCCACATCCTGCTCGTAGGTACGGAAATAGCCAGTCAGGTTCGGGCGGCCGAATTCGTTATTGAAGGCGGCGGCACCAATCGGGCCTTCGAGCATGATGTCGAGGGCCGAGGCGATGCGCGACGGACGACCATAGGCCTTTTCCCAGGGCTGCGGCGCATCCGGCAGGTTCAGGTTGGAGACCGAGAAGCCACAGAGACCGGCCTTCGGCTTGGAGCCCTTGCCGGTAGCGCCTTCGTCGCGGATTTCGCCGCCGGAGCCGGTGGATGCGCCGGGGAACGGCGAAATCGCGGTCGGGTGATTGTGCGTCTCGACCTTGGTCAGGATGTGCGTCAGCTCTTCCTTGTAGGAATAGCCACGGTCGGCGTCTGGGTAGAAACGCGGGATGGTCGCACCTTCGATGATCGAGGCGTTGTCGGCGTAGGCCATCACCGTGCCCTGCGGGTTGGCCTGGTGCGTTTCGCGGATCATGCCGAACAGCGTCTTGTCCTTCTTCTCGCCGTCGATCACCCAGGAGGCGTTGAAGATCTTGTGGCGGCAGTGTTCGGAGTTGGCCTGGGCGAACATCATCAGTTCGACGTCGGTCGGGTTACGGCCGGCCTTGGTGAAGATATCGAGCAGGTAATCGACTTCGTCGTCGGACAGCGCCAGGCCCAGCGTGCCGTTGGCTTCGACCAGCGCCGCCTTGCCGCCGGCCAGCACGTCGACGGTATTGAGCGGCTTCGGCTCGAAATGGCGGAACAGTTCGCCAGCTTCGGCAAAACCCGCGAGCACCGATTCGGTCATGCGGTCGTGCAGCAGGCCGGCGACGAGCTTCTTCTCGTCAGCGGAAAGCGCCCGGTTTTGCTTCAACACCACGTGGAAGGCAACGACGCGCTCGATGCGCTCAATCGCCGGCTCCAGATCGCAGTTGAAGGCGATATCGGTGGCCTTCGACGACCACGGCGAAATGGTGCCGATACGCGGTGCCACCAGGAACAGCTCGCCCTTGTCCTCGGCGGCCGGCACTTCTTCCAGCAGCTTCGCCAGCTTGGCGCGCTCGTCGGCAGACAGCGCGCGCTTTTGCGCGATCACGTGCCAGTAGTCGGCGGAAACCGCCTCGATGTCGGCCACCGCCGTGTTCAGGCGGGCGAGCAGGCGTTGCAGGCGGAAGGCGGAAAAGGCGGCGTCGCCCTTGAGGCAAAGAATGTCGGCCATGAGGTGAATTCGGCGGTGGCGGAAAGGCGGGCATTATACCCGACGCCGCCACGCCCCCGCGCCGCCCATTGCCGTCAGCCGCGTCGCAAATTCACCAGTTGCTGCCGGCGCCACCGCCCCCGGAACTGCCGCCGCCCCAACTGCTGCCGCCGGACGACGAGGACGACCCCAAACTACCGCCCGCCGCCACACTCTCCCGCACCAGCTTGGGGATACGATAGGAACTCGTCTTGCGCTTGCCGCAGAACTTGCAGAGATGGACCGTCTCGCCCCGCCCCTGGCTGTCGTAGCTCGCCTTCTCCAGCACGGTGTCGGATTCGAGCGTGTAGGCCAGGCATTTGCACGACGGACATTTCTCGTACTTCGACTCGGTCCCCGGGTAGGCCCAGGTCGCCGTCGCCCCGCAGGCCGGGCACAGCCAGACGTCGTGGTCGGCCGAGCGCAGCGTCTCCTCCATCTGCTGGGCGCGCGAGAGAAATTCATCCTCCGCCGCCTCGTCTAGCTTGCGCATCAGTGCCTTGCACTTCGGACAATCGCGCGGATGATTGCGGTAATGCGTCCGGCGCTGCCGCTGAAAAAGATAGTGAAACAGGAAAGGCAGCGGAAACAGGACGGCCATCCAGCCCCAGAAGGCTTGCTCGCGGGCGACCAGGCTGCCGGCGGCGAAAAACTCGCCACGGGCCGCGAGCTGGCGCAGCGCCGCTTGTTGCCGCCAGGCCTGGAACGCCGCCAGCAGCGCGAAATACGCGTACAGCGCCGCGCCGCAGACGAGCAGCGGCGACGCCAACGGCAACAGGTTGCAGACGACGATGATCGCTGCCGGGCCGAGCGCGAAGCCGGCCAGCCAGGCTTGCCGCGACCAGCGCAGGACAGCGGGTGGGCTTTCCTCGGCAATATCGCCGGAAAAGTAACCGTTGGCCGACTTGAAGCCGAAGACCAGCACCAGCCCAACCCCGCCCAATGCCGAGGCGGCAACGCGAAACACCTCCCAGGGCGTCGCTTCGGCTGGTTGCGGAAGTTCCGCCAGGGCCCGGACCTGCGCCGGATCGGCCAGGATGCGCTCGATCTCGACGATACCGGCGAGCAGACCGCCGCCGAAATCGCCGCGCTGGAAAGCCGGCACCATGAATTCGCGCTGGATGCGCTTGCAGACCACGTCCGGCAGCGCGCCTTCGAGTCCGTAACCGGTATGCAGGCGGATCGCCCGCTGGTCGCGCACGAGCAGCACGAGCAAGCCGTCGTCGCGCCCGGCCTGGCCGATGCCCCAAGTCTCGAACAATTGCTGCGCGAAAGCGAAAACCTCGGCGCTGCCGATCGAATCGAGCGCCACCACCGCCACCTGGACGCCGCTACGTTGTTCCAGCAGGCGCAAGCGGGCATCGATGCGCGCCAGGGTTTCGGCGCCGATGATCTGGTCGGGATCGGCGACGTGGCTGCCGTTGACCAGCCGCGGATTGGGCACGGTCTGCGGCGTGTAGGAGGCGGCCCAGCCGGGCAGCGCGATCAGGCAGCAGAGGACGAGCAGGAAGCGCATCGCAAGACCCGGGCAAAACCCTTGTCGCGGATATGGCGGCTTGCCTGCCCCGGCACAAAACGGCAGGGCAAGAACAGCGGCCAGACTCAGTACGGTTCCGGGAGGTTCGAAAAACGCGCCGACGGACGTCGCCGGCTGCCGTTCACCCCGTGTATTTTTCGGTCTTCCGGCACAGCACGGAAACCGTGCCGTCGTTATTGCGCTGGCTGTCCCGGTATTCGAGACCGACCGCTTCCAGCTTCTCGGCGAAGAACAGGCTCATCGCCTTCGCTCGCAAGGTGACCATCGCGTAATGTTCCGATTCGTCCTGCACCTGGTATTCCATCGCTATCCCCGAGATATGTCGAATGGCATATTCTAACCGCAGATAACGGTTGGCTGGCTACTTGCGGATTGGCGCGTTGCGCCCGGACATGCTGTCGCTCATCCGGTAGGCGGCGTCAATGAACAGCCCTTCCGGATTCTTGCGACAGTAGTCCTCGATGTGACGCTCGACGGTGCCGGCCGAAACGTCGGTAACTTGCTGCTTCTGGTTGGCGTAGTTGTGGCCGCTCAGGAAACCGCGCGCCCAGGCAACCTGCGCCGCGCGCCGGTCGGGATCATCGGCAGCCTGCTTCCAGGCGCGGCAGGAATTGTCGTCGAAAGCGAGAATCTTCAGATCGGCCGCCAGCGCCGGCGCCGCCCCCATGGCGGCGAGCAGCAACCCCACCGCGAACTTGTTACCCATCGCATTCTCCAGGATCGGGATAGTCACCAGGCGGAGCATAGACCAGCTTGCCGATACCGGGAAATCTCCTTGCACAGGCGCGGAGGCTTGAGATCCGACACCCGTAATTCCAATAAACAAATATCACATATCATAATTTTAAAAAATTCCGTCAATAAACTGAAAATAAGTAGAATTCCCCAGGAATTCAAAACAAACACTCAACTGAACAACGGAGAACACATGAGCATCGCCATTCGCGTCGTATTGCTGATCGCCCTGTCCATTGCCGGCCTGATCGGTCTGGGCGGCTTCAGCCTGTACCAGATGTCAAACATCAACAAGGGTATCCGGCATACCAACGAGGTCTTGCTGCCCAGCATCCTCAAGCTCGAAGAAGCCCAGGTCGCCTTCCTGCGCGCCCGCCCCTACCTGCTCAACGTGCTGCTTGAGGTCGATCCGGCCCGCCGGGAAAGCTCGGTCCAGAAATTCAACACGCTGATCGGCGAGATGAACACCGCCTTCGCCGATTACGAAAAACTGGCCTCGACCGACCGCGACCGCGAACTGCTGGCGCGCGACGTGAAAACCGCCGAGGCGTATGCAATCTTCGCCCGCGACTACATGAACGCCGCACTCCAGGGCAAACGCGAGGAAGCGGCGGAGATCTCGCGCAATGCGGCGGAAACGGTCAACGGCCTGTCGAACGCGCTCACCGAGCACGCCAGGTACGGCCAGGAGCAGGCCAGCGTCAACGCCAAGGCGGCCTACGACATCCACGCTGCGGCGCTGCGCAACCTGATCGTCGCCATCGTCGGCATCAGCCTGCTGGTTGCCGGCGTCGGTTTCCTGATCTATCGCCATGTTGCCGGCGGCCTTGGCCGCCTGGTCGAGGTCTTCGACCAGATCGAGAAGGAACGCGATTTCACCCGTCAGCTCGACGTCACCGGCAAGGACGAACTGGCGCG
>CAZFXO010000098.1:0-9779 GCA_964523045.1 uncultured Dechloromonas sp. | reverse complement strand
TCTTGATCCGGCCGTAGCGGTCGCACCAGATTTCGTCGGCGCCGTTCGGGCTCTGCTCGCCGTTGGGGCCGACGACGGTGGCGGTCATCGGGCCGGGGGCGGTGGGGCGCGGATTGAGGCGCAGGCCGGTGTCGTCGGTGAGCGCCGGCCGCCATGGCAGGTCGGCGTGCAGGCCGGTGAAGCTGTTGCCGTAGCCGCGTTCGCGGGCGAGTTCGAGGAGTTCGGCGGGGATGCGTTCGGGGGCGGCGATTGGTTCGACGGTGTCGCCACCGGAGAGCGGGTCGTCCTGGCCGAGGTTCTGCGGGAGGCGCAGGCGTTCGGCGAGGCGGGCCATGGCGGCGGCGGTCAGGTTGTTGATGCCGGCGTGGCTGACCTCGCAGACCAGGTAGCGGTGATCGCCGGCACGCGGCAGGTCGCCGATGGCGATCCAGGTGCCGGCGGCGAGGCTGCGCACGGTGCCGCGGCCGAGCCAGGTGAGGTAGCGGGCTTCGTGCGCTTCCATTGTCAGCCGCCCGTAGCGTTCGGCTTCGGCCAGGCTGGCGAAGGCGTAGGGGCCGGCGTCGTCGTAGTTCTCGAGGGCCGGTGCGTTGGCGCCGCCGATCGGCTGCGCGGTCGGCACACTGGCGGCGATGGCGCGCTTGGCCTTGTAGTCGTGCGAGAGCAGCGTGGTTTTGGCGGCGAGCAGGCGGCGGTGTTCGCCGAAGGCGAGGATGGCGTCCTGGGCTTCCTGCGAGTCGCTGCGGTGGTAGCGCAGGCCGCTGGCGGAGATTGGGTCCTGCGGCAGCAGGCGGCTGTCGGCGAAGATCGTCAGGCGGTGGCCGCCGGGCGCCGCGTCATCGGCTTCGACGCGCCAGCCCAGGCCTTCCTCGGCGAGCAGGCGGGAGACGAACTGGTAGTCCGATTCGTTGTACTGCACGCAGTAGCTGCGCGGCCGGGTGTCGGCGAGGAAGCCGGCGACCTCGTCGGCCCATTGCCAGGCGGCGACGTCGGCATAGTCGGCGAACACGGTGTCGACGATGTCGACCACGCTGCGTTCCTGAAAAACCCGGTGGTGACGGCCGCGCGAGGTCAGCCAGAGCCAGGGGATGACGATCAGCCGGTAACGACCGAAACCGCCGTCGGCGTCGAGCGTCGCCGCCCAGCGCACGTAGCCGTGACGCTTGTAGGTGCTGCCGTCGGCCAGTCGGACCTCAAGCGCCAGCGCCTTGCCGAGGAAACGCGACTGGCCGAGCCGGGCATCCGGCGCGACGAGGTCGATGACGTATTCGAATCCGCCCGACAGGCTCTCCCGCCCCCACCAGCATTCGACTTCCAGTTGCGGCATCCCCTCGTCCCGCCACGACAGCGAATACAGGCGCGTGTCGCTCGAGAACAGGTTGCGCACGAGGTCGATGGACATGGCGGTGACGGCTAAATGGGAAGCCGGAAGGATAGCGAAGATGATGTCATGTGACAATGGAATACACGACACCAGCAGCCATCGGGACAAGAAAGCCCTGCTCCCGAAAGGCGTCGACACGCCCGGACAACGCACCATCCTGAACCGCCGCAAGCGTATCTCTCCCCGGATTGGGGCATCGCGACGGCAGGCCGGATATCCGCCGCGCGACAAACATTATCTTTAAAAACAATAAGCAACGAAGAAAACCCGGCGCGAAAACGACCTGGCACACCGCGTGCTTTAAAGCTGTAACCGGTCTGACCGGTCTGAACGGAAGAAACCCATGCCCAGCGTCTCGAATATCGCCGCCCAAACCCTGCAACGCCGTATTCTCGACGGCGATTACGCGCCCGGCGCCGCCCTGCCCGGCCAGCGCGAACTGGCTGAGAGCCTGGGCATCAGCCGCGCTTCGTTGCGTGAGGCGATCTCCATGCTGGAAGCCCTCGGCCTGCTGCGCTCCTTCCCGGGCAAGGGCGTCTTCGTCACCGCCGGCGTCCCGGCCAGCGCCGCCGACCTGCCAAGCGGACCGAACGCGATGCCGCCGGACGCCATCTTCCAGATGCGTTTCGTCATCGAACCGGCCAATGCCGCCCTCGCTGCCCGCCGCCGCGACGCCGACGGCATCGCCGCCCTGCGCGAGTGCCAGAGCGAGATGCAGCGCGCGCTCGGCGCCAGCGACCTGGTCACCGCCGCCGACTGCGACCTGCGCTTTCACCTGGCGCTGGCCGAACATTCCGGCAACCCGGCGCTGGCGGCGATCACCCAGCATTTCCAGGCCCAGCTCGCCTACAGCCTGCGCCTGCCCTTCGCCGACAGCAGCCACATCTGGCAGCCGGCCGACGAGCACGCCGCCATCCTCGCTGCCATCGCCGCCGGCAATGCCGCCAGTGCGCGCAAGGCGATGCAGCAACACCTGCTTTCCGCCGCCGGCCGTGTCGGCATCCGTTTCGTCCAACCCTGATTCCCCTTACCCATCCAGGAGCCTTGCCATGCAAAAACGTCAATTCCTCAAGTCCCTCGTCGCCGTCTCGCTGCTCGCCGGCGGTATCGGTCTGGCCCAGGCCGACGTCCTCGCCGACGCCATGAAGAACGGCGTGCTGCGCGTCGCCGTGCCGCAGGACTTCCCGCCCTTCGGCACCGTCGGCCCCGACCTCAAGCCGCGCGGCTACGACATCGACGTCGCCAACCTGATCGGCCGCGAACTCAAGCTCAAGGTGGAAATCATCCCGGTCACCAGCACCAACCGCATTCCCTACCTGACCACCGGCAAGGCCGACCTGGTCATCTCCAGCCTGGGCAAGAACCCGGACCGTGAAAAGGTGATCGACTTCTCGGTCGCCTACGCGCCGTTCTTCAACGGTGTCTTCGGCCCGGCCGACGCCGCCGTCAAGACTGCCGCCGACACCGCCGGCAAGACGCTGGGCGTCACCCGCGGCTCGGTCGAAGACCTGGAATTCAGCAAGATCGCCCCGGCCAGCGTCAACATCAAGCGCTTCGAGGACAACAACGCGACCATCTCGGCCTACCTCTCCGGCCAGGTGCAACTGATCGCCACCGGCAACGTCGTTGCCGCCGCGGTCAATGAGCGCACCAAAATCCGCCGCCTGGACACCAAGTTCCTGATCAAGAACTCGCCCTGCTACGTCGGCGTGAACAAGGGTGAAGCGGCCATGCTGGCCAAGGTCAACGAGATCGTCGGCAAGCTCAAGGCCAACGGCGAACTGAACCAGGTTTCGCAACGCTGGCTGCAAGCCCCGCTGCCGGCCGGTCTCTGATAACCCACTGGGCGCCGCCCGCGGGCGGCGCCGGAGGATAGCCGATGGCTTACGCATTCGATTTCGCTTCCGTGCTCGAATACCGCGAGGTACTCGTCGACGGCACCCTGAAGACGCTGGCGCTGACCGCCATCGGCACCGTCTGCGGGCTCGCCGTCGGCATCCTCGGCGCGGTGTCGCGGGCCTGGAAGCTCGCCCCCTTCGACCGCCTGTTCGCGGTCTACGTCGAGGCAATCCGCAACACCCCCTTCCTCGTCCAGCTCTTCTTCATCTTCTTCGGCCTGCCCTCGCTCGGCGTGCAGATCAACGAATGGCAGGCGGCGATCCTCGCCGTCGTCGTCAATCTCGGCGCCTACACCACCGAGATCATCCGCGCCGGCATCGAAGCGACGCCCAAGGGGCAGATCGAGGCGGCGCAGTCGCTGGCCCTGAGCCGGGCGCAGATCTTCCGCCACGTCGTCCTGCCGCCGGCGCTGCTCAAGGTCTGGCCGGCCATCTGCAGCCAGGTGGTGATCGTCATGCTCGGCACCTCGGTCTGTTCGCAGATCGCCGCCGAGGAACTGACCTTCGCCGCCAACTTCATTCAGTCGCGCAACTTCCGCGCCTTCGAAACCTACTTCGTCGTCACCGCGATCTACTTCCTGCTCGCCATCGCCGTCCGTCAGGTGCTGATCCAGGCCGGACAACGACTGATCGCCCGGAGAACGAAATGAACGACATCTCCAACTGGGACATCGTCCGCAACCTGCTCGACGGCGCGCTGTGGACCATCGGCCTCTCGCTGACCGCCTTCGTTCTCGGCGGCATCGCCGGCCTGGCCGTGCTCTTCGCCCGTATCGCCAAGGCCCCGCTGCCGCGCCGGCTGGCCAAGGGCTACATCGAGGTCTTCCAGGGCACGCCGCTGCTCATGCAGTTGTTCATCATCTTCTTCGGCGGCAGCCTGATCGGCCTCGAAATCTCGCCGTGGATCGCCGCCGCCCTCGGCCTGACGCTGTTCACCAGCGCCTACCTCGGCGAAATCTGGCGCGGCTGCGTCGAATCGATCCCGAAAGGCCAGTGGGAAGCCTCGGCCAGCCTGGCGCTGACCCACGTCGAGCAGATGCGCTACGTGATCCTGCCGCAGGCGCTGCGCATCGCCATCGCGCCGACCGTCGGCTTCTCGGTGCAGGTGGTCAAGGGCACCGCCGTGACCTCGATCATTGGCTTCGTCGAGCTGACCAAGACCGGTTCCATGCTCGCCAACGCCACCTATCAACCCTTCCTCGTTTTCGGCCTCGTCGCGCTCGGCTACTTCGCCCTGTGCTACCCGCTCTCCGCCTATTCCCGCATCCTCGAAAGGAAAATCCATGGCTCTCGTGCGCATTGACGCCCTGCACAAGCATTTCGGCAGCAACCATGTGCTGCGCGGCATCGACCTCGACATCGAGGAAGGCCAGGTGATCGCCCTGATCGGCCGCAGCGGCTCCGGCAAGAGCACGCTGCTGCGCACCATCAACGGGCTGGAAAGCTTCGACGACGGCTGCATCGAAGTCGACGGCGAACGCATCCACCCGCACGAAACCGACCTGCGCGCGCTGCGCCAGAAGGTCGGCATGGTCTTCCAGCAGTTCAACCTCTTCCCGCACCTGACCGCCGGCCAGAACGTCATGCTCGCCACCCGCGTGGTCAAGAAGATGCCCGAATCCGAATCCCGCGACCTGGCCAAGGCGATGCTGCTCAAGGTCGGCCTGCAGGACAAGTTCGACGCCTACCCCGACCAGCTCTCCGGCGGCCAGCAGCAGCGTGTCGCCATCGCCCGCGCCCTGGCCATGCAGCCGCGCGTCCTGCTCTGCGACGAAATCACCTCGGCGCTCGACCCGGAACTGGTCAACGAGGTGCTCGCCGTGGTCAAGAACCTGGCCGCCGAAGGCATCACGCTGATCATGGTGACGCACGAAATGCGCTTCGCGCGCGAAGTCGGCGACAAGCTGGTCTTCATGTACCAGGGCCGCATCCACGAAGCCGGCGACCCGCAGGAATTGTTCGCCAACCCGCAGACGGCTGAACTGGCCAGCTTCATCGGCTCGATCAACTGAGCGCCGATGGTGCGCCCGCCACCCCGGCGCGCGAAAGCGGTGCGGCTGAAGGCAACAAACCGGCCGCAAAACCGCACCACTGCGTCACTTCGAGCGCGGCGCAATTTTTGCTAGTTTGAAACGACAAGAATCTGACCAAGGGGAAAAGCATGGCCGCGAGTTGTTCCTGGGAATCGATCGACGTGCATCTGCTGCAAGTGTTGCATGCCCTGCTCACCGAATGCAGCGTCTCCAACGCCGCCCGCCGCCTGAATCAGTCGCAACCGGCGGTGAGCACCGCCTTGCGCCGGCTGCGCGACATCACCGGCGACCAGTTGCTGGTGCGCAGCCGTAACGGCATGACGCCGACCGAGCGCGGCCAGTCCTTGCTTGAACCGGTCAAGATCGCCCTCGCCCAGATCGAGGCCATCGGCCTGCAGCAGGTGCGCTTCGACCCGATGAAGACCAAGCGCGTCTTCAACATCGCCACGCCGGATTACCTGAACGCGATCCTGATCGGCAACATCGTCGCCCACCTGCGCCAGCACGCGCCGCATTCGCAGGTCGTGCTGCACTCCTTCGGGCCGGAACACGATTACGCCAAGGCGCTGGAAACCGGCGAACTCGACATCGTCATCGGCAACTGGCCGCAACCGCCTGAGCATCTGCGCCTGGCGCCGCTGTTCGAAGACGACGTGGTCTGTCTGATGCGCAAGCGCCATCCGCTGGCTGGCCATCGGCTCACCGCCGACGACTACCAGAACGCCGAACACCTGGTGCCGACGCCCTACGCCGTCGGCCAGCGCGGCGTCATCGACATGCAACTGGCGCGCGACCGGATCAAGCGCAACGTCGTCGCCAGCGTGCCCTACTTCAATCTGGTGCCCTACGTGCTGCAACAGGCCGACCTGATCTTTTCGGCGCCGCGCATCTTCGCCGAGCACTGCTGCGCGCTGGGCAACCTCTGCTATGCCGAATCGCCGGTCGAATTTCCGAAGATGCAGTTCTACCTGCTCTGGCACGACCGCACGCACCACGCCGAGGAATGCCGCTGGTTCCGCGAGCAGATCGGGGAAGTGATCCGTCAGCGGATCAATACACCGAGCAACGAAGCCGCGCCCCGCCAGCGCCTGCGCGCCTGAAGCTGGCTCAGGCGAGCAGCGCGTCGAGGCGCAGGTCGGCTATACGCAGGATTTGCGCCTGCGCCTCGGCAAATTCCTCGTCGGCGCTGCGCGGCAGACGCTGCCGCATGGCGGCGATGATGTCCTGGCGGGTCAGCCCGCGCACGGCAACGATGAACGGCCAGCCGAATTTCTCGCGATAAGCGTCGTTGAGGCGGCGAATTTCCGCCAGTTCTTCCGGACTGCACGCCGAAAGCCCGGCGCCGGCCTGCTCGCGCGCCGAATCTTCGGTCAGTTCCCCACGCAGCGCCGCCTTGCTGGCCAGTTCCGGGTGGGCGAGGATCAGCGCCAGCACCTCGTCGTGCGCCGCATCGGCCAAGGTCGCCTGCATCGCCGCGCGCAAGGCGGCGCGGTCGGCAAACGGACGGCGTTCCCAGACCCGCGCCATGACCCAGGGCGAATGTTCGAACACGGCACCGACGGCGGCATCGAAGTCCGCCCGGTCGAGTTGCGAAAGGCTGGCGAGAGGTAATGGCAAGGTCATCGTTTCATCCGTGAGATCGTTCCGGAAACTAGCTTACGGACTCGCCCGGCGGCCAGCAAGCCGCGCCATTCGCATAATGGTCTTGCCTGTCGGCAGATATTGCCCCGCCCCCGGCGGCGCGACATCCGAAAAACCCGATAGCCTTTATAAACCCGCCGCAGCCCGCGCCTTTCTATAATCGACGCATCGTCAACGCTGCCGGAAACCCGCCATGGGACGCCTCTCCACTCACGTACTCGACACCGCCAGCGGCCGCCCGGCCGCCGACATGGCCTACACCCTGTACCGCATCGACGGTGCCACGTCGGTCGTCCTTGCTGCCGGCACGACCAACGCCGACGGCCGCACCGACGCCCCGCTGCTCAGCGGCGCCGACCTGCTGCCGGGCATCTACGAACTGGTCTTCGACGCCGCCGCCTACTTCCGCGCCGCCGGCGCCGAACTGCCGGAACCGCCCTTCCTCGACCGCATCGCGCTGCGTTTCGGCGTCGCCGACGCCGACGGCCACTACCACGTGCCGCTGCTCGTCTCGCCGTGGGCCTATTCCACCTACCGGGGCAGCTGATGGACTTCAATTACCTGATCGAAGTCGGTTCGCTGCTGCTGCGCTGGCTGCACCTGATCGTCGGCATCGCCTGGATCGGCTCCTCGTTCTACTTCGTCTGGCTCGACAACTCGCTGAAACCGCCGACCGACCCGGCGCTGAAGGAAAAAGGCGTCGGCGGCGAACTGTGGGCCGTGCATGGCGGCGGCTTCTACAACCCGCAGAAATACCTGGTCGCGCCGGCCCATCTGCCGAGCGAACTGCACTGGTTCAAGTGGGAATCGTATTCGACCTGGATCACCGGCTTCTTCCTGCTCGGCGTGCTCTACTACTCACAGGCAGCCACCTACATGGTCGATCCGGCCAAGGCCGACCTCTCGCCCGGCACCGCCATCGGCATCGGCCTGGCGACGCTGGTCGTCGGCTGGCTGGTCTATGACGTGCTCTGCCGCGTCCTGCTGCGCCGCAACCTGCTGGTCTTCGCGGCGCTCTACTTCGCCTTTGTCGTCGCCGTTGCCTGGGGGCTGACGCATCTGCTCTCCGGCCGCGCCGCCTTCTTGCACATCGGCGCCATGATCGCCACGACGATGAGCGCCAACGTCTTCTTCTGGATCATTCCCGGCCAGAAAAAAACCATCGCCATGATGCAGCGCGGCGAAACGCCGGACCCGATCTACGGCCTGCGGGCAAAACAGCGCAGCGTGCACAACAACTACCTGACGCTGCCGGTGCTGTTCTGCATGATCTCCAACCACTACGCCTTCACCTACAACCACCCGCAGGCCTGGCTGGTGCTGACGCTGATCCTGCTCGCCGCCGTGCTGATCCGCCACTTCTTCAACCTGCGCCACAAGGGCGTCTTTGCCTGGCAGTACCCGGCAGCGGGTGGCGCCATCCTGCTCGGCGTTTTTGTCTGGCTGGCCCCGGCGCCGCTCGCCGTTTCCGCCAACGGCGCGCCGAGTGTGGCGGAGATTCAACCCGTGCTCACCGCCCGCTGCGTCGCCTGCCACTCGGCCACGCCGACGCTGATGCCGGCAGCGCCGGCCGGCGTCGTCCTCGACACCCCGGCGCAAATCCGCGCCCTCGGCCCGCGCATCCTGGCGCAAACGGTACAACTGAAAGCGATGCCGCTCGGCAACGTCACCGCGATGACCGACGCCGAGCGCCAGAAGATCGCCGCCTGGGCCGGCGGCGGCTATCGCTGATCAGGCCTTGTCGAGCTTCTTCTTGATCGGCGCGACGAACTGGTAGTCGATGTCCCAGGGGAAGTAGATCCACTTGTCCTGGGCAAACTGCTTGACGCACAGGTCGACCACCTCGCGCCCCTGCGGCTTGGCGTAGATCGTCGCGAAGAAGGCCTTGGGCAGCAGCTTGCGGATGACGCGCGCGGTGTTGCCGGTATCGACCAGATCGTCGATCAGCAGATAGCCCTCGCCGTCGCCTTCCACCCCCTTGAGTATCTTCACTTCCTTGCGCATGGTCTGCGCGCTGTCGTCGGCGGCGGCTTCATAGCTGGAAGCGCAGATCGTATCGACCAGCCGGATTTCCAGCTCCCGCGCCACCAGCGCCGCCGGAATCAACCCACCCCGGGCAATCGCAATGATCCCCTTGAATGGCCCCTTCTCGACCAGTTGATGGCAGAGCAAGCGGGTATCCCGATGCAGCTCCGGCCAGGAAATCACGATGTCGTCACGGTAGGGGCTGGCGGGGGCGTTTTCCATGGTGCGGTCCTGAGTTGGGAAAAGGGGGGATTATAGGGGAGCGGCGGGATTAGCCGGTCGCTGCCCGGTTTGACGATACGCAGCCATCCAGCGCCGCATTGCCACGAAAGCACTTGCGGAGGCGTCAGGCATAATGACGAAGTCTTACCCACCGTCTGGCGGCTCAGAAAGGAGAATGAACATGGCCAAGATCGACGTGAAAGGCACGTCAATCACCGTCTATGCCGAAAACGACATGGACTTCATCTCGCTGACCGACATGCTCAAGGCCAAAGATGGCGATTTCTTCATCTCCGACTGGCTGCGCAACCGCAATACCGTGGAGTTCCTGGGCATCTGGGAGCAAGTGCACAACCCCGCTTTTAATTATGGCGGATTCGCCGCAATTGAAAGACAGGCCGGCGCGCTGCGACTGGAAAGGACAGGCGCATGAGAGAGCTTTCTTCAAAGCCATCCGCCAACTCCGCGACATGCTCGCCATTCTGCTAATTGCTCGAGGCAACGGCTATTCCGCTGCCAATACCTCTAGGGCGTGTTCACATTAGCCAGATGTAAGCGCAGGCAAGTTGCAAGAATGCG
>CAZFXO010000097.1:0-9793 GCA_964523045.1 uncultured Dechloromonas sp. | reverse complement strand
CGCGCGGTCGAGGAAGATCCGGGAAACCGCCTGGCCGCTGGTGCCGGACGAGGTCATCGTCTTGAACACCTGATCGGGAGCGACGCTGGCCAGTTCGTATTCCTTGAACAGCCGGACCGGCAGGAAGGGAATGTCGGCAAGGCCGGCAAGGCTTGCCGCGTCGTCGCCGAAGATGTCGAGCAGGCGCGCGTAGGCCGGGCAGTGGCGGCGATGGTGTTGCGTCAGGCGGGCCAGGGCGCCGGCGAGGCGGGGCGTCTTGTCGCCGGCAGCCAGCGCGAAGGGCGGGATTTCCAGCCACTGCGCCAGTTCGGCCAGGTAGTCGTCCGCCGTCATGCCAGGGTTTTTCCGGCCAGGCTGGCCAGTTCGGCATAGCGCAGCTTGCCGGCATCGTTGCGCGGCAGGGCCGCCACGCCGACGACGGCGATGGCCGAAGGCGGCGCGCGCAGGGTCTCGGCAAGCTGGCGCTTGAGGTCGCCGGCGTCGGCGCCGTCGGCTTCGTTGAGGTAGATCACCAGATGATCGTCCTCGCCGCCGCAGGCCGCGTCGTGGCCCCGGGTGCGCAGCATGTCCTCGACGTCCTGCAGGTTGATGCGGTGGCCGAACAGCTTGAGGAAGCGCTTCAGGCGGCCGGTGATGTAGTAATAGCCGTCGCTGTCGCGGCGGGCGAGGTCGCCGGTGCGCAGGCAGCCCTGGTTGTCGTCGCCGCGCGCCAGGTCGGCGTAACCCGTCGCGTAGCCGAGGCTGACGTTGTCGCCGCGATAGACCAGTTGGCCGCTGGCTGTGGCGTCGCCCAGTTCGTTCCCTGCCTCGTCTTCCAGGCTGAAACTGCCGCCGGGGATGGCGCGGCCGATGCTGCCCGCCTTCTCGACGCTCATTTCCGGTTCGAGGTAGGACATGCGCGCCGTCGCCTCGGCCTGGCCGTACATCGTGTAGTAGCGCAGGCCCCGCTGGCGGGCTTCGACCGCCATTTCGAGGGCGATTTCCGGCGCCATGCGACCGCCGGCCTGGGTCAGCGTGCGCAGGCCGGGCAGCGTCATGCGCCAGAAACGCAGCTTGCGCAGCATTTCGTAGTGATAGGGAACGCCGCCGAACGAGGTCGGCGCGACTTCCCGGAAGAAGTCCCAGAAGCCGCGGTCGAAGAAGCTTTTGCCGGTGAGGGCGATCGGGCAGCCGTGCAGGACATGGCTGTGGATGATCGACAGGCCGTAGGTGTAGGACAGCGGCAGGGTGGTGATCGGCCGCTCGTCGGGGCCGATGGCGAGATATTCGGCGATTGCCGCGGCGTTGGCGGCTAGGTTGCGCCGGGACTGGCGGACGAACATCGGGCTGCCGGTGCTGCCGGAAGTGGCGACCAGCAGGGCGAGGTCCGGGTGGATCGCGTAGTCGGCCGGCGTTTCGCTGCCGAGCAGGACATGGTCGGCATAGGCGGCGGCTTCCCGGGTGCCGGCGAGTTCCGCGGCGCGCTGCCGCTCCAGCCAGTGGAAGGCGGGCCGGTAGGCGGCGATCAGCGCGCTCAACTGGGGGGCGGGCAGGCTGCTGTTGAGCATCAGCGGCACCGCCCCGCAGCGCAGCAGTGCCAGATAGCCGAGCAGTGCGCCCGGCGTGTTGCCGGCCAGGCAGAAGACCAGTTGTCTGGCGCAGCCGGCCCGTTCGAAGGCGGCCGCCAGTTCGAGCACGCTGGCGTAGCGATGGACGCTCGCGTCGTCGGCCTGGATCAGCGGCCGGTCGGCGAACTCAGTTAGACGGGCGATGAAGTCCATGCCGACGCCAACTGCCTCAGAAGGTCACGCCGTACTTGCTGAGCAGTTCCATTCCCTTGGTGTAGGACGAGAAATCGACGATGTCGTCGGTCTCCATCATGATCCCGAACGTATCTTCCAGCGCCGCGATCATGCCCATGTGACCGACCGAATCCCAGGCCGGAACGCATTGATAGGTGAACTTTTCGCCGAGGACGTCGGCGGCGACGCCGAAGCATTCGATGAAGACCTGCTGGTATTTTTCCTGATTGCTCATCGAGCGAGTGCCTTTCCTTACTTGTTGAAAACCCGGCGGGTTTCGTTTTTCCGCATGGCCCGCGCCGGATTGCCCAGGGCGATCAGGTCGTCGCCGAGGTCATGGTGAACGACCGACCCCATGCCGACGATGCTGCGGTCGCCGATGCGCAGTTGTTCCTTCACCTGCGACCCCATGCCGATATAGGTGGCGGTCCCGACGCGGGTGCCGCCGCCCAGATTGACCATCGACGAGATCACCGTATGGTCGCCGACGACGACGTCGTGACCGATGATGGCCTGGACATTAACGGCGACATTATTACCGACTTTAGCATCCGCGGCGACGCTGCAGAAGGCCGTCAGCACAACGCCTTCGCCGACGCTGGCATAAGGCGAGACGATCGCCGATGGGTCGACGACCCGGCCCAGGCGGATGCCGCATTGGCTCAGTTTGCCGTACAGGGTCTCGCGGTGCACCGGTTCGCCCTGGGCGATCACCACCTCGATGGCGGCGCTGTCGAAATCTTCCAGGACTGAGGCGAACGGGAAGGACTGGCAGTCGCCGAACCAGGTGCCCGGTGGCGCGCAATCGTCGATGAAGAAGATCTTGTCCCAGGTCTGTTCCTGCCGGTTGGCGCGCTGCGCGATGTCGCGGATTTCCTTGCCGAAGGCGCCGGCGCCGTAGATGAAGAGATGGGGAAGGCTCATGGTGCTGTGTGCTTTGCCGAGGAATGCCGGGCCAGCGAATCGACGACGATGCCGCTGATCCGCTCGATGTCCGCCGTGCCGAGTTCGAAATACAGCGGCAGGCAGAGGATGCGCCGGGAGATGCTTTCGGCGACCGGGAAGGGTTGATAGGGAAAGAGACGGTCGAGGGTGTTGAGCGCCGGGTAGAAGTAGCGCCGGGCGACGACAGACTCGGCGAGCAGCGCCTGCTCGGTGGCGAGCAGGCTGTCCTCGTCCGGGAAAATGACCGGCAGGTAGCTGTGGTTGCAGGCTTCCGGGTCGATGCGCTGGAAGCGCAGCGCCGGTGCGCTGCCGAGACAGGCCAGGTAGTGCGCGTAATCGGTACGCCGCTTGCGTTCGACGGCGGTGGCGAATTCGAGGTTGACCAGGCCCAGCGCGGCATGAATCTCGGTCATCTTGCCGTTGGTGCCGTCGTCGACGATGTTGCGCGCGTCGTCGTGGCCGAAGAAGCGCAGGCGGCGGATGCGCGCGTCGAGTTCCGGGTCGGCGCTGACGCAGGCGCCGCCTTCGCCGGTGTTGAACAGCTTGGTCGCGTGGAAGCTGAGGGCGGTTACGTCGCCGGCCAGCGCCAGCGGCTGGCCGCCCTGCCTGACGTTGAAGGCGTGGGCGCCGTCGTAGATGACCTTGAGCCGGTGGCGGGCGGCGATTTCGCCGATCTCCCCGGTGGCGCACGGGTTGCTGAAGACATGGACGGGCAGGATGGCGCTGGTGTGCCGGGTGATGCGGGCTTCGATCTGCGCCGGGTCGATGTTCAGCGTTTCCGGGTCGATGTCGACGAAGACCGGCCGGCAGCCTTCATAGACGATGGCGCTGACGGTGGCGACCCAGGAAAACGGCGTGGTGATGATTTCGCCGCGCAGGCCGAGCGCGCGGATCGCCAGTTGCAGGGCGATGGTCCCGTTGGTGACGGCGGCGAGCCGGGGCAGCGTCAGGTAGTCGCAGAGCCGCGCTTCGAGTTCGCGAACGAGCGGGCCGTTGTGTGTCAGGACGCCGCTTTCCCAGGCGGACTCGAGCTTGCGGGCGAAGGCGTCAAGCGGCGCCAGGGCTGGTTTGGTGACATGGATGGCGGGCATGGGTTCTCAGGGCTTCGGTGAGCGTGGCCTGGCGCAGCAGTCCGTCGCAGTCCGTGTCGTGGCGGGCGATGCGGCGGATGAAGTGGCGCAGGGCGTTGGCAAAGTGGTTGTCTTCGGCGATCGTGTGTTCTTCGCCGCCTTGTCCGGTTTCGATCCGGACCGGCGGGGCGAAACCGGGCGGTGCGGTGAAGATTCTGAGGGCAGTCAGCTTGGCGTTGGCGGTCCAGATTTCCAGCTCGCAGCGGTAGTGGCTGTCGAAGCCGAAAGCGAGATGGGCGGTGATGCCCCGGGACGATACCAGCAGGGCGCTGCCGAAGCGGTCGACCTCGCTGTCCGGCGGCGTCTGCAGGTGGCTGCCGAGCAGCGTCAGCGGGTCGCCGAGCAGTTCGCGGGCGATGCGCAGGGTGTAGCCGCCGGCGTCGAGCAGCGCGCCGCCGCCCAGCGCCGCCCGGTAACGGAAGTTGTCCGGGGCCAGCGGTGGGAAGCCGAAGCTGGCCCGGAGCAGGCGGATTTCGCCCAGCTGGCCGCCGGCGAGCTGGTCCTTGATGAACTGCAGTTGGCGGTGGTGGAGGAACATCCAGTTTTCCTCCAGGACCTTGCCGGCGCGGCGTGCCACCTCGGCCAGTCGGTTGGTTGCGGCGAGGTCGGTGGCCAGCGGCTTCTCGCACAGGACGTGCTTGCCTGCCGCCAGCGCGTGAGCGGCCCAGATTTCGTGCAGGGCCGGCGGTAGCGGCAGATAGATCGCGTCGATGTCGTCGCGGGCGAGCAGGGCGTGGTAGTCGCTGGCCGCAGCGCAGCCGAAGTCGGCGGCGAACTGCGCGGCGCGAGCGGGATCGCGGGAAGCGACGGCGACCAATGTTGCCTCCTCGACCTGGGCGATGGCCGGCGCGAACATGCGGCGGGCGATGCTGGCGCAGCCGAGGATGCCGAAGCGGATGCTCATGCCTTGATCACGCGAAGGAAATGGCGGAAATCAGGCTGCGTGCCTGGATGTTCAGGTAATTGTTGAAGCGGATGAACTGCTTGATCTGGTTCAGGGTCATCCAGCGGTAGTTTTCGGAGGTCGCCAGCGGGAATTCGTCGTCGGCCAGGATGAGGATATTGCGGTTCTGTTCCTGGAAGAAACGCCCGCCTTCTTCTGACTGCATGGTGTCGACCAGGCGCTGCGCGGGCGCTGCGGACAGCACGTAGTCGAGATAGGGCGGCCGCTGCCCGGGCTCGTTGTCGCGGAAATTGCCGGTCAGGCACTGGACGGTCGGCGCGAACTCGATGATGTCGAAATTGCCCGGCTCCAGTTTGGCCTGGACCAGAAAATGATAGACGCCGTTGATCGGCTTGATGATGAAGGCGAGCAGGCCTTCCTGAGCGCTCTCGATGAGCGGCTGGCACCAGCTACGCACTTCCCGGCCGTGCAGGTCGATCCGGGTGCCGATCACCTTGAAGAAGCGATTGGTTTCGTGGCGTATGCAATCCCGCTCGATCCGCCACTGGCGCAGTTCGGAAAGCGGCTTGCGGGTGATGTGCAGTTCGTAGCGCGAGCGCAGGTGCGTCACCCAGGACAGGATTTCCTCCATGCTGTGCAGGCTGTCGCCGGCGTGGAGGAAAGACCGGAGGAGCGAAATGGCGGGTAGGTTGCTGCTCGAGAAGTGGCGCGCAAAAAGGTCGAAGTAATACTCGGCGCGATCGTCGAACTCGCCGTAGGAAATCCCGGAAATGACGGTCCGGGTGTCCATGTTGATGAGGTTCGGCTGGCGCAGCAGGCGCTTGATCTGGCCCAGCGTCAGCCACCTGAAGCTGGGAGTCAGCGCCAGTTCGCCCTCAGGCTCGATGATGATGTTGCGGTTGCGCTTGGCCAGGAAGCGGGCGCCCTGCTCGGACTGCAACTGATCGAGCAGGATCTCGTCGGGCCGGGCGTCGATGAAGTAATCCAGATAGCGCGGGGCGTTGCCGCCATGGGCGCGCGAGTAATTGCTCTTGGTCGCCTGCAGGGTCGGCGAGATCTGGACCGCGTTAAGGTTGCCGGGTTCGACCTTGGCCTGCATCAGGAAATGCAGGACGCCGCCGAATTCGCGGGCGATCAGGCCGAGGAAGCCGACTTCCGGTTGGTCGATGATCGGCTGGTCCCAGTTCGGGACTTCTCCCCAGTCCGTCGTTATTTCAATACCCTGAATGGCAAAAAAGCGGCCGCTGCGGTGGGCGATGCGACCGTTATTGGTGAACGCCCAGTTTTCCATCTGGTCCAGGGGAATGCGTTCGAGGGACAGGCCGGCCGAAAGACGTTCCTCCTCCAGCCAGTTAGCAATTTCGCTGTTGGGTGTCAGTTCGCTGTCGACGACGAGCGACGATTTGAGGAAGCGCAACGGAACATGCTGGCGGCCGGCGAGTGTCGATTTTCTTTCCTGCATAGGGCGGCTCTCCGTCATGGGGTCCACTGTTTGGTCACGACCCGGTTCTTGCCGGTCTGCTTGGCGACATACATCGCTTCGTCGGCGCGCTTGATCACGCTGCTTTGGTCATCGTTGTCGGTCATCTGAGTGACGCCGGCGCTGAAGGTGATCAGGACCTTGTCGTTGTCGTGCAGGAAGAAGCGCTTGGTCAGTTCGCGCTGCAACCGGGCGAGGGCGTTGGCGGCATCGTCGAGGCGGGTTTCCGGGAGCAGGATGACGAATTCTTCGCCGCCGTAGCGGGCTATCGTATCTTGCGGGCGCAGGGTTTCGCGGCAGACGGCGGCGAGATGGACCAGCGCCTGGTCGCCGACGTCGTGGCCGAGCGAGTCGTTCAGTTTCTTGAAATTATCGATGTCGAGCAGTGCGACGCAGAGCAGGGTGTCGTGGCGCCTGGCGCGGGCCAATTCCTTGTCGAACATCTCTTCGAGGCCATGCCGGTTGAGGGCGCCGGTCAACTGGTCGTGGCGGACCAGGTCGCTGGTTTTGGCGAGTTCGTTTTCCAGTTCGCTGATGCGGGCTTCGGCTTCGCGGACGCGCTGCTGGGTTGCCCGCAGTTCATCGCGCGAGCGCTTGGCATTGCCCTGAATGCTGCGGGTTTCGCGCATTACCTCGGCGAGGACGTTTTCCAGTGCCGAAATGTTGTTCGCCGAACTGATCTTGTTGGCGAAGCCTTCGATCTGGTCGTGGTAATCCGAGGTGGCGTCGGCAAAGTTGGCCAGATGGTCGACGAAACCGGTCAGCATCTGTTTGATGGCCTCGCGGGTTTCGAACAGGCTGGCCTTCAGCTGGCTCTGCTTGAACAGGACTTCCTTGAGGCGGCGTTCGGCATCGTCGATGCTGCGTTGGGATAGCGGCTTTTCGATGATGTCGCGGACAACTTCGATCTGTCCGTGCAGCCAGCGGTCGTCGATGACCAGCTCGGTCATGTTTTCCACCAGAAGACGGAGCAAACCGAGCAGGCTCTTGCGCAATTCCTGTTGATCTTCGGCGAGCAGTTCGAGCTTGAAGGCAAAACGTTTTAGGCGGACCAGAAAATCTTGCGTTTCCTCGGCGTTTCTCGCCTGTCTGATGGCCTGAGCCAATTGTTTTGCGTCGCTGGAAAGTGCGGGGCTCTCAAGCAGTTGAGTGGCGATTGCGGTTTCCAGCGTAAATGCAAAAAGCTCCCTGAGCTGATACAGCATTTCCTTGTGCTCGTTGGCACTGGTCGGCGGTTTATGTTCTGGCGAGGGTTGTGCAATGACCTCGGTGGTTTCCGGTGTGCCGCCGCCCGGCTCGTGCTCCCGCCCGTTTCCCCATGAACGCAGAAGATTCTGCAGACGGGAGAACAGATTGTCCGGATTGCTGGCGCTGCTCGTCAGGACATGTTCGAGCGATTCGCGTTTGCGTGCCGAAGTGAGCCCCTGATGCTTGGCTTCCCATTGTCGGAGCAGATCGCTGATCAGCTCGCCCCAGGCCAGCTTTTGCGATTCGACCAGCCCGGCAACGAAAGTCGCCAGGCATTTCTGGTAGGCATCCCAATCGGCGCGCTTGATTGCCTCGTCGAGCTGTCTCGCCAAACGTAGCTGGTCGGGCGAACTTCTCGGCAGCGCTTCCGTCAGGGAGCGCAACTGGCGTTCGGGAAAGGTCGAATTGGCGGGTTTGGTGCCGGCGATGTCGTGGTAGAGGGTCTGGTAGTTGTCCGGGGTCGGTGGGATACGCTTCTGCGCCAGCTGCTTGAGCGTGTCGCGGGCAATTTCAAACGGATTGGTCGGCGTGGTCATCAATGAACTCTGTCGATCGGCTATAATCCCGGCCCTGCGTCAGCCCCCGTAGCATGAAGGTCGTGCAGTTGATTTGTAATCATCAGGTGTTGGTTCGATTCCGACCGGGGGCACCAATTATTCCTGAATGCTGCCGTAGCCCAGTCGATGCGAAAGCTCAGCCGCAGCTTCGAGCATGCGCTTCGCTGTATCGCTTTCCCACTCGACATCGAATTCGCCGATCGCACCCAATGAAGTGATGGCGGCGACCATGCGACCGCTGTGGTCGTACACCGGCGCGCTGAAGCCGTTGATGCCGGGGGTCAGGCTACCGCTGGCCCGTGCAAGTCCGCGCTCACGGATTTCGGTGAGCGTCGTTTCCAACTGCCGCCGGCAGGTGGTGATGGCGATTTTGCCGCTGTCGGCCTGTTCGCGGAGTTCCTTGTCGATCATTTTCTTCAGGAAAGGCGAACGGCAGAACGCCGCGAAGGCACGTCCGGTTGCCGAGCGGGTCAGCGAAAGAACAGTTCCGGG
Organism: uncultured Dechloromonas sp.; assembly: GCA_964523045.1. GTDB lineage: Bacteria > Pseudomonadota > Gammaproteobacteria > Burkholderiales > Rhodocyclaceae > Azonexus. Next base: position 1,256 of record CAZFXO010000097.1, on the reverse strand, counting down.
GCGTAGGGTGATGGTGATCGGGCTACCGGCGTCGACGATACGGACAATGGTGGCGCCATGCGTTCCCCAGACGGCGAGGGCGACGGTTTCATGGATGTCCTCGCAAAGATTGTCGAGGATCGGGCCGGCCAGTCTGACAGGGTCAAGACGACCGAGCCCGGAGAGCCCCAACTCCAGGGCGTAAGCCCCCAGATCGTAGCGGCCGGTTCCGGCGTCCTGTTCGACAATACCGATGCGCATGAAGCTGACCAGATAGCGGTGGGCTTTGGCCGCCGCCATGCCAGCCCCCTTCGCAATATCGCGCAGCATCATGGGACGGTTGTTCTTGGCCAGCACGTCAAGCAGTCGGAAACCGACCTCGATGGACTGGATACCCTGGCGTTCGCCGGCGACTTTCGTGATCATTTTGCAGGTTCGGATTGGTGAAGTGCTTATTTTATGCATCTATGACGCGTCTGGTGCGAGCAATATAATCATGCTCAAATCAAACAGGGAGTTTCAGATGCGTGCTGTGCTCGTGGCGAATCCAAAGGGAGGGGCTGGCAAGACCACCCTGGCGACCAATCTATCAGGGTATTTTGCCAATCAGGGCAAGGTGACCACCCTTTGCGACCTGGATCGTCAGCAGTCGGCCTTGCGCTGGATGGCATTCCGGGATCAGTCCCTGCAGCCGGTTACTGGTTATTTTGGCGGCAACCAGATTACCCTAAGCTTGCCGCGAGACGCCGATTGGGTTGTTGTTGATGCACCGGCTGGACTGCAGGGGTACAAGTTGAGCGATTACATTCGTGCTGTAGATAAGGTCGTGGTGCCACTGGTCCCTTCTGTGTTCGATATGGCGGCGACGGAAGATTTTCTGAATTCCATCAGGAGCGAAATCCGTGGCGCGCGAGCCAAGGTTGGTATTGTTGCCATGCGGGTAGATCCCCGGACGCGTGCTGCGGCGATGCTGGAGGAGTTCCTGCGCCATTTCGACATCCCCATCGTTGCTTATCTGCGCAATACCCAGAATTACGTTAACGTCGCTGCCGCGGGGGCGACCGTGTTCGATCCACCAAAAGCCAAGCATAAAAGGGATGTCGAACAGTGGGCGCCGCTGCTTGAGTGGCTCGCCGAGTAAAACAATTTGCAGAAAGGGGTTGACGAGTGCTTGGTGGCTTGGCATAATTCGGCCTCTCTGACGGACGCGGGGTGGAGCAGTCTGGCAGCTCGTCGGGCTCATAACCCGAAGGTCGCAGGTTCAAATCCTGCCCCCG
>CAZFXO010000096.1:0-9881 GCA_964523045.1 uncultured Dechloromonas sp. | reverse complement strand
GCGCGCCGGCGCGCCGAGCGCCTTCAACAGGCCGATCTCGCCGGTACGCTGGGTGACGGCAACGAGCATCACGTTCATCACCAGGATGCCGGCCACCGCCAGGCTGATTGCGGCGATCCCGGCCACCGCCAGGGTCAGCGCGCCGAGCAGCTTGTCGAAGGTGGCGAGCACGGCGTCCTGGGTGATCACGGTGACGTCCTCCTCGCCGCGATGGCGCTGTTTGAGGAGTTCGAGAACCTGGGCACTGGCGGCGGGAATCGCCTCGCGGCTGCGCGCTTCGACCAGGATGCGGAACAGCGTGTTGGAGTTGAACATCGCCTGCGCCAGGGCGACCGGCACGATGACCAGTTCGTCGGTGTTCATGCCCAGTCCCTGGCCGGTCGGGCGCAGGATGCCGATCACGCGCAGCCGGCGGTCGCCGACGCGGACCAGGCGGCCGAGTGCCGGCTCGCGGCCGAATAGTTCCTCCTGCACCTTGGCGCCGATCACCGCCACCGGCGCGGCGCGCTGCCAGTCGTCGTCGGGCAGCGCCTCACCCTGAGCCAGTTCGAAATTGCGGATGGCAAAGAAATCTCGGTTGGCGCCGGCCACCATGACTTCGCGCAGGCGCCCGCCGGCGCTGATTTCCGAGGTGCCGACGGCGAGCGGGCCGACCCGGCGCACGGCCGGCGCACGCAGCAACGCCTGGGCGTCGGCGATGGTCAGGTCGCGCGGCGTGCTGGTGATCGCCGTCGCTGGGTTGAAGCCGCCGGTGCCGGTACGGCCGGGCAGGACGATGACCAGGTTGGTGCCGAGCGACGAGAACTGGCCGACGACGTAGCGCCGCGCGCCGTCGCCGAGCGCCGTGAGGAGCACGACGGCGGCGACGCCGATGGCCATGGCCAGCACCGACAGCGTCGTGCGCAGCGGGTAGCCGGCGGCCGCGTCGCGCGCGAAGCGCAGGATGTCAGCCGGGCGCACCGGCGCTGTCCGATTGCAGGCGGCCGTCTTCCATCACCAGCCGGCGGCGGGCGCGCTCGCCCATGCCGGGGTCGTGGGTGACGACGATCAGGGTGACGCCGCGCGCGTTGAGCGCTTCGAGCAAGTTGACGACGTCTTCGCCGGTATGGCGGTCGAGGTTGCCGGTCGGCTCGTCGGCGAGGATCAGTGGCGGCTGCATGATCGTCGCCCGGGCGATGGCGACGCGCTGGCGCTGGCCGCCGGAAAGCTGGTCCGGCTTGTGGTCGGCACGGTGGTCGAGGCCAAAATCCTTGAGCGCCGCCGTCACCCGCCGCGCCCGCTCGGCCGGGGCGATGCCGGCCAGCGTCATTGGCAGCGCGATGTTCTCGGCGGCGGTCAGCCGCGGCACCAGGTGAAAGCTCTGGAAGACGAAACCGATGCTGGCGCTTCTCACTTTCGCCTGCTCGTCGGCGCTCAGTGTCGTCACGTCGCGGCCTTCCAGCCGGTAGTGGCCTGCATCGGGCCGGTCGAGCAGGCCGAGCAGGTTGAGCAGCGTCGATTTGCCGGAGCCGGACGGGCCCATCACGGCGACGTACTCGCCGGCGTCGATGGCGAGGTCGATGCCGGCCAGCGCCTTGACCGTGGTGTCGCCGAGCTGGAAGCGGCGCTCGATGCCGGCGAGTTCGATCAGCGCCATTTATTTCGCCGCGCTGTCGGCGACCGCCTTGACCCCGGCCTTGACGCCGGCCCGCTCGAGCGAGGTGACGATCTGCTCGCCTTCCTGCAGGCCGTCGAGTACCTCGGCGTACTCCCAGTTCGACAGGCCGGTCTTCACCGGCCGCGCTTCGAGTGCGCCGTCCTTCAGCACCAGCACCTGGCCGCCTTCCTGCAGCGCGGCGGTCGGGATGCGCAGCACCTTGTCGCGGCCGGCGAGGATGATCTCGACGTCGGCGCTGTAGCCGACCAGCAGTCTGGCGGCCTGTTCCGGCTTTTCGAAATCGACCTCGATGTCGACCGTGCGCGCCTGCTTCTCGACCGCCGAGACGTAGGGCGCGACGCGCCGCACCTTGCCCGGCAGCGACTGCCCGGGCAGCGCGTCGAGGGTGATGCGTACCGGCTGGCCGGCGGCGATCTTCGGCGCGTCGACCTCGTCCATCGGCGCCTTGACGTAGAGGCAGGAATCGTCGATCAGGTCGATTGCCGGTGGCGTCGGTACGCCCGGTGGCGACGGCGTCGAATATTCGCCGAGTTCGCCGACGATCTTGGCGACGGTGCCGGCAAACGGCGCGTAGAGCGAAACGCGGCCCTGCTCGACGCGCGTCGCCTTGAGTTTGGCTTCGGCCTGGGCGACGTCGGCCTTGCTGGTGTTGCAGGCGGCGCGCCGCACCGCCGCCTCGGTACGGGCGGCCTCTTCCTTGCTCGGCGAGACGAAGCCGCGGGCGCGCAGGTCGGCCTGGCGCTTCGCCTCGTTCTCGGCGTTGCCGGCGGCGATGCAGGCCTCGTCGCTGCGCCGCGCGGCGAGCGCGATCTGCGCCTGGGCCAGCGCGCTTTGCGCCTGCTGGTCGTCGTTCCACAGCTTCATCAGTAGCTGGCCCTTGACGACCCGGTCGCCTTCCTTGACCCCGAGATACTCGATGCGCCCGCCCATGATCGTCGACAGCTTGGTGCGCTGGCAGGCCTCGAGCGTGCCGGCGCGGGTGTTGGCGAGCGTCGCCTCGACCTTGCCGCGGCCGACTTCATGGACGACGACGGCAAGCGGCTTGGGTCGGCTCAGGGCGAAAACGCCGACACCGAGCAGGGCGACGACGACGAGGGCGATGGCAAGACGGCGCATGGCGGCGATCGGAAGGTGGCGGTGGGGCGATGGTCCCGTGAACCCGCCCCAAGATCAAGGCAAGGCCCGGGCGGAATTCAGGAACCGGCAGCTCCCCGTCGTTCGGCAAGCTGTTCGGCGGCGAAGCGGCGCAGTTCGTCCTTGCTGACGTAGCCCTTGCCGGTGCTGTCGATTCGGGCGAAGTTCTCGTATACGCGGGGCATCTTGCCTTTCGCTTCGTCGCGCGTCAGGCGGCCGTCGCCATTGGCATCGGCCTGCCGGAAACGTTCGGCGAGCTTGGCGCCGGCCCGTTCGCGGAATTGTTCGCGCTTGCCGTCGTTGACTTGCGCCAGGACGGGCGCGGCGAGCAGCGCGAGCAGCAGGGTGGCAGCGATTCCGGATTTCATGGCCTTCTCCTTAGCGGCAGGGAATGGCGGCGCCGGCAGCATCGGTGCAACTGGCGCTATGGACGACGCCGGTTTCCTTGCTGTAGCTGGTGCTGCCGTTGTAGGTGTTGCCGGCGGCGCCGGTAGCCGTCGTCGTCCGCGACTGGGTGATCTCGCCGGTGGCGCTGCGCGTCGCGCTGCCCTGGCTGCTGACACTGCCGTTGGCATTGCTCGCCTGGAAGCCGCTGCGATGGTTCAGGCTGCCGTCGGCGGCGCGCGTTGTCTCGCCGGCGCGGGCGCCGCTGCCGCCGTTCGGGCCGCGGAAGGCGCCGCCGCTGACCAGGCGACCGTTGCCCTGGCCGTCGCCAGTGATGGCGCGACCGCGGGCGAAGCCGCCGCCGTTCGGGCCATGGCGAACGGCACCGACGGCGGCGCCGTCATGGCCGCGGACGGCGAAGCGGCCGCCGGCTTCGGCAGGAGTTGCGGCGAGTGCGGCCAGCAGGGCGCCGGTGGTGCAGGCGAGGGCGAACAGGGGGCGGGAAGCATGGTGCATGATGATCTCCTTGGCTGATGGGACCGCGGTCTTGCGGCATGGCTGTCATTCTGGGCGGCAGTTGTTTGCCGTCGATGTCGACGACGGGCGCCTTTGTCACAGTTCGTGTCGGTCGCCGCCCGTTGACATGGTTTGACATCGATTGGCGGGGGGGCGGGCTGACGGCGCGGCGGCGGGCTGCGACAATGCCGCCATGTCAGCCGCCCCGGAAACCATTTCGCTCCTCATCCTCGACGACGAAGCCGAGTTGCGCGCCCTGCTGCAGCGCTATCTCGGCGAGCAAGGGCTGCGCGTGCGCGCCATCGGCGAACCGGCGCAGCTCGACCGCCTGCTGACGCGCGAGCGTTTCGACCTTCTCATCCTCGACCTGATGCTGCCCGGCGAGGACGGTCTCAGCATCTGCCGGCGCCTGCGCGCGGCCGGCGAGACGATTCCGATCATCATGCTGACCGCGAAAGGCGACCCGGTGGACCGCATCATCGGTCTCGAAATGGGCGCCGACGACTATCTCGCCAAGCCGTTCACCGCGCGCGAACTGCTCGCCCGCATCCAGGCCCTGCTGCGTCGCCAGCGCATGACGTTGGGCGGCTCCGCGCGTCCGGGCGACGAAGTGTTGCGCTTCGGCCGCTGCGAACTGAACACGGCAACGCGCCGCCTGTTGCGCGACGGCCAGCCGGTTGATCTGGGCAGCACCGAATTTGCGCTGTTGCGGGCGTTGGCCGCCAACGCCGGGCGGCCGTTGGGGCGCGAGCGCCTGCTCGAACTGGCACACGGTCGCGAGCATGTCGCGCTAGATCGTAGCATCGACGTCCAGGTGATGCGCCTGCGCAAGGCGGTCGAGGACGATCCGGCGCAGCCGCGCCATATCCGCACGGTGTGGGGCGTCGGCTACGTCTTCGTCGCCGATCCCGGGGCGACGGACTGAGATGCGCTGGCTGCCGCGCTCGCTGTTCCGCCAGAACCTGCTGCTGCTGGTCGCCCTGATCCTGCTCGGGCAGTTGATCAGCGCGCTGGTTTTCATCTTCGCCGTGCAGCAGCCGCGCGCCGTCCGCCTTGCCGGGCTGGCCGCGCAACAGGTGCAGGCGATACAGCAGGCGGCGGCGCGACTGGAAGACGGGCCGCGCCAGGCTTTCCTGGCGGCGATGAACGTCGGCGACGAATTCCGCGTTCTGCCGGCCGCAGCGTTGCCGCTCGACCGCACTGAATTCGCCGGTTTCGATGAGCCGGACTCGGTCGCCGTGCGCGGCTTCCTGCGCCGCCTGCGCGAGGCGCTCGGCGAGCGGGCGCAGATCGTCCGTTGGCAGGCGAGCGACCGCAGCATCTGGGTCGGCATCCTGATCGGCGACGACCCCTACTGGGTGACTCTGCGCGGCGGTCAGTTGTTGCCGGTGGCGCCCTGGTTGTTCCTCGGCCTGTCGGCGGCGGCGACGCTGCTGGCGATATTCGGCGCGATCGGCATCTCGCGCCGCATCAACCGGCCGCTCGCCCGCCTGGTCGAGGCAGCGCAGGTCATGGGCAAGGGCGAGCGACCACCGCGCCTGGCCGACGACGGGCCGCAGGAAATCGCCACCGTCGCCGCCAGTTTCAACCAGCTCGCCGACGATCTCGCCGCCCTCGACCGCGAGCGCGCGGTGATGCTGGCCGGTGTCTCGCACGACCTGCGCACGCCGCTGACCAAGCTGCGCCTGGCGCTGGACATTTCGGAGGCCAGGCTGGAGCCGGCGCTGTTCGCGCAGATGGGGCGGCAGATCGAAGAGATCGACGGTCTGCTCGACCAGTTCCTCGCCTTCGCCCGCATCGGCGACGACGAAGTGGCGACTCTTCAGCCAATCGATCCCCTGGTCGGCGCGGTGGCGGCGGCTTTCTGTGCCGACGGTGTGGCGCCGCATCTGCAACTGGGGGCGGCGGTCAGTCTGCCGGTGCGCGAAAAGGCGATCCGCCGACTACTGTTCAACCTGCTCGACAACGCGCGCAAGTACGGCGGCGGCGAGGTTGCACTGGTCACCCGCGTCGACGGCGGCTGGTGTCGGATCGAGGTCTGCGATGACGGGCCGGGCATCGCCCCGCAGGATGTCGAGCGTCTGCTGCAGCCCTTCGTGCGCGCCGACGCGGCGCGTGCCGGCAAGCCGGGCACCGGTCTCGGCCTGGCCATCGTCCGGCGCATCGTCGATCTGCACGGGGGAAAGCTCGAGCTGACGCCGCGCGGCGACGGCAAGCCCGGCCTGCGGGTCAGCGTCGCTCTGCCGCTGGCTATCTGAAACCGGGCAGCCAGCCCGACTGCTGGTGGCCCCAGACCGGCTCCAGCGCGCCCTGGAACAGCGCCTCGATCACCGGCGGCTCTTTCCAGGGCTCGTCCATGAAGGTGAGGCCGATTTCCTCGACGGTACGTCCCGACCAGTAGTGGTCGGCGACTTCGTCGAGCGCAGCGAGCGACAGGCTGTGCGGCAGGCGCAGGTAATCGAGCCAGCTCGCATCGTGGAAGGAGCAGATATAGGCGCCCTTGGTCTGCGAACACGACAGGTTCTTGCCGAAGACGCGGTCGGGGTGCTTGAAGCGGTAGGTCATCGCGTCGGTGCGCGTGGCGAACTGCAGCAGCGCGTGCAGGCGGCTCGGGAAATGGCTGTAGCGGCGCTGGCGGAAATACTCCAGGTGGTACTCGGCGAAGTAGTTCTGCACCGACAGCAACTGGTCGCCCGCGCTGGGCGCCCCGCCTTCAGGCGCCGACAGGGTGGCGCCGAAGGGGCTGCCGCGCAGGCTGTCCCAACCCGGCAGCTCGGCCCCGGGGTCGAGCCAGCAGAACAGTTCCAGCGTGGCGGTATCCTTGATCAGGTTGTCCATGTCCCGGTCGGGCGGCAGCGAATCGCATGATTATGACCGATCGCGCAGCGAAAATAACTACTTGGTTTTTTCCGCCGAAGTGGTAATCTGGGCTCGTGTCAGGTGTGCAGCAAGCCGGGCATGCAGTGGCAGTCGAAGCTGCGTTGCAGGAGATTCTATGGACGTTGTCACAGGAAGTTTTTCTTGAGATTGCCGTGTAGTACTCCAGATTCGGCGTAACGCCGATTGCCCCAGCCGCCGTGCCGGGGTTGCTGTAAACCGAAGCCCATGCCAGTCGCGCGTGGGCTTCCTGTTTTTGGGGATCGCTTTGTCCACTACTCTCATTCAGCGCCACGGCACCTGCCAGCGTTATTCCGACAGCGTCGTCCATGCCGGCACCGTCTATCTGGTCGAAATCGCCGCCGACACCACGCTCGACGCCGCCGGTCAGGCCGCTTCCATGCTGGCCGGCGTCGACCGCCTGCTGGCGCAGGCCGGTAGCGATCGTCGCCACCTGTTGATGGCCACCCTCTACCTCGCCGACATGGCCGATTACGACGCGGTCAACGCGGTTTGGGACGCCTGGCTGCCGGCAGGCTGCGCGCCGACACGGGCCTGCGTGCAGGCGCGACTGGCCAAGCCGGAATACCGGGTCGAGATCGCGCTGACTGCGGCTGTCGCTCAGGGCTGAACGTCGGCGTCGCAGTCGCAGCCGCTGCCGGCTGAAATCCAGCGGGCGGCGAGGCGGGCGGCGAACGGCACCAGGGCGGCGGGAAGGGCGGGGAAATGCTCGGCCGGCGCCCGTAGCAGACCGCAGTGGTAGCGCGTCTCGTCCGCCGACCAGCGCAGCGCCGGGCAGGGGCCGCGTCGCTGCAGGAAGCGCAGGCGGCCGAGCGGACAGGTCTCGAGCGCGCAGCAGACGCCGCAGCCGGTGCACGGTTCGCCCGGCGCCGGTTTGGCTGGGGCGTCGGTGTGCAGTTCGATGACGGTGTGGCGCATGGGCGGATCATGCGCCGTCCCGCGAAAGCCGCGCAAGCCCGGCCCGGGCGGCGCTGCGCTATAGTCGACACTTCATTCCACAGCCTTGCCCGATCATGAACGTAAAAATCTCGCCTGTCGTCTTCGGCACCGAAGACATCCTGCGCAGTCTGTGCAATTCGGTGGCCGACGTGCTCAACGTCGCTACCTGCAGCCAGGTGCGTTATTCCGGCATGGTCCAGCGCATCACCAAAACTTGCCTGAAGCCCGATATCGGCTGCTTCGTGCTGTTCGACGGCGGTTTCACCGGGCTGGTCGTGCTCAATTTTTCGGCCGCGGCGGCGATGGAAATCTACGAGGGCTACCTGCTCAGTATGGGAATGGCGCGTGACGACCTGGCGACTTCGCATACCGCGGACGAGGTGAGCAACGTGATGGGCGAGCTGATGAACCAGATCGTCGGTAATTTCACCGGCAAGATCGGCCGCGAACTGCAGACCCACATCACCCAGAACCAGCCGAAGATGCTGGTCCTCAACAAGCAGGTGATCCTCAGCGTCGATACCAACCTCGACCGTCCGGAAGCGCGCCGCGTCACCTTCTACACGGCGCGCAACAACATCTTCTACCTCGAACTGGCGATCGACCACACCGAGTTCATCCAGATCAACGAGTTCGATGCCCAGGAAATTCCCGATCCGGATGCCCTGATCGCCGAAGCCGGCGCTGCCTCGGCCGTGGCGCCGGAAGCCGCGACGGGCAGCAGCGAGCACGACGATCTGCTGCGCTCGCTCGGGATGTAGGCTGTCCGCTCAGGGGCGTTCGAGAAACAGCGCCGGGTCGACCGGCGTCGCGTTGAGGATTACCGACCAGTGCAGGTGCGGGCCGGTGGCGCGGCCACTGGCGCCGACCGCGCCCAGCCGCTGGCCGCGCTCGACGCGCTGGCCGACGGCGACGTCGATGCGCGACAGGTGCATGTAGGCGCTGATCAGCCCCTGGCCGTGGTCGAGGAAAACGGTGTTGCCGTTGAAGAAATAATCGCCGGCGTCCACTACCTTGCCCGCTGCCGGCGCCAGCACCGGCGTGCCGGCGGGGGCGGCGAAATCGAGGCCGCTGTGCGGCAGGCGCGCTACGCCGTTGAAGAAGCGGCGCAGGCCAAAGCGCGACGACAGGCGGCCCTGGCTCGGCCGGGCGAAGTCGCTGTCCGGCGCGGGCGCGCTGAAAGTGGCCTTGATCGCCGCCGTGTGCGTCTGCTCGCGTTCGATGCGGCGCAGGTCATCGGGCGTCGGTTCGACCAGGCGCCGGTTGCGCAGGCGCAGACGCTGCGCGCCGTAAGTCCAGGGAGCGACGGTGATTTCCCGCTGCACTTCGCCGCTGCCGGTTGCGACGCGGATGGTCAGGGTTCCCGGTGGCGTGTCGAGTGGAATGCCGAGCAGCGCGTGCCAGCGGCCGCTTTCGGCGACCACTGCCAGCGGCCGCTCGGCCAGGAAGGCGCGCGGCGCCGGCTGGTCGCTGCTGCCCAGGTCGACGACGGCAACGCCGCCGGGAACCGGGCGATGTTCCGGTAGTGCGGCCTGCAGCAAGGGGCTGCTGAGGATTAAAGTAATACAGATTAATTTTTTGATTAGCGAACTTTGTGTCACGTCTCTGCTCTGTTCTCGGGTTCTGGCGGCTGCCTTGTTGCCCTGGTTTTGAAAAAGTCATTTGGAATGATAGGCATGGATCGGTTAAGATGGGGAATTCCCAATCCAGTTCCGGCATTCTCTCGCCGCTGCTTTGACAGGATTATGATTCTGTGGGCAATGCCATTCAACAAAGGCTGACCGAATTCCGGCAAAAACGTCGCGTTCAGGCCGGTTCGCTGATCATCACCGCTTTTGGTGATGCCGTGCTGCCGCGTGGCGGCAAGATCTGGCTGGGCAGCCTGATCCGCCTGCTCGAACCGCTCGACCTCAACGAGCGCCTGATCCGTACTTCGGTTTTCCGCTTGGTCAAGGAAGAGTGGCTGCGCACCGAAACCCTCGGCCGGCGTGCCGATTATGCCTTGACCGCGGCCGGTCGCCGGCGTTTCGCGGAGGCAGCCCGCCACATCTACGCGTCGCGCGCGCCGCTCTGGGACCGGCGCTGGCGCCTGATTCTGGTGGTCGGCGAACTGCCGCCCAAGGAGCGCGAGCAGGTGCGCAATGCCTTGCTCTGGCAGGGCTTCGGCATGCTTGGCGGCGAATGTTTCGTGCATCCCGGGGCCGAACTGTCGACCGTGCTCGACGCGCTGGTTGCCGAAGGCCTGGCCGACGCCCTGGGCGCGCTGTTGCCGCTGTTTGCCGCCGATGCCCGCTCGGCGGCGTCGGCCAGCGACGCCGATCTGGTGGCTCGGGCCTGGAATCTCGACGCCTTG
>CAZFXO010000095.1:0-10183 GCA_964523045.1 uncultured Dechloromonas sp. | reverse complement strand
CTCGGCGACGTGATCGCCGGCGCCGACATGGACTTCGACGACGGTGCCGGCTGGGTGGTGACGCAAGCGGCGAGCAGGAGGGCGCCGGCAACCAGCAGGGCGCGGCGGAAGGGGAGCTTGAGCGTAGCGGAGTTCATCAACGATGTTTCGTCAGCAAGGTGGCGTCGCGCGCCAGGGGGAGATGGCGCGAGATGATAGCCCGCGCTGCCGCCAAGCGCTGTGTCATTCGGTAACGAGGCTCTCCCGGCGCGCTCTGTCGGCCCGAAATTTTTTATTGACTGATGATTCCATTGTTCTATGTTTAAAACCATGTCATGGCATTGCCGGGCGCCATGGGCATGGCCTGCCGCCCCCCGGAAAGGATGCCGGCCGCTGACAGGCACGGAAAAACCGGAATACAACGGAGGAAACGATCATGTCATTTTCACTCAGTGCGCAGGACGCGCATGAATTTGCCATCACCGAACTCAATCTGCTCAACGCGGCCCGGGCACTGCCCGATGTCGATCTGGAAAAGAGCGAATTGATGCCGGGCACGCCGATATTCGACCTCAACGGCGAAATCCTGTTCTACCGGGTGCCGCTCGAACAGGCGGACGGCCAGCGCGGTTACGTCGATATCGCGGCGCAGAGCCTGTTCGGCGAATCGATCCTGGCGCTGGCGCCGGACGCCGAGTGGAACGCCAACGCCTGGCTGGCGCAGGCCAAATCGGTGTTTGCCAGACGCGCTCGCGCCGCTCGCCTCGCCGATTACGACGAACTGCGTTTCGTCGCCTATAGCTATCCCAAGATCGCCGTCCAGTTCCTGCTCGACGGCAAGGAAGTGGCGTTGCTGGAACTGGCCACCTGGCTGGCGATCCCGGCCGCGGAAAAGCGGCGCAAGGGTGGCGAGCCGGGGCAGTTCGAGCGCTGGTCGCTGATTGCCGAACTGCCCGCGCGCAGCAAGACCGACGCCGGCAAGCGTTTCGAGCTGCGGGCCGCCAGCTTGCGCAAGGCGCTGGGCCAGCGTACCGGCGGCGGGGATCTCTTCATCACGCGCGATTTCCTGCCGGCGACCATCGCCATCAGCCGCCTGCACGACAGCCAGCAACTGCGCTATTCCAACCGCAGTGGCGACCATGTGCCGTGCTTCGAACTGCGCGGCCAGGAAACCAGCGTCTGGTGCGTCGGCGCCAGCGTGCAGATGGTGCTCGACTTCTATCGCTACAACTACGAGCAGACGCGGCTCGCCGAGGAACTCGGCCTGGGCACGCTGGCCAATCCCAACGGCCTGCCTTATGGCGACGAGAACAAGGTGCCCCAGACCCTGGAAAAACTGACCTCGTCGGCGCTGAGCGCGGCGATGGTGGCGTCGCCGAGTTTTTCGCTGCACGTCAACGAGATCCGCGCCAACCGGCCGTTGATCAGCTTCATCCCGGGCCATTCGCGCGCCGTCGCCGGCTATACCCGCAGCCTCTTCGCGCTGGCCGGCAACCCCGGGTTTTCCGGCCTGCTGGTATATGATCCCTGGCCGCCCAATGCCGGCGTGATCACGCGCTGGGAAAACTTCAACACGCAGACCTATCGTTATGCCTTCACCGCGCACGTCAATACCGTCTGAAATCACGGCGAGTGACATCGAGGCAGTGACGAAGCGTTTCGCGGCCCTGTATGCCGCGGGCGCCTTCGTCCTGCCCGGCTGCCCGGAAGTGCCGCCCGGCGACTTGCTGCCGGTGCGCGATACGCAGGGCGGCTTGCACGCCTGGCTGGCGCCCTTCGTCGAGGCCGGACGTCTGCCGGCCTACGCCCTGCTGACGCCGCAACTGGTCCTGCAACGCTTCTCGCTGTTCGCTGGCGGTCGGCTCGATGCCGCGCCGGCCGCCGCCGACTGGCTCGATCCGGCGACCATCGCCGCCCGGGCTGAAGCTGCTGCGGGTGCGGGAGCGCGGGCGGAAACGCCAGTGCTCTCCTTCGATGGTGTCCCGGATCGTCTGGCCTGGCGGGTGGCGCTAGGCTTCCCGGACGGTCGGCAGCAGACCTGGTTCGTCGCCGGCAGCGCCGCCTGGCCGGCGTCCGAGGCCGCCGAGACGGAATATCGAGGCAGTTGAAAGGCGGGCAACGCAGGCGTTGCCTTGCCTCAGACGTCGGTTTCCACCAGCCCGCCGTCCTTCTCCATCCACTGCCGGCGCCCCGAGGCCTCGCCCTTGCCCATCAGCAGCGTGAAGGTCTGGTGCATGCGGCGGATCGTCTCGCGCTCGGCCTGGAACGGCACCAGGCGGCGGGTGTCCGGGCAGAGCGTGGTTTCCCAGAGCTGGTCCGGGTTCATTTCGCCCAAGCCCTTGAAGCGCGAGACGGTGATCTTGTTTTCATTGACGCCTTCGTCGCGCAGCTTGCGCAGCGTCTGTTCCTTCTCCGCCTCGTCGAGGCAATAGACCTTGCGCGTGTGGCCCTTGGCTTCGACATCGACGCGGAACAGCGGCGGCTGGGCGACGTGGATGTGACCTCTTTCGACCAGCGCCGGGAAGTGCCTGAGGAAGAGGGTGAACAGCAGTACCTGGATGTGCGAGCCGTCGACGTCGGCGTCCGACATGACGATGATGCGGCCGTAGCGCAGTCCGGAAACATCGACCGTGTCGAGTTGGTCGAGGCCGTGCGGGTCGACGCCGATGGCGACGGAAATGTCATGTACTTCGTTGTTCTTGAATAGCTGGTCGCGGTCGACTTCCCAGGTGTTGAGCACCTTGCCGCGCAAGGGCAGGACGGCTTGCGTTTCCTTGTCGCGGCCCTGCTTGGCCGAGCCGCCGGCGGAATCGCCCTCGACCAGGAAGATTTCGTTGCGCGAAATGTCATCGGATTCGCAGTCGGTCAGCTTGCCGGGCAGGGTGGCGATGCCGGAGGATTTTTTCTTCTCCACCTTCTGCGTCGATTTCAGTCGGTTTTGCGCTGCCTTGACGGCAAGTTCGGCGATCTTCTTGCCATGGTCGGCGTGGCTGTTCAGCCACAGCTCGAACGGGTCGCGCACCATCTGCGAGACCAGCTTGTAGGCGTCGCGCGACGTCAGTTTTTCCTTGGTCTGGCCCTGGAACTGCGGGTCGAGCACCTTGGCCGAGAGCAGGAAGGTCATCCGCCCGCAGACGTCTTCCTGCGCCAGCTTGACCTTGGCCGGCAGGATCGCGTGGTGCTCGGCGAAGGCCTTGACCGCGTCGAACACGCCGGCTTTCAGCCCGGCCTCGTGGGTGCCGCCGTCGAGCGTCGGGATCAGGTTGACGTAGCTTTCCGGCTTGCCGCCGCCTTCCTCGAACCAGGCCAGCGCCCAGGTCGCGCCTTCGCCGACGGCGAAACCGTTTTCCACCTCGACGTATTTCTCGCCGACGAAGATCGGCGCTACCGGCGTGCCGGCCATCATCTCGGCCAGGTAGTCGGCCATGCCGTTGCGGTAGCACCAGGTCTTGGTTTCCTGGCCGTCGACCGCCAGCTCGACGGTGACATTGGGCATCAGCACCGCCTTCGAGCGCAGCAGGTGTTCGAGCTGGCCGAGGTTGACCTTGGGCGAATCGAAATATTTCGGGTCGGGCGCGATGCGCACGGTGGTGCCGGTGGTGCGCGGGCCGACCTCGCCGATCTTCGTCAGCGGTTCGACCACGAAGCCGTCGGCAAAGACGATCTTGTGCACACCGCCGCCGCGCTTGATCTCGACTTCCAGCCGCGTCGACAGCGCGTTGGTCACCGAGACGCCGACGCCGTGCAGGCCGCCGGAAAAACGGTAGGCGTTGCCGGCTTCCTTCTTGTTGAACTTGCCGCCGGCGTGCAGCTTGCAGAACACCAGCTCGACCGCCGGCCGGCCTTCTTCCGGGTGAATCTCGACCGGGATGCCGCGCCCGTTGTCGGAAACTTCGATCACCCCGTCGCCACCGACGCGCACCGAAATCTTCTTGGCGTAGCCGGCCAGCGCCTCGTCGGCAGCGTTGTCGATGACTTCCTGGACGATGTGCGTCGGGCAGGTCGTCCGGGTATACATCCCAGGACGTTCCTTGACGGGTTCGAGATCCTTGAGAACGCGGATCGAGGCGGCGGAGTAATCGGTCATCGGGCGGTTTCGGTGAGGCGCGGCAGAGACCGCGGGATGTTCAAAACCGCCCGATTCTAACGTCAGGCGCGTGGTGTCGCCAGTTGCTCAGGCGATTTCCAGCTCGCCAATGTATAGCTCGGCGGCGTCGCCGAGCTTGTCTTCCACCGCGTCGCGCAGGCGGGCGTAGTGCTTGGCGTTGAAGGTCATCTTCTGGGCGGCGGTCCACAATTCGACGCTGCGTTCGCCCCAGGAGAAGAACAGGAAGCGGCGGCGCTGGTCGTCGGAGGTGAAGTGGAAGGCACCGAGCGCCATGGAGATGACGCCGTCTTCCGACTTCTGCACGGCGCCGATCTGGAAGTTGCCGCTCGTCTCGGCGGTGGTGTGGAAATCGAACAGGCGGATCGCGCCGTCTTCCTCGGCCAGCGCCTTGAGCGCGTCGAGCGACTGGTTGAGCACGGCGAGCTGGTTCTGCGTGGCGATGGCGGCGATCACGGCGAGTGCGGCCTGGTCCATGCGCAGTTCGCCCTCGGCCTGCTCGTACTTGCTGAAGGCGAACTGCTCGCTGGTCCAGCCGAGTTTTTCCAGGGTCTCGATGTACTTGCCGTACCAGGCTTCGGTCTGCTTGAAGCGGTCGAACAGGGCGCTGGCGCTGCGCGAGGCGAGCTGGACGGAATACAGCGCGTCCTCGCGTTCCTGCGGGCTGACGCCGACGACGAAGGAGAGCAGGGCGTTGGCGTCGACGGCCGGGGGCGGCTTGCGCGGCGGCTTCGGCTGGCGGCGTTCCATCAGGTTCATGCCGAATTCGAGGAGCGAGGCCTGGTCGCTGGCCTCATCCAGGGGCGCGGTGCTCGCTCGCGACTCAAATCCCGCTTCTTCCGATGGCGACAGCGGCAGCAATTCGGTGGCGAGGGCGAGTTCCTGAACGTAGTTTTCTGCTGCCGACACTTTTGATCTCCGGTTATGCAAAACGATGGTTTTGAAGTATGCCGTAGTGCTAGTGGTTTGTCGTGCGAGGGGCTTTTACAGGAACGTGAAGATACCCCGGGAGCGGAAGGGTAATCCTGCATTTTGCCGATCGCGGCGCCACTTCGGCCAGCCAGGTCTGGCGCTTGCCGGTGCCAGAAAATGCCGCCTCCCCCCGCGTTTGCGGGGTAGTGGCCAAGGGGTCTTCTGAAGATACTTGCCAGGGTTTACAACAATTTACATATTTCGGGGGTTGGCAATGACATTTACGCCGAAACGTCTGGTCGCCGCGCTGTTCTCGTGCGGTCTGGCAAGTTTGCTGCAAGGACCGGCCATGGCCGGCGTCGACGGACTCGATTACAACCTGCCGAGCAACATCGGCACCGGCATGTTCGGTCTCTCCGGCGACGGCAATGTCGCGGTCGGCGCAGTCCGTCTCGACGCTTTCAACTACCGCGCCTACAAGTTCTCGCCGGGCAGCAACACGCAGCTCGACGGGCCGGCCGGCCATGAGCAGGTGGTCGCACAGGCGGCGTCCACCGACGGTTCGGTCGTTGTCGGCTGGTCGATGCCGACCTACAGCAGCACAACAGCACGGGCGCTGGTCTGGAACGGCAGTGCGTTGACCGAGTTGCCCGACCTGGAAACCGCGCCCAGCGCCTTGCATCCGGCCGCCAGCCGGGCCTGGGCGATTTCCGGCGATGGTCGCAAGGTAGCGGGGGTCAGCCTGGTCACCGCAAGCGCTTACAGTGGCGCCCAGCACGCGGTGCGCTGGATTGACGGCGCTGGCGGCTGGTCGATCCAGGATCTCAACGGCGGCGCCTTCACCAACAGCTTTGGCCGCGGCATCGACGCCAGCGGCGACACCGTGGTCGGTTACGGCAGCACGCAGGTGCTCGGCTACCAGGGATCGACAATGGTTCACCTCAGCGGCTACAGCGAGGAAGCCTTCGTCTGGACGCCAGGCGGCGGCATGCAGGGGCTGGGGGTGCTGGCTTCCGACAACGACCCGGCGAACGGCACGATGACTCCGAGCAGCCGCGCCTACGCGGTTTCCGCCGATGGCAGTGCAGTGGTCGGTCTATCGCGCGGTCTGGTCGACAACAACCCGGAAGCCTTCCGGTGGACTGCCGGTGGCGGCATGGTTGGTCTCGGCATCCTGAACGGCGGTACCTACAGCATCGCCAATGCCGTCAATGCTGACGGCAGCGTCGTCGTCGGCAGCGCCGACCAGCCGACCCCACTGATTCCCAGCATCCGCGGTGCTTACGCCTTCCGCTGGACAGCCGCCGGCGGACTGCAGACGGTCAGCGATTGGCTGACCGCCAACGGCGTCGCCGTCGGTAGCAATACTTTCTCCGATGCGGTGGCTGTTGACGCCAGCGGCAATGCCGTTCTCGGCAAGGGACAGATCGACGGCACGACCCAAGGCTACCTGGCGCGGGTCAGCGGCGGCACGGGTGGCAATACCGGTGGCAATACTGGTGGCAACACAGGCGGTAATACAGGCGGTAATACAGGCGGTAATACCGGTGGCAATACCGGTGGCAATACCGGTGGCAATACGGGCGGCAATACGGGCGGCAATACGGGCGGCAATACGGGCGGCGGCAGCGGCGTCATCGGCCTGAGCGATTTCAATCGTTCGCTGGCGGTCTGGCAGCAGGCCTTGCAGGCGATTTCGCAGCGCTTCGGGCTCAACCTGTGGGGCGCGCACCACCGCACGCTGATCGATTCCGGCGTCAGCGGCGAGCGCGGCATCGGTTTCTGGGCGACCGGCGACTACGCCCACGAACGGGACCGCGACGGCCGTCAGGTGCTCGGCGAGTTCGGCGTCTATCACGATCTGACGCCGAACCTGCGCTGGGGTGTCGGCGTCGGCCGCAACGACTACCGGCAGGATCAGGCCTTTGGCGGACGCAGCAAGGCCGACGGCAGTTATCTGGTGCTCGAAGCCGATTACGCGCCCGGCACCCGGCGTGACTGGGTGTACAGCGTGACCGGGCTATACGGCCGGATGGATACGAATCTGCGCCGCGGTTACCTGAACGCCGGCGTCGCCGATGCGTCGACCGGTACGCCGGACGCGACGAGCTGGGCGCTGCGCCTGCGGGTCGATCGCTACGATGCCTGGCGGACCGGCGAGGTTTCCTGGAGCCCGTTCGTTGCCTACACGCACGTCAGCAGCAAGCTCGACAGCTACACCGAAACCGGCGGCGGTTTCCCGGTCGCCTACGGCAGCCAGCACCGGCGCAGCGACGAGTTGCGCGGCGGTCTGGTCGGCCGTCTGGCGCTGGGCGCCAACACCGACCTGCGGGCGAGTGGCGAACTGGTCGTCGCGCGCAATCGCAGTGGCGGCAGCAGCGGCCAGTTGCTCGGTGCCGGCGGCTTTGCCTTCAACACCGGCAGTTCGCACGATACCGAGAGCTGGGGCCGGCTCGGCCTGGAGATCGACCATCGGTTGACCGCGAAGGCGGCGCTGGCGACCTCGCTCAATGTCGCGTCGGACGGCAACGATCCGCAGTGGTCGGGCAGTGTCGGGGTGCGCGTCGCTTTCTAAACGCGCCGGGAATCAATTGACGGGGGCGGTGAGCGGGACGCGCAAGGCGATCCGGCAGCCGCCCCCGTCGCCGTTGACCTGCGCCACTTCGCCGCCCAGGCGTTGGGCGCGTACCTGCATGTTGCGCAGACCGCGGCCGCGCGGCTGGGCGTCTTCGGCGAGGCCGCGGCCGTCGTCGACGATGCTCAGGTGCAGGGCGTCCTCGCTGGCTTCGAGGCGGATGGCGACGCTGCTGGCGCCGGCATGGCGGATCACGTTGGAAATCGCCTCGCGCAGGATGCGGCCGATGTTCAGCGCCTGCGGCTGGCTCAAGGCTTCGGCGGCACCGTCGCTCTGCCAGTCGAGACGGATGCCGGCCTCGCTCAGGCGCTGCTCGCATTCCGAGCGCCAGTCAGCGGCCAGCTCGTCGAGCGTGAAGCGGGCGGCGCCGGTGTAGGAGACGACGTCGCGCAGGTCGCGCAGCGCCGAGCGGGCCAGGTCGGCGTCCTCGGCGCGCTGGGCGCGATAGACCAGCGACAGCAGCTTGGCGCCGACGTCGTCGTGCAGGTCGCGGAAGATGCGCTCGCGCTCCTCGGTTACCGCCCGTTCGGTTTCCAGTTCGCGCATCCGTGCGTAGCTCTCCTGCAACTGCAGGTGCTTGTCCTGCACGCGGTGGTCGAGTTCATCGGCCAGCGCCTCGTATTCGTTGAGCGCGCTGACGTAGCGGCCGGTCATGATGAGGCCGAGGGCGAGGAAGACGAGCGGCGCGCTGTAGTGCAGCAGGAAGACGTCGGTCAGCGGCCAGGCGGTGCGCCCGTGCCAGATGTGCTGGCTGTGGATCAGCCAGTCGTGCAGGCCGAAGAGGACGACCAGCCCCATCGCGCCGACCAGGAAACGGGCGTCGCGGTTGCGCTCGTGCCAGGCGGCGCGCAGCAGCAGGGCGAGCGTGCTCAACGCGGCGAGCAGGGTGTAGAAGTGCCAGCCGGCGGTCAGCGGCAGGTACCAGGCGGCGGGCGCCAGCGACAGGCTGAGTGGCGCGGCGAAGATGCCGAACCATAGCGTGCCGACCAGCGCCGGCTGGCGCAGGCCGACGAAACGCAGTAGCGAGATGAGCAGAAAGCCGGAGAAGATCTGGAAACCGGCGTTGGTCAGGATTTCCCAGTGCGCGGTATCGACCGGCGCCTGGTTGAGGTAGAGGTTGGTCGCCTGCAGCGACCAGACCAGCGCCGACAGGCCGAAATAGCCGTAGGCGGTTTCCTGGCGGCGGCGCAACCAGAGGTTGAGGGTGAGCACGCCGACGGCGGCGATCAGCAGGCCGGCGGTCTGGTTGAGCGTGATGTTGAGGAAATAGGCGCGTTCGTAAATCGGACGGAGCTGGTTTTCCGGGCCGAGCTGCAGCGGGTGCAGCGCCGCCTGCGTGTAGGGGTGGCCGAGCAGCCGGACGTGCAGGACGTTGTCGCCGGGGCGCAGCAGTTCGCCGGGGACCGGGAAGAACAGCGGCCGGTTCCAGTTGCGGGCGATCGGTTCGCTGAAGCTGCCGCCGTCGCCGATCGCTTCGCCGTTGAGGAAGACGGCTGCGTTCATCACCAGCTTCGGCAAGTAGACCGCCTGCAGGCCGGGGTCCGGCCGGTCGATGCGAAAGCGCAGCCGGTACCAGCCGTTGCCGGCGACGCCGGGGCGCGTCAGGCGCCACTGGTCGGGCAGCGTCACCGTCTGCCAGGGGGCGCTGTCGGGCGGCGGCGTCGCGCTGTCGGCGAGGACGAAGTCGGCCTCGGTGAAGTCGATGAGCGGCGCCTCGCCGGCCCGGGCTGCGCCGGCCAGCCAGGCAAACAGCAGGAGGAGCAGGAAGCGGCGCGTCACGCGGTCAGAAGGCGCTGGTCAGCCGCAGGTAAACATCGCGCACGGCGACGAAGTTCTGGCCGCGCACGGCGTCCTGGACTTCCAGCTTGACCACCAGCGGCATCGGCAGGTGGCCGCCTTGCCAGGCTTCGATGCCGCTCCAGCTGAGCGCCAGCCGCAACTGGTCGGCGCGGGTGTCGGTGTGCGCCGACAGCGCGCTGGTGTCGGCGCCGGTCGGCGAGCGGTAGCGGTCGGGCTTTTCCTGGTAGCGGTGCCAGGTTGCCGCCAGCCGCCAGTTGCCGAAACGCTTGCCGATCTCGACGTCCGATTCCCAGTAGTCGCCGAGGTTGCGGCGCAGGCGCTCGACCGTGGCGGTGGTCAGCGGGTTGCCGGGGCGGGCGCGGACGTGGTCGGGCAGTTGCACCTGGTATTCGGCGAGCAGGTGCAGGTCGAAACCCTGGCCGAGGTCGCGGAAGTATTCGAGGCGGCTGCGCAGGTCGGTGCTGCCGTCGCCGGGCGGGATGTCGAAGAGGTCGTTGGGGTCGTCGGCGCGGGCGACGCCGAAACGCACGCCGAAACCGAGGATGGCGCTGTCCACCGGGCTCTTGTGGAAACGCCAGAGGGCGCCGACGGTCGGGTCGGCGAAACCGGCGACGCTGACCGTGCGCGGCGTCCGGTAGCCGAGGCCGGCGAGCAGCGCCTGCATGCCGGCGGTGCCGATGCCGCCAGCGACGCCGAAGCGGACGTGGGTTGTCGTCCGCGTGTAGGGGATGATGACGCCGAAGGTCAGGTCG
>CAZFXO010000094.1:0-10353 GCA_964523045.1 uncultured Dechloromonas sp. | reverse complement strand
GCGATGTGGCCGCCGACGTTGGTGTCCTTGTTGGCGCGCACGACCATGGCCATGGCGTTCCAGCGGATGTAGGAATGGATCTTGATTTCCATGTCCGGATCGCCCGGGTACTTGGGCTGCTGGTCGGCGGGGATGGTGTTGATGTATTCGGTGTTGGCGGAGTACGGGATGTCGATGCCGTCTTCGCGGGCCTGAGCGATCAGCGTCTCGATCAGGTAGTGGGCGCGCTCGGCGCCTTCGTTGCTGATGACGCCGTCGAGGGCGTCCTTCCATTCCTTGGTTTCCTGCGGGTCCTGGTCGGCGGGCAGGTTGTTCGGCTGTTCGGCCATGGTTTGTCTCCTACGTGGGTTTTCATTCTGTCCTGCGGGGTAAGCCGGACAACTTTAACGCTTTGCACGGAGGATCACACCCCGTGTTTACACCTAGATTGTGTTGCGCATTGTAAAAACAAAATTCGCATCGTGCAATAAAATTTCTGCCTGTTCGGCGATCCGTTGCATTGAAGATACGTAACAAAAAACAAATCGCCGGCGAGTTGCGCTGTATCAAATTAGCCTGCGACGAGCGCTTTACAATCAACGGTTTTTGTTTCAGTCAGGAGTTTTCATGGCAGCAGTCTTGCCCGCCCCGGCCGCCAGCCGTCTCTTCCTGTCCGGCAACGAAGCCGTTGCCCGCGCCGTCTGGGAAGCCGGCGTCAAGGTCGCCGCCGCCTATCCCGGCACGCCGGCGACCGAGATGCTCGAAGTCATCGCCACGTATCCGGACCTCTACGCCGAATGGTCGGTCAACGAAAAGGTTTCGCTCGAAGTGGCGATCGGCGCCGCCTATGCCGGCTCGCGTTCGTTCTGCTGCATGAAGCATGTCGGCATGAACGTCGCCTCCGACGCGCTGATGACGCTGACCCTGACCGGCGTCAGCGGCGGCCTGGTGATTGCCATCGCCGACGACGTCGGCCTGTCGTCGTCGCAGAACGAGCAGGATTCCCGCCACTGGGGGCGCTTCGCACACGTGCCGGTGTTCGAGCCGGCCGATTCGCAGGAAGCCTACGCGATGACGCTGGAAGCCTACGAACTGTCCGAGCGTTTCCAGGTGCCGGTGGTCCTGCGCATGACGACGCGCATCAACCACGTCAAGTCGCTGGTTACCGTCGGCGAGCGCGTGCCGCACGGCGGCGCCGGCTTCCGCAAGGACCCGGCGCGCTACGTGATGGTGCCGGGCAACGCCGGCAAGCGTATTCCGCTGATGTTCCAGCGCGAGCGCGACTTGCGCGCGCAGGCCGAAACCTCGCCGCTCAACTTCATCGAAACCGGCAGCGACCGCCGCGTCGGCTTCATCGCTTCCGGCCCGGCCTACATGCACGTGCGCGAAGCCTTCCCGGACGCGCCGGTATTGAAGCTCGGCTTCTCCTGCCCGGCGCCGTTCGAAAAGTGCCGCGAACTGGCGGGTATGGTTGATCGCGTTGTCGTCGTCGAAGAAGTCGAACCGCTGCTCGAAACCGAACTGAAGGCGCAGGGCATCGCGGTGATCGGCAAGGACATCCTGCCGCTGCAGGGCGAACTGTCGCCGGCCGTACTCAAGCCGGCGATCGCCCGCCTGCTCGGCGAAAACCTGCCGGAAACGCAGTCGAGCGCAGCCATGCAGGTTTTCCCCCGGCCGCCGACGATGTGCGTCGCCTGCCCGCACCTCGGCGTCTATTACACGCTGTCGCAGGTGCGCAACCTGAACATCTCCGGCGACATCGGCTGCTACACGCTGGGGGCAGGACACCCCTGGCAGGCGATGGATACCTGCGTTTCGATGGGCGCCTCGATGGGCATCGCCCACGGCATGGACAAGGGCCGCGGCGAATCCGACCAGGACAAGCGCGTGGTCGCCGTGATCGGCGATTCGACCTTCCTGCACATGGGCATGCAGGGCCTGCTCGACATGGTGTACAACAAGGGCAACGTCACCGTCCTGCTGCTCGACAACCGCGCCGTCGGCATGACCGGCGGCCAGGACAACCCGGGCAACGGGCGCGACGTCCACGGCGCCGAAGCGCCGCGCGTCGATTTCGCCAAGCTGGTTTCGGCGCTCGGCGTGCGTGACGAGCGCATCCACGTGGTCAATCCCTACCAATTGCCGGTGCTGTTCAAGACCATCCGTGAGGAGGTCAAGGTGCCCGAGGTCTCGGTCATCATCACCGATCAGCCCTGCGTGCTGATCAAGGATTACCACAAGCTCAAGCCCTACGCGGTCGATGAGGACAAGTGCACCGGTTGCGGCAACTGCATCGACGTCGGCTGCCCGGCGATCCACGTGACGCGGCGCGGCAAGGAAGTCAAGGCGAGCGGGCGCGAAGTCGATCTCGCTTTCGTCCGTATCGAGTCGTCGGTCTGTACCGGTTGCGGCCTGTGCCTGCAGCCCTGTGCGCCGAAGGCGATCGAGCACTACGTGCCGAGCGCGCCGATTGAATTTGCCAAGGGAGGCTGTCAGGCATGAGCGAGACGACCAACATCCTCGTTGTCGGCATCGGCGGTCAGGGCGTCATGACCGCCACCGAAATCCTCGCCGAAGCGGCCATCGCGCTCGGCAACGATGCCAAGAAGACCGAGGTCGCCGGCATGGCGCAGCGCGGCGGCGTGGTTTCCTCGCACCTGCGTTTCGGTCCTCGCGTGCTGTCGCCGCAGATCACGCCGGGCACCGCTGACGTGCTGCTCGGTTTCGAGGCGGCCGAAGGCATGCGCTGGCGCCACATGCTGCGCCCGCAAGGGATCGCGCTGATGAACACGGCGCGGCTGGTGCCGCCGGTCGTCGAATTGGGCCTGTTCGACTACCCGGACGATCCGATTGCCGCGATGCGCGACGGTGGCGCTCCGGTGGTCGCCTTCGACGCGACGAGCATCGCCCTCGAACTGGGCGACATCCGCCTCGGCAACACCGTGATGCTCGGCGCCATCGCCGATCATCTGCCGTTCCCGGCGGAAGTCCTGCTCGACTGCGTGCTCAAGCGTTTCCGGCGCAAGGGAGAAAAGCTGGTCGAACTCAACCGGCAGGCCTTCGCCGCCGGTCGGGCAGCGGTCGGCACGGCGCAGGCCGCCTGAGGCGGCAATGCCGCCGGCATCGACAGCCTGACGCCTTTCTGCAAGAATCGGCGACATGCTGTTGATGCCCTACCTCTCGCGCATCATCCCGCCCTTCCTGCCGGTCGGCGTGGTGTTGCTCGTCCTCTTCAACCTGCTTGTCTTCTTTGGCGCGCAGCAGGGCGACGCGGCGCGTTTCCGGCGCGCCGTCGATTACTACTCGGGCAGCGTGCTGGCCGAGGTCGAGCCGGATCGTTATCGCGCCCACCTGATCGACCGCGGTGACCAGGAGGCGGTGGCGAAGCTCGATCGGCTGCTGCGCAACCGCCGCAATCTGGCGCCGCTGGTGCAGCAGATGGCCGATGACCGGGAGTTCGCGAGCGCGCTCCGGCAAGGGACCGTGGTTTCGCCGGAAGACGAGATTTACGGCCGCTGGCGGCAGGCGCGGCAGAGTTTCGACGGCCTGATGGCGGGCGTGGTCGGCGAGCGCTATGCCTTTCGCAGCGAGCGCCCGAGCTTGCTCACCGCCTTGTCCAGCCAGTTCCTGCATGCCGATCCGGGGCACCTGATGGGCAACATGCTGGTCCTGGCGTTGATCGGACCGGCAGTGGAGGGCCTGGTCGGCACAGCGGCCTTCATCGTCATCTACCTGCTCGGCGGCATGGCCGGTGCCGGCTTGTGGCTGGTCGCCAGCAACGGCAGCGGACTGATCGGCGCCTCCGGCGCGATCGCCGCGGTGATGGGGGCGTTCTCGGTCCTGCTGCGCTGGCGGCGAATTCCGTTCTTCTATTTCGTCATTGTTTACTTCGACATCATCCGGGCGCCGGCGCTGCTCGCCTTGCCGATCTGGCTGCTCAACGAGGCGGTGCAACTGCTCTGGCTGGGCGGCGGCCGGGTGGCTTACGAGGCGCATATCGGCGGTCTGCTGACCGGCGCCCTGTGCGCCCTGCCGCTGCTGTCGCGGGCGCAAGGGCGTCTGTTGCCGGAGGCGGGCGAGGCGCGGCGCGATTCGCCAGTGGCGACGGAGCGCCGGGATCGTTATCTGGCGCAGGCGCGCAAGGCGATGCTCGACACCGATTTCGACCAGGCGCGGCGCGCCTATGCCCGGGCTGCAGCCCATGCCGGGAGCGATCCGGAAATCTGGCAGGAATGCCTGAATGTGCTCAAGCTGGCACCGGCCAGCGAGGAGTTTCATCAAGCCAGCCTTGCCTTCCTGCGCCGGGCGCCGCGCAACCGTGAGACGCAGGCCATGTTGCCGGCGTTCTTCATGGACTATCTGCGATTGTCCCAGCCGCGTCCGCGGCTTGATGCCGAACGCCTGGCGGCGCTGGCGGAGGTCTTTCTCGATCTCGGGCGAGTGGTCGAACTGGAGCGGGCGGCGCGCTTGCTGCACGCGCTGGCGCCGGCCGATCCGCGTAGCCGCAGGTTGTTGCAGGCCGCGGCCGGGGCGCGGCGAAACGCTGGCGACGCGCTGGCTGCTGCGGACTTGAATCGGCTGGCCGGCAACGCCGACCCGAACTAGGCCGGTTTGGCGGACTGCCGCAGGCGGGACAGGGTGCGCCGGTACTCGGTGGCTTGCGCGGCGCAGGGGTGTTGCGGATAGCGGGTGGCGATGGTGGTGAAGATCTTTTCGGCCATCGCGTCCTGGCGAAACTCCTCGCACAGGATGCGGGCGCTGAGGAAATAGACCTCCGGGATCAGCGGATGACGCGGGTGGCGCTTGTCGAAGGCGCGCATCAGGTCGAGCGCCAGCTGGTTTTCGCGCAGCTTGTGCGCGGCTTCGGCGAGCGCCAGTTCGATCGCCGGTTCGTGCAACCGGAAATCGGCGTCGAGTTCGTGGCAGCGGCGCCAGGCGGCGATTGCCCGGCTGGCCATCTGGCGTTGCAGGAGCAGGGGAATCAGGCGATTGGCGTGGGGCAGCAGGCGGTCCTTGCGGCCGGCCAGGTGCAGCAGCTTGTGATAGCGCTCCTGGGCTGCCACGTCCTCGTGGTGCACGCGCTGTTCCTCGTAGGCGATGTCGATGGCGCGGTTGATTTCGCCGGCGGCGATCAGCTCGGCAATCTGCGCGGCCGGGCCATCGTCCTCGGTCGGTGCGGGGCTGCCGTTGCGCGCCGCCGGGGCGAGCGGGATGCCGAGAATGCGGTGATACTGGTAGAGCACGTAGCCCAGCATGTTGAAGGCGATCATCGTGAAGAACATCGCCGCCAGGTTGGCGCAGAACAGCGCCGAGGCCATGCGCCCGCGTTGCTGGGCGAACAGTCCGGCGATCAGGTCGATCGGCGACTGGCCGTCTTCCATCACGATGTTGCCGGCCATCAGCTCGCCAATGATCGGTTTCAGGCCAAAGGCGTACAACTGCCAGGTGAGGAACATCTGCGCGCTGGACAAGCAGAAGAGAAAGACGCAAAGCAGCAGGTAAGGTTTGCCGACGCTGCCGATCAGCGTTGCGGCGCGCCACGGATTGAGCCCGGCGAGCAGGCTGCGCGAATGCAGCAGCACCATCAAGGCCGCTGGCAGCAGCAGCGAGACGACGAAGTTCATCGCCATCGCCGGCGTGTTGCCGAACATCCCCTGAATCAGTCCGACAAGCAGGCCGCTGACGAAGAACAGCGCGAAGATGCTGAAGGGCAGCAGCCCCAGTCCCTCGTGGCTGTTGTCGGCGTAGTCTCCGGGCTGCAGGCGGCCGCGACTGGTCTCGATTGCAATCCGGCTGCCCAGGCGGAGTACCGAGAACCAGGCCCACAGCGAGCCGCCGAAGAAGAGCAGTAGCCCGCTGATGGCGCCGGGGGCGAGGAAGCAGAGTGCCGGCAGCGCCGCGGTCAGGCAGAGATGACCGAGGATTGCCGGCTGCAGCGGGAACAGGAAGAAGCGCGGAATGCGTTCCCAGAACGGGGTCGGGTCTGCGGTCTGGGCGAGGCGCGGCGAGGTTTGCGCGGTCATGGTGGGGGCGTGGCGACTGAAGGCCGGGTAAGCATAGCACGCGCGATGACGGATGAATCGCTGGCGGCTGGCCGCGGAATGAGGATGCCGCTCCCGGCTTCTGGTAAAATCCTGAAACTTCGAGGGAAAGGCGGCCTGCCTTTCCCCTTTTGTTTTCCGGATGCGACGATGACGGCACAAATAATCGATGGCAAGGCGCTGGCCGAGGAACTGCGCCAGGGCTTCAAGGCGCGCGTGGAAGCGCTCGCCGCCCAAGGACACAAGCCCGGCCTGGTGGTCATTCTGGTCGGCGAGGACCCGGCCTCCCAGGTCTATGTGAAGAACAAGGTCAATGGCTGCCTGGCGATCGGCATGCATTCCGAGAAGATCGTCTACGACAAGGACGTCGACCAGCAGGTCGTTCTCGACAAAATCGCCGAGCTGAACGCCGACCCGGCGATCCACGGCATCCTGGTGCAACTGCCGTTGCCCAAGCACTTCGACGAGGAAAAAGTGCTCGAAGCCATTGCCGCCGAGAAGGACGTCGACGGCTTCCACGCCGAGAACGTCGGCGCGCTGGCCCAGGGCAATCCGCGCTTCATCCCGTGCACGCCCTACGGCGTGATGAAGATGTTCGAGAAGGGCAATGTCGATCTGAGCGGCCAGGAAGCCGTCGTCATCGGCCGCTCCAACATCGTCGGCAAACCGATGGCGCTGCTGCTGATCAACGCCGGCGCCACCGTCACCGTCTGCAACTCGCGCACCCGCGACCTGAAATTCCACACCAGCCGCGCCGACATCGTCGTCGCCGCCGTCGGCAAGCCGAAATTCGTCACCGGAGACATGATCAAGCCGGGCGCCGTCGTCATCGACGTCGGCATCAACCGCCTGCCGGACGGCAAGCTGTGCGGCGACGTCGATTACGCCGACTGCCTCGAAGTCGCCGGCCAGATCACGCCGGTGCCGGGCGGTGTCGGGCCGATGACCATCACCATGCTGCTGGCCAACACCATCGAGGCCGCCGAACGCAAGGCAGGGATTCGTTAAATGAGCGAACAAAAGATTTCCGTCGGCATCGTCATGGGCTCCGACTCCGACTGGCCGACCATGCAGGCCGCCGCCGTCATCCTCAAGGATTTTGGCGTCGCCTTCGAAGCCCGCGTGGTGTCCGCCCACCGTACCCCGGACCTGTTGTTCGAATACGCCGAGACCGCCGGTCCGCGCGGCCTGCAGGCGATCATCGCCGGCGCCGGCGGTGCTGCCCACCTGCCCGGCATGCTCGCCGCCAAGACGACGGTGCCGGTGCTCGGCGTGCCAGTGCAATCGCGCGCGCTGTCCGGCGTCGATTCCCTGCACTCCATCGTGCAGATGCCGAAGGGCATCCCGGTCGCCACCTTCGCCATTGGCGAGGCCGGTGCCGCCAATGCCGCGCTGTTCGCCGTCGCCATGCTGGCCAACGGCGATGCGGCAATTAATGCGAAGCTGCAGGCCTTCCGTGCCGCCCAGACCGAGAAGGTCCTGGCGATGAAGCTGCCCGAGGTCTGAGCCGTAATGGGCGAGGACAAGCTCCGTTTCAGCGCCGACGAACTGCCGCAACGCATCCTCGTGTTGCGCGGCGAGCGCGTCATGATCGACAGCGATCTGGCGGAGCTCTATGGCGTCGAGGCGCGCGTCCTCAATCAAGCGGTCAAACGAAATTGGGAACGCTTCCCCATCGACTTTTCTTTCATCCTGACCAAGGAAGAAAAGCAGGAGGTCATCACAAAATGTGACCACCTCGCCCGGCTGAAGTACTCTCCGCACCTGCCGCGCGTATTCACAGAACACGGCGCCATCATGGCGGCTAGTATTCTGAACAGTTCGCGTGCCGTCGAAATGAGCGTCTTCGTTGTCCGCGCCTTTGTTCGCCTGCGCCAGATGCTGGTCGAACACAAGGACTTGGCCGAGCGCCTGGATGAGCTTGAAGCGCGTGTCGCGCGTCACGACAACACCCTATCCACCTTGGTGGCAACCATCCGGCAGATGGCGACCCCACCACTATCCTCGTCGCGCCAGATCGGCTTCGTGACTGATTCTCAGGAGAAGAAACAATGATCCTGCCGCCCGCCACGCTGGGCATGCTCGGTGGCGGCCAGCTCGGCCGCTTCTTCGTTGCCGCCGCCCATGAACTGGGTTACCAGGTCTGGGTGCTCGATCCGGACCGCAATAGTCCGGCGGCGCAGATCGCCGAACGCCACTTCTGCGTCGCCTACGACGACTACGCCGCGCTCGACGAATTCGCCGCCGGCTGTGCCGCCATCACCACCGAATTCGAGAACGTGCCGGCGGCGACGCTCGACTACCTCGCCAAGTTCGTGCCGGTGCGGCCGCACGCGGCGGCGGTGGCGATCTGCCAGCACCGCGTCAGCGAGAAAACCTTCCTGCGCGACAACGGTTTCCCGCACGGCCCGTTCATCGAGGTCAACAGCGAAGCCGACCTGAAGGCCGCGCCGGCCAGCCTCTTCCCGGCCATCCTCAAGGTCGCCCGCTTCGGCTACGACGGCAAGGGCCAGGCGACGGTCAACAACATCGAGGAAGCGCTGCTCGCCTTCGCCCAGTTCAAGGGCGAGCAATGCGTGCTCGAACAGCGCCTGCCGCTCGACTACGAAGTTTCGGTCGTGCTGGCGCGTGACGAGAACGGCAAGGTCGCCTGCTTCCCGACCGGCGAGAACCAGCACACGCGCGGCATCCTTGATGTCTCCATCGTGCCGGCGCGCACTTCCGGCTGCATGCAGAGCGACACCGAGGATGTGGCCGCACGCATCGCCGAAAAGCTTGGCTACATCGGTACCATGGGCGTCGAATTCTTCGTCAGCCGCGGCCAGTTGCTGGTCAACGAAATGGCGCCGCGCCCGCACAACAGCGGCCACTACACCATCGACGCCTGCGTCACCAACCAGTTCGAGCAACAGGTGCGCGCGCTGTGCGGCCTGCCGCTGGGCGAGCCGCGCGCGCATTCGGCGTCGGTGATGGTCAACCTGCTCGGCGACCTCTGGTACGACGGCGATACCTACCGCGAACCCGACTGGTCGGTGCTCTACGCCATCCCTAACCTGAAGCTGCACCTCTACGGCAAGCACCACGCCCGGCCGGGCCGCAAGATGGGCCACTTCACGGTGATCGGCGACCACGCCGAAGCCGTGCAGAAGACCGCGCTGGCCGCCCGCGCCGCCATCGGCATCAAGGACTGATGGTCCCTTCCGACGCCGATTACGTCCGCGCCGTCGACCTGCTCTGCGCCGGCGAACTGGTCGCGCTGCCGACCGAGACCGTCTACGGCCTCGGCGCCGACGCCGCCAACCCGGCGGCGGTGGCCAAGATCTTCGCCGCCAAGGGCCGCCCGGCCGACCATCCGCTGATCGTCCACCTGGCCGGCCACGACGCCGTCGAGGCCTGGGCCGAGCAAGTGCCGGCGGTGGCCTGGGAACTGATGGAAACCTTCTGGCCCGGCCCGCTGACGCTGATCCTGAAGAAACAAGCCTGGGTGCCCGATGCCGTCACCGGCGGCCAGGATACCGTCGGCCTGCGCGTCCCCGGCCATCCGGTGGCGCTCGAACTGCTACGCCGCTTCGCCGCCGCGAAAGGTGAGCACGCCGGCATCGCGGCGCCGTCGGCCAACCGCTTCGGCCGCATCAGCCCGACTACCGCCGCCCACGTTGCCGAGGAACTGGGCGAGGCCGTGCCGCTGATCCTTGACGGCGGTCCCTGCGCCGTCGGTATCGAATCGACGATCATCGACTGCTCGCGCGGCGAACCGGTGGTGCTGCGCCCCGGCCACATCTCGCCGCTGCATCTGGAAGCGGTGCTCGGCCGCGCCCCGTCCATCGAAACCAGTAGCGGCGCGCCGCGCGTCTCCGGTTCGCTGGAAGCCCACTATGCGCCGACCACGCCGCTGCGCGTGGTCACCGGCGAGCGCCTGCTCGACTTCCTCAACGCCCAGCGCCATCGCGGCGGCAAGTGCGCGGTACTCAGCCCCAACCAGCCGCCGCAGGCCGGCATGCCGCACGCCTGGCGGCTGCTGCCGGCCGACCCGGTCGGCTACGCCCACGACCTCTACGCCGCGCTGCGCGACATGGACCACGCCGGCGTCGACCTGATCGTCGTCGAAGCCCTGCCGGCCGGCGCCGAATGGGCCGCCGTCGCCGACCGCCTGCGCCGCGCCGCGGCCGGCGCCGGGCAAAACTGAACGCATCGCCAGCGGTATCGCCAAGCCGCTTGCCGAAACCGCCCCTGCCTAGGCTATAATGCGCGCCTTACGGGCCGATAGCTCAGCTGGGAGAGCGCCGCGTTCGCAATGCGGAGGTCGTGAGTTCGATCCTCATTCGGTCCACCA
>CAZFXO010000093.1:0-10446 GCA_964523045.1 uncultured Dechloromonas sp. | reverse complement strand
TTCATGCAGCCGGAGATGTTGAGGTCGATCTCGCCGATGTCGAACAGGTAGTCGAGGTCGTCGAAACGCTGCTGGATGGCGGTGGCGATGGGGATCGACTTGGCGTTGGCGAGGTCGCAGAAATCGCCGCCCGGGCAGCAGATGATGCTGGTCAGCAGGCCGATGTTGGGCGTTGCCAGACCGGCCGCCTTGGCCTGTTGCCAGACGGTGTAAAGGTCGGCCAGCTTGACGTCGGCCAGGATGACGTTCTGCTCGTGGCTGATGCGCAGCTCGCCAAAGCTGTAGCGGTCGGCCAGGTCGGCGACGACTTCCATCTGCTCGGAAGTGATGTCGCCCGGCGCGACGCCGTGCGGCTTCAGCGACAGCGTGACCGCCGCGTAACCATCGACCTTGTGCGCATGGGTGTTGCGCTCGACCCAGCGGGCGAAGGCCTTTTCTTCGACGATCTTCGCCTGGTAGCCGGCGTCGACGGTACTGATCGTCTCGTAGGCCGGGGCGCCGAAATGCGCCGCGACGCGCTCGTACTCGGCCTGCGTGATGGTCGCCGGGCCGTCCTTGGCGTGCGCCCATTCGGCTTCGACCAGCTTGGCGAATTCCTCGACGCCGAGCGCCTGGACGAGAATCTTGATGCGCGCCTTGTAGGCATTGTCGCGGCGGCCGAAGCGGTTATAGACGCGCAGGATCGCCTCGCAGTAGCTGAGGATGTGCTGCCAGGGCAGGAAGTCGCGCACGACCTGACCGCGGATCGGCGTGCGGCCGAGGCCGCCGCCGACGATCACGGTGAAGCCGGTGACGCCGTCGACCACCTTGAGATGCAAGCCGATGTCGTGGAACCAGGTGACCGCGCGGTCTTCACCGGTGCCGGAAATGGCGAACTTGAACTTGCGCGGCAGGAAGGCGAATTCCGGGTGGAAGGTGCTCCACTGGCGGAGGATCTCGGCCAGCGGGCGCGGGTCGATGATCTCGTCGGCGGCGACGCCGGCGAACTGGTCGGTGGTGATGTTGCGGATGCAGTTGCCCGAGGTCTGGATGGCGTGCAGGTCGACTTCGGCCAGTTCGGCCAGGATGTCGGGCACGTCGGTCAGCTTCGGCCAGTTCAGTTGCAGGTTGTGGCGGGTGGTGAAGTGGCCGTAGCCGCGGTCGTACTTGCGGGCGACATGGGCCAGCTTGCGCAGCTGCGCCGAATTGAGCATGCCGTAGGGCACGGCGATGCGGAACATCGGCGCATGGCGCTGGATGTACAGGCCGTTCTGCAGGCGCAGCGGGCGGAATTCGTCGTCGGTCAGTTCGCCGGCCTGCCAGCGGTTGACCTGGTCGCGGAATTGCTCGACCCGGTCGATGATCAGCTGGCGGTCGATGGCGTCGTATTTGTACATGGCGTTCTCTTGGGGGTGAATCAGGCGAAGACCAGCTTGCTGCCGATCAGCACGAGCATGGAGGCGAGGATGCGGCGCAGGATGTGCTCCGGCACCTTGGCGGAGAGCTGGGTGCCGAGCCAGATGCCGGGCAGCGAACCGAGCAGCAGGGCGCCGAGCAAGGCCCAGTCGACGCTGCCGAGCAGCCAGTGGCCGAGGCCGGCGACCAGCGTCAGCGGCACGGCGTGGGCGACGTCGGAACCGACGATCTTGACCGGCGACAGCTTCGGATAGAGGAAGAAGAGGGCGGCGACGCCGAGCGCGCCGGCGCCGACCGAGGAAATCGTCACCAGCACGCCGAGCACGACGCCGACGCCGACCGTGATCTTGCCCAGGCTGCACTGGCGCAGCGGCGATTCATCGTGGCGGCTGGCGTATTCGCGCAGCTTGCGCCCGAACAGGATGGCGATGGCGGTGAGCAGCAGGGCGAAGCCGAGGCCGTGCGAGACGATCTTGCTGATTGCGTTGCTGCCATCGGGGAGCAGCGACAGCACCCAGATCGTCAGCGCCGCCGCCGGGATGCTGCCGGCGGCCAGGCGGCCGGTGACCTGCCAGTCGATATGTCCCTTGCGGCCGTGGGCGACGGTGCCGCCGGCCTTGGTCATGGCGGCGTAGAGCAGGTCGGTGCCGACGGCCGTTGCCGGATGCACGCCGAACAGCAGCACGAGCAGCGGGGTCATCAGCGAACCGCCGCCGACGCCCGTCAGACCGACGATGGCGCCGACCGCGAAGCCGGAAAGGGTGTAGAGGTAGTCCATGGGTCGGCATCCTACCGGGCGCCGATTGAATCAAAAAGAATATTGGGTTAGATTGTTATCGTATTTTGTTATTAAGGCATTCATGAAACTCCAGCAACTGCGCTACATCGTCGAGATCGAACGCCAGGGACTCAACGTCTCGGAGGCGGCCGAGGTGCTGTATACCTCGCAGCCGGGCGTTTCCAAGCAGATCAAGCTGCTCGAGGACGAACTTGGCATCGCCATCTTCGAGCGCAGCGGCAAACGCTTCACCGGCATCACCGAGCCGGGCCGGGTGGTCATCGACATCGCCCGTCGCATCCTGCGCGAGGCGGAAAACCTGAAGCGCGCCAGCGGCGAATTTTCCAGTGGCGACTCCGGCAAGCTGGTGCTGGCGGCAACCCACACCCAGGCGCGCTACGCGCTGCCCACCGTGGTCCGCGACTTCGTCGCCCGCCACCCCAAGGTCAAGCTCGAAATGCACCAGGGCAACCCGGTGCAGATTGCCGACTGGGTGGCTTCCGGCGAGGCCGACTTCGGGATCGCCACCGAGTCGCTCGGCGAGCATCCGCAACTCGTTTCCTTTCCGGTGCAGCAGTGGTCGCATTGCGTGATCGCGCCGGCCGGCCATCCGATCCTCGCCAGCCAGCCGCTGGCCTTGCAGGAACTGGCGCGCTGGCCGCTGATTACCTACGACGCGGCGTTTACCGGCCGCTCGCGGATCAACCGCGCCTTCGAACGCCTGGAGATCGAGCCCAACATCGCGCTCACCGCGCTCGACGCCGACGTGATCAAGACTTACGTCAGCCTCGGCCTCGGTCTCGGCATCATTGCCAAGCTCGCCTTCGATCCCCAGCGCGACGCCGGCCTGGTGGCGATCGACGCCGGTCACCTGTTCGAATCGAACACGACCCGGCTGGCGATACGGCGCGGCAGCTACCTTCGCCGCTTCGACTACGATTTCATCGAACTGTTTGCCCCCCACCTCAACAAGCGCGTCGTCGAGATGACGCTGCAGGGCGGCGGCGAGGCCTGGCAGCTTTAGCAAAAAAAAGCCCGCCGGGCGGCGGGCTTGATCGCGTAGCGGGACAGGCTCAGTTCACCTTGGCCTTCGAGCGCAGGTCCTTGATCAGGCTTTCCACTTGCATCTGCGTCGCGCGTTGCTGCAGTTGCGGCTTGACCTGTTCGAACGGCGGCGGCGTCAGCGGGCGGCTGTCTTCGAGTTGGATGACGTGGAAACCGTAGTCGGTCTTCACCGGCGTCTTGGTGTATTCGCCCTTCTTCAGCGTCGTCAGGGTGTCGCCGAAAGGCTTGACGTAGGCGGTCGGGGCGCTCCATTCGAGTTCGCCGCCCTTGTCCTTGGAGCCCGGGTCCATCGACTGCTTGGCCAGGGTGGCGAATTTTTCGCCCTTTTCCAGCTTGGCGATGATCGCCTTGGCGTCGTCTTCCTTTTCGACCAGGATATGGCGGGCCTTGTACTCGGTGCTGCCGAGCGACTTCTTCAACTGCTCGTAGTCGGACTTCAACTGGGCGTCGCTGACCGGATGGCTGCGCACGTAGTCGCCCATGAAGGAGCGGATCAGCACGGCCTGGCGGGCCAGTTCCATCTGGCCGCGGACTTCCGGCTTCTTGTCGAGGCCCTTCTTGGCGGCTTCCTGCGAGAGCAGTTCGCGGCGGATCAGTTCTTCCCTGATCGCGTTCTTGAGTTCGGGCGAATCCGGGGCGCCCTGCGCCTTTTGCTCGGCGAGGAAGGCGTCGTACACGGTTTGCGGGATGGCCTTGCCGTTGACCGTGGCGTAGGCCTTGCTCTGGGCGAAGGCGGGTGCGGAGATGAGGCTGCCGGCAACCAGCAGTGCAGCCAGGGAGCTGAGTTTGAACATGAGAATGGGGTCCTGGGGGTGGTTGGTACGAAAGTCAGAGTTCTTCGGGGGCCTGCGCGTGGATGGCCAGCGCGTGGATCCGGTGCTGCATCAGGTCTCCTGCGGCATCGTACACCAGACGATGACGAACGAGTGTCTTTTTGCCGGAAAAAGCCGCTGCCACGATGTCGACGCGGAAATGTGCGCCGCCGCCGGCACCGGCATGGCCGGCGTGGCGGTGCGATTCGTCGGCAATGGCGAGCGACTGCGGCGCCAGTGCCGCCAGGCGTTCGCGCAGCAGGGCCAGGGTAGCCTCGTGGCTCACGCCGGCAGCGCCTTCTTGAACGGCTTGACGGTCACCTTCTCGTACACGCCGGCGGCGATGTAGGGATCGGCATCGGCCCAGGCGCGGGCGGCGTCGAGCGAGGCGAATTCAGCGACGATCAGGCTGCCGCTGAAACCGGCGGCGCCGGGGTCGGGCGCATCGATCGCCGGGCAGGGGCCGGCCAGCAGCAGGCGACCTTCGGTCTGCAGCGCCTGCAGGCGGGCGAGGTGCTCGGGGCGGGCGGCGAGGCGTTGGTCCAGGCTGCCGGGGCGGTCTTCGCCGACGATCATGTAGAGCATCATTTTTCTTCCTCGATGTACTTCGACAACAGCGCGCCCTGCGCGACGATGAAGACGAGCATCAGGCCCATGCCGCCGAAGAGTTTGAAATCGACCCAGATGTCGGTCGGGAAATTGAAGGCGATCACCAGGTTGAGTACGCCCATGACCAGGAAGAAGCCGATCCACGCGAAGTTGAGCCGCCGCCAGACGGCGTCCGGCAACTTCATCTGCTCGCCGAGCATGGCCTGGATCGCGTTCTTCTTCATGATCAGCGCGGCAAACAGCATGCTGCCGGCGAAGGCCCAGTAGAGCAGCGTCGGCTTCCACTTGATGAAGGCTTCGTTGCGGAAGATCAAGGTCATGCCGCCGAAGACGACGACCAGGCCAAGGCTGAGCCAGAGCATCTTGTCCACCTTGCCATGGCGCAAACGCACCCAGACGATCTGGGCGATGGTGGCGACGATGACGACGACGGTGGCGAGCAGGATCGGCGCCTTGTCGGGCGCGATGACGGCGCCGCCGAGCAGGCTGCCGACCCAGTCGGAGGCGGTTTCCGGATGGCCGCCAGCGTATTTGAAGGCGGCGAAAAAGAGGATGACCGGGAAGAGATCGAAGAGGAGTTTCATGGCGGCGCATTATATACTGCGCCGGGAAAGGCAACGCTCGGGCAGAAGAATGCACAAGGTACTGATCATCGACGACAGCGACATCAACCTGACGCTGATCAAGGCGCTGGTCCTCAAGCTCGGGGATTGCGAACCGATCCTTTTCGAGCAGCCGCTGCAGGCGCTCGAATGGTGTCGCGAGAACGTGCCCGACCTGGTCATCGTCGATTACATGATGCCGGACATGGACGGCCTGCGTTTCATCGCCGCTTTCCGCGCCCTGCACGGGCGGACCGAGATCCCGGTGCTGATGATCACTGCCAACGACCAGAAGGACATCCGTTACGAGGCGCTGCTCGGCGGCGCCAACGATTTCCTGACCAAGCCGATCGACCGCATCGAGTTCTCGGCGCGCGCCCGCAACATGCTGGCCTTGCGCACCGGCCAGAAATTCCTCGCCGATCGTGCCGCCGATCTGGCCGAAAAGGTCGAGGAGCGCACCCGGGAAATCCGCGAGCGCGAACGCGAGCTGATCTTCCGCATCTCGCGCGCCGCCGAGTTCCGCGATCCGGAAACCGGCGCCCACATCCAGCGCATGGCGCACTACTCGGAAATCATCGCCCGCGGGCTCGACCTCGACGATGCCGCCTGCCGGCTGCTGCTGAAAGCGGCGCCGATGCACGATGTCGGCAAGATCGGCATTCCCGATTACATCCTCCTGAAGCCGGGCCGCCTGACGCCGCAGGAGTTCGAAGTCATGAAACGGCACGCCGAGCTGGGCTACGAACTGCTCAAGGACAGCGGGTCGGAAATCCTGCAGGCGGGCGCCGAAATTGCCCTGTCCCACCATGAAAAATATGACGGAAGCGGGTATCCTAAGGGACTCAAGGGCCATGCCATTCCGCTGTTCGGTCGTATCGTCGCCGTCGCCGACGTGTTCGATGCGCTGACCTCGGAACGTCCTTACAAGAAAGCCTGGTTGCTTGACGATGCGCTGCGTTTTCTCGAAAGTGGGCGCGGGGCGCATTTCGATCCCCTCTGTGTCGAAGCCTTGCTGGCCGGCTGGGAGGAAGTCCTCGAAGTGCGGCAACGTTTCCATGACGAGGAAATGCCGCTGATCTGATGCTGCGCCGAACGGAGAACGCGATGACCACCCCCTTCGAAATCGACAAGCCGGCGATCATGGAGCGCCTGGGCGGCGATCAGGACATCTACGCGATGATGATCGACATCTTCCTGCAGGACGTCGATCACAATTGCAGCAACCTGCTGGCGGCCAGTCGTTCCGGCAACAGCGCCGAGCTGGTGCGCGAGGCGCATACGGTGAAGGGTCTGCTGGCGACGATCTCCGACGACCATGGCGCCGCCCTGGCGCTGGCGCTGGAAATGCAGGCCCGGCAAGGCGTGATGGACGGCGCCGAGGCCAAGGCGCAGGGCATCGTCGCGCGGATGAACGAAGTCGCCGACGTGCTGCGCGTCTCAGCGCGGTAGTTCGAGCTGGCCGGCAGCGTTCTCGACCTTGCCAGCCGCGTCCCAGGAAACGACACCCAGCCGCGGCGCCAGCAGCAGTTCGCTCAGCGTCGCCAGATTTTCTTCCAGGTAAGGCATCGGCGCAGCCAGACAGTTCGCTACCCAGCCGGCAATGACCAGGCCGCGCGCGGCAACCGCTTCGGCGGTGAGCAGCGCGTGGTTGAGGCAGCCGAGCCGCATGCCGACGACCAGGATCACCGGCAGCCGCAGTTGCGCGGCGAGATCGGCGCCGTTGCGGTCGAGCCCGAAGGGTACGCAGAAACCGCCGGCGCCTTCGACGACGACGAAATCCGCCGCCTGGCGGGCGCTCGCCACGGTGCTGGCGATGCGCGTGAAATCGATATCGACGCCGGCCTCGGCGGCAGCGATATGGGGCGCGATGGCGGGCGCGAAACAATAGGGATTGATCACCTCGTCCGGCAACTGGAGGCTGCTTGCGGCGCGCAGGCGCTGCACGTCGTCGTTGTGGCCGGCGGCGTCGGTGCCGGCGGCGACCGGCTTGAGGCCGACCGCCGACAGCCCGGCGCGGCGGGCGCGGTGGAGCAGGGCGCAGGCGATGTGGGTCTTGCCGACGTCGGTGTCGGTGGCAGTGAGGAAGTAGGCGGAACTCATGCTTGGGCGTGGATCAGGATGACATCGTAGGAAAGCGGCAGGCCGTCCGGCTGGCGCAGGGTTTCCCAGGCGGCGGCGAGGCGGGCGAAGGCGTTGCGGCTCATCAGCCCGCTGCGTCGACCGGCGCCGAGCTGGTTGGCGCCGACCGCCTTGACCGCCCGCAGCAGTGCGCGCAGGTCCGGGTAGAAAGCGGTTTCCATGTGGCTGGCGCAGTCGACCGCGGTGAAACCGGCGGCGCCGGCGAGCGCGGCGAGCTGTTCGGCATCGTGGAAATGCAGCGTGTGCCGGTAGGCGTCGACGTCGCGGAAGGCGCTGCGCATCTCGTGGAAGGTCGCCGGGCCGAGCGTCGCCAGCGCCAGTCGGCCGCCCGGTTGCAATACGCGGCGGGCTTCGCCCAGTGCGCGGGCAGGGTCGCACCACTGCACGGCCAGGCTCGACCAGTAGAGATCGACGCTGGCGCTGGCCAATGGCAGGTGTTCGAGGTCGCCGGCGAGGCGCCGGCAGTCGCCGGGCAGGCGGCGCAGCATCGCCGTCGACAGGTCGAGGGCGACGATTTCGGCAGCCGGGTGGTGCTCCAACAGCAGGCCGTGCGCGGCGCCGGTGCCGCAGCCTGCGTCGAGCAGGCGGGCGGGCGCCGCGTCCGACATTCCAGCGGCGAGCCGGGCGCAGATACGACGCTGGACGTCGGCGGCGGCGTCGTAGGTGGCGGCGGCGCGCTCGAACGACTGGCGGATGCGCGCCTTAGGCGGCTGGCTCATCGACGAAGGCGCGGGCGCTGGCGACGAAGCGTTCCGGTTGCGAGAGGAAGGGAGCGTGAGCGCAGCCGGCGAACAGTTCGAGACGGGCGCCGGGAATCAGCGCCGCCAACGCACGCGCCGCGCCGGGCGGCATCAGCGGGTCGGCGTCGCCGTGGATGAGCAGGGTCGGCGCCTGCACCCGGGCGGCGTCGGTGCGCAGGTCGACGTCGCGCAGCCAGGCCAGGCCGGCGGCGAGGACGAGCGACGAGGGCAGCGGATCGGCCTGTTCGAGGATGCGGCGGCTGACTTCCTTGGCCTGCGCGTCGCCGCGGTTGAAGCCGCCGACGAAGCGCGGCAGCATGCCGGCCGGGTCGACGCCGACGGCGGCGCTGAAATCGGCCAGCGTGGCCGGCGGCATGGCGTCCGGCCAGCCTTCGCGCTGGACGAAGGACGCGGTGCCGGCGACCAGCAGCAGCTTGCCGACCTTGTCCGGGTGGCGGGCGGCGACGGCGAGCGCCAACTGGGCGCCGATCGACCAGCCGGCGAGCGTGCTGCCGGCCGCCAGACGGGCGCCGATGGCGGCGACGGCGCGGTCGAAGTCGCTTTCCAGCGCTTCGTCGCGGTAACCGGGCAGATCGATGAATTGCCCGTGCAGCGCGTCGACCGCGGCCTGCAACGGACCACGGCCGAGACACCAGCCGGGCAGGAATACGAGGGGAGCACTCATTGCAACAAGCTCATCGGGAAAGTCGGGCGGCGATTTTACCCTGCCGCCGCCTCGCGCAGCGCGCCGATCAGGGTGGCGACGTCGGCCTCGGTGTGCGCGGCGGAGAGCGAGATGCGCAAGCGTGCCGTACCTTTCGGCACGGTCGGCGGGCGGATCGCCGGCACCCACAGGCCGTTTTCCCAGAGCCGGCGGGCGAGCGCCAGTGCCGCCGCGTTGTCGCCGACGAGCAGCGGCTGAATCGCCGTCGGCGAGGCCGGCAGATGCCAGGGCAGGCCGGCCAGACCGTCGCGCAACTGGGCGATGCGGGCGAAAAGATTGGCGCGCAGCGCGTCGCCGGCGGCGATCAGGTCGAGGCTGGCGCTCAGCGCGCAGGCAACGGCCGGTGGCGCGGCGGTGGTGAAGATGTAGCTGCGCGCCTTGTTGCGCAGGTAGTCGATGGCCAGCGCCGAACCGGCGACGAAGGCGCCGCCGACGCCGGCCGCCTTGCCGAGGGTGCCCATGAGCAGGATGCGCGGGTCGGCCGGCAGACCGAAGTGGGCCAGGCTGCCGCGCCCCTGCGGGCCGAGGACGCCGAAGCCGTGCGCGTCGTCGAGCACCAGCCAGGCGTCGTAACGCTCGGCCAGCGCGTGGAGCGCCGGCAGCGGGGCGAGGTCGCCGTCCATGCTGAACACGGTGTCGCTGACGATCAGCTTGGTCCGCGCCGGGCTGGCGGCGAGCAGGCGTTCCAGCGCGGCGAGGTCGGCGTGCGGGTAGCGCTGCGTCGTCGCGCCGTTGGCCTTGGCCAGTTGCATGGCGTCGATCAGCGAGGCGTGGTTGAGCTTGTCGGCGAACACCGCGTCGCCGCGTCCGGCCAGCGTTGGTGTCACCGCCAGGTTGGCGAGGTAGCCGGTGGCGAAGGTGAGGACGCGCGCAAAGCCGGTGAATTCGGCAAGCCGTTCGGCCAGTGCGGCGTGCGGCTGCTGGTGGCCGCTGACCAAATGGGCGGAACCGCTGCCGGCACCCCAGGCCAGCGCGCCGTCGGCGAGGGCGCGGGCGAGGGCGGGATGGGCGGCGAGCCCGAGGTAATCGTTGCTGGCGAAATTGATCCGTTGCCGGCAGTCGACGTTGACCAGCCGACCGCAGGGCGATTCCAGCAGGCGGTGGTGGCGGCCGAGATCGGCAGCGGCCAGTTCGGCAAGCTCTTGCGTCAGGCGCTGGTCGAGCGCGCTACTCATCGCGTCAGCTCGATTTCACCCTGCAGGAAGGTGACCGCCCGGCCGGACAGGATCACCCGCTCGCCGTGCAAGCGGCAGCCCAGTTCGCCGCCGCGCCGCGACACCTGGCACGCACTCAGTTCGCTCTTGCCGAGGCGGGCCGCCCAGTATGGCGCCAGTTCGCAGTGGGCGGAGCCGGTGACCGGGTCCTCGGCGATGCCAACTTTCGGGGCG
This sequence comes from uncultured Dechloromonas sp., assembly GCA_964523045.1. Taxonomy (GTDB): domain Bacteria; phylum Pseudomonadota; class Gammaproteobacteria; order Burkholderiales; family Rhodocyclaceae; genus Azonexus. Next base: position 191 of record CAZFXO010000093.1, on the reverse strand, counting down.
AAGAAGCGGCTGACGAAATCGACAGCGTCGCCGGGAGCGGTGACGACCACGCCGCGCCGGTCGAGGCGCCGGAAACAGGCGAAATCGGGCGTCAGCGCGCGGACGCTGGCCTCGTCGTCGAAAACCGCGATGTAGTCGTCGGCGGCGAGGATCGCCGTCGGCGTCGCGCCGAGCCCGGCGAGCAGCGCTGG
>CAZFXO010000092.1:0-10522 GCA_964523045.1 uncultured Dechloromonas sp. | reverse complement strand
CTTTATTCATGCCAATATCATACCATAAACGCCCTATCTATTTGCCGGGTTAATATGTAGGGCCTTTGCACTCGAACATCATAACGGTTGAATCCCGAGGATTTGTGTCGTATCTAGGCTGAGCATGTTGATGATGACACGGCAGATCAGAGGATTTCCGGTGCATTGTCTTTCTTGACCGTGCGGGAAGAAAAGGGGCCAGGCTCGCTTTTATCGCTGCTCTCATTCCTCCAGCCCAAAAACCCACGGCCCGCCTTGTTGCGCATTGAGTCCGACGAGCGCCTGCTGGCAGCGGGATAGAGCAGGTATTCGCGGCGAGGCGGTGGGCGCGGGCGGGTCGTCTGGGTGACGGGGCCAGGTTCGACGGTGACGTATATGCGGCGTAGCGCAATAACAGGGGTCTGGCCCCGATTTTATATGGTGCCTTGATATTCCATTGGCTTCACGGCACGATCCGGGCTGAGGGCGCTTCTTCTCTTCCATCGCCCCCTTGACCTCAATACTTTCCCACGGAAGCCCAGCGATGTCGCTCGTAAACACCGAACTAACTGCCGCCCACGAAGCTGAACGACATCCCTATCCTTTATCGCCTGCCCGACTGGTCGATCTCTACTTTCGGCCAAGGAAATTTTTCTCATGCATTCAGGCGCTTGATCGGCAAAGCGCAGTGCTTGTTTCATCCGCTCTAATGGGCATTGCTGAAGCGATGGGGCGGGTAGATCAGAAGATGATTCAGGCCGAGCTTGGCCATGCGAGCAAGGGGTGGGAAAACCTAGCCTCGTGGCTGCTTTCCTCATGGTTGAACTACTGGCTAGTTGTGCTTGCGGCCGGGGCAACCTGGGCGGTGTTTCTCTGGTACCTGGGAGGTTGGTGGTACAAGAAACGCCTTCAGTGGTCTGGCGCGGCCGATCCCTCTTCGATCCTGGCGCGCCGTATCTACACTTTTCAGGAATTGGTCCTGGCCGGGCCAACTGTGCTATTGGCCTTGGTTCAAACCGCCTTGTTCGCAAACTATCGCGACGCATGGCAGGCAGACGAATTCTGGAGTACGTCGGTTCTGGTCTTCGTCTTCTGGTCATGCTGGACCAGCTATGTTGCGGCGACAACCGCCTTCCAGCTCTCAAAGACCAAAGCACGAATCTGGTTTCTTATCCTGCCGCTCCTGCTCTCTGTCGCGGCACTTGGCGTGGCAGGAACGCTATACGCCCTCCTTACCGGCAATGCCCCCTAGCGATTAAGCTTGGAGATCGTGATCGCGTAGCGGGCCGCGATCTGCAGCGATTGTTGAACAAGCTCGGCTTTCTGGAAATGGTTTTTTTTGTACCGCCCGGAAACCTGACCTCCCCTGGCAAGGGGAGGTCGGAAGGGGGTGGAGTTAAGCCAGTTAAAGGAACACCAGCCAGATCAGAGAGCGTGACAGTTTCTCAAACCTCGTGCCGCCGTCCCCTGGCCTTGCCGGCGGCGCGCACCAGCTTGCCGAAGGCCCGATCCTTGTCGCGTTTCTCGTGCAGGGACATCTCGTGAAACGCTGATTCTCGCTGCAGCTTCTGGTAGTTGCGGAAATGCTCGGCGTCCACTTCACCCTCGGCGATGGCACGCTGGATGGCGCAACCCGGCTCGCGCTCGTGCGAGCAGTCGGCGAAGCGGCAATCGCTCGCCAGCGCCCGGATGTCGGCAAAGCTGTCGGCGATGCCCTCGCTGACATCGAGCATGCCCAGTTCGCGCATCCCCGGCATGTCGATCAGGCAGGCACCGCCCGGCAACGGAATCAGCTGGCGGCGCGTCGTCGTGTGCCGACCTTCGCCGGACTGGCTGACCGCACCGGTCGCCAAACCTTCGTCACCGAGCAGACGATTGACCAGCGTCGTCTTACCCACCCCGGACGAGCCGAGCAGGCAGCAGGTCTGGCCAGGCTGGATCAGCTCGCGGATCGCCGCGATGCCCTCGCCGCTGACATTGCTCAGCGCGACGATGCGGGCGACGATGCCGGCCTGGCGGATCTGCGCGATGAGCTGCTCCAACTCCGCCGTGGCGATCAGGTCGGTCTTGGTCAGCACGACGACGGGCTCGATTTGCCCCTCGCTGGTCAGCACCAGGTAGCGTTCCAGTCGGCGCACATTGAAATCGAAGTGGCAGGACTGGACGATGAAAGCCAGGTCGATATTGGCGGCGATCATCTGGAACTCGACCGCGCTGCCCGGCCGCTTGCGGCGCAGGAAGGAGCGGCGCGGCAGCACCGCCAGGATGCTGGCGTGGGCGCCGTCATCGTGCATCCTGACCCGCACCCAATCGCCCACGCAGGGCAGATCAACGGCGGAAACACTGCTGTAGGCCGCCCGGCCGGTGAGCCGCGCCGGTATTTCGCCGGCAGCGACACGGATCAGGTACTGGTCACGGTCAACCGCCGTCACCCGGGCAATGGCCTCGTCCGGGCCGCAAGGCACGGCGGGCGGCGCAGCGGTTTCCCGGCAGTCGGCAGAAGAGAAAGTGGATTGGTCGGCCGGCGCGGACAAAGGCGCGGCCATCGGTTTGGAAATCGTCATGTTGGTCTTCCATTGGCGTCATTTGAACGAACAGAAACGGCAAACCACCAGCGGGTGGTCTGCCCGGTCTTTCGATCCCGATAACCTCAATCCCCTGCGGCTGCAGGGAAAGGGGCTATCGGATGACGGCAAGCTCCAACATCCAAACCTCTATCAAGTCAGGCGCGCCAAAACGGACAACGCCGGGCGCATGGTAGCCAGCGGGCGGGGCGGAATCAATGCAGATAATCAACCGGGCGTAACCAAGCTGCCAGGCGTCGGCAAATTTGCGACACCGGCACCCGCGGTAGGTGGCCAAACCCGTTGTGATTGCCGCCAGGCTTTGTCGGCACCATGGGAGTGCAGGTTGGCGTGCCAGACACGTTGAATGTGCGGAATCGGAAATTCATCCCGTTGAGCCCGGGCGCTGCGCGGCGATGGCTTGCGTTGGTGGGCGGCATGGCGTCAGTAGGCGGATGGGGCGACCCGCAACAGCGTGCAGATCGCCTCGATCCAGAAACACGTCGAGGAACTGTCTGCATTGCGCCGCTCGCTTGGAGGTCGCTGTCGTCTGCCTTCCGCTAAAAGCCCATCGGCACATTCACTCGATCTTGTTTTCCCCCGCTGCAAAGTTATCCGTGGCGGTTTTTTCTGGATGTTTGATGCCATTTGATTGACTGCGGCCAGGCCTTTCTTGCTTACAATCCCCATGGCTGCAGTCAGTCCTGCCGGTTCAACGGTGCTGATTCACTGATCGACGGATGAGAACCATAAATTGGGGTTTGGGCTGCCGGCACGATTCAACTGAATTCCACAAACCGCAAAAACACGAAAATCCTCATGGAATCAATAGCCAGGCTAATACCGTTCTTGGTGGCGATCTTGTTTGTCATCGTTGGGATCAAGACGATGATCTCGCGAGAAACGACTTTGATCATTCGCCTTTGGAGTTGGGGCGCTAGCGATGATCCTCGCGCCCCCGGTGGTGGTTTTTCAGAATCTACACAGACTGGATTTGTCGCGTTCCTGATTGGCGTGATCGAAGTGCTGACTGGACTGGCCTTGCTGTTCAAGCTGAATTAGGCGCATTGAGCAGGAACTGGGAAGAGTCGATCAGAGAATCGGTAGACAGACCACGGATTCTTGATTGGTGCTCGAATCAGCAGACGGAGATTTCAATGACTCAACTTTCACCCGAAGAAATCGATGCACTGGAAGCGCAGGTCCGCGCGGCTACCCGCCAGGCGTCGCCGCCGCTTTGGCGCCCCGTGCTGGTCATCGCCTGTCTATTGGGGGGAAGTTTCAGCCTCATCTGGGGCAATGTGGCGTTCGGTGGCGTGTTGATAGTCTCTGGAAGCTTCTTGAAGTGGTTCTTCAGCAAGTTTGACTGAGGCCGCAATTCACGCCGGTCTGCTGCTACGGGAAAGGGGCCTGGCTCAGCTCCCTAAACATCACCGCGTGTCCTTGGCATGCTCTCCCTATCCGTGGAAAAGCCTTGGGTGGCCGTTTTGTCATCCTTTTCTTGCCTGGTCGTCGATGATGAATTCATAATATGCCGTTGTTTTGGCGGCGCTGCTGCTCGGCTCGCCAATCCTTATGGCCGGGCGCTGCGGCGTCCGGGTGTTGCGCTGATACAGGAGATGCGAACCGTGGCATATAAATTGAAGCTGGCAGAGAACGACGTTTTTGGAAAAGCGAAATTCGTCAATGCCAAAGGAAACACCGAATGCGCCGAGTTTGTCCGGCAGGCGACCAATGCACCGCAGACGGTGTCCTGGAAAAAGGGCGTGCATGTCATCGACGCGAAACCGGGGAGCATCCCGAGGGGCACGGCGATTGCGACCTTCGACAAGAATGGCCGTTATCCGACCGATTCCAACGGCAGGCACGCCGCCATCTACTTGAGCCATGATGCGAGCGGGATCCGGGTGCTCGACCAGTGGAACAAGCAGGGCGAGGTGCTGGAACGGGTGATTCGTGTCAACCAGCCGGAATTTCCGCGCAGCAATGCGGCGATCCATTTTTACGTGATCGAGTGAATGATGAAGCATCAAGGAATGATCCTCCTGCTCGCGGCGATAGCCTTGCCAGGCGCTGGCGCGGTGGCGGGCGAATTGCGGATCGACTGTCCGGAGAGCATCGCCGCGGTCGAGTCCCTGGACGGGGCGGGCGAGGCGTGGCGGGTCGAAACCGATCTCGGGAAGCGCGGCAAGTTTCTCGATTCGATCAGCGTCTTCTCCGGGCCGCCGGCGGAAATGGCCAGCCTGGTCCCCGACCGGACGAGCCGCAAGAAGCAGTTGCGGACCTCCACCTGGCAATTCGCCGCGCCGTCGACGGCCGCCTACTGGGTGGCCTGCACCTATACCAACAGCACGCTGCAACTGACCCGGCAACTGCCGAGCGGGGTGCGGCGCTGCGAGCTGAGCGAGCGTCTGTTGCCGAACGGCATCAGACTCGGCATCGACGGCATGAAGTGTGAACTCGATTGAAACCATGCCGTGCCGGCTCGCCGGCGCGGAAATCCGGACAGGGAAGACAGGCATATGCGGGCGAGCGGTGGAACATGGCGACGGAGATTGGCCGCTGGATTGCTCCTCGGGTTGTGGGGGACGATAGCCCAGGCGGCACCTTATCTGCAGATCGGCGAAGGTCATCTGGCCTATGTCTATCGCTGGTTGCTGCCCGACGGCACGGTATTGAAGCAGGGGATGACCGACAAGCGGGGGCGGGCCAGCCTGGTTGCCCGGCCGGGCGTCACCGACTACGTGCTGGAAACCATGTGGGGCATCTATCGGGTCAAGGTGCCGGAACAATGCTGGAAGGCGAAAGCGGAACAGTTCGCGGCCTGCATCCAGGTATCCGAACGCGAGGATAGCGAGGAGCAGAAGCGCCAAGCGGCAGCCAGCGCCCGCGCGGCCGAGGCGCAACGGGAGTTGCGGCAGGCGCGTGCCGAATGGGTGGAGAAGGAGATTTCGCCGGCGCAGCAGGAGCAGGTGCTGCAGGAAGCCTTGCGCGAGCAATACGCCTGGGTGAACACGCCGGCGGCGCGTTTTCCCGAGACGGACTTTGTCTGCCATCCGCTTGATTTGCCGCCGCCGTCGGCAGAAGCGGCGGAATGGTTCGATCTGGCGCTGAGCAAGCCGCGCGGCCAGGAGCAGGAAATGGCCTACGTCGAGGCGGCCACGCGGGGCCACTGGCGGGCTGCGGCGCGCCTGGCGAGTGCGGCGCTGGACGACGAAGACTGGGAGGCAGCGCAGCCGGTCATCGCCTGGTTGCTCAAGCACCAAATCCCCTCCGGCTACGCCAAGCTGGCCGAGCTGCTCGCCGCCACCTCGGCTTACGATGGCGCGCCGGTGGCGGAATCGACGCAGTCCATGGTCACTTCCCTGCGCTGGCGGGCGGCGCAACTGGGCGACCCGGTGGCGCTGGCGGCGATGAGCCGCCATTTCGCGCGGCAAGGCCGGACGCAACTGGCGGACGACTTGCTGGCCTGCGCCCAGCGGCAGAATCCCGACATCCGCTGAGACGAACGGGAAAATGAACCCGGCCAAGGTCGATCGCGCCAGCGTGCGCAAATTCACCGACCTGCCCAATGGGCCGATGCCGGGGAGTTGCATGAGTCGTCGGCCTCTGGCGTCCTGGCGGGCAGCCTGGGCAATGGCTTTGTCGTATTCCTTGAGGCGCTCATTCGGGCGGTCGGCGTGAGCCAGCAGGTCGCCGACAGGGGATGTCAGAATTTCTGTGTGTGAGGTGTGAGTAAACTTTTCCACGGTGGCAGGAGCCGAAGGTCTGTTCAGACCGTAGGCACCCAGCGCGGTGAAAGTCGGTGGTCATTTCGAGTAACTGGCTGCGCGCCACCTTGGGCTTGATGAAAACCGCTTTGCCGCTCTGGTCAACGCCATGCAAAGCGAATACATTCTTGGCGAGATCAATGCCGACGGTGACCATATCCATGGACTTCCCCTTTCGAGCGAATGATTTGGTGTGGAAACTCAATCATGGCAGCGACCGCTGCACGCGGCTTCCGCCGCTACCTCGGGATGGGAAAGTCCCTTTCATTCGTTAGATGCTATGAAAATCATCGCGGCATGTCCCACTTGTCTTCAAGAACAATCGGAGAGAGGCAAACAACCTGCTTTCAATCCGATTGCCGGAGAGCTAGACGACAATGGCAGCATTCATGTGACATGTGACCATGGTCATTATGGCATCGTGATTTATGACTCAAGAAGATATGAAGTTCTTGTCAAATCAGCAGCTCGGGCGTTTTTAGACGGGTACACGAATGAAGTTGTGGCCGTTATGTCCTCTGCCCTAGAACGATCCTACGAGTTTTACATTCGCGTCTCTTGCCGGGCCAAGGGGCTTTCTGCAGATGTGCTTGAAGATGCCTGGAAAGGCGTAGCGGCTCAATCTGAACGGCAGTTTGGTGCCTTCCAGTTCTTGTACCTGCTTGATCAAGAAAGCCCATTCAGGCCAGACCCTTTTATTACCGAAATACGTAACAAAGTGGTTCACCGAGGGAAGATCGTTCGCGAATCCGAAACCCTTGAGTTCGCCGAAAAGGTATTCAAAATAATCCAGAATCTGGAGAGCATGCTGCAGTCTAAATTTCCAGCGTTTGTCTCTGAAGAATCGGAAAGAGAAGTGAAGTCGCAAGAGGCGAAAATTCCTCATGGCGTTGAGCATCTGAAGCTCTCGACAAAGACGGTGAACGTAGACAGAACGAAAAACGAAGTCACTGGCGTTGTAACCAAGTTCATCGAGCACGTGGCAGCAATTCATCAAGCGAGGGAGCGGGGCTTCCCCACATAGCATCTAACGATTAAGGTTAGATCGTGATCGCGAAGCGAGCCGCGATCTGAACCGGTTGTTGAACAAGCCCGATTCAGCTTCTCTGGAAACAGCTTTTTGTCGTTAGCCCGGAAAGCGGGCCGGAGGCCCGGCTGAGCTGCCGGATGGCGCCGGATTAGGCGCCCTGGCCTGAAAGATCAGGCGATTTTCCCGCCTGATCGGGCGTGTTTCCCCGTTTTCCTGCAGAGCGCGACCGTGGCCCCGACGGGCGCGTCGTTTTGCCGGGCGGCTCGGCTTACCCGGCCGCTTCAGTGTCTCGTCATCGCTTTCCGGTGGGGCGATGCGTCGCCGGGAAAAGGGGCGAGGTTCGGCTTTATTCCCCCAGCCCAAACACCCACGGCCCGTCGCGTTGCGCGGCGAGGCCGGCGAGCGCCTGCTGGCCGGCGGGACTGAGCAGGTATTCGGCGAGGCGGTGGGCGCGGGCGCGGCGTTCCGGGTCGGCCGGGTGGCGGGGGCCGGGTTCGGCGGCGACGTAGACGCGGCGCATGCGTGGGTCGCCTCTGAGTAGCACGCGCAGGCCGGCGGCGGGCATTTTGCCGAAGGCGACCGGAATGTGGCCGACGACGACGTAGGCGTGTTGGGCGGCGGCGGCCTTGAGGATGCCTTGCGGCGATTCGTGGTCGTCGAAGCGCATCTGGTTGGCGCCCAGGCGTAGCCCGGCGGCGCGCAGCAGGCCGGCGACGATGGTGAAGCTGCCGGGATCGCGAAAGCCGATCATCGGCGCGTCGGCGGCTATGATGCGGCGCAGCGCGTCGGTGCCGTCGCCGGCGTGGGCGATGTCGGCCGGGTCGTCGGGCGGGCCGACGAAGACGTGCTCGTTCTTCGCCCAGGCGCGCAGCGGCGCCGCGTAGCCGGCGGCCTGCAGGGCGTAGGTCTCGTCGCTGCCGTGCATCAGCAGCAGGTCGGCGTCGCCGTTGCGGAAGGCGGGAACGACGCCTTCCTTGGGCGCGGCGGCGACGGTTTCGATGGACAGGCCGGTGGCCTGCGCGGCTTGTTCGGCGAGCGCCGGCCAGATGCCGCTGAGGACCAGCCCGCCGACTACGGCGACGCGCACCGGCGGTTCGGCGGCGACCGCCGGGGCCAGCGCGAGCAGGCCGAGCAGGGCGGCGAGCGCCGCCCGTCGCACCCGGGCCGGCCTCATGCGGCGAGTGCCGCGCCGTAGCGGGCCTGCGCTTCGCTCCAACTGATGCGCACCGGCTGCGCCTTCATCGTCCGCCGGTTGATCATGCGCACCGACATCGCTTCCAGCCAGGTCCACCACTCTTCGTGCAGTTCGGCCGGGAAGCCGGTTTCGTGCATGGCGATGAACAGGTGCTCGATCCACACTTCGCGGCTGCGTTCGTCGACGGAGAACGGGAAGTGCCGGGTGCGGATGCAGCCGCCGCCGCGCGTCGCGGTGTAGTTGCGCGGTCCGCCGCAGGTCTCGACGACGAAGTCGGCGATCAGGCCGCACAGCTTCTCGAACTGCGCGTCGGGAACGTCGAACATGTGGCCGATCTCGCTGTGGCGCAGGCGGCCGTGGTGGTGGAAGACGAGTTCGCGCAGGCCTGCCTCGCCGACAGTGGCGAGTACGCGGGCGCTGGGAAACTGCACCTCGGGCAGGTCGAGGTCGTGCGCCGCCGGCACCAGGCGGCCGACTTCGGGGCGATGCGTGCCGCAGGCATGGACGGGTTGGGCGGCTTCCGGGGTCGGGCTGGCGGACGATTGGCACATGGTGTTCTCCTGGGAATGGAAGGATGGAATCAAGTGGAAAGGCAGGGGGCGACGACCAGTCGCCCGTCGGGCAGGCGCACCGGCGCGATGGCGACGCCGTACAGTTCGCTCAGGCGCGCGGCGGTGAGGACGTCGGCCGGTGCGCCGTCGGCGACGATGCGGCCGTGCTGGAGCAGGGCGACGCGGTCGGAACCGGCCAGCACATGGTCGGGGTGGTGGGTGGTCTTGAGGATGCCGTAGCCGTCGACGGCGAGCGAGTGCAGCAGGTCGAGCAGGGCGATCTGGTTGCCGTAATCGAGGCCGGTCGCCGGTTCGTCCATCACCAGCAGGCGGCTGCCCTGGGCCAGCGCCCGGGCGATCAGCGCCAGTTGCCGCTCGCCGCCGGAAATCTCGGTATAGGGCCGGGCGGCGAGATGTTCGATGCCGAGCCGGGCGATCGCCTGCTCGACGGCGTCGCGGTCGTCCCCGGAAAGTGCGGCGAACAGGCCGCTCGCCGGCAGCCGGCCGAGGCTGACGATCTGCCGCACGGTGTAGGGAAAGGGCGTGGCATGCACCTGCGGCACGTAGGCGAGCTTGCCCGCCAGTTCGCGGCGCGCGTAGGCGGCGAGCGGCCGGCCGTCGAGGCTGACGCGGCCGGCGCTCGGCGTCAGCAGGCCGAGCAGGATGCGCAGCAGCGTGCTCTTGCCGGCGCCGTTGGCGCCGAGCAGCGAGACCACTTCGCCGGGGCGCAGGGTGAGGCTGGCGCCATCCAGCACGACGCGGCCCCGGTAGGCGTGCTCGATCGCCTGGCCGCAGAGCACGGGCGCGCCGTTCACAGCCACCCCCGGCGCACGCGGCCGAGAACCAGGACGAAGGCGACGACGCCGATCAGTTCGGTGACGATGCCGATCGGTACTTCGGTGGTCGCCACGGTGCGCGCCAGGCCGTCGGCGGCGAGCAGGAAGCAGGCGCCGAGCGCGGCGCTGGTCGGCAGCAGCACGGCGTTGCCGGGGCCGACCAGGAGGCGGGCGATGTGCGGCACGATCAGCCCGACCCAGCCGATGATGCCGGCCAGCGACACGGTCAGCGCCGAGATCAGCGTTGCCAGCGCGACGATGCCGAAGCGCAGGGCGCGCACCGGCACGCCGAGCGCGCGCGCTTCGTCGTCGCCCATGCTGAGCGCGTCGAGGCCGCGCCCGAGAGTGCCGAGGAGGAGCACGCCGACGCCGATCGGCACGGCCAGCACGCCGATCTGGCCGAGATCGGCGAGCGCCAGGCTGCCCATCAGCCAATGCACGATCGCCGGCAACTGGTTGTAGGGGTCTGCGGCGTACTTGACCATCGACAGCAGCGACGTGAACAGCGCGCCGGAAATCACGCCGCCGAGCACCATCATGATGATGCTGCCGTTGCCGAACAGCGTCGCGATGCCGACGCCGACGCCGACCGCGGCG
>CAZFXO010000091.1:0-10659 GCA_964523045.1 uncultured Dechloromonas sp. | reverse complement strand
GCCGAGCGCATGAACGCCTTCGGCGTCACGCCGCAGGACATCGCCGGCGCGCTCACCGTGTCCAACGACCTGCAGTCGTCGGGCAGCCTGATCGCCGGCAACCGCGACATCCTGGTGCAGACCGGCACCTACCTCGAATCGGCGGCCGACGTGCGGCGCCTGGTGGTTGCCGTCGTCGACCGCAAGCCGATCTACCTCGGCGACGTTGCCCGCGTCGAGGACGGTCCCGACCAGCCGAAACGCTACGCCTGGTTCGGCAGCAGCGCCGGCGAATTCCCTGCGGTCACCATCCAGCTCTCCAAGCAGCCCGGCGTCAACGCCGCCGACATTGCCGATGCGGCGATTGCCCGCATCGAGAGCCTGAAAAACGTCGTCATCCCGGACGGCGTCGAGGTCACGGTCACCCGCAACTACGGCCAGACGGCGACCGAGAAGGCGCAGAAGCTGATCGGCAAGCTGGTCTTCGCCACCGCCTTCGTCGTCGCCCTGGTTTTCTTCGCGCTCGGTCGGCGCGAGGCGGTGATCGTCGGCGTCGCCGTGACGTTGACCCTGGCGGCGACGCTGTTCGCCTCCTGGGCCTGGGGCTTCACGCTGAACCGGGTGTCGCTGTTCGCGCTGATCTTCTCGATCGGCATCCTGGTCGACGACGCCATCGTCGTCGTCGAGAACATCCATCGCTGGCAGGGCCTGCACCCGGACAAGGGGCTGCTGGAAATCATCCCCGGCGCCGTCGACGAAGTCGGCGGACCGACCATCCTGGCGACGCTGACGGTGATCGCCGCGCTGCTGCCGATGGCCTTCGTCTCAGGGCTGATGGGGCCGTACATGAGCCCGATCCCGATCAACTCGTCGATGGGCATGGCGCTGTCGCTGGCCATCGCCTTCGTCGTCACGCCCTGGCTGGCGGCGCGCCTGATGAAGGCGCACGGCGGCGCCGCCGGCGGCCATGCCGCGTCGAAGCTCGACGCGACGCTGGAGCGGACCTTCCGCCGCCTGCTGACGCCTTTCCTCGATCCGCTGAAGGGCGGCGCGGCGCGCGTCAAGCTCGGCCTGGCGGTCGTCCTGCTGATCGCCGGCTCGGTGTCGCTCGCCTACTTCCAGCTGGTCGTCCTGAAGATGCTGCCGTTCGACAACAAGAGCGAATTCCAGGTCATCGTCGACATGCCGGTCGGTACGCCGGTCGAGGAAACGGCGCGGGTGCTGCAGGAAATCGGCGGCGAACTGGCCAAGGTGCCCGAGGTCGTCGATTACCAGGCCTACGCCGGCACCGCCAGCCCGATCAACTTCAACGGCCTGGTCCGCCAGTACTACCTGCGCGCGGCGCCGGAAAGGGGCGACATCCAGGTCAACCTGGTCGACAAGCACCATCGTTCGCGCCAGAGCCACGAAATCGCCGTCTCGGTGCGCGATGCCATCGAAGCCATCGGCAAGCGCAACGGCGGTGTCGCGAAGGTCGTCGAAGTGCCGCCCGGACCGCCGGTGATGTCGCCCATCGTCGCTGAAATCTACGGTCCCGACTACGCCGGCCAGATCGCCGTCGGCAAGCAGGTGCGCGAGGCTTTCGCGGCAACCGCCGACATCGTCGCCATCGACGACTACATCGACGCCGACGCCCGCAAGTTCGTCCTCCACGTCTTGCTGGCGAAGGCGGCGCAGCTCGGCGTCGCCCAGCGCGACATCGTCGACGTCGTCGGCATGGGGCTGTCCGGCCTTGACGTGACGCCGGTGCGCAACACCGAATCGAAGTTCGCGGTGCCGGTGCGCATCGTCCTGCCGCCCGAGCAACTCTCCTCGCTCGACAGCCTGCTCAAGCTGCGCGTGCGTTCGCGCGAAGGGCGCCTGGTGCCGGTCTCGGAACTGGTCGAAGTGCGCGAGCTGGCGCGCGAGAAGACGATCTACCACAAGGACTTGCTGCCGGTCGTCTATGTCGTCGGCGACATGGGCGGCAAGCTCGATTCGCCGCTCTACGGCATGTTCGACATCCGCAGCAAGATCAATGGCATGGCGCTCAAGGAAGGCGGCACGCTGGGCGAATGGTTCATCCGCCAGCCGAGCGATCCCTACGCCGGCTACAGCGTCAAGTGGGACGGCGAATGGCAGGTGACCTACGAAACCTTCCGCGACATGGGGCTGGCCTACGCGGTCGGCCTGATCCTGATCTACCTGCTGGTCGTCGCCCACTTCGGTTCGTATCTGGTGCCGCTCATCATCATGGCGCCGATCCCGCTCACCATCATCGGCGTCATGCCCGGTCACGCGCTGTTCGGCGCCCAGTTCACGGCAACCTCGATGATCGGCATGATCGCGCTGGCCGGCATCATCGTCCGCAACTCCATCCTGCTGGTCGATTTCATCAAGCAGCAGGTGGCCAGCGGCATGGATTTCCACGACGCGGTGATCCAGTCGGCGGCGGTACGCGCCAAGCCGATCGCCCTCACCGCGCTGGCCGCCATGCTCGGCGCCCTGTTCATCCTCGACGACCCGATCTTCAACGGCCTGGCGCTGGCGCTGATCTTCGGCATCCTGGTGTCGACGCTGCTCACCCTGGTCGTCATTCCCGTCCTTTACTTCGCCGCTTTCCGCAAGGAGAACCACGCATGACCACCGAACGTTACATCCGCATCATGGCCGGCTTCTTTGTCATGCTGTCGCTCGCCCTCGGCTGGCAGGGATCGCCGATATTCGTCTCGGAATGGTTCCTCGCCTTCACCGCCTTCGTCGGCTTCAACCTGTTCCAGAGCGGCTTCACCGGCTTCTGTCCGCCGGAAAAGCTGCTCAGGAAGCTTGGCGTCAAGTCCGGCGGCAGCGGCTGCGGCTGCTGAGCCGCTCAGTGCGTCGTACTCAGTGCGTCGTATATTCGGCGCAGAAGCCAGCGTCGGCGATGGCTTGCAGGATGTCTTCCGGGCTCACGAAATTGCCGTGTTCGACATCGGCAATGCCGCTCTGCGCCTCGATTTCCAGATGCACGATGCTGGGCAGGTCCTGAATGGCATTGGCCAGGGCGCGCACGTTCTCGGCGTTGTCCAGGCCGGCGATCTTGAATGACTGGCGATGCATGGCTGACTCCTCGGTGACTGGGAGATAAGCGTTAGGCAGGCGGCGCCGCGGCAAGTTCTCGCCGCGCGCTGCCTGCGGCCTCATTCGCTCGCGTGGTGCTTGCCGCCAAGCTTGTCCATGAGCGCGAAAAGCACGCCGGAAACGACGAAGGTCATGTGGATGCCGACCTTCCAGGCGAGCTGTTCGTTGCTGTGCGAGCCGACGTGCATGAAGGCCTTGAGCAGTTCGATCCCGGAAATGGCGACGATCGAGCCGATCAGCTTCATCTTCAGGTCGGCAAAGCCGACGTGGCCCATCCAGTTCGGGCGGTCCTCGTTGTCGCCGGTGTTGATTTTCGAGACGAAATTCTCGTAACCGGCAAAGACGATGATGATCAGCAGGTTGGCGATCATCACGACATCGATCAAGGTCAGGATGCCGATGATGATGTCGCCACCGTCGGCGCTGAAGACCTGCGGCGCGAGATTGAAGAATTCCTTGATGAACTTGATGAGCAGGATGCCGATGGCGAGGATCAGGCCGACGTAGAAGGGGGCGAGCAGCCAGCGGCTGTTGAACATCAGGACTTCGAGTTTGTGTTCGAGCGATTTCATGGCTTTCTCCGTTGCGATGGGGTTGGGGCGGGCTCGCGGCGGAAGGGGCTTCCGCCGGGTGTTGTTGGTATGACCCGCTTATTGTGCAATGCGCAATGCGGCAAATCCATTTCCGGCGAGGCTTGGCGGAGATGCGTCGGTGCTTCTTGTTGCGGATGCAAATGGGACCCGAGCGCGCAATTCCGGGCTTTGCGGCGGCCTTTTCATGATGTCGGCAAGTCTTCGGGTTTCTTCGAGCAAAGGCTTCGGTTTTATCGATCAGTCGCCGCCGTTTCCGGCGCGCCGCACGGCGCCAGGCGGCCTTTCCGGGCCTGGCGGCGCGGGGCGCGGACGATGACAGGCAGCGGCGACTTGCGGCATGATCCGGGCTGTTGGCAATTTCAGAAAGGCTGGGCGGCGCCTGCGGGCCGCAACATGAAGCACTCCCTTGTTCTCCTGAGCGTCGTTTTTCCTTGGTCTGCTGTGGGCGGAGACTTTTGACATGGAAATCTTCCTCCTCGTCGCTTTGATCGTCCTCAACGGCGTTTTCGCGATGTCCGAAATCGCCCTCGTCACTGCCCGTCGCGCCCGTCTCGCCAAGCTGGCCGAAGATGGCGACGGTGCCGCCGCGGTCGCCATGCAGTTGGGCGAAGACCCGACCCGCTTCCTGTCCACGATCCAGATCGGCATCACCTCGATCGGCATCCTCAACGGCATCGTCGGCGAGGCCGCGCTCGCCGGGCCGCTTGCCGTCTGGCTGCAGGGCTGGGGGGCGGACCAGGACTTCAGCGAAATCGGCGCCACGGTACTGGTCGTCGTCGTCATCACCTATGTCTCGATCGTCGTCGGCGAACTGGTGCCGAAGCGGATCGGCCAGATCAACCCCGAAGGGATCGCCCGCCTGGTGGCGCGGCCGATGAACTGGTTGGCCATCCTGTCGCGGCCTTTCGTCCTCTTCCTGTCGAATTCGACGGCCCTCTTGCTGCGCTTGCTCGGGCAGCGGGAAAGCCGCGGCCCGAGCGTCACCGAGGAAGAAATCCACGCCATGCTGGTCGAAGGCTCGGCCGCTGGCGTCATCGAGAAGAACGAGCACGACATGGTGCGCAACGTCTTCCGCCTCGACGACCGACAGCTCGGTTCGCTGATGGTGCCGCGCTCGGAAATCGTCTGGCTCGACATCAACCGCCCGCTCGACGAGAGCCTGGCGCTGATCACCGAGTCCGACCATGCCCGGTTCCCGGTCTGCCGCGATGGGCTCGAGAACATCCTCGGCGTGCTCAATGCCCGCCAGCTACTCGGCAAAACCCTGCGCGGCCGCACGCCCGGCCTCGATGAAAAGCTGCAGCCGGCCGTTTATGTGCCTGAGTCGCTGACCGGCATGGAACTGCTCGAACAGTTCCGCAGTTCCGGCACCCACCTTGCCTTCGTCGTCGACGAATACGGCGAGGTGCAGGGCATGGTGACGCTGCAGGACCTGGTCGAGTCGGTGACCGGCGAGTTCGTCCCGAAAAACAAGGAAGACGCCTGGGCGGTGCAGCGCGAGGACGGCTCCTGGCTGCTCGACGGCCTGATCCCGGTGCTCGAACTGAAGGACACGCTGGGCCTGAAGAGCGTGCCGGAAGAGGAAAAGGGCCGTTACCACACGCTGTCCGGCATGCTCATGCTGCTCCTCGGGCGTCTTGCCGAGACCGGCGACCGCCAGGTCTGGGAAGGCTGGACGCTGGAAGTCGTCGATCTCGACGGCAAGCGGATCGACAAGGTGCTGGCGACGCCGCCGCAGGAGCCGCCGGCAGCGCCGGTCAGCGACCCGGCGCCGTGAGCGGGGCGGGGCGGCGCCCCGCTGCCTATTCGTGACGCAGTGCTTCGATCGGGTCGAGGCGCGCCGCGCGGCGCGCCGGCATGTAGCCGAAAAGGACGCCAATCGCCGCCGAGAAGCCGAAAGCGGTCAGATTGATCGCCGGCGAGAAGAGGAAGGGCATGCTCATCAGCGCGGTCAGGCCGAGGCAGGCGACGAAGGCGAGGGCGATGCCGAGCAGGCCGCCGAAGGCGGAGAGCGCCACCGCCTCGATCAGGAACTGCAGCAGCACTTCCTTCTCCAGCGCGCCGATGGCCAGCCGGATGCCGATTTCCCGCGTCCGTTCGGTGACCGAGACCAGCATGATGTTCATGATGCCGATGCCGCCAACCAGCAGGCTGACCGCGGCGACCGCGCCGAGCAGCGCGGTCATCGTGCCGATGGTGCCGGACAGCGTTTCGGCAATCTGCTTGGTGTCCATCACGTTGAAGTTGTCGTCGGCGTTTTCGGCCAGCTTGCGCCGCTCGCGCAGCAGGCTGCGCAACTGGGCGATCGCCACCTTCGAGTCGCTGCCGTCCTTGAGCGAGACCATGATGCCGCCGATGTCGAGGCTGCCGGTCAGGCGGCGCTGCGCGGTCCGTAACGGCAGCAGCACGGTGTCGTCCTGGTCCTGGCCCATGCCGCCCTGGCCCTTGGCGGCGAGCAGGCCGATCACCTCGCAGTCGAAGGATTTGACGCGGATGCTGTTGCCGAGCGGGCTGGTGTTGCCGAACAATTCCTTGCGCACGGTCTGGCCGATGATGCAGACGGCCTTGCCGGCGCTTTCCTCGTCGTCGGCGAAACGGCGGCCGCTGGCCAGCTTCCAGTTGCCGGCGATGAAATAATCGTTGCTCGTGCCATTGACCGTCGACGACCAGTTGCGGGTGCCGGCGACCAGCGTCACCGCGCTGCCGACGGTCGGCGCCACCGCCTGCAGGCCGCCGACCTGCTGGCGGATCGCCTCGATGTCGGCAATCCGGAATTTCGGCGCGCCGGCGCTGTCGCGCCCCGGGCCGAGGCGCTGGCCGGGCATCACCATCAGCAGGTTGCTGCCCAGGCTGGAAATCTGCTCGGCGACCATCCGCGTCGCGCCGTTGCCCAGCGTCACCATGGTGATCACCGCGGCGACGCCGATGACGATGCCGAGCACGGTCAGGAAGGAGCGCAGCAGGTTGCGGCGGATTTCGCGCAGGGCGAGCAAGAGGGCGTTCAGGAGCATGATGTCTGGCGGGTGTCGCGGTCGACGCGGCCGTCGACGAAATGCACGCAGCGGCTGGCGTAGGCCGCCATGTCCGGCTCGTGGGTGACCATGACGATGGTGATGCCCTGTTCGCGGTTGAGCGCCACCAGCAGTTCCATGATCTCGTGGCTGCGCTGGCTGTCGAGGTTGCCGGTCGGCTCGTCGGCGAGCAGCAGCAGCGGATTGGTGACGATGGCGCGGGCGATCGCCACGCGCTGCTGCTGGCCGCCGGAAAGCTCGGCCGGCGTGTGCTCCTCGCGTTCGGCCAGGCCGACCCGCTGCAGCGCGGCGCGCGCCGCCGCATGGCGCTGGGCGACCGGTTCGCCGCGGTAGAGCAGCGGCAGTTCGACGTTTTCCAGCGCCGTCGTGCGCGCCAGCAGGTTGAAGCCCTGGAAGACGAAACCCAGGCAGTGGCGGCGCAGCAGCGCGCGCTGGTTGCGGTCGAGCTGCTCGACGGCGATGCCCTGGAAGCGGTAGGAGCCGCTGCTCGGCGTATCGAGGCAGCCGAGCAGGTTCATCGCCGTCGATTTGCCGGAACCGCTCGGCCCCATGACGGCGACGAACTCGCCTGCGGCAATCTCGAGGTCGATGCCGCGCAGCGCCTGGAAGGCGATATCGCCGCTGCCGTAGGTCTTGGTGATGGCGCGCAGTTCGATCAGCGGCGCGGTCGTTTCACTCACGGCTTGCCCGCCTGGAATTCGGTGATCACCGCCATGCCGGGCTGCAGTTCGCCGCCGGTGATCTCGGTCTGCCGGCCGTTGCTGACGCCGGTGGTGACGGCGACCGGACGCGGCTGGCCGTCGACCAGCACCCAGACCTGGCTGCCGCTGCCGTTGGCGGAAGCCGGGCGGGTCTTGGGCGCATCCGGCGGTCTTGGCAGCAAGCGGCGCAGGATGCTGCCGCTCGGCGCCGCCGCTGCGCTGGCGGCCGGCGTGTAGCGCAGCGCGGCGTTCGGCACCAGCAGCGCGTCGGCGCGTTCGGCGGTGACGATGGTGGCGCTCGCCGTCATGCCCGGGCGCAGCGCCAGATCGTCGTTGGCGACGTCGAGCACCGTCTTGTAGGTGACGACGTTGTCGGTCGTCGTCGAGCCCAGGCCGACGCGCCGGATGCTCGCCGGAAAGTGCCGCCCCGACCAGGCCGAGACGGTGAAGCTGGCCGGTTGCCCGGGTTTGACGCTGGCGACGTCGGCTTCATCGACCTTGACCTGCAGTTCCATGCGCGTCAGGTCTTCGGCCAGGACGAACAGCACCGGCGTCGTCATCTGCGCGGCGACGGTCTGTCCGGGTTCGACCTTGCGCGTCAGGACGACGCCGTCGACCGGCGAGCGGATCGTCGCCTTGGTCAGGTTGGTCTCGTCGGTCTTCAGCGCTGCCCGCGCCTGCGCCACCTGCGCCAGGGCGCTCGCTTCGCTGGCCACGGCGCGCTGTACGGCGGCGTCGGCGGTGTCGAGTTCGCTGGGCGCCGGCACCTTGCCGCCGGAAAGCTCGGCGACCCGGCGCATGCGCGCCAGCGCCGCCCGGCTCTCGGCGAGCGTCGCCCGCGCCTCGGCGACGCTGGCTTCGGCGGCGGCGACGGCGGCGCGCGACTTGATCACCGCGTCGTCGAGCTTGGCCGGATCGAGGCGGGCGAGCAACTGGCCTTTCTTGACGACATCGTTTTCCTGGACCAGCACTTCGGCCAGCGTGCCGGAAAGTTCGCTGCCGACATCGACCGACTTGGTCGGTTGCAGCGTGCCGCTGGCGCTGGCGGTGACGACCAGTTTGCCGCGCGCGGCGGGTTCGGTCAGGTACTGTCCCGGCGCTTCGCCTTTGCCGCCGAGGGCCAGCCAGCCGACCAGGAGGAGCAGGGCGGCGGCGCCACCGGCTAGCCACCAGCGGCGGTGGGAAGCGGTCTGGCCGCGTTGGGCGCTGGCCAGCAACTGGCGCAGCGCGTCGGGGGTCTCGGTGCTTTTATCGGTCATGGTGTATCCGTGGCGGCAGCGTCGGCGGCGTCCCAGCCGCCACCCAGCGCCTTGTAGAGTTTGATCAGCGTCGTCAGTTGCAGCGCTTCGGCATTCGCCAGGCTGTCTTCGGCGGCGAGCCGGGTGCGCTCGCCGTCGAGCACGTCGCGGAAATCGGTGAGGCCGGATTCGTAGAGCTGGCGGGCGAGCGTCGCCGCGTTGCGCGCCGCGCTCGCCGCCTGGCGCCGGGCCTCGATGCGCTGGCGGGCGGCGGCATGCGCGTAGAGCGCGTTCTCGACTTCCTCCAGGGCGCCGAGCACGCTGGCCTCGTAGGCGTGCAGCGCGGCTTCGCGCACCGCGTCCTGCGCGTCCACGGCGGCACGCAGGCGGCCGCCGTCGAACAGCGTCGCCGCCAGCGAGCCGGCCAGCGTGCGCAGCAGCGTGTCGCTACCGCCGAGCGCGCCCAGGCTGTAGGCCTGCCAGCCGAAACTGCCGCTCAGCGTCAGGCTGGGAAAGCGCGCCGCGAGCTTCTGCCCGGTGCGCGCGGTTTCCGCCGCCAGCGTGCGCTCGGCGGCGATCAGGTCGGGACGGCGGGTAAGGACGCGGGCCGGGATGTCGACCGCGAGGTCGGCCGGCACCTCCGGCAAGCTGCCGGCGGCGGCCAGTGTCGCGTCGAGCGTGCCGGGTGCGGCGCCGAGGAGGACGGCGAGGCGGTTGCCTGCCTCGCGGGCGGCAATCTCCAGGTCGGGCAGGCTGGCCCGCGTCTGTTCGCGGTTGGCGATCGCCTGTTCGACATCGAGACTGCCGGCCAGCCCGGCTTGCTGCCGCCAGTCGGCGATGCGCGCGCTTTCCTCCTGGGTGGCCAGGTTGTCGCGGGCAATCGCCAGGCGGCGACGGGCGCTGCCCAGGTCGACGTAGTTCTGCGCCACTTCGGCGACCAGCGTGACGCGCACCTGTTCCAGGCTGGCGGCGGCCGCCGCGACGTCGGCGTCGGCCGCTTCGACGGCGCGGCGCTGGCCGCCGAAAAGGTCGATCTCCCAACGCGCGTCGAAGCCGGCGTCGTACAGCGTGCTGCTCGTCCCGGCGGCGTGGCTGCGGGTCTTGCCGGCACTCGCCGAGAGCGTCGGCAACTGGTCGCCGACCGCCTGGCGGCGCAGCGCCCGCGCCTGGCGCAGGCGGGCCGCGGACTGTTTGAGGTCGAGATTGGCGGTCAGCGCGCGGGCGATCAATTCGTCCAGCGTCGCGTCGTCGAGTTGCTGCCACCAGCGGCGCAGCACCGGGTCGGCGTCGCCGGTCGTCGGCGCGGCCGGCTGGCTATGCCATAGCGTTGGCAGCTTCAGCGCCGGCAGCCGGTAGTCCGGGCCGACGGCGGGCAAGGAAGTGCAGGCGGCGAGCACGGCGCAGGCCAGCGCGGCGAGTGCCTGGCGTGGTCGGAGGAGGGGGCTGGCTTCGGTCATGGCGGAATGATCCCCCGCCGCCTTGTTAAGTGCCGTTAAGAAGCGGTATGCGTTTGCTTCCGCCCTGGCCGCGGATGGCTCGCTATAATCCGCTGACCTCTTTTCCGAGTCCCTTGTCATGAAGCTGCCTGTTCTCTTTCCCCTGTTCTTCGCCGGCTGTTTGCCCGCGCTGGCCGCGCCGAACGCGCCGGTCACCCGGGTCGTGCTCTATCCGGGCAGTGCGCTGGTCGAGCGTACCGCGAATGTGCGCGCCGGTGCCCAAGAATTGCAGATTGTCGGCCTGCCTGCCAGTTTCGACGCCGACAGCGTGCAGATCGAGGCCGATGCGGGGATCGAGATCGGCGAGCTGGTCTGGCGCGACAGCGCGCGCAGCGCGCCGCTCAACGCCGAGGAAGCGCGGCTGGAAAAGCTGGTCCGCCAGTTGGGCGAGCGCGTCGCGCAGCTTGACGGCGAGCGGCTGGCGGCGGAGCGCACGCTGAAGTATCTCGACGCCCTGGCTTCGCCCGGCGACGCCATCCACGACGGCAATCCGCAGCGTGTGCTCGACGCCCTGCGCCTGG
>CAZFXO010000090.1:0-10753 GCA_964523045.1 uncultured Dechloromonas sp. | reverse complement strand
GCCGTCACCCACGACCGCTACTTCCTCGACAACGCCGCCGAGTGGATTCTCGAACTCGACCGCGGTCACGGCATTCCGTGGAAGGGTAACTACTCGTCCTGGCTGGAACAGAAGGAAGCCCGTCTGGAGACGGAAAACAAGCAGGTCGACGCCCACATGAAGGCGATGAAGCAGGAACTGGAATGGGTGCGCAGTAATCCGAAGGCGCGCCAGGCCAAGTCCAAGGCCCGCCTCGCCCGCTTTGAGGAAATGTCCAGCCACGAGTACCAGAAACGCAACGAGACCCAGGAAATCTTCATTCCGGTCGGCGAGCGCCTGGGCGATCAGGTCATCGAATTCAGTAACGTCAGCAAGTGCTTCGGCGACAAGCTGCTGATGGACAACGTCAGCTTCGCCATCCCGCCCGGCGCCATCGTCGGCATCATCGGCCCGAACGGCGCCGGCAAATCGACGCTGTTCAAGATGATCACCGGCCAGCAACAGCCGGATTCGGGCGAAGTGAAGATCGGCCAGACGGTCAAGCTTGCCTACGTCGACCAATCGCGCGACTGCCTCGACGGCTCGAAGACGGTCTTCGACGAACTGGCCCAAGGCAGCGACATCCTGCAGATCGGCAAGTTCGAGATGCCGTCGCGTGCCTACATCGGCCGCTTCAACTTCAAGGGCGGCGACCAGGGCAAGCTGGTCGGCAACCTGTCTGGCGGCGAACGCGGTCGCCTGCACCTGGCCAAGACGCTGATGTCCGGCGGCAACGTCCTGCTCCTCGATGAACCGTCGAACGACCTCGACGTCGAGACCCTGCGTGCGCTGGAAGATGCCCTGCTCGAGTTCCCCGGCTGCGCCATGGTGATCTCCCACGACCGCTGGTTCCTCGACCGCATCTGCACGCACATCCTGGCCGCCGAAGGCGAATCGCAATGGACCTTCTTCCCGGGCAACTACCAGGAATACGAAGAAGACAAGCGCCGCCGCCTGGGCGAGGAAGGCGCCAAGCCGAAGCGCATCCGCTACAAGCCGATCAGCCGCTGAGGCAAGCGGCCGCTGTTGGCCGCTGCAAAACAAGACGGGCGCCCTGGTGGCGCCCGTCTGTTGTCATGTCGTGGTTAATGCAGAAATCAGTGCTTGAGGCTGGCGGAAAAAACCGCCTTGCTCTTTTCGGAAAACTGGAATTCGACGAAGGCACGTTCGATTTCGGCCTGGTTGCTGCCGTCGGAGTGGTCCTCGAAACAGATGCCGATGCTCTTGCCGTTGGCGGCCAGTGTCTGGAAAGCGTAGCGCCAGCGCTGTGCCTCGGCCAGTCGCTCACGCAACTGAGCTTCGTTGGAAATCGAGATACCTGCCTTCTTCAGGGAATCCAGAAACTGCTCGAAGGATTCGTTGCTCAGACTGCCCATTCATTTCTCCGTGAGATACGGTGCGATTGCACCATGCTTCCATTAACGAGGCGATCGCGTTCCGGTTGACACGCAAGTTGGCAAAGTTTGAATGAGATAATCGCCACCATGAAAAAACAGAACGTCACCGCCGCCATCCCGGAAATCCGTCCCGGGCAGTCGATCGAACTGCTCAAGGAACTGCACATCCTGACCCGCGACGGCAAGCTCAACCAGGACAGCCGCCGCAAGCTCAAGCAGGTCTACCACCTCGCCCAGTTCATCGAGCCGCTGCTCGATGGCATGGAAACCCTGGTCGATCATGGCGCCGGCAAGTCCTACCTCGGCTTCATCCTCTACGATCTCTATATCAAGAGTCGTGCCAGCGGCGAAGTCATTGGCATCGAAAGCCGCGCCGAACTCGTCGACAAATCGCGCGAACTGGCGCAGCGACTGGGCTTTCCGCGAATGCGCTTCATCGCCAGCACGGTCGAGCAGTCCCTCACGTCGACCGACCTGCCGGCCACCGTAGACGTGGTTACCGCCCTGCATGCCTGCAATACCGCGACCGACGACGCCATTCGTTTCGCTTTGTCACGACAGGCCCGTCACATCGTCCTGGTTCCTTGTTGTCAGGCCGAGGTCGCGGCAACGCTGCGGGCGAACAAGGCTGCTTCGCTGGCCCGCACGCCGCTGGCCGAACTGTGGCGCCATCCCATCCACACGCGCGAACTGGGCAGCCACCTGACCAACGTCCTGCGTTGCCTGCTGCTCGAAGCCCACGGCTACGAGGTCACGGTCACCGAACTTGTCGGCTGGGAGCATTCGATGAAGAACGAACTGATCGTCGCCAGCCGGCGCGGTAAACCACGGGGCAACGCCCGCGAGCGGGCAACGGCGATCCTGCATGAGTTCGGACTGGAAACGCTGAGCCCGCGCTTCCTCTACTGAAACCGGTGCAACGATCATGTCGCCAAACGCCATCTTTCTTCCCGCCCTGGCCCTGATGGGCTGGACCTTCGTGATCCTGACGATGATCCTCTGGCGGCGCGTCGGCAGCAATCTCGTCGTCCTGGCACGTTGGCTGAAACTTGTCGTCCGCATCGCCGCCTGAACGCCCCCCTCTGTCGGGGAAAGCCGACGCTGCCAGCGCCTGCCGACACGACATCCGCCCCCGAAGGCGCACTTGAGGAGACCCGAATGACACTCAGAAATCAGGTACAACTGATCTGCTATCCCGATCGTATCGGCCGCAACCTGGCCGATCTGGCTGAGTTTCTCGAAACCCGCCTGGGCGACGCAATCGGCGGCCTGCACCTGCTGCCCATCTATCCGTCCAACGCCGACGCCGGTTTCGCACCGCTGACCCATCTCGAAATCGACCCCGCATTCGGTTCCTGGGCCGATGTCGAACGCATTGCGGCGCGTTACGACCTGTGCATCGACCTGATCCTCAACCACATTTCCGATGCTTCGCCCGAGTTCCAGGATTTCCTGCGCAACGGATTCGCCTCGCCGCACGCCGATCTCTTCGTCCACGTGTCGCAAATGGGCGACATCACCCAGGACGACCTCAGCCGCATCCACATCCGCAAGGAAAAAGAGCCCTTTCTCGACGTCGTCTGCGCCAATGGCGACCAGAGCCGCGTGTGGTGCACCTTCACCGAACACCAGATCGACCTCGACTACCGCTCGCCCAAAACCCTGGCGCTGATGCAGCGCTACATCGAGTTCCTCACCGCGCGCGGCGTGCGCCTGTTCCGTCTCGACGCTTTCGGCTACACGACCAAGCGCATCGGCAGCAGTTGCTTCCTGGTCGAACCCGAGGTCTACGGCATCCTGCGCTGGTTTCGCGACACGGCGGCGGCCAACGGGGCCGAAATCCTGCCTGAAGTGCACGATCACCCGAGCTACCAGTTCGCCATCTCGCGCGAAGGCATGCGCCCCTACGCCTTCGCCCTGCCGCCGCTGGTCCTCTTCGCCCTGCTCGACGCCGACAGCCGCCATCTCAAGAACTGGTTGCGCATGTGCCCGCACAACCAGATCACCGTGCTCGACACGCACGACGGCATCTGCATTCCCGACGTCGACGGCTTTCTCCCCGAAAGCAAGGTGCGTGAACTGGTCGAGAACATTTCCGGACGCGGCGGCGACCCGATCCTGCGCCGCTTTGCCGCCAACGTGCATAGCGTCGGTGCCATCTATCAACTGACCTGCACCTTCTACGACGCGCTGATGCAGAACGACGATGCCTACCTGTGTGCGCGCGCCATCCAGTGCTTTGCGCCGGGCATCCCGCAGATCTACTACGTCGGCCTGCTGGCCGGCGGCAACGATAACGAACTCGCTACGCAGACCGGCGAGGCGCGCGACATCAACCGCCATTACTACAGCTTCGAGGAAGCCGATGCGGCGCTGGCGCGGCCGGTCGTCCAACGACTGCTCAAACTGCTGCGCTTTCGCAACACGCACCCGGCCTTTGCCGGCAGCTTCGAACTGCATTCGAGCAATCGCAGCGCCGTCGCCATGGCCTGGCGCAACGGCGAACATTTCTGCCATCTGCTGGTCGACCTCAAGTTCCGCACCGCCACCATCACCTATCGCGACCCCGAAAACGGGGAAGAAACCTGTTTCCGCTGCTGACCCCATGCCTTCACCACGCCAGACTCTCGAACTCCTCGCCCCCGCCAAGAATGCCGATTTCGGCATCGAAGCCATCAAGCACGGCGCCGACGCCGTCTACATCGGCGGCCCCGCCTTCGGCGCCCGCTACGGCGCCGGCAACGATATCGACGACATCCGCCGCCTGTGCGACTTCGCCCACCGTTTCCGGGCCAGGGTCTTCGTCGCGCTCAACACCATCCTGCACGACAGCGAACTCGAAGACAGCCGGCAACTCGCCTGGCAACTGTACGAGGCCGGCGCCGATGCGCTGATCATCCAGGACATGGGCCTGCTCGAACTCGATCTGCCGCCGATCCAACTCCATGCCAGCACTCAGACCGACATCCGCAACCCTGCCAAGGCAAAGTTCCTGGAAGACGTCGGCTTCTCGCAGATCGTCCTGGCGCGCGAGATGAGCATCGCCGAAATCGGCCAGGTCGCCGCCGCGACGACGCTGTCGCTCGAGTACTTCGTGCATGGCGCACTGTGCGTCGCCTATTCCGGGCAGTGCTACATCAGCCACGCCCATACCGGTCGCAGCGCCAACCGCGGCGAATGTTCGCAGGCCTGCCGCCTGCCTTACACACTGGTCGACGACAAGGGCAAGACCATCACCGAGAACCAGCACCTGCTGTCGATGAAGGACAACAACCAGTCGGACAACCTGCGCGCGCTGATCGAGGCCGGCGTCTCCTCGTTCAAGATCGAGGGCCGGTTGAAGGACCTGTCCTACGTCAAGAACATCACCGCCCACTACCGCACGTTGCTCGACGAGATCATCGCCGCCGACCCACGTTACGTGCGCGCTTCCAGCGGCCGTTCGAGCTTCAGCTTCACGCCGCAACCTGAGAAGACCTTCAACCGCGGCTACACCGACTACTTTGCCGGCGGTCGCCAGGACGACATCGGCGCCTTCGATTCGCCGGCCTTCGTCGGCGAGCCGATCGGCGAAGTCAGTGAAATCGGCGATGGCTGGCTCACCGTCAACACTGCGGAGACTTTCCACAACGGCGACGGCGTCTGCTTCCACGACGCGCATGGCGACGTCCAGGGCATGCGCATCAACCGAGTCGAGGGCAAGAAGCTCTTCCCGGCGGAAATGCCGGCCGAGTTGAGCGAGGGCACCACGCTGTTCCGCAACCGCGACCAGGAGTTCGAACGGGCGTTGGAAAAGGACTCTGCCGAACGCCGCGTCACCGTCAAGGCGGTGTTCGCCGAGCAGGCCGACGCTTTCACCCTGAATCTGAGCGACGAGGATCAGGTCAGCGTGACCGTCACCCTGCCGCGCGACGAGCGGATCGGCCGCGAACTGGCGCAGAACCCGGATGCTGCGCTGGCCAAGCTGAAGGAAAACCTCGGCAAGTTCGGCAACACGATGTTCGTCGCCGCAGCCGTCGACCTGCAACTGAGCCAGTCCTGGTTCCTGCCGGTCGGCGCGATCAATGCGCTACGCCGGGAAGCGGCGGAAAAACTCGAAGCCGCCCGCCTCGCCAGCCATCCGCGGCCGCCGCGCGCGGCGCCAGCGACAAATCCGGCCCCCTACCCGCAGGACGAACTGACCTACCTCGGCAACGTCTTCAACGCCAAGGCCCGCGCCTTCTACGAGAAACACGGCGTGCGGCTGATCGAGGAGGCTTACGAGGCAGGTCATGAAAAAGGCATGGTCTCGCTGATGATTACCCGCCACTGCCTGCGCTATAGTTTCAACCTCTGCCCGAAGGAGGTGAAACACTTGAAGCCGGACCCGATGACGCTGATCAACGGCAACGAAAAGCTGATCCTCAAGTTCGACTGCAAGGCCTGCGAAATGCACGTCGTCGGCAAGATGAAGAAAGGCGTCACCCTCAACCTCGGAACGGTCCGGCCGACCGCCGCCTGCGGATGAAACCGACGCCCTGCCCTTCCTGTGGCCAGCCGATGGAAAAGCGGCGTTTCGAGCGCAACCTGCACGGCGAGGTCGTGCTCGACCTCTGCTTCCAGTGCCACGGTGTCTGGTTCGACGAGTTCGAAAGCGTGCAGATCACGCCGGGCGGCGTCATCGAGCTGTTCCGCATGATCCACGAATACCGCGAAGCACCGCGCCTGCCGCTACGCGACGTGCTGCAATGCCCGCGCTGCAACGATCGCCTGCTGCACGGCCTCGACGTTTCCAAACACGGCGGCCACTTCAATTACCACCGCTGTCTGCAAAAGCACGGACGGTTCACCACCTTCGCCCAGTTGATGATCGAGAAGGGCTTCGTCCGCCAGTTGTCGCCAGCCGAAATCGAAGAACTGGCGAGCAAGGTCAGCGTCGTCCGCTGCACCGGTTGCGGTGCACCGATCGACATCCGTCAGGACCACGCCTGCCGCCACTGCCGGGCGCCGATCGCCATCCTCGACCCGGCCGCCGTCGAGAAGACCCTGAATCGGCTCGACCAGGCCGAGGTCCAGCGCAGCCGGCGCGATGTCGAGATGCTCGGCGACGCCATCGTCATGCGCGAGCGGGAAAAATCGCGCTTCGAGCGCGAACAGCGCGAACGCTTCAACAACCTCGACATCGGCGACTTGGTCATCGCCGGCGTCGATCTGTTGTGGCGAGTCCTGCGCCGCTAATAAACGGGCCGGCCCAGGCCGCGCCCCGACTTACTGGACGCGAATCTCGACCCGCCGCCCTTCCTCGGCGCTGCCGCTGCCCAGCGTCGATTCCGGGCGCCGCATCCTGACCTTGTCAGCAGCGACGCCGCCGGCGACCAGCGCATCGCGCACCGCCACCGCCCGCTGCCGGGCCAGCTCGGCGTTCCGTTTCGCATCGCCGGAAGCGTCGTGGAAACCGGAAAGCAGGACGATGCCGTCGCTCTTGACGGCCAGCGCATCGACCGTCCGCGCGACGACCATCAGATCGCCATCGCCGAGCGCCGCCGAACCGACCGCGAAATAGACCTTGGCCAGCGCCTCGCCGACCGGTGCGATGTCGCTTTCCGCCGCCACCATCGCCACCGGTGCCGACTGCTTCGCCTTCCAGACGCCGAGACCGGCGACCAGCGCGATGACACCGAAGATGACGCCGGCGAGAACGCCGAAGACCACACCCTGAGTTTCGTTTTCGTCTTGACTGGACATGCTGGGCAACCTCTTTTCAGAAAGAAGGAAAAATTACCGCGGCATTCTAACCAGCATTCGGACTCAACAGTGTGTCGGGGTGCAGTTGCAGCGAACGCTCGCCGGCCGCCAGCCAGACCGTGCCCTCCTGCACCGTGCAGGAAAGCTGCATCGAACGCGACGCCAGCGCGCCCAGCGCCTGCGTTTCTTCGGCCGACAAGCGCAACACCGTCAGATTGTCGAAACGGGAAAGCTGCGGCGCAATCTGCTGCCACCAGACATCGACCGAGCGCCCACCGTAGGCCAGTACCACCGCCCGCCGGGCACGGTGACAGCCCTTGCGGATGCGCGTCTCGTCGGGTTGGCCGACCTCGATCCAGGTCTGCAGCACGCCGGAAGGATCAACTTCCTGCAGCGCGCATTCGTCGTCGCTCGACAGCCCCTTGCCGAATGCCAGGTCCGGTCCGGCATACAACGCGAAGGCCAGGATGCGGACCATCATCCGCTCGTCGTTTTCCGAAGGATGACGGGCAACGGTCAGCGCGTAATCGGCGAAGTGGCCGCGGTCGAGATCGGCCACCTGCAGTTCGGCCTTGAAGACGGTGGATTTGAGCGCCATTGCAGCCCCTGGGAAAAGTGCGCGATTATCCCATGGCGGCAGGCGGAACGAAGCGCCGCCGCGCCCACGAACCTGCCGGAGAACCCCATGCCGCAAGAACTTGTCGCCGGCCCGCCCAGGTCTGCTTCCGCCGGATGAGCGCCGCCATGCTGTTGCAACCCGTCGCCCGCAAGCGCTGCGCCAGTTGCCAGTGCTGGAGCGGCCCGCGCGCCGTCGGCGCGACGCCGGGAACCGTCGCCATCGCCGCCGACACCGACGTTGGGCTGTGCGACGGCGGTGGCTGGCACGGCAGTGAACGCCGCGCCCGTTCGGCCTGCGGCCACTGGCGCATCTGGCAAATGCTGGTCGACGGCGGAACGCCGCCCGCCTGATCAGAGGAAAATGCGGCTCAGGTAGTGGCTGCGCGCCTCGATGCGGCCGAACAGGTAGCCGAGGTCGTCGTTCCAGTTCAGGCCGATCAACTCGCAGGCGCTCCCGGCAAGATTGGTGACCCGCGATTTCTGGGGCCCGGCCAGGTCGAGCGCATTGACCACGACTTCGGCGACGTGGGTCACCGCGACCAGCTTGTCGGCCGGCGGCTCAACGTCATGGTGGTGCTCGATCGCTGCCACCACCGACGCCGGTAGATGCCAGGCCGTTGCCAGCAGGCGGCCGATAGCACAATGATCGATGCCGAACACCCGGCGCTCGGCGTCGATGACGTCGAGCCCTTCGTCCTGCTCCAGGCTCATGCGCACCAGCTGGAATTCGAGCGGATGGCAACGCGCCATCCAGAGCTGGCCGATGTCGTGCAGCAAGCCGCAGACCAGCGAGAAATCCTGCGACAGGTGACCGATTCGGGCCAGCTCCTGGGCGGCCACGCCGACCGCCACGCTGTGCTCCCAAAAATGGCTGCCCATCCGGCTTTCCCGGGAAAACTCGGCAAGCGCCACGGCGAGCACGGTTTCCCTGAGCTTGGCGAGACCGATCAGCGAGACCGCGACCTGCATGTCGCGCAAGTCGCGCTGGTTGCGCCCGCCCAGCGCCGCCGCATTGGCGATCGACAGCACGCGGGCAGTGATCACCGGATCGCGCCCGACCAACTGGATCAGGGCGCCGATCGTCGCGTTGTCGTCGTCCAGCGTCTGCAGCAGATCGTTGACCACGGTCGGGAAGGCCGGCAACAGCGCTGCCCGGCGGACGATATCGCTTTCGCTCAGGAAGAGCGGCATCACAGGCTCCGGTAGGCCAGCACTGCCGCATAGAGCGCGGCCAGCGCCGGCTGCGAGCGGTCGGCCTGGGCGAAGATACTGTCCAGACGAGCCTTTTCCCGCGCCAGGCCGGCTTCGCGTTCGGCATCGCTGCGCGGATCGTCTTCGAGGATGCAGACGAATTCACCGTGGCGCATGGCAATCTGGTGCAGGTTGCCCTCGGTCAGCGGATTACCGGCCGGCAGCGTGAAATTGGTCACGCCATGGTCGGCGATCGCCAGCGGCGCACCCAACACCATGCCTTCCTCCGCCTCGGAAATCGGGATGTAGTGCAAACGTTGCCGCATCGTTTTTCCCCAACATTTACCATTTGCATCGAATCTGTCACTTTCCCTTCACAAGGTCAAGGCCAGAGTAGCGCAGGCAGGCAATAACCCCACTCATTCCCTTGTTGTTTTTCACCGGAAAATCGGCGATAGTCGCCGCTCAGCCACTTTCCTCATCCCGCAACGTCAATGACCGCCACCCCGACCCGCTTCCCGTTTGCTGCCCGCGCAGTATCGCCGGTCGTCGTACGCGTCATCGTCGTAGGTGTCGTCACGCACGCGCCGTCGCGGATCGGGTAAGCAGCAGACAGTTTCCCTCAAACCCCGCCGGCGCAACCGGCGGGGTTTTTCGTTGAGCCTCCCGGAATCGCCAGAAACCGAAAGGAGTTCTCAATGACCGAAACCCTCACCGGCGCGCAGCTCACCGTGCGTCTCCTCGAACGCCAGGGCGTGCGCCTGCTGACCGGCTATCCGGGCGGCGCCATCCTGCCGATCTACGACGCCCTCGGCGAGTCGACCACGATCCGCCACGTCCTGCCCCGCCACGAACAGGGCGCCGGCTTCATTGCCCAGGGCATGGCCCGGGTTTCCGGCGAAGTCGCCGTCTGCCTCGCGTCTTCCGGGCCGAGCGCGACCAACCTGCTGACGGCGATCGCCGACGCCAAGCTCGATTCGATCCCGCTGGTGGCGATCACCGGCCAGGTGCCGCGGGCGATGATCGGCACCGACGCCTTCCAGGAAGTCGACGTCTACGGCTTGTCGCTGCCGATCACCAAGCACAACTTCCTGGTTTCCTCGACCGAGGAACTGCTCGAGGTGATTCCCCGCGCCTTCGCCATCGCCGCTTCCGGACGGCCTGGGCCGGTGCTGATCGACATTCCCAAGGACGTGCAGAGCCGCGCCATCGAAGTCACCGACTGGCCGGAACCCGGCTGTCGCCGCCCGGTGGCACCGGCCGACGGCATGGCGCTGACCGAAGCGGCCGCGCTGATCGGCGCGGCACGTCGCCCCATCCTCTACCTCGGCGGCGGCGTCATCCACGCCGGCGCCTCACGGCTGGCGCTCGACCTGGCCGAAAAGGCGAACCTGCCGACCGTGATGACGCTGATGGCGCTCGGCGCGATGCCGGTCGATCACCGGCTGTCGCTCGGCATGCTGGGCATGCATGGCGCCCCCTGCGCCAACCTGGCGCTTGAGGAATGCGACCTGCTGATCGCCGTCGGCGCCCGCTTCGACGACCGCGCCACCGGCAAGGTCGCCGCCTTCTGCCCGCAGGCGAAGATCGTCCACATCGACATCGACGCCGCCGAACTGGACAAGATCAAGGCCGCCCACGTCGGCATCGTCGCCGACCTCGGCGAGGCGCTCGCCCGCCTGCTGCCAATGGTGCCGGAAAATCCCCGGAGCGCCTGGAACGAGCACATCGACGCGCTGAAAACCGCGCACCCGCAGCCCTTGCCCGGACTGGCCGACCCGCGCTCGCACTTCGGGCTGATCCGC
>CAZFXO010000089.1:0-11077 GCA_964523045.1 uncultured Dechloromonas sp. | reverse complement strand
CGAAGCCGGCGCCGGCTTCGTCCTCCATCACGACCGTCTGCTCGCCGCCGGCGAGCGCTGCTTCAACCTTCCCTCCTACGACGACCAGGCGGTCGCCGTCCTCACCCTGCATCCGGGCTTTCCCGCCGCACTGGTCGATGCGCTGAGCGCCAACCCGCGACTGCGCGGCATCGTCCTCCAGACCTACGGCGTCGGCAACGCGCCGCAGGGCGACCGCGCCTTGATGGCCGCGCTCGAACGCGCCGCCGCCCGCGGCATCGTTCTGCTCAACGTCACGCAGTGCCTGCATGGCGGCGTCAGCCAGGAAACCTACGCCACCGGCAGCGCCCTCGCCCGCCTCGGCGTCGTCGCCGGCGGCGACCTGACGCTGGAAGCCGCCTTCGCCAAG
The DNA here is from genome assembly GCA_964523045.1 of uncultured Dechloromonas sp. Classification (GTDB taxonomy): domain Bacteria; phylum Pseudomonadota; class Gammaproteobacteria; order Burkholderiales; family Rhodocyclaceae; genus Azonexus. Next base: position 10,689 of record CAZFXO010000089.1, on the reverse strand, counting down.
CTGCATCTGCTGCTCGCCACCAGCGACGACCCGGCAGCGGTGCGACGCGGACTGGAGGAAAGCTGGTGCGGCGAAAGCTCCTGAGTCGCGCCGGTTCCACATGAAACGGCGGCGGCCTCCGGCCGGGCCATCCGATGCGTCGGTGGGCAGCCGCGACGCCCGTGTCTGATCGATTCACAGCCCGCTAATGCGCTACACTTTTCCCGCATCGGCAGCGCAATCGACAGGGGGTGACAATTGCAGACCGCAGCGTATCGCTACGCCATCGCCAACGGCTGGGACCAGCCGCCGGACACCAGCCTCGATTCGCCCGATACCCTGCTCCTGGTCTTCGGTCCGACCGAACTCGGGGCGCTGGCTCCGGTCCTCGACGAGTTGCGCGCCAGCTTCCCGAACTCGGTCTGGGGCGGCGCCTCGACGGCCGGCGAGATCGCCGGGCGCTCGATCGAAGACAACACGCTCACCGTCGCCCTGGTGCGTTTTGCCGCCACCCGCCTGTGCGCCATCACGCACCACTTCGAGGAAACCGCGCAATCCTTCGCAGCCGGCTGCGCGCTCGCCCAATCCCTCAACACCGACGGCCTGCGCGGCATCCTGGTCTTCGCCGACGGCCTCAACGTCAATGGCTCGGAACTGGCGCGCGGCTTCGCCTCGGCCTTGCCCGCCGGCATCGTCGTCACCGGCGGCCTGGCCGGCGACGGCAACCGCTTCCACCAGACCTGGGTGCTCGGCGATAACGGGCCGCAGGACCACGCCATCGTCGCCATCGGCTTCTACGGCGAGAAGATCGGCCTTGCCCATGGCAGCGGCAGCGGCTGGGACATCCTCGGCGTCGATCGCAAGGTGACCCGCGCCAAGGGCAACGTCCTCTACGAACTCGACCACCAGCCGGCGCTGCCGCTGTACAAGAAATACCTCGGCGAACGCGCCGCCGAACTCCCTGCCAGCGCCCTGCTCTTCCCGCTCGCCATCCACAGCGACGGCAAGCGCGGCGAGGAAACGGTGCGCACCATCCTCGGCATCGACGAGGCGCAGCAGTCGATCACCTTCGCCGGCGACATCCCGGAAGGCGCCACGGTACAACTGATGCGGGCCAACTTCGAACGCGTCATCGACGGCGCCGCCCAGGCCGCCGAACGCACCGGCATGACCGCCGACGCCGGCGGCCCGCTGCTCGCCCTCGCCGTTAGCTGCGTCGGCCGCCGTCTGGTCCTCAGCGAGCGCAGCGAGGAGGAACTCGACGCGGTGCTCGACACCCTGCCGGCGCAGACCACCATGGTCGGCTTCTACTCCTACGGCGAACTGTCGCCGCTCACCGGCAGTTGCTGCGACCTGCACAACCAGACGATGACGCTCACCCTGCTCTGGGAAAACGCCGCGTGACCGGCCACCGCCTGCTCTCCCGCCAGTTGCGCAAGCTCGGCCTGAGCGCCGGGCAAGCGCCCGACGCGGCAAGCTGGCAGGCCCTGCTGGATGTCGTCGAGCGCACCTACAACGGTTTCGACCAGGACCGCTACACCCTGGAGCGCTCGCTCGAAATCACCTCGGAAGAAATGCGGGCGTTGCATCAGCGCGAGCGCACCGCCTACGACGCCCAGTTGAAGACCATTTTCCATGCGCTGCACGACCTGATCTGGCTGAAGAACCCGGACGGCATCTACCTCGCCTGCAACCCGGAGTTCGAACGCTTCTTCGGCGCCAGCGAGGCGCAGATCATCAGCAAGAGCGACTACGACTTCGTCGACCGCGAACTGGCCGACTTCTTCCGCGCCAACGACCGCCGGGCGATGGCCAACGGCGGCCCGGTGAGCAACGAGGAATGGGTGACCTACGCCAGCGACGGCCGGCACGTCCTGCTGGAAACCGTGAAGACGCCAATCGTCGATGGCGACGGCCAGTTGCTCGGCGTGCTCGGCATTGCCACCGACATCACCGAACGCAAGCAGGCCGAACGTGAGCTGCAACAGGCGGCCAGCGTCTTCCGCCATGCCAACGAAGCGATCATCCTGACCACCGCCGATGGCACCATCCTCGACGTCAATCCGGCCTTCACTGAAATCACCGGTTACGAACGTGCCGAGGTACTCGGCCGCAACCCGCGCCTGCTCAAGTCACACCTGCAATCCGCCGATTTCTACGCCAGCCTGTGGCAGGCGATCACCCGGGAAGGCCGCTGGAGCGGCGAAATCTGGAACCGGCGCAAGAACGGCGAACTCTTCGTCGCCCGCCAGACAATCAGCGGCATCCGCAACGAAGCCGGTGAAATCCAGCGCTACGTCGGGCTCTTTTCCGACTACACGGCGCTCAAGGAACAGCAGCTGACGCTGGAACGCCTGGTCGAAACCCGCACCCAGGACCTGCAGGTGGCCAAGGACGCCGCCGAAGCCGCCAACCGGGCGAAGAGCACCTTCCTCGCCAACATGAGCCACGAACTGCGCACGCCGATGAACGGCGTCCTCGGCATGATCGCTCTTGCCCGCCGCCGGGTCAGCGATCCGCTGGTCACCGACCAGCTCGGCAAGGCCGAGCAATCGGCCCAGCACCTGCTCGCCCTGCTCAACGACATCCTCGACCTGTCGAAAATCGAAGCGGAACGCCTGACACTGGAGAACGTCCCGCTGACGCTGGAACAGATCTACACCAACCTGCTCACCCTGTTCGCCCACAAGGCCCGGAGCAAGGGCCTCAGCCTGCGCATCGAGCAGGACGCCCCAGTCGTCCGCCAGCGTTTTCTCGGCGATCCGCTGCGCCTCGGGCAGATCCTGATCAACCTGCTCGGCAACGCGATCAAGTTCAGCGAACACGGCGAAATCCGCCTCAGCGTCCGCCAGCTCGAAGACGGCCGCGACGACTGCCGGCTGCGTTTCGAGGTCGTCGACCAGGGCATCGGCATCGACACGGCAAACCGCTCGCGCCTGTTCGCCGCCTTCGAACAGGCCGACGGATCGATGACCCGCAAATACGGCGGCACCGGTCTCGGCCTCGCAATCAGCAAGCGGCTGGTCGAATTGATGGGCGGCAGCGTCGGCGTCGACAGCCAGCCTGGCCAGGGAAGCACCTTCTGGTTCACCGTCCGGCTGCGGCGCGACGACAGCCAATCGCACGCGCCCCTCCCGGACCCGGCGCAGATTCCCGACGAGTCGCAGCTACGCGCGCAACATGCCGGCGCCCGTCTGCTGCTGGCCGAAGACGAAAGCATCTGCCGCGAGGTCATGCTCGGCCTGATCGACGACCTCGGTTTCTTTATCGATACCGCCGTCGATGGCGAACAGGCGGTTACCCTCGCCCGTCAGAAGCACTACGACCTGATCCTGATGGACATGCAGATGCCCCGTCGCAACGGCCTCGACGCCACCCGCGCCATCCGCGGCGACTCGCTCAACCGGCAGACGCCGATCCTGGCAATGACCGCCAACGTCTTCGAACAGGACCGCCAGGCCTGCCTCGACGCCGGCATGAACGAACACCTGGCCAAACCGGTCGTCCCCGAAATGCTCTACACCAGCCTGCTCAAGTGGCTGGCGCAGTCCAGAGAATGAACACCCGACTTGGCGGAAAATGACGCCGGCCTGACCTAATAGGTCCAATCCTCGTGCCGGACCGGCAAGCGGTTCAGCGCATCCCGCACCAACCGCCAATGCGGCAGGAAGCCCTCCATCAAGCTGGCGAAGCGAGCGTTATGGGTCGGCTCGAGCAGGTGCGTCAGTTCATGCACGACGATGTACTCCAGGCATTCCGGCGGCTTCTTGGCCAGATCGGTGTTCAGGCGAATGTGGCCTGCGGCCGGGTTACAACTGCCCCAGCGGGTACGCATGCGCTGCACGAAAATCTTCCCGGCCCGCACGCCGATCAGCGGCTGCCATTTTTCCAGCAGCGCCGACACGGCCTGCCTGATCTGCTCGCGGTACCAGGCATCGAGGATTTCCTGGCGCCGCGCCGCGTCGCACCCCGGCCGTACCTGCAGCAGCAGGCTGCTGTGGCCAAGCTCGACGGCCGGCGCTGCCTCCTTTTCGACGACCTTCAGCAGGTAACGCTTGCCCCAGACGTAATGGCTTTCCCGGTCGAGGAACTCGCGCGGCGTCTCGCGCTCCTGGGCGATGATCTTCCGCTGCTGGCGCCGGATCCAGGCCAGCTTGGCGATGGCGAAGAGACGGATGGTTTCCAGTTCCATACCCGCCGGCGCAGCAATACGCACCCGCCCATCCGGCGGATAGACGCTCAGATGCACATGCTTGATGGCCTTGCGCACGACTTCCGCACGGAAGTCGCCGAGGTCTAGCGTCGCCTTCATCAGTACTCGGCCTGCGCCTTGACGATCAGAAAGACGCGTTCGACCAGCTCGATATCCTTCAGCACCGCGTACAAGGCCTGCTTGATGATGTTTTCCTTCGGCACGCTGCCCCGCCAGCCGTCCGGCCGGTGCTGCCTGACCGCCTCGTCCAGGCGCAGGACCAGGGCCAGCGCCGGCTCTATCTCCCCGTAGCCGGCCGGCGGTTCGGCAAGCGCCTGTGCCGGCACGAAATCCTTAAGGTTGTTGTACAGGGCGCGCTTGCCCGGCGTGTCCAGCCTGACCGGCAGATCGCCGGCATTGCCCTGGTGCACGCGGGCGGCGAGTTCGGCGATGCGCTTCAGGTAGTCCTCGTACTCGACGGCCTTTTCCCGGCGCAGGCGGATGATCTCGTCGAGCAGCGCCGACATCCGGGCGAAGTAGGCCGGATCGGTCAGGCTTTCCTTGATGATCTTGCTGCGCACGTTGTTCTCGATGGTCTCGGCCACCGCGTCGCGGTTACCCTTGAGCCCGCCGAGTTCGTCGGCAATGGTGGCGGCGATACCGCTGCGGACGATCAGGTCGAGCAAGCCCAGACCGTCGAAGGGTGAAATCTTGCGCGGTTCGTCGGCCTGGATGTAGGTATCGATCAGGTGGCGCATGTCGGCCTCGTAAGGCTTCAGGTCCAGCGTCTCGCCACTGGCCTTGCGGATGATCTCGCGCAGGTCCACGTAATCCTTGACCTGGCGCTGGATGTTGCCGGCCTGCGCCGGCGTGTAGCCGGCGCCTTCCATCTCGTCGCCGATGTTGGCGTAGGCGCGTAGCAGCGCCACCACCGCCTTGTAAAGCTGCACCCGGCGCGGCTCGTGCGCCTTCAGGTCGCCGGCCACTTCGGTATTGCCGCAGAAGTAATGGATGTATTGCAGCGTCTCGCGCGGCGGTGGCACCGGTTCACAGAGCAGGGCCAGTGCTTCCAGCGCGTCGTCCAGGGTTTCCCGCCCGAGCTTCAGGCGGTCCTTGAGCAGCACCTCCGGATCGGCACCGCCGGCGCTGCGGTCCAGTTCCGACGAATAGACGGCGATGGCGTTCTCCACCTTCTTGAACAAGTCCTTGTAATCGACGATGTAGCCGAAATCCTTGTCGTCTCCGTCGAGCCGGTTGGTACGGCAGATCGCCTGGAAGAGGCCGTGATCCTGCATCGACTTGTCGATGTAGAGATAGGTGCAGGGCGGCGCGTCGAAGCCGGTGAGCAGCTTGTCCACCACCACCAGCAACTTCATGCTCGCCGGTTCCCTGACGAACAGCGCCTTGGCCCGTTCCTCGTAGGTTTCGGTCTTGCTCAGGCCGGGCTTGGCCACGACATCGGCGAGCAGCGCGTTATAGGTGTTGTAGATGAACTGGCGGTCGGTCTCGGAATTCGCGCCGGTTTCCTCCAGCGTCACATCCTTCGCCTGCGGGTTGTACGAGGTGATCACCGCGCAACGGCCCTTGAACGGCGTCTTCTCGAACAGCGTGAAATACTTGCAGGCCTCGTGGATGCTCGCCGCCACCAGGATGGCGTTGCCGCGTTCGCTCGACAGGCGCGGCTTGACGCTGAAATCGAAGATGATGTCGGCAACCACCCGCTCCATGCGCGAGCGCGAACTCAACACCCGCTGCATGGTGCCCCAGGTTTTCTTCAGCTCGTCCTTCTGCCAGTCGTTGAGCCCCTTGGTCCGCGCCTCGAACCACTGGTCGATGCGCTCGCTCGAACTCAGGCGCTGGTCGATGTCGCGTGCCTCATAGACCAGATCGAGCACGACGCCGTCGTCCACCGCCTCGCTGAACTTGTAGGTGTGGATGTAGCCGCCGAAGACCTCCAGGCTGGTCGCCTTGTCCTGCTTCAGCAGCGGCGTGCCGGTAAAGCCGATGAACAGCGCGTTCGGCAGCAGGGCCTTCATCACCCGGTGCAGCTTGCCGCTCTGCGTGCGGTGGCATTCGTCGACGAAAACGAACAGCTCGCCTACCGCCGGGCTCGGCTGGGCCTCCAGTTCCTTGATGAAGCCCTCGAAGTCATCGACATCCTTGCGCCCGAACTTGTGTACCAGCGAACAGAGCAGGCGCGGCCTGGCCTGCCCGAGCTGGGCCATCAGGTCGCGGCCGCTGCTGCTGCGGTGGATGGTCTCGCCAGCCTCGGTGAATACCCGCTGAATCTGCTTGTCCAGCTCGTCGCGGTCGGTGACGATGACCACCCGCGCCTGCGGCTTGTTTTCCAGCAGCCACTTGGCCAGCAACACCATCAGGATGCTCTTGCCGGCGCCCTGGGTGTGCCAGATGATGCCGCCCTGCCGGCGTCCGACCTGCGCCTGCGCCGCCTTGATGCCGAAATACTGGTGCACCCGCGGCAGCTTCTTGATGCCGCCGTCGAAGAGCACGAAATCGTGGATCAGTTCGAGCAGCCGGCGCCGCTCGCAGAGTTTGAGCAGGTACTTGTCGAGCTTGAAGCGGCGGTTATCGTCCTCGTCTTCCTTCCATGTCAGGAAGTACTTTTCCTCGGTGCCGACCGTGCCGTACTGCAGCCCTTCCGAATCGTTGCCGGCAAAGACGAACTGCACCGTGCTGAAGAACCAGGCATTGAACTCGGGCAACTGGTTGGAAAGGTTCTGGCGGATGCCGTCGCCGATGCTGACCCGGCTGTTCTTCAATTCCAGCACGGCGATGGCCAGCCCGTTCAGGTAGAGCACCAGGTCCGGCCGCCGCTCGTGGCCGCCCTTCAGCGTCACCTCCTCGGCCAGCGCGAAATCGTTGTTCTCCGGCTTCGCCCAATCGACCAGATGCACCGTCTCGGTAACCCGGCCGGCCTCGACCTTGACCGGCACCCCGTAGCGCAACAACTGATACACCGCCTCGTTATTGGCGTAGAGCGTGCGGTTGGGATTGCCGGCCTCGCTGCGCAACTTGTGCAAGGCGGCGCTGATCTGCGCTGGCGTGTTGCCGCGACGAGCCAGCCAGTCGCTCAGCAGGCCTTCCTCGACATTACTGTTGCCGGCCCGCTCACTCCAATCGCCGAGGAAACGGTGACCCAGCTCTTCCGCGAAGAGCCTGATGACGCGTTCCTGCGTCTCGCGTTCCGGTTTGCCGATGCTCATCTGTCCCCCTTGCCGGTACCCGTAGCCACTGGTCACAGCCTGAAATTCCCGTTAGCCGACTTGATCGATTGCCCTCTGTCGACCCAAACCCCTGGCATGCCAAAAATTCATAAACATCATTTATTTACAAAGACTTGCCTGGCCGAAAACCTTTTCATTTTTCAGGAAAAGTGCATCATTTTCCTGAAAACAATTCGGCTGCCCGAACACGGATTTCTGGTAAGACCACTTTTATCCAACTCAAGATAAAAGTAGATAAAACCGTTCTCCTCGCCCCCTTACTTCTTCCGGTACGCCTGATTGGGATGATTCGGCTTCCCCGGTACGCGCGCTTCCAGGCGGCCATCCTGCAACATCGCATTGATGTAATGGTTACGTAGCGAGTTGGAATCCCGGTTCAACAAGTTGCCCAATTCCCGTAAAGAAAGCCACTGGATTTCGCACAACGCAAGGAGCGCCGCTTCCATGGCGTCTCTGGGCACCTTGCCCTTGCCCCGAACCTCGGCAGCCAACTGCAACAGTTGGGGGTTTTGTTCGGCAGCCAAATGTTCGGACCTCGGCACCAAATGTTCGGAATCCACCGCCAAATGTTCGGACCTCGGTACCAAATGTTCGGAGTCCACCGCCAAATGTTCGGACCTCGGTACCAAATGTTCGGAGTCCACAGGCTCACTTGGCAAAGTAGCGAACAAATCGGAACTGCCGGCTTGCGGCCAACGGTAACGCGTACCGCGCCCATGCCCCGCCTTCTCCAGCCAGCCCGCGCCGACCAACTCCTTCAGACGCCCGCCGATTTCCCGGGGATGTTCATCGCGATAGGGTTGAATGTCCTCATTCCCCACTTCACGAAAGCGATGGGCCAGCATCAGGATGACCCGGCCCAACTCATCCAGCGAAGCGTAGGCGTCACCCACCACCGCCCGCAGTTCCTTCTCAACATCGGCGGGAATCATGCTGGCCACCGGCAGCCAGATGCGGGTGGTCTCCAGCGTCAGATTTTCGGCCACCAGTGGAATCATCCAGTGCTGCTCACGCCAGGCCCGCAGAATCTTCTGAAAGCCCGATCCCGCCTTCTCGCCCAAGCCCAGCATCTGGAACATCTTTTGCAGATTCGGATTGCGCGGGTCGGTCACGCCACCTTGGTACAACTGCTCCTTGGGAATGCGCAGGCGACCGGGGTTGGTGAAAATGAAGGCATCGCGCTGCTTGATCACGGTAATCGGCCGCGACGACTGATGGTCGGCGTGGACCAGCGCATTGACCAGCGCCTCGCGCAAGGCTTCATGGACATGCGTTTCCTCCAGGCGCATTGCCGAATGATCCAGCTTGAAGGGGACATCAACCCCATCCACCAGACGAGGAAAAACACGGTAGTAGAAATTGAACAGATTCGGTGCCCACTTGCCGTCGACCGTCAGACGATAGGTCCAGCGCTCCTCGGGATCGGTCGACAACTGCTCCTGGTAATCGAGATGGAAGTGCGGCAGCGCATCGAGCAGGCTGCGCTCACGACCGAACATAACCAAACCGGCCAGGGTCAGGCCTTCGACGCCGCTGCGCCGATCACGGCGCAAGGCACCGATGCGTTCGAGAAAATCCGGCTCGTTCAGGGCAAGGAAGGGATGATCCGGATCGCGTGACGCAAAGCGGTTGCGGTAGGCCGCCAGCGTATCGGCATCCAGATCGTCGAGATCGAAACCATCGAAAATCTGGCTGTCCAGCGCCTCGTCGCCAGCATCGCGCAGCATCTGCCGTACCTCAACCTCGGTACAGCGGTAATCACCTTCGTAATTGCGCTTGTAGGTACCGAGAAGTGGATTGCCGTTGATGAACACCGGCCGCTCCTGGCGCTACGCCCGTGGCACGCGGATGCACAGCAGCTTGTGACGATCCAGGGAAACCACGACCGCATCGGATTCAGTACAAACAGGCCGATTGAGACGCTGCGGATTGTTATGCCCATCCCAGAAAGCCTTGAGCAATGCCTCCGGCTTGCGCACCCCATCGACGACGAAGCTGCCATGGCGTTCGGCGACGCCGAGCACCAGCGTACCGCCGTCGGTGTTGGCAAAAGCCGATACGGTTTCCCACAGCGAACGCGGCAAACCGCCGTCGGCCGCCTTGAATTCGATGTCCTGGCTTTCACCGAGACGCAAGGCTTCAAGTAACTGGTCCAGTGTCATACGAGACGTATCCTCCCGGTCAGCAATTCCTGCATCATGCCCTGCTTGATGGCACGGGCCTTGGTCAATCGGGTTTCGACGGCGGCGATTTCGGCGTCCATGTCGGAGAGAACTTGGGCGATGGCGGTTTGCTCTTCGATTGTGGGTGGAACGGTTACTTTAAATATGTGCACATCATTTCGATTCAAAGTAGGAACACCGGAACCGGTGGCAAACTGCCCAAGCCCCACGTACAGGTAAAGGTAAAAAACAAACTTGGGGTTGTTGCCCTTAAAGGACGTGACCCAAAGTGAAGTGTTATGGGGCCAGAAATCGTCTTCTACATAAGTAACAGTCCCGATTGTTCCTGAACGCCCAGTTACAACTCCAGGACCTTTGACCTGAAATGAATTATGTCTTTGCAGAATGCCATTTGAATAGACAACCGGGTATGGCCCTGGGCTCAAGTCTCGCGTTGGAAGATCAAACCCCCGCTGTAAAGGCGCTACCTCCCCCAAACACCGGGTGTTCCATTCCCCTTCGAATCCCGGCAAGCGGCGCTGGGCGGTGAGGAGTTCCTGCATCGCGCCTTGCTTGATCTGGCGCTTCTTGGCGAGCAGTTGTTCCAGCGATTCGATCAGCGCATCGGCGTCGCTCAGGGCGGTGGCTATGGCTTGTTGCTCTACCACTGTCGGGGGAAACGGGACCATGAAATGAAGCATGTCCCCAACATTGAGGTGCTTCATGGTTGTCCCTGTTTCGATCAATTTCAACCTTGAGCGCCCAATTTTGCTGTTAAGGCAGTAAGCAATGTACTTTGGAACAACGCGCTTTTGATCAAACCGGGAAATGATTAAAGCATGACAATTGGCCCCAGCTAAATTGGGCGGAACAACTGTCGTCAATCCAACATTTCCTGTTTGTACAGTTAGCAAGTCCCCTTCACGCAAACACGATTTTAAATGCTGCCTATGGAACTCCTCGGTGACATATTTAATCCCATGGAAATTAAACGAATTTTCCTCGACGTTATATCCTTGAATATAGAGAACACCAGATTCATTTTCAGTGTAGTGAGTATTAACCCGGCAATCCAATAGGTTCATTACGCGGCATATTGGATTTTCTGGTG
>CAZFXO010000088.1:0-11135 GCA_964523045.1 uncultured Dechloromonas sp. | reverse complement strand
GCTGGCTTCCCGCGGGAAGCCAGCGGATTGCTGAAGAGGCTTACTTGCGTTCCATCTCGGCGCCGGTGCTCGGGTCGTAGTAGATCTCGACCTTCTTGCCATCCTTGTCGAAGCCGTAGATCTCGTAGCACTTGCCCTTGGAGACCTTGAAGGTCTTGATCTGGTAGCCCTGGGCGGTGATCTTGGCCTTGAAGTCGGCTTCCTTCATCCACTTGTCTTCAGGAACGTTGCAGGTCGGGCCGGCGATGGCGCTGCCGGCAATGAAGGTGGCGATGAGTGCGCTGATCAGTTTGTTCATGTTTCAACTCCATAAAAGGATTTGCTGGTAGAGGTTCCGTATTCGGGAACTGCCGCAATTTTATGACTCGAGGCTTAAAACAAGCTGAATGACGAGATGCATTTGGTATTTTTTTGTGAGCTGCCAGGCTTCCCCGTGCGCGTCCGCGGGGCCTGAGAGGGCTGAAATTCCCCTATGCTTACCAACGATCTATTACCTTGGTATTAACGGGGTGGCCATTTTGCTGGAAAGGGTGTAAAAACCGTCTGTTACAAATCATGCAACAGTGTACGTTTCCCGTTGGGAAATCCTGTGGCGACAAGGTGCAGAGTCCGATGGCGGTCTATAGTTCAAACCAGCATTGTGTGGAGAAGTTGCTCGACCTTTCCGAAACGCATTCGATCGTTGCGACGCAGGATATTTACGACGAGCAAGGCTTCAAGCTGCTGGCCAAAGGTGCCGAGGTTTCCCGCGACATGCAGGATCGCCTGTTGCTGCGCAAGCTGAGGGCACCGTTGGAAAGCTCGTTGTCGGTCCGCGATGGCCTGACGGTCGCCGAAATCCTGCAGGGGGCGCTGGATCTGGTGGATCAGAACCCGGCGCTCGAGAGTATCGCCGGCAGTCGGGGGGCGCGGGAAATCCTGCGCGACGGCAGGGATCTGCACATTCCGCCACCGCTGATGCTGCTGATGACCTGTGTTCGCCATACCTCGGCCGACAGCTTCCGGCATACCCAGGTGGTCGCCGCGCTTTGCGCCGGCATTGCTGCGGAGCTTGAGGCTTCCGCTGCCGAAGCCCGCACCCTGCTGGTGGCTTCGATCCTGCACGATATTGGGGAAATCTACGTCAACCCCGATTACATCACGCGTCAGGGCCATCTTTCGCCGCAGGAATGGAAGCACGTGGCCACCCATCCCCGCGTCGGCGAACTGTTGATCCGTGGCCTGACCTCGATGCCGCAGGGCGTGCTGGCCTGCGTCGCGCAGCATCATGAGCGCCACGACGGCAGCGGTTATCCGGCACGCCTGACGCGCAAGGAGCAGCATGACCTCTCGGGCTGGATGGCCGTGGCCGATTCGGCGGCAGCGCTGATCAATCGGGGGAATTCCGGGGCGAGCCAGGTTTCGCTGGCCTTGCGCATCGTTCCCAAGGAGTTCGACCGCGGCGCCGCCGACGTGCTGATCCGCGGGCTGCAGCGCTTGAAGGTGGCGCCGCAGCTTCCTCCCGACACGAAGTGCGTGGATCGGGCGCACCGCCTGCTGGCGCACATCGAAACGGTTGGCGCCGCGCTGCAGGCGGAGGCGGGGAAGGCCCTGTCGAATCCCCTGCTCGAGATCGTCGGCCGGGCGCTCTATCTGCTTGACGGTTTTGCCCGTTCCCTGCGCTCGACCGGTATCCTCGACGCCTCCAGCCTGTCCGGTGCCGATGCCAGCGATCAGGGGCTGCTCGAGGAAATGCAGCAGATCGTCAATGAGGTCACCTGGCGCATGCGCAACCTGGGGCGCAACATCTATCTCGGCGTTGACGCCTGCAACGATCCGGCAGCCAGCGAAGGCATGCAGGCGATCATCGACATGCTCGAAACGGCAGCTCAGCCCGACGCCGCGGCGGGCTGACAGGCGGCGCCGCGCTGGCTATCATGGCGCATGCTCAAATGGACACCGCAACCGGGTAATCTGGCGCTCTACGTCGGCAGGACGCGGGCGCAATCGCGCAACGTCATGGTCGTCGCCGAGGCTTGTGCCGGCCGCATGGTGGTCGAGGCGATCGGCCGCCGCGGCAGCAAGGTGCGGCTGACCGTCGGTCGCGACAGCCTGCGCCAGCCGCAACCCGATCTCTTTGCTTGATCCGTCTCGCCCATGGCGCTGACATGGGGCGGTAATAATCCGGCTATACCATTTCCGGCCTTGGAGGAGGAGATCATGGATTTGTTGCTGTGGCGTCATGCCGAAGCCGAAGACGGCGAGGATGACCTGAAACGGCGCCTGACCGAACGCGGCGAGCGGCAGGCGAAACGGATGGCCGGCTGGTTGCGCGAGCGCCTGCCGAAGGAAACGCGGATCATCGTCAGCCCGGCGATCCGCACCCAGCAGACGGCGCAGGCGCTCAACCTGCCGTTCGAGACCAACCGCCGGATCGGTCCGGATACTTGCGTTTCGGAACTGATTGCCGCTTCGGGCTGGCCCGATGCCAGCGGATCGGTGCTGATCGTCGGCCACCAGCCCGGTCTCGGGCGCCTGGCCTCGTTGTTGTTGGGCGGTCAGGAAGCCGACTGGAGCATCAAGAAGGGCGCCTTGTGGTGGTTGAGCAACCGCCTGCGCCGCGGCGACACGCAGACCGTGCTGCGCGCCATGGTTCCGGTGGAAATGCTGGAGTAGACAAGCTTTCGCGGTCGGCGTGAAATAGCCCCTTTGGCACAACCAGTACAAAGGGGGAGTTCATGGCGACAACGAAGAACGCAAGCGGCAAGCCGGCAGCCGCCAAAACGACGGGCAAGCGCAGCAGCGGCCGGCAACCCCGTCAGGTCGCCCAGGGCGACGTGCCGCCGACGCAGACGGCTGCCGGGATCGAAGCCTTCACCGTGCATGCGGCGGTCGACGCCGCCCAGGAAGCCAAGCTGGCGGCGATGCGCGACATCCTGGCCAATTCGCCGGACGAGGAAGCGCTGACCCTGCTGCGCAGCCTGCTCAAGCAGCGCCGGGTCGGCGCCGACGGCAACGTGCTCAATCCCGACGAGGAGCTGGCCAAGGACTGGCGCGACGGCGGCTACCCGTACAAGAACCTGATGCAGCGCCGCAACTACGAGCGGCAGAAATACCGGCTGCAGGTTGAATTGCTCAAACTGCAGGCTTGGGTCAAGGAAACCGGGCAGAAGGTGGTGATCCTCTTCGAAGGCCGCGACGCGGCGGGCAAGGGCGGCACCATCAAGCGCTTCATGGAACACCTGAACCCGCGGGGGGCGCGCGTCGTCGCCCTGGAAAAGCCCTCGGAGATCGAGCGCGGCCAGTGGTATTTCCAGCGCTATGTCGAACATCTGCCGACCAACGGCGAGATCGTCCTGTTCGACCGTTCCTGGTACAACCGGGCCGGCGTCGAGCGCGTCATGGGTTTCTGTTCCGACCAGGAATACGCCGAGTTCGTCCGCCAGGCGCCGGAGTTCGAGCGCATGCTGGTGCGTAATGGCACCCACCTGATCAAGTTCTGGTTCTCGGTCAGCCAGGAGGAGCAGCGCCGCCGTTTCCGCGAGCGCAAGGTGCATCCGCTCAAGCAGTGGAAGCTGTCGCCGATCGACATGGCCTCGCTCGACAAGTGGGACGACTACACCAAGGCCAAGGAGGCGATGTTCTTCCACACCGACACCGCCGACGCGCCATGGACGGTGATCAAGTCGAACTGCAAGAAGCGGGCGCGGCTCAACGCCATGCGCTACATCCTGCACAAGCTGCCGTACACGAACAAGGACACCAAGCTGATCGGCAACCTCGATCCGCTGATCGTCGGCCGCGCCAACGTTGTCTATGAACGCGGCGAGCAGTCGGTGGTGCCTCTCCTTTAAACCGGGAGTAGCGGCTCAGGTCGCCGCCTCGCCGGCGATCAGGCGGGCGAGGCCGGCGGCGTCGGCGATGCGGATGCAGGCGCGGCGGCTCTCGATCAGGCCGGCGTCGACCAGTTCGCCGATCAGGCGGGCGATCACCTCGCGCGTCGTGCCGAGGTGGTCGGCTAGTTGCTGCTGCGTCATGCGCAGCAGCAACTAGCCGCTGCCGTGCACCAGGATGGCGTTGGCCAGCCGCTGGTTCAGCTTGTAGGCGTGCACTTCCTCGAGTTCCGCCATCAACCGGAAGACCAGCGTGGACAGGGTGCGCACCGTCAGGTCGCGGACCTCCGGTTCGACCGCGAACAGGCGCCGGTAGACCGGTCCCGGAATGGTCGCCAGCCGGGTGTCCTCGACCGCCTGCACCCAGGCCGGGTAGCGCAGGTCGTTGAACAGGCTGTTCAGCGCGAAGACGCAGGTTTCGCCGGGGCCGATGAAGTACAGCGTGGCCTCGTTGCCGTTCGGCGCCAGCGCATAGACGCGCAGCCGGCCGGCGAGCACGAAGTAGGCGCCGGACGCCGCCTGCCCCTTGTGGATCAGCGCCTGCGGCGAGCGCATGTGGACGCTGACCTGGACCTGCGCCAGCAGCTCCCGGCCGGCGTCGGACAGGTTGCGGAAGGGGGCGATTTCGGTGATCGGGGTCATGTCGTCCATGCCCGCCAGCTTATTCCGGGCGGGTATCCGCCGGCAAGCCCGCCTGGCGGCGCAGGCGGTCGCTGCTCAGGGCTTCGAGGAAGGCGACCAGGTCGGCGACCTGGGCGTCGGGCAGCGGCGTCTGGTCGGCGAGGTGCAGCGCCGACTCGCCGTCGATCCACGCCTGTAGCTGGCGCGAGCGGCCGAGCTGGGCGCTGGCCATGATGCGGACGACTTCGTCGAGCCGGTCCACCGAGCCGTTGTGCAGCCAGGGGCCGGTCAGCGCGACGTTGCGCAGCGACGGCACGCGCCAGACGCCGGGGCGGCCGTCGGCGCCGAGCAGCGGGTAGCGTTTCTCGTAGGGCGTCGGATTGGCCGGGAAGTAGCGCAACGCGCTCTGGCCGCCGAGCAGGCTGGCGTCGCTGAAGTTCGGCCCGCGGTGACAGAGGATGCAGCCCAGTTTTTCGAACAGCGCCATGCCGCGTAGCTGCGCCGGGCTGAGGGCGCCGGCGTCGCCATCGACGAAGCGGTCGTAGGGGCTGTCCGGCGTGATCAGCGTGCGCTCGTAGGCGGCCAGCGCCTGGACGATGCGCGGGAAGGTGACGGCTGCGTCGCCGAAGGCGGCGGTGAACAGGCGGCGGTAGTCGGCGTCGCCCTCCAGGCGGCGCTCGGCTTCTTCCGCCGAGGCCAGGCCCATCTCGATCGGGTTGAGGATGGGACCGCCCGCCTGCGCTTCCAGCGAGGGCGCCCGGCCGTCCCAGAACAGTACCGACTGGAAGGCGGCGTTCCACACCGTCGGCGTGTTGCGCGGCCCGACCTGGTCGGCGATGCCGCGCGCCAGTGGCCGCCCGTCGGCGCCGGCATGGCCGGTCAAGTCGTGGCAGGAAGCGCAGTTCAGCGTGCCGTCGCCAGACAGCCGGCGTTCGTTGAACAGGCGTTCGCCGAGCGCCACCCGGGCCGCTGTGGTCGGCAGCCCGGCCGGCGCCGGGGCCCGGTCTGGCAGGCGTTCCCAGACGTAGCGCTGGCCGTTGCCCGAGGCCGGGTTGATGAAGGCTTTGATCAGCGCGACGCTGTCGTCGTCGGGCATGACGGCGCTGCCGAAATCGCGCGCGGCGAGTGGTTCGACGGTGGCGCCGGGGGCGCTGCTGAGGATGAGGGCGACGCCCAGCTTGATGCTGAAGGCGACCAGTCCCATGCCCAGCGCCAGCCCGAGCAGCCAGCGCTGTTCGCCGCGCAGGCCGACGGCCGGCGCCAGTTCGCGGCGGACCATCAGGGCGAGGACGATGGCGCCGGTCAGAATGGCCGGGATGGCGATCATCAGGAAATCGGCAAGGCCGCTGTTCATGGCCGGCTCCCGCAGGGGGTGGCGGCGTTCGGGGCGGATGGGGCAGGCATGAAGCACTCCTTGGTCGGGGATCTGGACGCAGGCTATCCCGCGCCGGCCCGGCCTTCTGTAGCAAAAGCTACGTTGGCGCGGGATGGCGGCTTGTGTAGCCAAAGCTACGGAAAGCGCCCGCCGGGCTGCCGAGAATGCCGCCAGGCCGTCCATGCCGGGCGGCCGCAATCCCTGTCCGAAGGAAAGGATGCATCATGAAAAAGCCATTCGTCTCGCTCTTCCTTGCCGTGCCGCTGCTCTTCTCCGCCGTTCCCGCCAGCGCCGGGGGCGGCGCCGTGCTGCACTTCGAACCCGGGCGCAGCGCCCTCGTCGTCACCGACCCGCAGAACGATTTCCTGCGCGAGGACGGCAAGCTCTACGGCCTGCTCAAGGACAACCTCGCCCGCCTCGACACCGTCGCCAACCTGGAGCGCCTGATGCAGGCAGCGAAGGCCGGCGGTTACCTGTTCGCCGTCGATCCGCTCGTTTATGGCGCGCTCGACGGCCAGTGGACGCAAGCCGGCGCGTTGCAGCGCCAGTTGCTCGACATGGGAGCACTGCGCCGCGACGCCGCCGGCGGTGGCGACTTCTACGCCCGCTTCAAGCCCTACATCGACGATCCGGCGACCGTCGTCGTCGCCCCGCACAAGCTCTACGGCCCGGAGAGCAACGACCTGATCTACCAGTTGCGCAGCCGCGGCATTGACACCGTGGTGTTGGCCGGCCTGGTCGCCAACCTGTGCGTCGACTCGCACCTGCGGGCGCTGATGGAGAACGGCTTTCGCGTCTATGTCGTCAAGGATGCCGTCGGCGCGCCCGGCGAGGCGGCCTACCAGGCGGCGCTGGTCAATTTCGGGATGATCGCCAACGGCGTGCTCAGCACCGCCGAGGCGGTTGCCGCGCTGCGCCGCTGAACGCGCTCAACTGACCACGTAAGCGGCGCTGCCGGTGGCGATGAGCAGGCCGCTTTCGTTTTCCAGCGTCATCTGGATCGAAGCGATGCGCCCGCCGAGCCGGACGATGCGGCCGGTGGCCGTGAACTCGTGGCCGATGCCCTGGTGCAGGAAATCGGTGCGCAGGTCGATGGTGCCGATGCGGCCGAAGCGGTGCGCCACCTGCTCGGCGGTTTCGCCGCAGAACTTCTCGGCGATGCCGACCACCGCGGCAAAGCCGCCGACGGTGTCGAGGGCGGCGGCGATCACGCCGCCGTGCAGACGGCCGTAGAGGTAGTGGCCGACCAGCTCGGGGCGCATCGCGAACTTCAGTTGCGGCGCGGCCGGGGCGAACGAGGCGACTTTCAGGCCGAGCACTTCGTTGAAGCTGATGCGGTGCTCGAACATTTCCTGCAGCAGGCTTTCCAGGCGTTGCTGTTCGGCGGCGCTGCGCCGGGTCTGGGGTGTGGCGGTCATGAGGCTTCCGGGCGGGCCGCGGCGTAGGCGGCGTCGAGGTGTTTGGCAAGGATGGCGGCGATCTCGCTGTCGACCCGGCCCTGGGCGGCCAGGTCACCCAGGAAGGCGAGCGCTTCGCTGGCCGGCAGGCCGTGTCGGTAGGGGCGGTCCTGGACCATCGCCTGGAAGATGTCGGCGACGCGCAGGATGCGCGCTTCGAGCGGCAGGGTTTCTGCCGCCAGATGGAAGGGGTAGCCGTTGCCGCCTGGCTCTTCGTGGTGGCAGGCGGCCCAGTAGGCGATTTCCTCCAGCCCCGGGATCAGGCGCAGGATCTGGTAGGTCTCGAAACTGTGCGTGTTCATGATGCTGCGTTCGCGGGCGTCGAGGCGGGCCGGCTTGTCGAGCACCTCGTCGGGAACGCGCAGCTTGCCGATGTCGTGCAGCAGGCCGGCGATTTCCAGTTGTTCGCGGCGCGCCGGCGCGATCTCCAGATAGTTTGCGAGCAGCCCGGCCAGGCGCGAGACGCCGAGCGAGTGCTGGGCGGTGAAGGCACTCTTGGCGTCGACGATGCGCGAGAAAATGCCGGCCAGTTGCTTGAGTTCGCCGGCGTCGATGGTCCGCGCGTCGGGTTCGTTCAGGCGGTCGGCCAGACAGGCCTGGACGTTGCGCATTTCCAGGCGCAGCCAGAAAGCCTCCGAACGCGAGGCTTGCAGGAAGGCGGCGATCAGTGCCGGATCGAAGTAGCTGCCATCGTGCTGGCAGATTGCCGCGCGGATTTCCTGGGTCGAAATGAGCAGGCTGCCGTCGCCGTAGTGCGGCGCGGCGAAGGCGTCGACGCGGTCGACCAGGAAGACCAGGTTGGCTGCCTGCCGGACGTCGGCGGGCAAGTTGTCGGGCAGTCTGGTCCACGGCGTGTGGTGATAACGGATCGGCTCGGCGTAGGCCTGCAGTGGCGCGAACTCGCGCAACAGTTCGGCGCCGGTCAGGCAGTGCTGCTGGGCGCCTTCCCAGTCGAATTCGGTGACCAGGTGGTGGTGGGTGACGGTCGACGAGACGCCGATGTCGTGCAGCAGGCCGAGTTCGAACAGGAAGAGGCGGCGTTCCGGCGGCAGGTCGAGCACTTCGGCGACTTCGGCGGCCATGATGCCGACCCGTTTGCCGTGCCCGACGTCGTCGATGCCGACCAGGTCGAGGGCGTCGGCCAGCGCATAGACCAGGTGGCGGAATCCGGTGGGGAGGGGCGGGGACATGTTGTTCTTTCCGGCGGTTTTTCCCCATGGTATCTCTAGCCGGTGGACAAAAAAAGGCGACGGATGAAACCGTCGCCAAATACGAACGCTAGCTAGAGGTTAGCGTAACGCAGAGGATCGTTACTTCTTGCGCGGCGGCGGAACGTCCGTGCAGGAACCGTGGGCGATTTCGGCGGCCATGCCGATCGATTCGCCGAGGGTGGGGTGGGGGTGGATGGTCTTGCCGATATCGACCGCGTCGCAGCCCATCTCGATCGCCAGGCAGACCTCGCCGATCATGTCGCCGGCCGACGGGCCGACGATGGCGCCGCCGATGACGCGGTGCGATTCGGCGTCGAAAATCAGCTTGGTGAAGCCGTAGTCGGCGCCGTTGGCGATGGCGCGACCGGAGGCCGCCCACGGGAACTTGGCGGTCTCGACCTTGCGCCCTTCCTTCTTCGCCTGGTCCTCGGTGTAGCCGACCCACGCCACTTCGGGGTGAGTGTAGGCCACGCCGGGGATCACCTGGACGTCGAAGGCGGCCTTGTGGCCGGCGGCGACTTCCGCCGCGACATGCGCCTCGTGCACCGCCTTGTGCGCCAGCATCGGTTGGCCGACGACGTCGCCGATGGCGAAGATGTGCGGCACGTTGGTGCGCATCTGCGCATCGACCGGGATGAAGCCGCGTTCGTCGACGATGACGCCCGCCTTGTCGGCGCCGATCTTCTTGCCGTTCGGCGCGCGGCCGGCGGCTTGCAGGATCATGTCGTAGCGCACGGCTTCGGCGTTCGGGGCACCTTCGCCCTCGAACTTGACCCACAGGCCGTCGTCCTTGGCGTCGACGGCGACCGTCTTGGTCTTCAGCATGACGCGCTCGAAACGCTGGTTGTTGAGCTTTTCCCAGACCTTGACCGCGTCGCGGTCCGGGCCCTGCATCAGGCCGTCGGCCATTTCGACGACGTCGATGCTGGCGCCCAGCGCCGAATACACCGTGGCCATTTCCAGGCCGATGATGCCGCCGCCGATGACCAGCATCTTCTTCGGCACGAAGCGCAGCTCCAGCGCGCCGGTCGAATCGACGATGCGCGGGTCCTGCGGGATGAAGGGCAGATGCACGGCCGCCGAACCGGCGGCGATGATGCACTGCTTGAACTTCACCACCTGCTTGGCGCCCGTCTTGTCCTGGCCGCTGCCGTCGGTGACTTCGACTTCCAGATGGTTGGGGTCGAGGAAGTTGCCGTAGCCGCGCACGATGTCGACCTTGCGCCCCTTGGCCATGCCGGCCAGGCCGCCGGTCAGCTTGCCGACCACCTTGGACTTGTGGGCGCGCAGCTTGTCCACGTCGATCTGCGGCGCCGCGAAGCTGACGCCGGCCTCGGCCAGGTGCGCCGTTTCCTCGACCACCGCGGTGACGTGCAGCAGCGCCTTGGACGGGATGCAGCCGACGTTCAGGCAGACGCCGCCGAGTGTCGAATAACGCTCGACGATCACCGTCTTCAGGCCGAGGTCGGCGGCGCGGAAGGCGGCCGAGTAGCCGCCGGGGCCACCGCCGAGCACCAGCATGTCGCATTCGATGTCGGCGCTGCCGGCATGGGCCGCGGCCGTCGGCGCGGCAACCGGCGCCGCCGCCGGGGCAGCGGTTGCGGCCGGCGCGGGTGCGGCGGCTGCCGCAGCGCCGGCTTCCACCTTGATCAGCAGCACGCCTTCGCTGACCTTGGCGCCGAGCTGCACCAGCACTTCCTTGACCGTGCCGGCGACCGGCGACGGCACATCCATCGTCGCCTTGTCCGATTCCAGCGTGCAGATCGCGTCGTCGACCTTGATCGTGTCGCCGACCTTAACGAACAGGTCGATCACCGGCACGCTGTCGAAATCGCCGATGTCCGGGACTTTCACTTCAACCAGATTGCTCATGGTCATTTCCCCTTATAGCGCGACGCGACGGAAGTCGGCCAGCAGTTGCGCGATATAGACGTTAAAGCGAGTCGCCAGCGCGCCGTCGATGACGCGGTGGTCGGCGGTCAGCGACAGCGGCAGGGTCAGGCGCGGCACGAATTGCTTGCCGTCCCAGACCGGCTTCATCGCCGACTTGTTGACGCCGAGGATGGCGACTTCCGGCGCGTTGACGATCGGCGCGAAGTAGGTGCCGCCGATGCCGCCGAGCGAGGAGATGGTGAAGCAGGCGCCCTGCATGTCGGCCGGCTTGAGCTTGCCGTCACGCGCCTGCTTGGCCAGGTCGCCGGACTCCTGGGCGATCTCGAACACCGACTTCTTGTCGGCATTCTTGATCACCGGCACGACCAGGCCGTTCGGCGTGTCGGCGGCGAAACCGATGTTGAAGTACTTCTTCAGCACCAGGCTCATTTCGCCATTTTCGGCCGTCGTTAGCGAAGCGTTGAACTCGGGGAACTTCTGCATCGCCTTGACGCAGGCCTTGACCAGGAAAGCCAGCATGGTCAGCTTGGCGCCGCCACCCTTTTCGTTCTCCTTGTTGAGCAGCACGCGGAAGGCTTCCAGGTCAGTGATGTCGGCGTCTTCGTGATAGGTGACGGCCGGGATCATCACCCAGTTGCGCGACAGGTTCTGGCCGGAAATCTTCTTGATGCGCGACAGCGGCTTGACCTCGATCTCGCCGAACTTG
>CAZFXO010000087.1:0-11210 GCA_964523045.1 uncultured Dechloromonas sp. | reverse complement strand
CACCAGAAAATCCAATATGCCGCGTAATGAACCTATTGGATTGCCGGGTTAATAAGCAAATAGACGAAATATGCACAACTATTGAAAAATATATTCATGAGAGCCAATTTAAATATAACAATTTCATATCTTGCATTATTTCTTATCAGCCACACAAACCTGGCGCTCGCCGAAGAAAAAGACATTTCGAACAGCGAGCCTGTGATAGCCAGCTGCCTGAGAGACAAGATCTGTAGCTGCCGGGAAGCGGGAGGCAATGTATATGAGGAAGGATTTAAAATACGCTGCATCTTCAGGGGTAAAAACATAGAACAAACCTACCACTATTTCAGCGGACACCACACAAGTGAAATAGCCGGACTATTACCCAAAGAGCCAATCAAAAAAATCATAAAATCAAAAAACAAAAACAAGGAATCGG
This sequence comes from uncultured Dechloromonas sp., assembly GCA_964523045.1. GTDB lineage: Bacteria > Pseudomonadota > Gammaproteobacteria > Burkholderiales > Rhodocyclaceae > Azonexus. The sequence goes on along the minus strand of CAZFXO010000087.1, from coordinate 10,789 downwards.
AAGAAATCGAGATCAGCTATAGCGCCAACCGAAGAACCGGAAAAATCGAGATCAAGCTGGATTACACCTACTGCGGATATGGCTATGTATTCACCCCGGGAAACAACAGCACCATTCTCGACTTCCTCTACTTCAGCTATAACTGACCCCGAGAAAAGCACGCCAAACGAATGAAACCACGCCACAATTGACGCCGTACTATTGGCGAAATGACCGCAACGACCAGACATCGTTTTCAGGCAACCAATCGTTGATCAACGCGGCATCGGTCCCAATACCTTCGCTTTCTCCGCCTGACGAAAGTTGACGCGGCAGCCAACCCCACCATCTGACCCACCGACCTCTCCCGCCACTACCCGACACGCGGCTGCAGAAAGGCCGGTGTAACATGACAGCAAAGTCATGCTGCGAAATGGCGTTCGATGATCAAGTTCTCCTGGCACTCCCTGAGGACCCGGCTGGTGGCCGGGGTTCTTTGTGCGTCCGTGCTTTCGGTCTGGGTCATCGTCTTCTTCATCGGCAACTACTTGCGCGCTGATATGGAAGCGACGATCTCGGCGCAGCAGTTTTCGGCGGTTTCGTTGGTCGCTTCGGAAATTGAACGTTCGGTCGGTGAGCGGACCAAGATTCTTGAAGCACTGGCGGAGCGTCTGTCTCGGCTGTCGGGCGACCGTTCGGCCAGCCAGGCGCTGCTTGATGCGCAGACTGGGCTCGACCCCCTGTTCAACTGGGGGATCATGGTGCTCGACGCGGAGGGCACGGCTATTGCCAGCGTTCCCGCGCGTCTTGAGCGCGGCGGCACTCACTATGGCGACCGCGACTTTTTCCGTGAGCTGGTCGCCACCGGCAAGCCGCTCATTACCGAGCCGCTGACCGGGCGTCGTACCGGTGTGCCGGTAATCACCATCGCCGTCCCCGTCATCGCAACGGACAAGCGGATGATCGGTGCCGTCCTCGGCATCACCAACATGGGGAAACCCAATTTCCTGGACCAGATCAGCCAGGCCAAGTACGGGCGGACCGGCGATTTCTTCGTCACCGATACCCGGGCCAGGACCTTCATCGCTTCGTCGGACAAGCGGCGGGTCTTGAAAAAAGGCCCGCCCGCCGGCGTCAACCCGGTCTACGACAGCTATATCGATGGTCGCGAGGGCTCGGGGGTCGCCGTCAGCTCGCGCGGTGTCGAGGAGTTGTCGTCGTCGGTGCGGATCGGCAGCACGCCCTGGGTCATGCAGTCGGTGCTGCCGACCGCCGAAGCCTTTGCCGTTGTACGGCAGATGCAGCAGCGCCTGCTCATCGCCGCGCTCGCCTTCACGCTGTTTGCCGGCCTTGTCGCCTGGTGGTGGGTCAGGCGCCAGTTGCGGCCGCTCGAACGTTCCGCCGTCCTGCTCGACGAGATGCGCCAGGGCAGCCGGCCGCGTAGCGCGCTGCCGGTCGATTCCGACGACGAGATCGGCAAGCTGGCCAACGCCTTCAACGGGCTGCTCAAGGCCATCGTCGATCAGGAAGCCCTGCTCGCCAGGGTGGCCGCCACGGAGCTGCTGCGCAAGACCTTGGCCCACGTCCCGGGCATGGTTTTCCAGTATTACCAGCACGCCGACGGCACCGGCGCTTTTCCCTTCGCCAGCGCGGCGGTACAGGACATCTATGAGGTCAGCGCCGAAGTCATCGAGGCCGACGCCCACCTGATCCGCGACCTGCTGGTGCCCGAGGACCACGACCGCCTGTTCGATTCGATGCACCAGTCGGCGACCAGCATGCAGCGCTGGCTGGTCGATTACCGGATCCGCATGGCAGACGGCCGGGTCAAGTGGCTGCACGTGGACGCGATGCCGGAGCAGGAGGACGACAAGATCGTCTGGTACGGCTTCGTCACCGACGTCACCGCCACCAAGGCGCTGGAGGAGGAGCTGGAAATCCATCGCAGCCACCTCGAGGAACTGGTGCGCGAACGCACCGAGCAACTGGAGGAGGCGCGCCGCATCGCGGAATCGGCCAGCTTGGCGAAGAGCAGTTTCCTCGCCAACATGAGCCACGAGATCCGCACGCCGATGAACGCCATCATCGGTCTCACTGGCCTGCTCGAACGCAACATCGACGATCCCCGGCATCGCGACAAGCTGGCCAAGATTCACCTGGCGGCGGATCACCTGCTGGCGATCATCAACGACGTGCTCGACATCTCGAAGATCGAGGCCGGCAAGATTCAGCTCGAGGACATCGAATTCGACCTCAACGATACGGTCACCCGAGCCGGCGACCTGATCGCCGGCAAGGCCCGGGAAAAGGGGCTGGATTTCTTCCTCGACCTACCGCCGCCGATCGACGGCTGCCTGCGCGGCGACCCGACCCGGCTGGCGCAGGCGCTGCTCAACTACCTGGGCAACGCGATCAAGTTCACCGAGCATGGCGGCATCACGCTACGCGCCCGCCTGCTGGAGCAGACGACGGACGCCGCCAGCTACCGCTTCGAAGTCGAAGACAGCGGCATCGGCATTCCGGCGCAGGCGCTGCCCAGCCTGTTCGGCGCCTTCGAGCAGGCAGACCGCTCGACCACGCGCCAGTACGGCGGCACCGGCCTGGGGCTGGCGATCACCCGTCAACTGGCGCGCATGATGGAGGGCGATGCCGGGGTCGACAGCACCGAAGGGCAAGGCAGCCGCTTCTGGTTCACCGCCCGTTTCGCCCGCTCGCCGCGCCAGTTGAACAGCCCGGACGCCCGGCACGCCGACGACGCCAGCGACACCCTCCTGCGTCACCACCACCACGGCAGCCGCATCCTGCTGTGCGAGGACAACCCGGTCAACCAGGAAGTCGCGCTCGCCCTGCTCCAGGACGTCGGAATGCACGTCAGCATTGCCAACAACGGCGCCGAGGCGATCGAAAAATTCGCCAGCCAGCCGTTCGCACTGATCCTGATGGACATGCAGATGCCGGTCATGGACGGCCTCGAAGCCACCCGCCGCATCCGCGCCCTGCCCGGCGGCGAGACGGTGCCGATCCTGGCGATGACAGCCAACGCCTTCATCGAGGACATGCAGCGCTGCCAGGAAGCCGGCATGAACGACTTCGTCGCCAAGCCGGTCGAGCCGGAACTGCTCTTCGCCAAGCTGTTGCAATGGCTGCCGCCGGCGAACCCGACCAGCCCGCCGCCCGCGCCGCCGGCCGCCGCCAGCGACAGCGGCCTGCGCACGGCCCTCGCCGCCCTGCCCGGACTCGACCTCGACACCGTGCTGGCCCGCCTGCGCTGCAACCCGCAACGCCTGCTCAAGCTGATTCGGCTTTTCGTGGACAAACATCACGCCGACGCCGATGCCTTGCGCCAGACCCTGGCCGAAAACGACCGTCAGGCGGCCGAGAGAATCTGCCACGCGCTCAAGGGCGCGACCGGCAGCGTTGGCCTTGAGCGAATCCAGCAAGCAGCCACCGAACTCGACGCCCTGCTGCGGCAAACGACCGCCGATCCGCGCGAAGCGCCGCTGGTCGCGAGGATCGCCGACCAGTTGCAGGAAATCGCCGCCGCCGTCGAACAATTCGCCGTGACAGCCTGAACATTTCGCACCCGCCGACCGACGGCGGCAAGCGGCGACGACAACGGTATACTCACGGCTTTTCCAAGCGACCGACTGGACCATGGCCACTTCCGCATTCTTCGCCCTGCTGCGCGACGTCAGCAAACTTGCCGCTGCCGCGGCCGACGATCTGGCCGCGCAGAGCGTCAAACTTTCTGCCGCCGCCGACGACATCGCCGTACTGACCGGCAAGGCAACGGCCAAGACGGTCGGCGTCGCCGGGGACGACCTGGCGGTCGGTGCCGGCCAGGTGGCCGGTGTCTCGCCCAACCGCGAACTCCCCGCCTTGTGGCGGATCATCAAGGGCAGCGCCCTGAACAAGATCTGGCTGGGCGCGCTACTGCTCGTCGTCGGCTATTTCCTGCCGGCGGCAATCACCGTCGCCCTGACGCTGGGCGCGCTCTACCTGGCCCTCGAAGGCGGCGAAGGGTTGCTCGAATACTTTCACCAGGAAGACGCCAGCACCGCCGGCGAAGCGCCGCTGAGCGAGGACGAAAAGGTGCGCGGCGCGATCAAGACCGACATCGTGCTCAGCTTCGAGATGCTGGTGATCTCGCTCGCCGCCACCGGCGAGTCTCCGCTCGGCTACAAGATCGCCGTGCTGGTGCTGGTCGGCATCGTGATGACGCTCGGCGTTTATGGCCTGATCGGGCTGATCATCCGCCTCGACGACATGGGGCTGGCGCTGGCCCGCTCGGGCGACGGCTTCCGTCGCCGCCTCGGGCTCGCCATGGCCAACGCCGCGCCGGTCGTGCTCAAGGTGCTCGGCCCGGTCGGCATGGTCGCCATGTTCGCCGTCGCCGGCGGCATCATCGGCCACCTTTTCCATCTCGAATTCGCCCATTGGGCGGTCGCCCTGCTCGCCGACACGGCGATCGGCATCGTCGTCGGCCTGCTGCTGGTCGGCCTGCATCACCTGTGGTCGAAGCTGCGCGGCCAGCACTGAAACCGGGGGGCAAGTCCCCCCCTACGCAATTCATCGTATTCCCGGCCCGGGGGCCGCTCCGTAATCTGTCGCTGCACTGCACAAATTGCGGACGGACCCCAATGAAAAAACGTTTACTCGCCTTCCTGCTCTGGGCCACCAGCCTGGGCGCCCTGGCCGCCCCCGACCCGGCGCTGGTGCGCCAACTGGCGGCCGACGACAATTCCGACAAGATCGCTGCCATCCAGCAACTGACCGCCGCCGCCGAACCCGGCACGGCGAAGCTGTTGCAGGCCATGGCCGACGACAGTCTCTACTTCGCCGGCGACAAGCTCTATGTCTTCGACGGCGAGAAGACGCTCGATGCCTTGAGCGGCGAAACGGTCGAACTGCCCGAGGGGGCCGACACGATCACCGTCAACAACCGTCTGCGCGGCGAACTGGCCAACGCGTTGGCCGCGCTCCGGCTGTTCGACGCCGACCGCGCCGTCCGCCTGGCCGCCGCCCGCGAACTGCAAAGCAACGTCGGCGCCGAACTGGCCGGTGTGCTGGCCAAGGCGCGCGATCAGGAACAGGACGGCGAGATCAAGTCGCTGCTCGCCCTGGCCCACGCCCAGGCCACCCTGCAGGACGCCGATCCGGCGGTCCGCCTGGCCGCCGTCAACACCCTGGCCGAAGCCGCCACGCCGGCGGTCAAGAGCCTGCTCCTGCCGCTCACCGAAGCCGGCGGCGAAAGCGACGAGAAAGTGCGCGCCGCGGCAAGCGCCGCGCTGAAAAGCATCGAGCGCAGCCTGGCCTGGATGGACACGCTGGCCGGCATCTTCTCCGGCCTGTCGCTCGGTTCCATCCTGCTGCTGGCGGCGCTTGGCCTGGCCATCACCTACGGCGTCATGGGCATCATCAACATGGCGCACGGCGAACTGCTGATGATCGGTGCCTACTCGGCCTACGCGATGCAGAGCCTGTTCCGCGCCTGGGCGCCGGACTACGTCGACTGGTACCTGCCGGCGGCGATCCCGGTCGCCTTCTTCGCCGCCGCCGCGGTCGGCGTGCTGATGGAGCGGACGGTGATCCGCTGGCTGTACGGACGGACGCTGGAAACCCTGCTCGCCACCTGGGGCCTGTCGCTGATCCTGATCCAGGCGGCGCGCGTGCTGTTCGGCGCGCAGAACGTCGAGGTCGCCAACCCGAGCTGGATGTCGGGCGGCGTCGAACTGCTGCCCAACCTGATCCTGCCCTGGAACCGCGTCATCATCATCGGCTTCGCGCTGTTCGTGTTGTTTCTGGTCTGGGTGCTGATGAACAAGACGCGGCTCGGCATGTTCGTGCGCGCCGTCACGCAGAACCGGGCGATGGCCGGCTGCGTCGGCGTGCCGACGGCGCGTATCGACACCATGGCATTCGCGCTCGGTGCCGGCATCGCGGGCTTGGGCGGCGTGGCCCTGTCGCAGATATCCAACGTCGGACCGGACATGGGTCAGGGCTACATCGTCGATTCCTTCATGGTCGTCGTCGTCGGCGGCGTCGGGCAACTCGCCGGCGCGGTCTGGGCAGCACTCGGCCTGGGCATCTTCAGCAAGCTGCTCGAAGGCTGGGCCGGCGCGGTGATCGCCAAGATCATGATCCTCGTCGCCATCATCGTTTTCATCCAGAAGCGTCCGCAAGGCATCTTTGCCTTGAAGGGCCGCTTCGCCGACCAGTAAGGAGCGACGCATGTCAGTCACGTCTTCCACCCTGAGCCTGCCGGCCAGCGGCCGCGTGCCGCTGACGCTGCGCGTCTTCGCAGCGCTGGACCGCAAGGCCTGGATCGCGCTGGGCATCTTCCTCGCGCTCGCGCTCGTCGTCGTGCCGGTGCTCCATCTCGCCGTTCCCGAGGAAAGCGCCTTCCACGTCTCGGCCTACGCCATCACGCTGATCGGCAAGATCATGTGCTACGCGCTGGTTGCCGTCGCCATGGACCTGATCTGGGGCTACGGCGGCATCCTGTCGCTCGGCCACGGCCTGTTCTTCGCGCTCGGCGGCTACGCCTTCGGCATGTACCTGATGCGCCAGATCGGTCGCGACGGCAGCTATCAGAGCGACCTGCCCGACTTCATGGTCTTCCTCGACTGGAAGGAGCTGCCCTGGTTCTGGACGGGCAGCGACAGCTTCCTCTGGGTCTCGCTGCTGGTCGTCGCCGTACCTGCCATCGTCGCCTTCGTCTTCGGCTACTTCGCCTTCCGCTCGCGGATCAAGGGCGTCTATTTCTCGATCATCACCCAGGCGCTGACCTACGCCGCGATGCTGCTCTTCTTCCGCAACGAGACCGGCTTCGGCGGCAACAACGGCTTCACCGACTTCAAGCGGATCCTCGGCCACGGCATCACCTCGCCGGAAATGCGCCTGGTCCTCTTCGGCCTCACTGCGCTGGCGCTCGCCGCAACGCTGGTGTTCTCCGCCTGGCTGGTCAAATCCAAGTTCGGCCGCGTCCTCGCGGCGATCCGCGACGCCGAATCCCGCGTCATGTTCATCGGCTACAACCCGCTCTGGTACAAGCTGACCATCTGGGTCATCTCGGCCGTCCTGTGCGGCATTGCCGGCGCGCTCTACGTGCCGCAGGTGGGCATCATCAACCCCTCCGAAATGAGCCCCGCCAACTCGATCGAAATCGCCATCTGGGTCGCCGTCGGCGGGCGCGGCACGCTGATCGGCCCGGTCATCGGCGCCTTCACGGTCAACCTCGCCAAGAGCTGGTTCACCGTCAGCTTCCCGGAATACTGGCTGTTCTTCCTCGGCCTGCTGTTCATCGTCGTCACCCTGCTGCTGCCGCAGGGCCTGGTCGGACTGTGGAAGAAGATCATGAGCAAGAAACAAGGAGCCGCCGCATGAACGCCCTCGCCACCCCCATCGATAGCCCGGACGGCGGCGACAGCGCCACCCAGCTCGGCCACGTCGTCACCGGCGAACTCGACCTCTCGCACGGTGTCGCGCTGTACCTGGAAGACATCACCGTCAGCTTCGACGGCTTCAAGGCCCTGAACAACCTCAGCCTGGCCATCGACGCCGGCGAACTGCGCTGCATCATCGGCCCCAACGGCGCTGGCAAGACGACGATGATGGACGTCATCACCGGCAAGACGCGCCCGGATTCCGGCAAGGCCTTCTTCGGCCAGACCATCGACCTGACCCGCCTGACCGAACCGGAAATCGCCCACGTCGGCATCGGCCGCAAGTTCCAGAAGCCGACCATCTTCGAACAGCACACCGTGTTCGAAAACCTCGAACTGGCGATGAAGACTGACAAGCGCGTCTGGAAAAGCCTGCTCGCCTGGCTCTCCGGCGACGACCGCGACCGGATCAGCGACACACTGCGCACCATCCGCCTCGACCACGAAGCCGACCGCCCGGCTGGCCTGCTCTCGCATGGACAGAAGCAATGGCTGGAAATCGGCATGCTGCTGATGCAGGAACCGAAGCTTTTATTGCTGGACGAACCGGTCGCCGGCATGACCGACGATGAAACGATGCGCACGGCGGAACTGTTCGTTTCGCTGGCCGGCAAGCATTCGCTGGTTGTTGTCGAGCATGACATGGCGTTTGTCGAGAAGCTGGGTGGGTTGGTGACGGTGTTGCATGAAGGGTCGGTGCTGGCGGAGGGCGATCTGGCTACCGTGCAGAATGATCAGCGGGTGATTGAGGTTTATCTTGGGCGCTGAGGCTTTTTCTTTCGCGCCGCGCGGGTGGGCGGAATCGGTTGCTGAGGCGCCGATTTCCGCGCCGGACGTGCGGGTGTGTTCGGTTGCTGAAGCGTTGGGTTTCCTTATGCTTAGGCAAGCGGCTTTGGCTTCCGACGCGCCGGTTTCCGCGCCTGACGCGCGGGCGTACTTTCTTTTTTTTGGAAAAAAGAAAGTAGCCAAAGAAAAAGCCACCCCAGGTTACGCGGTCGGCTGCGCCGACTCCCCTGCGCTACTCGAAGGGCCGGGCGGCTGCGCAACTCGGCCCTGCGGGCCTCAGACAGTGCTCGCCGACTTCCCCCGGCCCTTCTCCGTTGCTCGGCGCTCCACATGGGGGCCCCGAAAGGCGTCTCTGCTGAATGGCCAAGGTTTAAACCTCCTCGTTTTCCGTTCCGATCGGTTTGCCGGGCCCCTTGGGAGGCGCCGAGCAACGCAGGCGTTGGCGGAAAAAGGGCGAGCACTGTCTGAGGGGCGCAGCCCCGAGTTGCGCAGCCCCCGCCAAGGCCGAGTAGCGCAGGGCACCCGCGCAGCGGGCGCCGACCTAGGGGTGGCCTTCTTTTTGGCTACTTTTTCTTGGCCACACAAGAAAAAGTACGCCCGCCGGTCAGCGGCGGAACCCAGCGGTTCAGCAAGCAAACACGCTCGCGCGTTAGGCGCGGAAACCAGCGGTCAAAAAACCACCACCGCACGCCGTCAACAACGCAAAACAGCCCATCAGCCTCCCCTCCCGCCAAAAGGAAACCGCAATGCTTAAAGTCGATAACCTCCACCAAGCCTACGGCGGCTCCCACATCCTGCGCGGCCTCAGCTTCGAGCTGCAGAAGGGTGAAGTCACCACCCTGCTCGGGCGCAATGGCGTCGGCAAGACGACCTTGCTCAAATCCCTGATGGGGCTGGTCAAGACCAAGGAAGGCAGCATCGCTTTCGACGGCAAGCCGATCACTCACCTGCCGCCGCACGAGCGGGTCAAGGCCGGCATCGGCTACGTGCCGCAGGGGCGCGAGATTTTCCCGCGCCTGACCGTCGAGGAAAACCTGCTGATGGGACTGGCGACCAAGCCCGGCAGTGCGAAGATTCCCGAGCGCATTTTCGAAATGTTCCCGGTCCTCAAGCAGATGCTGCACCGGCGCGGCGGCGACCTCTCCGGCGGTCAGCAGCAGCAACTGGCGATCGGTCGGGCGCTGGCGATGGGGCCGTCGCTGCTGATCCTCGACGAGCCGACCGAGGGCATCCAGCCGTCGATCATCAAGGACATCGAGCGCGCCATCCGCCTGCTCGCCGAAACCGGCGAAATGGCGATCCTGCTCGTCGAGCAGTACTACGACTTCGCCGAATCGCTGGCCGACCAGTACCTACTGATGGAGCGCGGCGAATTCATCATGCGCGGCCGGGGCGAAACCATGCCGCAGGACGGCGTGCGCGAGGCGCTGGCGGTGTGATGCGAAAGCGCCGTCCGGCAGCGGACGGCGAAAACGCCTGAGCGCGCCTGCATGCTGGTGGCGGCGGCGCGCGAAGTGCGGCCGCCACCTTCCCTTCTTCCCGCTCACCGCCCCCTGGCTCGTCCCGGGCGACGGGCGGCCTTGCCTGCCGCCGCAGCAGGCCGTCTAAACCTAAGTCTAATTTCAGCGCCGGACGCTTCCGGCTAACTTCTCTCCCACCGGCGATCCTCCACCAGGAGGCCGCCTACGCGGGGCGACGACGATCGCCCGGGTCCGGGGTCGCAAGACTCCGGTTCATACAGCAAGGAGACAAGAAATCATGGCAGTACTCAACAGAATGGACTGGTACGACCTGGCCAGAAGCACCAACTGGACGCCGTCGTATGTAACCGAGGACGAACTGTTCCCGCCCAAGCTGGCCGGCGAATTCGGCCTGCCGCTGAGCGCCTGGGAAAGCTACGACGAACCCTACAAACAGACCTACCCGGAATACGTCAAGGTGCAGCGCGACAAGGACGCTGGCGCCTACTCGGTGAAGGCGGCGCTGGAGCGCAGCCGCATCTTCGAGAACGCCGATCCGGGCTGGAAGTCGGTGATGAAGGCGCACTACGGCGCCATCGCCCGCGGCGAATACGCCGCCGCCTCGGCCGAAGCGCGGATGATGCGCTTCTCCAAGGCGCCGGGCATGCGCAACATGTCGACGCTCGGTTGCCTCGATGAAATCCGCCACGGCCAGATGCAGCTCTACTTCCCGCACGAGCATGTGTCGAAGGACCGCCAGATGGACTGGGCGTTCAAGGCCTACGACACCAACGAATGGGCGATGATCGCGGCGCGTCACTTCTTCGACGACATCATGATGACGCGCGACGCGATCAGCGTCTCGATCATGCTCACCTTCAGCTTCGAGACCGGCTTCACCAACATGCAGTTCCTCGGGCTGGCCGCCGACGCCGCCGAGGCCGGCGACCACACCTTCGCCAACCTGATCTCCAGCATCCAGACCGACGAATCGCGCCACGCGCAGATCGGCGGCCCGGCCTTGAAGGTGCTGATCGAGAACGGCCACAAGGCGGAAGCGCAAAAGCGCGTGGACATCGCCGTGTGGGGCGCCTGGAAGCTGTTCTCGGTGCTGACCGG
>CAZFXO010000086.1:0-11225 GCA_964523045.1 uncultured Dechloromonas sp. | reverse complement strand
GCAGGCGACGCCCGGCGTATTCGCTGCGCAAGCGGCTTTCGGCGTCGCCCATGGCGGGTGCCGGCAAGCGCGTGCTGACGTCGCGCGCCAGGCGCACCGTGAACCAGAAGGTGCTGCCCTGCCCCGGCTGGCTGCTGACGCCGGCGTCGCCGCCCATCAGCCGGGCCAGCTTGCGGGTGATCGCCAGCCCCAGCCCGGTGCCGCCGTAATGCCGGGTGGTCGACGCATCGGCTTGCTCGAAGGCGGAGAACAGGCGCGCCTGCACCGCTTCCGGAATGCCGATGCCGCTGTCCTCGACTGCAAAACGCAGGTTCAGCGCGGCGGCATCCTCGTCGGCAACGACGACGCGGACGACGATGCCGCCGCGCTCGGTGAACTTGAGCGCGTTGGTCACGTAATTGAGTAGCGCCTGCTGCAGGCGAGTCGGATCGCCAAGCAACGGGGCCATGATCGGCGCCACCTCGCTGCGCAGCGTCAGCCCCTTGGCCTGGGCGCGTTCGTGGATCATCGACAGGACGTTGGCGACGATCGCCGCCGGCTGCACCGGCAGCGACTCGAGGACGAAATGGCCGGCTTCGATCTTCGACAGGTCGAGCACGGCGTTGATGATTTCGAGCAGGTGGCCGCTGGCGATCTCGAGCTTGTCCATCTGCGCCGCCTGCCCGTCACTCAGCCCACCCCGGCGCACCAGGCGGGCCATGCCGAGGATGGCGTTCATCGGCGTCCGGATTTCGTGACTCATGTTGGCCAGGAAGGCGCTCTTGGCGATGCTGGCGCTTTCTGCCGCCTGCTTGGCCTGCGCCAGTTCGGCAGTGCGCAGTTCGACCAGTTCTTCGAGGTGTTCGCGGTAAGCCGCCAGCTCGGCCTCGATCCGGCGCCGCTCGGAAATGTCGCGCAGGCTGCACTGGAGCAGCGTCCGTCCGCTGGACTGAATGCGGCCGAGCATGATTTCGGCGACGAAGGGACGGCCGTTGTCGAGCCGGCGGTGGGTCCACTCGAAGCGCGGGAAGCTGCCCTGCATAGCCGCCTCGATCAACCGCCCGGCCCGTTCGCGCGACGTTTCGCCGCCCGGCTGCAGCGGCGGCGACAGATCGAACAGCGAGCGACCGCGCAAGGCCTCGCGATCGGCGGCGCCGAACAGGGTCAGCGCCCCCGGATTGCAGTCGACGACGCTGTAGCCGTCGAGGATCAGCACGCTTTCAGCAGTCGATTCGAAAAGGCTGCGGTAGCGCTCTTCCGACCCCTGCAGCGCCTCGGTGCGCTCGGCGACACGCCGTTCGAGGTCGGCGTTGGCTTCGCGCAACGCGTGGTCGGCGCGGCGCCAGCGGCGGCTGAAGCGGAACGCGAGGAGCATGCCGATCAGGCAGGGAACCAGCACCATCAGCGCCACCGACTGGATGACGCGTTGCACCTGCGGCGCGATCGCCGCGCTCAGCGCCTTCTCGCTGCGCGCCAGGCTGAGGTGCCAGCCGTGGGCGAGCGGCACGACGAAACGCAGCCAGGGTTCGCCGCCGGCATCGCTGATCCGCTCGACCCCGTTCTTACCCGCCAGCGAGTGATCCGGCGCCTGCCCCACGCTGGCGCCGGCATGCGAATCGGCGATCTTGCCGCCGGCCGCATCGTACAGCGCGGCGTGCTCGAAAGGAGCGATGCGCTCGGCGACCAGCAGGTCGGCGAGGCGGCTCAAGTGCAGGACGCCGCCCAGATGCAGCACGATGCGCCCCGAAGCGTCGCGCACCGGAACGTCGATCGCCACCGCCGGCACCCCGTCGGCGCCGAGGAAACCGCCGGAGACGACGGCTTCGCCGCTGCTCGCCGCGTCGCGGAAATAGCGGCGCTCGGCGAGGTTGTACTTGCGCAGCGCACGCTGCACGCTGAAGGGATGCGAGATGTAGTGGTCGCCTTCCGGCGTCAGTACGAAGAGGACGGAGAAATTGCCCTGGCGGCGCAGGCTTTCGAGAATCTCGCGCTTCTCCGGGTCGACGTTCTCGGGAATGCCGTTGATGTTGCGGTCGATCTGCGCCAGCGCCGGCAAGTCGCTGAAGGCGCGCGTCTGCGCGGCGAGGCGCAGCAGTTGCAGCGGCTGGTCGATCTCGGCATCGAGGCGCGCCGCCAACGCCGCGACGAAGGCGCGGTTGTCCTCGGTCCAGCGCGCCACCGCCCAGTCGAGCAACGAGGCGCGCAGGAAGAAGACGAGCAGGGCCAGCGACAGCAGCGTCGGCAGCAGCACCAGGGCAACGATGTGTCGCCGCTCTTCCTTCATCCCGGTCGCGCCCCCTGCCAATGATTGCAATTTTGGCAATTATGCGGACAAACCCTGCCAAAGCAAGCCGGGAAATCCCGCCCCCGAGAGTTTGCCCTTACGGTCCCGCCGGGTCGCTGACGAAACCGATCTTGCTCAAACCCTTGCGTGCCGCGACCGCCATCACCTGCGCCACCTTTTCGTAGGGCACCAGGCGATCGGCGCGGATATGCAGTTCCGGCGGCGGCGACTGCGCGGCGGCGATGGCGCAGCGCGCGGACAGTTCTTCGAGCGTCACCGGCTCGCCGTTCCAGAACATCTCGCCGCTCTCGCGCAGGCCGAATTCGATGTGCTCGGGCTTGGTCAGGTTCACCGCGCTCGATGCCTTCGGCAGGTCGATCTTGACCGCGTGCGTGAGCAGCGGCGCGGTGACGATGAAGATGACCAGCAACACCAGCATCACGTCGACCAGGGGGACGACGTTCATCTCGGCTTTCGGGCCGTCGGCCTGGCCGCGGTAGCGGCGGAAGTCGCCGGCCGCCATCAGCCGCCCCGGGCGCCGCCGGCGGTTTCGTTCTTCACCGTCAGCAGCACGTAAAGGTCATGCGCGAAGCCTTCGAGGCGCGCCAGCCACAACCGGTTGCGCCGGCTGAAGGCGTTGTAGGCGAGCACCGCGGGAATCGCCACGGCAAGGCCGAGCGCGGTCATGATCAGCGCCTCGCCGACCGGCCCGGCGACCTTGTCGAGCGTCCCCTGGCCGGACAGGCCGATCTGCACCAGCGCGTGGTAGATGCCCCAGACCGTGCCGAACAGGCCGATGTAGGGCGCCGCCGAGCCGGCCGAGGCGAGCACGGTGAGGCCATGCTCGGCGGCGGCGGCTTCCTGGTCGATGGTGTTGTTCAGCGTCCGCGTCAGGTATTCGGCGAGGCCGCCGGCGGTCGCCAGGTTATCGTCGCCGGCCGCCGCTTCCTCGGCCGCGTCGATCGCGTTCAACGCCAGGCGGGCGAAGGCGTTGTCGATCTTCTCGGCGCGCAGGCGCTCGCCGAGTCCGCTGCGCGAACCGCCCTGCCAGAAACGATCGAGGAAGGCGCCGGCCTGGCGCTGCGCCAGCGTGTTGGTCAGCCATTTGGTGAAGATCAGGTACCAACTCGCCACCGACATCAGCAGCAGCAGACCGAGCACGACGCGCCCGACGCCATCCGCCTGGGCAAGAAAATGGGCAAAGCCCAAGCCTTCGACAACTGCGGGTTCCATCGATCAGTTTCCTTCCAGCACGAAATTAAAGGGTTGCAAGGCCGTCGCCTCGACCGGCTGGCCGTTGCGCCGGGCAGGCGTGCAGCGCCAGCCGCGCACGGCACCGAGCGCCGCTTCGTCGAGCCGCGGATAGCCGCTGCTGCGCTCGACATTCGCCCGGGCGACGCTGCCGCGCTCGTCGAGCGTCACCCGCAGCACCACCTTGCCGGTCTCGCCGAGACGGCGCGACTGCGCCGGGTAGGCCGGCGCCTGCCGCTCCGGGCAAACCACCGACAGCTCGCCGCCCAGCGCCACCGGGCCCTGCGGCAAGGGCAGGGGCGGTGCTTGCGGCGCCACCTCGACCGGCGGCGCCAGCGGTGGTGGCGGGGCGACCGGCTCGGCCGGACTGAGCACCGGCGCTTCGGCGACCAGTTGGTGCGGCGCCGGCTTGGGCAAGAGCTTCGGCTCGGGCGGTCGCGGTGCCGGCTTGGGTGCCGTCTGCTGCGGCGCCGGCGGGGCGATGAAATTGACCATCAGCGTCGACGCTTCCTCCGGCAGCGGCAGCAGCCGCTGCGCCAGCAAGACCCACAAGGCCAGGCCGTGCACCGCCAGGACGAGGACGATGCCCGGCCAGCGGGCAGCCGCTGGCGAGGAAGGAGGAAGGGACGACGGGCGCAAGGTGGGCGACGAACGATGGCGAAGCTTCGGGATGATACGCAAGAAGTAGCGCGCTGGCATCCGCCCTCAGGCCGCCAGCGCGCTTTCAGAAGCTGGCGTAAAGACCGGCGCTCACCGTGCGCCCGGGCGCCAGGTAGCCGATGCCGTCGTACACCTTGTCGCCGACATTGACGACGTTCAGGCGGGCGCTGAAGGTCTTGCCCAGCGGGTAGCTGGCGCTCAGGTCGAGCGTCGTGTAAGCCTTGTAGGACTTGCTGTTGATGTCGTCGGCGTAGCGCTTGCCGACCCGGTTGACGGCGGCGGACAAGGTGGCGCCGCCGGGCCAGCGGTAATCGGCACGCAACTGTCCGTGGCGGCGCGGCACACTGGTCAGCGACTTGCCTTCGAGATCGGGGTTGCTGGCGTTCTCCTCGATCCGCGAGCGGTTGAAGGTGAAGCTGGCGCTCAGTGCCAGCGCGTCGCTCGGGCGGTAGGCGGCTTCCAGTTCCAGGCCGCGGGTGGTGACGGCGCCGACGTTGATCTTGTCGACATTGGTCGCGTCGCGGCGGACCGAGTAGATGAAGTCCTTGGCGTCGTTGTAATAGAGCGTCGCCTTGACGTAGCCGCGCCGGCCGAAATAGTAGTCGGCGCCGAGGTCGTAGGCCTTGACGGTTTCCGGCTGGAGATCGGGGTTCGCCCAGTAGGTCGTCGTGCCGCGCCGGGTGTTGGCGTAGAGGTTGAACATGTCCGGCAGGTTGAAGGCGCGACCGGCGCTGGCGCGCAGGTTGAAGGCATCGTTGACCTTGAACAGGGTCGCCAGCTTGGGCGAGAAATCGCCGGCGGAACGCTCGCGGTAGCTCGTGCTGGGCTGGCCGACGCCGCTGTCCACCTGGTTGCCGCCGGTGGTCCAGTGGTCGTAGCGACCGGCGAGGTTGAGTTTCCAGCGCGCCGTCAGCGCCATTTCGTCCTGGATGAAGACGCCGTAGCGGCGCAGGTCGCCGCGCGTGTCGCGCAGGCGGCTGCTGCCTGGATAGGAGAAATGGTTGTCGACGTCGCCGTCGAGGAAATCGAGACCGAGCGTGACCCGGTGGATGGAACCCAGCGCGCGGGAATGCTGGGCGTTGAAGCCAACACTGCGGTCCTCGTAAAGGCCTTTCTCGGAGATCGCCGCGTAGGTCGCCGGGTTCAGCGTGTCCGCCCACTGCTTGCCGAAACGCCCGTAGAGCGCGACCGAGGTGTTCGAACTTTCTCCATCGCGCACGTAGCGCACGGTCGGCACGTATTGTTCGCGCTGCGACGGCTGGTAACCGGGGGCGCCGGGGCGGTAGAAGCCGGTGGCTTCGTCCTTCAGGTAGCTGACGCCGGCCTCGACGAAGGACTGGGCGTCGATCTCGTGCAGCAGCTTGAGCGTGGCGTTGTCCTTGACGGTGCCGATCTTGTCGCGGTTGGCGGCCGGAATGGTGGTGTCCGGGCGCCACATGTCGTAGCCGTCGCTGGCGAAATGGCTGGCCGAAACCCGGATCGAGGTGGCGCCGAAACGCTGCGAATGCGAGGCCAGCAGGCGCTGGCTGTCGAGGCTGCCGTATTCGGCGCCGAGCCGCGTTTTCGTGCCCGGTTCGGGGGCGCGCGACAGCACGTTGATCACGCCGCCCATCGCGTTGGCGCCGTAGAGCCCGGAACTGGCGCCGCGCACCACTTCGACGCGCTCGACGTCCTGGGTACTCAGTTGCGACCAGTCGACCTGGCCATCGTAGAGCACGTTCATCGGAATGCCGTCGAGCAGGACCAGGGTCCGGCTGTTGCCGGGCAGGCCGCGGGTATAGGTCTGGGCGATGCGGTTCGGCGACGAGGCGTCCATACGCGCCGCGTAAACGCCCGGTACGCCCTGCAGCACCTGGTCGACGGTGGTCGCGCCGGAGGCCTCGATGCGCTCGCGGTCGATCACCGATACCGCCGCCGGCACCTCGCGGATCGACTGCTCGGTGCGGGTCGCAGTGACCACGACCTGGGCGAGGCCGCGTTCGTCTTCGGCAAAAACATTGGTCGCGGCAAGGCAGCCGCAGGCCAGCAGCAGGCGGCGGGCCGGCTCGGTCATCTGGAACATGGTTTTCCCCCTGAGATTCTTCTGCGGCCGGCCCCCTGCCGTCCGCCGTGCAGGGGCGGACTATACGGAGCGCCCCCGGGGCCCGGAATGTGGCAAATTGCCGCATCCCGCCGGGCAAGCCAGCGACAGTGGGGCATCCACTTCACGTATCATTTCCGGCTTCTCTCCGGAACCTGCACACGATGAACCGCGAAACGCCCCCAACCATTTTCCTCAAGGACTACACCCCGCCGGCCTGGTGGATCGACACCGTCGACCTCGATTTCGTCATCGCAACCGGCGCCACCACGGTCACCGCCCGCCTCGCGCTGCGCCGCAACCCGGCCGTCGCCGCGCAGCCGCTGGTGCTCGACGGCGAAGAACTGGAAACGCTCAGCGTCAGCGTGGACGGTCAGCCGGCCACCTTCGTCGCGACGCCGACCTCGCTGACGCTGGCCGACCTGCCCGATGCCTGCACGCTGACCACCGTCGTGCGCATCGACCCCGACCGCAACACCCGCTTCTCCGGCTTCTACCGCTCGCAGGACGGCTACTTCACGCAATGCGAGGCACAGGGCTTCCGCCGCATCACCTGGTTCCTCGACCGGCCGGACGTGATGTCGGTCTACACGGTGACCCTGCACGCCGACAAAGAGGCTTTCCCGGTGCTGCTCGCCAACGGCAACCCGGTCGCCGCCGGCGACGAGGCCGACGGCCGCCACTGGGCGAAATGGGCCGACCCGTTCAGGAAGCCGGCCTACCTGTTCGCCGTCGTCGCCGGCAAGCTCGACGTGTTGCGCGACAGCTTCCGCACCACGTCGGGGCGCGAGGTGCAGCTCGCCATCTACGTCGAACCGGGCAAGCTCGACCAGTGCCCGCACGCGATGGCAGCGCTGCAGAAATCGATGCGCTGGGACGAAGAACGCTTCGGCCTCGAATGCGACCTCGACCACTACATGATCGTCGCCGTCGGCGACTTCAACATGGGCGCGATGGAGAACAAGGGGCTCAACATCTTCAACACGAAGTATGTGCTCGCTCGCCCGGACGTCGCCACCGACGTGGATTTCGAGAACATCGACCGGGTCGTCGCGCACGAATACTTCCACAACTGGACCGGCAACCGCGTCACCTGCCGCGACTGGTTCCAGCTCTCCTTGAAGGAAGGCCTGACCGTGTTCCGCGACCAGGAATTCGGCGCCGACCTGCACAACCGGCAGACCGCCCGCATCCGCGAGGTGCGCGGCCTGCGCGCCGCCCAGTTCCCGGAAGACGCCGGGCCGATGGCGCACCCGATCCGCCCGGCCAGCTTCGTCGAGATCAACAACTTCTACACCGCTACCGTCTATGAAAAGGGCGCCGAAGTCATCCGCATGATCCAGACGCTGATCGGCCGCGACGCCTTCCGCGCCGGCATGGACGAATACTTCCGCCGCCACGACGGGCAGGCGGTGACCTGCGAGGATTTCGTCGCCGCGATGGCCGCCGCCAGTGGTTTCGACTTCTCCCTGTTCATGCGCTGGTACAACCAGCCGGGCACGCCGAAGGTCGTCGTCGACGGCCATTACGACCCGCTCGAACGCAGCTACACGCTGACCTGCACGCAGAGCAACCCGCGCGCCAGCGACGATGCGCCGGCACTGATCCCGATCCGCGTCGCGCTGTTCACCGAAGCCGGCGAACTGATCGCGGGCAGCGAACGTACCCTGCAACTGACCGCCAACAGCCAGTCCTTCGTCTTCAACGACATCGGCGACGAGCCGGTGCCCTCGCTGCTGCGCGACTTCTCGGCGCCGGTCAATCTCGAGTTCGACTACACGGCGGAGCAACTGACCCTGCTCCTGGCCTTCGAGTCCGACCCGTTCAACGCCTGGGAAGCCGGCCAGCGCCTGGCATCGACGCTGATCCTCGGCGCCGCCGCCGAAATCGCCGCCGGCCGCGCCCCGCAGTGGCCGGACAGCTTCACCGCCGCCTGCCGCCGCCTGCTGCAGACGCAGCGCGAGCGCGGCGCCGCCTTCGTCGCCGAAGCGCTCACCCTGCCCGGCGAAACGACGCTCGCCGAACAGTTGGAGATCGTCGATCCGGACGCCCTGCACGCCGCCCGCAACGGCCTGCGCCGCCACCTCGCCGAGCAGCTCGAAGGCGAGTTTTCCGATCTCTACGCCGCGCTGACCGTCAAGGAAGCTTACGCGCCGGACAGCGAACAGGCCGGCCGCCGCGCGCTGCGCAACCTGTGCCTGTCCTACCTCCTCGAACTCGACAGCGACGCCTTGCGCCGGCTGGCCTACGCGCAGTTCCGCGAAGCCGACAACATGACCGACCAGTTCGCCGCACTGGCCGCGCTGGCCAATGTCAACGCCGCCGTCTGCGTGCAGCGCGAGCAGGCGCTGGCCGAGTTCTACGACCGCTGGAAAGACGAAGCGCTGGTCGTCGACAAGTGGCTGCAGGCGCAATCGACCAGCCGCCGGCCCGACACGCTGGCCACGGTGAAGGCGCTGACGCAGCACCCGGCTTTCGACGCCGGTAACCCGAACAAAATCTACGCGCTGATCCGCGCCTTCGGCGCCAACCTGGTCCGTTTCCATGCTGCCGACGGCAGCGGCTACGTCTTCATGGCCGAACGCATCCTGCTGCTGCACGACAAGAATCCGCAGGTGGCCTCGCGGCTGGCGCGCAGCTTCGACCGCTGGAAGAAGTTCGACGCCGGCCGCCAGGCGCATGCGCGCGCCGCGCTGGAAAAGATCCGCGCCCACCCCGGCCTGGTCCGCGACGTGCTGGAAGTGGTCGAAAGGGCGCTGGGCTGACGGCTGGCTACCGCCGGATGCACCGATCAGGCGGTCAGGCCAGCCGATGGAAATCGCTGAACCAGCGCGCGAAGTTGGCGACCCCTTGTTCGACCGGGGTCGCGGGCTGGTAGTCGAACTGCTCGACCAGATCGTCCACGTTCGCCCAGGTGTCCGGCACGTCGCCCGGCTGAAGCGGCAGGAAGGCTTTCTCCGCCGTCCGGCCCAGGGCTTTTTCCAGCGCACCGACATAGGCCATCAGGTCGACCGGGCGATTGTTGCCGATGTTGTAGACCCGCCACGGCGCCCGGCTCGTCCCCGCATCGGGCTGCTCGCCCGACCAGTCCGGGTTGGGCGGCGCCGGGCGATCGAGGATACGGATCACGCCTTCGACGATGTCGTCGATGTAGGTGAAATCCCGGCGGTGCTTGCCGTGATTGAAGAGTTTGACGACCTCGCCCTTGACGATTGCCCAGGCAAACTTCTGCAAGGCCATGTCCGGCCGATCCCACGGACCATAGACGGTGAAGAAGCGCAGCCCGGTCGTCGGCAGCCCGTAGAGATGGCTATAGGAATGGGCCATCAACTCGTTGGCCTTCTTGGTCGCGGCGTAAAGGCTGAGCGGATGGTCGACGTTGTCGTGCACCGAAAACGGTAGCGCGGTATTTGCCCCGTACACGCTGGAACTGCTGGCATAGACCAGGTGTTCGACGCCGTTGTGGCGACAGCCTTCGAGGACATGGGCGAAACCGACGAGGTTGCTGTCAATGTAGGCCAGCGGGTTCTCCATCGCGTAGCGCACCCCGGCCTGCGCGGCCAGGTTGACCACGCACCGGGGCTTATGGGTTCTGAACAGTTCCGCCAGGCCGGAACGGTCGGCCAGGTCGATACGCAGGTGGGTGTAGTTGGGATGCCCGAGCTGACGGGCCAGACGCGCTTCCTTCAGCGCCGGATCGTAGTAGTCGTTGTGATTGTCGATCCCGATGACGGTGTCGCCACGCGCCAGCAGGCGCAGCGAGACGGCCGAACCAATGAAACCAGCGGCGCCGGTGACGAGTACTGTCAATTGATCGCTCCCAAACGAGTCACGGAAAAACCTGCCTGCCGCGCCAGGGCGCGGTCGGGTGCACGATAGGCGCGCAATTTTTCAGTTTGATGAGCCTCGCCCGGCCGCGTCACAAAGTCTTAACAGCCTTGCCTTAGTCTGCTGCGATTCGATCCACCGGAGCATTCCTTGTCCGCCCTGCTTCGCTCGCCTGGCGCCCCCCGGCACATCTCCCCCCGACAATGCCTGCCGCCTTTCCGGCCCGGCGTCGCAACGATCGGACGGCCCGCCCGAGTGGCGCAGCAGCGGACGACAAGCCCTTGATCCTGCGGCTGTCCGCCTCCCTCCTGATCAGCGCCGCCTTGCTGTTCTGGCTGCTCGGCAGCCGCCAGGCAGCGGCGAGCTGGGCGGCCGTCCGCCTGCCGGCGCCGGGCGTTCTCGGCCTGCTCGTGCTGCTGCAATGCCTGTCCTATGGCTGTCGGGCGGCGCGCCTATCGACGCAGTTCGCGACGCGCCTCGCGCTGGGTTGGCGCAACGCGCTGCGCATGACGCTGCTGCACAACCTCGGCATCAACGTCATTCCGTTCCGGGCCGGCGAACTGTTGCTGCCGGCGATGCTGCACCGTGCTGGCCTGCAACTCTCCGAGGCGCTGGCCACCCTGTTCTGGCTGCGCATCCAGGATGTCGTCGTGCTCGCCGGGCTAGGCATCGCACTGTGGCCGGGATTGCCGCTCGCGCTGCGCGGCGTCGCGCTGTTCGGGCTCGTCGCCGCCTGGCCGCTGGCCCGCCATCTGGCGCGGACGGCCGACGCCAAGCAGCGCAGCGGCTTCCCGTTCCGCCACCTGCAGCGCCTGCGACCGATGTTCGACAGTTCGCGCGCCAGTTGGCTGTGGACCATCGCCAACTGGCTGAGCAAACTGAGCGGCCTCAGCCTTGCGCTCGCCGCGCTCGCCGGACTGCCCGTCGCTACCGCCGTGCCTGGCGTCCTTGGCGGCGAACTGTCGGCGATCCTGCCGGTGCAGGGAATCGCCGGCTTCGGTACCTACGAAGCCGGCGTCGCATTGCCGCTGGCCGGCACCGGCCTGCCCTGGCAGCCGCTGCTCGCTGCCGCGCTGTCCTTGCACCTGATCACCATCGCGATCGCCCTCGTCGCCGGCACCCTGGCCTGGGTCGCCCTTCCCG
>CAZFXO010000085.1:0-12580 GCA_964523045.1 uncultured Dechloromonas sp. | reverse complement strand
GATCACCGAGGACACCTGTTCGGCTTCGATTTCTCCGCTCGGCGAGCGCTCGCCGGTGACCTGGACGGTGCCCAGTTCGAACAGCGACGAATCGGCGTGCGCCGGTAGCGCGCAAGCTGTGGCGACGGCAGCGGCGATCAGGCGTGGCTGGAGAGCATGTTTGGTGAATTGCATTGAAGACCCCTGTTGTTTTGCGTGGATGTTTTTTCTTCCGGCGTCACCGGCCAGGTGCCGATGTCCAGTTCGTGCGCCACGCCGTCGATTTCGGCGATCAGGCGCAGTTCGCCGCCGAGGGCGGCGACGTAGCGGCGCAGCGTCGACAGGCGCATGTCTTCCTGGTGTTCCATCTTGGCGACGCAGGGCTGGGTGACGCCAAGCTGGCCGGCGATTTCCACCTGCGAGATGCCCAAACGGCGGCGCAGTCCGCCAAAGCCGGGGGCGCCGGCCGCGTCAGCGGGGGGCGTCGGGGTGAATGGCATAGAAATCTCCGTTCTTGCTGCCGGGGTCGGGCTGTGTGTTGCGCAGCACCAGCCAGCGTCCGTCGTGCAGGCGCCAGGCCGTCATTTCCTCGGCCAGGGCGACGGTTTCGTAAAACTCTTCGTCGTCGTCGCTCATCAGGCGGGTCAATGTGAACTGGTGGGTAATGAAGCAGGGGCGCGCGTCCTCGTCGTAACCGATGGTCCGCTCGGCGAGCATTTCGTATTCGCGGTAACGCCGGAAATACAGCGGCCGGTCGACGGCGTCGCGCCATTCGGCGGGTAGCAGTCGCAGCCAGTCGACCGTGGCTTCCGGGTCGCTGACCAGGCGGCGCTGCTGGTCCGGTTGCGGCAGATACATCGTTGGTGCCTCGTTTGGAAATATAACTACATATATAGCGATTGACGGCTATCGAGCAAAAGTGATGCCAGGCTTTTCAGGGGTATTTGCTATTTTGGGGTGTTGGTTTCGCTACGATATGTTGTAGTGTATATAACGATTGTCGCGTATCTGCCAAATCGCCTTCAGAAAATGCTCAGGCAGCGAACCAGTCGTTCAGCGCGGCAGCATCCGGCGGCAGTTCGCGGGCGATCCCGCCGGTGAAGTGGCGCCAGCTTTCGAGGTGGGTGGGGGAAGTGACGGTGAGCACCGGAATGCCGTTGCTCATGACTTGCAGCATCTCGGCGGCGAAACCTTCGCCGTGGCTTTCCAGTTTGGCGTAGCGGTTGAAGATCGCCAGGTCGGCGCCTTCGTCGGCGATCCGCCGCATCACCGCGGTCGCTTCGGCGAGCGCCGCGGTGTCCAGTGAGCAGGCGTTCGACTGGCTGCCGAGTTGCTGCGAGATCGGGTAGCGACGGCCGTCTTCGATGTCGATCAGGCTGTGCTGGCAGCAACTGTCGTCCGCATGGCTTTCCTGCAGCAGCCCGCGCACCCGCACGCCGCGCCGGCGCAGTTCGGCGACGAAGTCGCGCAGCAGGGCATCGGCGCTGCCGGTGGCGGCGACGATGGCGGCGATCGGTGGCAGTTCGGGGTCGGCGCTTGGCATCATGGCGCGATTTTACCCGGCGTTTCCCCATAAAATACGCGTTTTCTCCGCCGGCCCCGCCGGTCAAGTCTGGAATCCCGCATGACACAAATTCAGAAAGTGCCGACCGTCGGTTTCGTCTCGCTCGGTTGCCCCAAGGCCGGCTCCGATGCCGAACTCATCCTCACCCGCCTGCGTGCCGAGGGTTACGAAATCTCGCCCAGCTACGACGATTCCGACCTGGTCATCGTCAATACCTGCGGCTTCATCGACGCCGCCGTCGAGGAATCGCTCGATGCCATCGGCGAGGCCCTGAACGAGAACGGCAAGGTGATCGTCACCGGCTGCCTCGGCGCCAAGGGCGACATCGTCCAGACGACGCACCCGTCGGTGCTCGCCGTCACCGGCCCGCACGCGATGGAAGAGGTGATGGGCCACGTGCACCAGCACCTGCCAAAACCGCACGACCCGTATTCCGACCTCGTGCCGCCGCAGGGCATCCGCCTGACGCCGGCGCACTACGCTTACCTGAAGATTTCCGAAGGCTGCAACCACAGCTGTACCTTCTGCATCATTCCGTCGCTGCGCGGCCCGCTCGTCTCGCGGCCGGTCGGCGACGTGCTGGCCGAAGCCGAGAACCTGGCCCGCGCCGGGGTCAAGGAAATCCTCGTCATCTCGCAGGACACCAGCGCCTACGGCGTCGACCTCAAGTACCGCACTAGCTTCTGGGGCGGCCGACCGGTGAAGACCCGCCTGAAGGAGTTGTGCGATGCGCTCGCCTCCTTTGGCATCTGGGTCCGCCTGCATTACGTCTACCCGTATCCGTCGGTCGACGACGTCATCCCGCTGATGGCCGAAGGCAAGATCCTGCCTTACCTCGACGTCCCCTTCCAGCACGCCAGCCCGAAGATCCTGAAGGCGATGAAGCGTCCCGGTTCGAGCGAGAACACGCTGGAACGCATCGCCAAATGGCGCGAAATCTGTCCCGAACTGGTCATCCGCTCGACCTTCATCACCGGCTTCCCGGGCGAGACCGATGAGGATTTCGACCAGTTGATCCAGTTCATCGAGGACGCCAAGCTCGACCGCGTCGGCTGCTTCGCCTATTCGCCGGTCGAGGGCGCCACCGCCAACGAACTGCCCGGCCTGCCGCCGGAAGACGTGCGCGAGGATCGCCGGCGCTGGTTGATGCAGGTGCAGGAGGATATTTCCGCCGACAAGCTGGCGGCCAAGATCGACAGCGTCATCGAAGTGCTGGTCGACGAAGTCGACGACGAAGGGACGATCGCCCGCTCCAAGGCCGACGCGCCGGAAATTGACGGTGTGGTTTACCTCGATGGCTTCTTCGACGCCCAGCCTGGCGATTTCCTCAAGGTCCGCGTCATCGACGCCGACCACCACGACCTCTACGCCCAGCCCGCCTGATCAGGACCAGAAGACGCCCTCGGCGTCTTCGTCGAGCAGCGCCAGCAGGCGGCGCAGCTCGCGCTCCGGACGGTGCGAGTACTGGCGCCACGCCGAATGGCCGCCGAAGCTCGGCGCGTCGAGCAGCCAGGTGCCGGAGCCGAGGTTGTAGCGGAAACGGGCGATGTCGAGGTGGATCCACTCTCCGGCATGCTGCGGCGAAGGCCGCGATTCGTAGAGGACGACGGCGTCGTCTTCGAAGCGCAGGTCGAGGCGGACGCTTTCCCGCAACTCGGGTGGATAGCGTTGCTCGCAGTAGGCGGTCAGGCGATTGCGGGCAAGGTGCTGGGCGAGGACGGGCAGGGGCATGGGAGCGCGGTCTTGGTTATGAACGAATCATAGCGGCTGGAACGTTGCCGGGAAAGCGTTTGACGGCTCGCCATCGCCTGCCGAGAATGCGCTCTGGGCTGCCGGCGGCGGCAATCGACGGAAAAACGACGTGATGCAGGCTTTGCTCGACAACTTGCGCGAACTGCTGGGACCGGACCGGGTGCTCAGTGAAGCGGCCGCCATGGCGCCGATGCTGACCGACTGGCGCGGCCGTTACCGCGGCCGTGCCCTGTGCGTGGTTCAACCCGGCAGCAGCGCCGAAGTTGCCGCCGTCGTCCGCGCCTGCGTCGCCGCCGGTGCGCCGATCGTGCCGCAGGGCGGCAATACCAGCCTGTGCGGCGCGGCGACGCCGGACGACAGCGGCCGGGCGGTGGTCGTCAGCCTGGCCAGGATCAACCGCATTCTCGCCGTCGACGCGCAGAACAACACGATCACCGTCGAAGCCGGCTGCACGCTGGCTGCCGTTCAGGATGCGGCGCGCGCCGTCGATCGACTGTTCCCGCTGGCACTGGCGTCGGAGGGGTCGTGCCAGATCGGCGGCAACCTGTCGACCAACGCCGGCGGCGTCCAGGTGCTGCGCTACGGCAACACCCGCGAACTGACGTTGGGCCTGCAGGTGGTGCTGCCCAGTGGCGAGCTGTGGGACGGCCTGCGCGGCCTGCGCAAGGACAATACCGGCTACGACCTCAAACAGCTCTTCATCGGCGCCGAAGGCACGCTCGGCATCATCACCGCCGCCGTCCTCAAGCTCTTCCCGCTGCCGAAAACGCAGAGCACCTGCTGGCTCAACGTCGCCACGCCGGGGGCCGCGGTGGAGTTGCTGAACCGCGCCAGAGGCGCTTTCGACGCGCAACTGACTGCCTTCGAACTGGTTTCCGAAACCGCGCTCGGCCTCGTCCTGCGCCACATCCCCGGCGCCCGGCGGCCGGCGGCGGCCAGCCCCTGGTACGTGCTGGCCGAGTTCTCCGATGCCGACCCGGCGGCGGTCGAGCGCTGGCTGGGCGATTGTCTGGCCAGCGGCGCCATCGGCGACGGCACCGTCGCCGCCAGCACAAGCCAGGCGCGGGCGCTGTGGGCGCTGCGCGAATCGATTTCGGAAGCGCAGAAGATCGAAGGCGTCAGCATCAAGCACGACATCGCGGTGCCGGTGTCGCGTATCCCGGCGTTGCTTTCCCGTGCCGACGCCGCGCTGGCGGCGGCCTTTCCCGGTATCCGCGTGGTCGCCTTCGGCCACGTCGGCGACGGCAACCTGCATTACAACCTGTCCAAGCCGGATGCTGCCGACAACGCCGCCTTTCTCGCCAGCCAGCCGGAGGTCAACCGCATCGTCCACGACACGGTGCATGCGCTGAACGGAACGATCTCCGCCGAGCACGGGATCGGCCAGTTGAAGCGCGATGAAATCCTGCGCTACAAGCCGGCCGTCGAAATCGACTTGATGCGGACCGTCAGGCAGGCGCTCGATCCGCTGGGACTGATGAATCCAGGGAAGCTGCCTGGACCGCGCTGAGCGTTTCCTCGAGCAGCAGTTCTTCGCGAATCACCCGCATCAACAGCTTGTCCTGCGTGTAAAAGCCGGTCTCGCAGCGCGACAGTTGTTCGATCGCAAAGGCGGCGCCGGTACCGAAGGCCTCGCGGCGGATCGAATCGTGGATCAGTCGCACGGTCTGGTAGGGGAAGCCGAAGATCACTTCGTGGTGGCCGACGATGCCGCCCAGACGCAAGGAGGTGATGCGTTCGTCGTCGACATCGAGCACCTCGGCGATGCGCCGCGCCGTGCCGGAAACCTCCGGTTTGTCGCGGAAGTGCTGCTCGACGATCTCGACATCGGCAAACGGCGCAATGCGGCGCAGGATCTGCGCCGCCAGCAGCAGGAAGTTGATGCCCAGCGTGATGTTGGGCGACGACATGATGCGGATGTCGCGGCCCAGGTCGCGGATGTAGTCCAGAGTTTCCGGCGGATAGCCGGAAATCGCCGTCACCACCATGATGCCGCGCATCCGCACGGCTTCGCCATAGTCGAGGACGGCCTGCGGGTTCGAAAAGTCGATGATTCCGTCCACCGGGTGGGCATCCAGCCAGGCGCCGAAGCTGTCCGCTTCCAGCTTGACGGCGGGCAGGTCGTCAATACTCTCGGCGGACGAACCGCGCGCCACCCAGCACAACTCGAAACGCGGATCTTCCCGCAGGACGCTGGCGACAGCCTGGCCAGCCTTTCCGTAACCAACGAGTCCGATCTTGATCATGGCTTCTCCTCCAAATGCAGTTTGCGATCTCCGGGTCGCCCGGTTGACGGGCGACAAAAAGCGGTGCGTCCCGTTGAGGGACGTTCATGTACGTTCTTTGACGCATCTCGGGCGCCGGCAAAAGGTGCGGCGCGCGCTGCTGGGCGACGGGCAGAAAAAAAAGGGGGGTTGCACCCCCCTAATGGAAAACCTCGTCGAAAAGGAATGGGGTTATGACCTAAGTTACAACTCCATTGGTGCTCAATATAATTGAGGCTTAAAATTCGCGCAATACTATTATTTGAAAGTGCCAGTTTTGAACGCTTTACGTAGCTCCAACGAGCAGCGGGTCATCGATGTCCTGCAACAGTTCCGTCTGATTTACGGGTCCATGCGCCGGCATTTCCGGTTGGTCGAAGAACGCTGCGGCATGTCAGGTTCGCAGATGTGGGTGTTGCAGGAAGTGCAGCGCTCGCCGGGCGTCGGCATCGGCGAACTCGCCGAGCGCATGGGCGTTCACCAGTCCACGTGCAGCCAGTTGGTCGACAAGCTGGTGGCCCAGGGCTGTCTCGACAAGCGCAAGAAAACGGGCGACCAGCGGCGGGTCGGCCTGCAACTGACGGAGCGTGGGGAAGAGGCGCTGGCTGCCTTGCCCGGCCCCGCCGAAGGTGTGGTTCCGGAAGCCCTGGCAGCGGTGCCGGAAGTCGTCCTGAAAACATTGCAGATCAATCTTGCGGAACTGCTGCAACACATCCCCGGCAAGGACGAGAAGTACGCCAACATGCCGCTGGCCGACATGGTTCGCAATGGCGAAGGAGATTGAATTGCCGACCACCAAGCTAACGATTGTCCTCGGTGCCCTCCTGTTGCTCGGCGCTTGCGCCGCGCAACCGCCTGCCAGCCCAACCCCGCCGCAGGAGTCCCCGCCCGTGCGCAGCGAAGCGGCGAAGCCGGTGAGCAATCCGGCGCAGGAAGAAAAAGCCGCGATGGCGGCGGTCGATGTCGCCAACAGCATCTTTTTCGCGCCTTCGGGCAACACGATCGATGCCGATGGGCGGCAGCGCCTGCTCGAACACGCCGCCCGCCTGAAGGCCGACCCGGAACTGGTCGTCACCCTGGTCGGGCATGCCGACCACCTGGGTAGCCGTTCCTACAACCTGGCCATCGCCGAACAGCGGATCAACGCCGTCTTCGCCGTGCTGCGCGGCGCCGGCATTCCGGTGACCCAGATCCGGCGCGAGGCGGTTGGCTCGGAAGAGGTCAGCCCGGCCTGCCGTTCGCCGCAATGCCGCAAGCTGATGCGGCGCGTGCAGTTGGTCTACCAGAAGTGAGGGTGAGGAGGCTGCTCAGTTGAGCGCCTTCCCTTCGCTAGCCTCGAAGATCGCCGCCACGTCGGCCGCCGTGAAGCGGTAATCGCGGTTGCAGATGTCGTCGCGGATCAGGATTTCGCCGTGTTCGGCGAGGATCGTCTCGGCGTCGGCGCGGCCGATGCCGCGGATCATGTCGCGCACCTTGTCCCAATCCTCGGGGCAGTGATAGACCACCGGCTGCGGGTCATAGACGCGCACGCCGCCGGCCGCGATTTCCTCGTGGAAGAGCCGGCCAAGCAGCGCCTCGGCATCCAGCGTCAGCAGTTCCGCCGTCTTCACCGTCGACGCTAACTGGGTCACCCGCTGCCAGCCATCGGCATCGTGCTGGTCGGCGTCCGGCATCTTCTGCAGGAACAGGCAGGCCGCCGCCTGCGGCGCCGCCGTGCAGAACAGCCGCGACGGCTGCTGCTCCGACTGCTCCAGGTAATGCTCGAAGATCGCCGCGATGCTCTCGCCGACCAGCGGCACGTAGCTCTGGTAAGGCTGGCGCGCGGTCGGCAGGTCGAGGCTCATCAGCAACTGGCCGCCTTGCCGGGCGCCGAGCAGTTCCGGCACCGGCGCCGGCAGCACCACCGGATTGCTGCGCGCCATGCCGCGCATCTGCAGTGCCTCGTTGCAATCCATCACCAGCAGTTGCACCGGCCCGCTGCCGCGCAACTGCAGCGTCAGCCGCCCGGGCTGCTTCAACTGGCCGGCGATCAGTGCCGTCACCGCCGCCACCTCGCCGAGCAGTTGCGCCACCGTCGGCTGGTAATCGCGGCCCAATTGCATCTGCTGCCAGGCCTCGTCCAGATGCACCACGGCACCGCGGATATCCAGCCCCTCGAACAGGAAGCGACGAACGCTGCCGCCGCTCACTTCAGTTTCTCCGCGTAGCTCTCCGGGCTGAAGCCGACCAGTAGCTCGCCGCCTAGGTCGAGCACCGGCCGCTTGATCAGCGCCGGATACTGCGCCATCAACTGCAGCGCTTTCGCCTCGTCGACATCGCTGCGCTCAGCTTCGGACAGCTTCTTCCACATCAAACCGCGCGTGTTGAGCAGCTTCTGCCAGCCGGCGCGCGCCGCCCATTCGGGCAGCTTGGCGGCGGCGACGCCGGCCTTCTTGTAATCGACGAATTCGTAGGCGACGCCGTTTTCGTTCAGCCAGTTCATGGCCTTCTTCATCGTGTCGCAATTCTTGATGCCGAACAGGATCGGCTGGCTCGGGGAGGCTGGGTTCATGTCCGTGACTCAGGCAGGTAAGGAAGCGGGGCGGGCCCGCGACAGGGCGCAATGATAGCAGCCCGCTCGCGGCCGTCGCAGCCGTCCCGTCGTCGGCAAAATAGCCAGGAAATTCCATTGGCACGATGGCATCATGACATTCGGTTTGTCGTTTCTGAAGAACAACGGGGGCAACCCCATTTGAACCCTGGAGGAGCGAAAAATGAAGATCGAGGAAATGATCCGGGAAGTCCAGCAAGCCCTTGGTGTTGGCGTCGACGGCAAGGCCGGGCCGGAAACCTGGAGTGCCATCCATGCCCGCATCGTCAAGCCGAAAGCGCCGGCCCCGGCAGCCAGCATCGTCGTCTCACCGGTCGACCCGCGCAGCGAAAAGAGCATCCTGACGCTGCTCCCAGAAGTCCAGCCGATGGCCCGCGCCCTGGTCCAGAAAGCCGCCCTGCACGGCATCAACATCAAGGTGCTCAGCGGCCTGCGCAGCTACGCCGAACAGGACGCCCTCTACGCCAAGGGGCGCACCGCACCCGGCCCGAAAGTCACCAACGCCCGCGCCGGCTACTCCAACCACAACTTCGGCATCGCCTTCGACATCGGCGTCTTCGAAGGCAGCCGCTACCTCGGCGATTCCCCGAAGTACAAGGCGGTTGGCGCGCTCGGCATGGACCTCGGCCTGGAATGGGGCGGTAGCTGGAAAACCATCGTCGACCAGCCGCATTACCAGCTACGCCCCGCCTGGGCCGCCGACCTGCGCGAACGCGACATGCTGGCCGAACTGCGTGCCCGGACCGGCGCCGGGCGGCCGATTTTTGCCTGATACACAAGACAGCCGGGATCGTTCCCGGCTGACTATGGCCTGCCCGGCGGCCGACATGAGCATCGTCTGATCGAGTCCCGGCCGGCGAGCGGCTATGATCGATGCAAAT
Organism: uncultured Dechloromonas sp.; assembly: GCA_964523045.1. Lineage (GTDB taxonomy): Bacteria > Pseudomonadota > Gammaproteobacteria > Burkholderiales > Rhodocyclaceae > Azonexus. The sequence goes on along the minus strand of CAZFXO010000085.1, from coordinate 3,550 downwards.
CGTCCCTGGCCGGAGGGGGGAAACTTGGCGAAAACCGAGCGCTACCAACACATCCGCAGCATGCTCGGCGCCCGCCGCAGCGTCAGCCTGCGCGAACTGATGTCCCACTTCGATGTCTCGCGCGCCACCATCTTCCGCGACATCGCCTTCCTCCGCGACCGCCTCGGCACGCCGGTCGAATTCGACCGCGAACTCGGTGCCTACCGCCTGCTTGCCCCGCCAGGCAGCGCCGAACTACCCGGCGTCTGGCTCAGCGCCGACGAAATCCATGCCCTGCTCAGCATGCAGCACCTGCTGGAAAATATCGACGCCAGCGGCATCCTGCGCGACCAGCTTGAACCCCTGCGTCAGCGCCTGCTCGGCATGCTCGGCGCCGGCAGCCACACCGCCGAGGAAATCGCCCGGCGCATCCGCATCATCGCCGCCACCCCGCGCCAATGCCACACCGCCAGCTTCCAGACCGTTGCCGACGCGCTGCTCGCCCGTCGCCGCCTGGAAATCCGCTACCGCGCCCGGGCCAGCGCCGCCACCACGACCCGCGAAGTCTCCCCGCAACGCCTCGTCCACTACCGCGACAACTGGTATCTCGACGCCTGGTGCCACACCCGGCAAGCGCTGCGCAGCTTCGCCGTCGACGCCATCGAAAAGGCAAAAACCCTCGCCACCCCGGCGCAGGACATCGCCGACAGCGAACTCGACCGCCAACTCGCCGCCGGCTACGGCATCTTCGCCGGCAGCGACGTGCGCTGGGCGCGCCTGCGCTTCTCCGCCATGCGCGCCCGCTGGGTCGCCGGCGAACAATGGCACCCGCAACAGCAAGGCCAACTGCTCCCCGACGGCCGCTACGAACTGCGCCTGCCCTACAGCGCCGACCCGGAACTGCTCATGGATATCCTCAAATACGGCCCGGATTGCGAAATCCTCGAACCCGAAGCTTTGCGCCAGCGGGTGATCGGGCTGCTGGAGGAAACGCGGGGGATGTATCGGGGAGTCGCAGATGGTGAGACTGGGGGCGGGTAGGCTAGCGATCAACAGCAGGAAAGGAGAACGCCTTGGAAGATGACGAACAGCCGCAATGGGTAGCGCATGTCAGAAGCGATGGGCAGCACTTGCAGTGGCACAGCCTGGAAGAGCACTTGTACAAGGTGTCCGCCCTGGCTGCTGATTTCGCCGCCGAATTCGGCGCCGCGCCGTGGGCGGCGCTGGCCGGCATCTGGCACGACCTGGGCAAATATCGGGAGGGGTTCCAGCGCTACATTCGGCAGTGCGGCGATCCCGATGCGCATATCGAAGGCCGCGTCGCCGGTCCGGAGAAAACGCACTCGGCTGCCGGCGCCTTGTGGGCGCAGGAGTATCTGGTCGAAGTGGATAAGCGTTCCGGCCCGGTCGTGGCGCGCGTTCTGGCCTATCTGATCGCCGGTCACCATGCCGGGCTGGACAACTGGTTCAGCGGTCTGCACGAGCGCTTCAATCGCGAAGATACGCTACGAGAAGGGCGCGATGCGTTGGCCGTGGCGATTCCCGCAGCCATCCTTAAGCCGTCTGCCGCTTTACCCGACCTGAACGCGATCCGCACCGATCAGAAAGACAACATTCCCGGCCGTTTCGCGCTGTGGGTGCGCATGCTGTTTTCCTGCCTGGTCGATGCCGATTTTCTCGACACCGAGCGATTCATGTCGCAAGGCAAGGCCGAGGCGCGTAGCGGTTTTATGCCCGTCGACGAGCTGGAAAAGCGTTTGGCCGAACGGCTGGCGCTGATGGCTCAGGAGGTCGCAGCGCGCGGCGAAGCCGGGAGCCGGGTCAATCTGAAACGCGCCGAAGTGCTGCGCGCCTGCCTCGCCAAGGCCGAGTTGCCGCCCGGCGTGTTCAGCCTGACGGTGCCGACTGGTGGCGGCAAGACGCTGTCCAGCCTGGCTTTCGCGCTGCGCCATGCGGTGCGCCACGGCAAACGCCGGGTCATCTACGCCATTCCCTACACCAGCATCATCGAGCAGACGGCCGGCATCTTCCGCAGCATCTTCGGCGACGAAAACGTCATCGAGCATCACAGCAATGTCGAGGTGGACGACACGCAGGAAACCGCCCGCTCCCGCCTGGCCTGCGAAAACTGGGATGCGCCGTTGATCGTCACGACCAACGTGCAATTGCTCGAAAGCCTGTTCGCCAGCCGCACCTCGCGCTGCCGCAAGCTGCACAACCTGGTCGGCAGCGTCATCGTGCTCGACGAGGCGCAATTGCTGCCGGTACCCTATCTGCAGCCGGTGGTCGACGTGCTGCGCCTGCTGGTCAAGGATTACGGCGTCACGCTGGTGCTGTGCACCGCCACCCAGCCGACGTTGGAAAGCCGCAACGGTTTCGATCAGGCCCGCCAACTGCGCGGCTTCGCGGCCGGCGAAATCCGTGAAATCGTCGATGACGTGGCCGGGCTGTACGGCGCGCTGGAGCGGGTCAAGGTGCATCTGCCGGCCGACCTGAAAACGCCTTGCGACTGGGAGCAACTGGCGCCACAAATCGCTGGGCACGATGCCGTGCTTGCCGTCGTCGGCCGCCGCGCCGATGCGCGCGAACTCTATGTGCGGGTCAAGGCCGAAGACCGCACCGGCCTGTGGCATTTGTCCGGCCTGATGTGCGCCCAGCACCGCAGCGACACCATTGCCGACATCAAGCAGGCCTTGCTGGCCAGGCGGCAGGCACTGGCGGCCGGGCAAACCCCGCAGCCGATCCGGGTGATCAGCACCCAACTGGTCGAAGCCGGCGTCGATATCGACTTCCCCGTCGTCTACCGCGCCCTGGCCGGGTTGGATTCCATCGCCCAGGCTGCCGGCCGCTGCAACCGTGAGGGGCGGCTGGCCAAGGGCGAAGTGCATGTCTTCGTGCCGCCGAAACCGGCGCCGCCGGGGCTGCTGCGCATGGCGGAACGCGCGACGACAATTTTATGGAGTGCGTTGCCGCCAGAAGCTGATCCGATGGGTGTTGAGCGCTTTTCCGAATATTTCCGCAACTTGTATCGGGATGCCGAACTGGATGAGAAAGGAATTCGCGGATTCCTGCGTAGCCAAGGCCCGGATTTCGCTGTCAGCTTTGGGCGGGCAGCAAAGGAATTTCGCCTGATCGATAAAGATGAGGGGGCCACGGTCTTTGTCCGCTACAAGCGTGACGAGAGCGACGAAGAAATCGACATCTGGCTGAACACCCTGAAAAAGGAAGGCCCGCAGCGCTGGCTGCTGCGCAAGCTGCAACGCTATGGCGTGAGCATCTACCAGCGCGACCTGCAACGTCTGGAAGGGCAAGGCGACATCGAACCGCTGGGCGGCGATTTTCCGGGGCTGTACTTGCAGTCGTTCGGCAACGATGTGCTCTACGACCGGGTGCTGGGAATCAATGTGGATGGGGCGCCGGGCGATCCGGGAAGTCTCGTGCTGTGAGACTGGTGATAGAGACAATGACTGAAATGCGAAAGGAGAAACGATGACGAGTTTTTGCCTTGAAGTGTCGGGTGACTTCGCCTGCTTCACCCGACCGGAAATGAAGGTCGAGCGGGTTTCCTACG
>CAZFXO010000084.1:0-12650 GCA_964523045.1 uncultured Dechloromonas sp. | reverse complement strand
CGAGGTGCAAGTCCTCGCTCGGGGATGCGGGAAAGCCGCATAACCGATGCCAGACTGTGTATGCCGGTGAATGTGAGCAACTCCCCCTGCGTAATGAGCACGTAGTCCGCTGCTCATGAGCGTTGCTAATGCGGAGAAGAGCGACATCAAAGATTTTGAATATTAAAATATTCGTATTTGCGCACTTAAAAATGAACTATCCGTGGTCTCCGATCGGCGAAGCCGAGCGAGCCAGGCGCCAAGCGAAGCGCGGCAGCAGTCGAAGAAAGCGGGAAATTAGGGGCTCGTTGCGGACAACTGCCGGCCTTCGGTTTTTCCAGGTATCCGCCATCTGAATGGCCGCTGCTCTTCAGAACTTGCCGGTCAATCTATTCCAGCGCCACGGCCAAAGAAGAAGGAGTCAGATCGCTGACTGAGTGCGCTCCACCAAAAAACTTAGAATGCGGCGGTAATCACCTCTGCGATAGGCGTTGCCTGCCAATCGAACAAATAGGCTGTCGCGAATAAAGGAGACAGTCTCTCGATTAACCCCACTAAGTCGATGGCAAAATCAAAGAAAAGACGGTTCCTGTTTCCGTCGAACCGACCTCCACCGTGCCGCCATGCGCGGCAACGATGGAACGGGTAATTGCCAATCCAAGTCCCGACCCCTCGCTGATCCGATGTCGCGACCCATCGACACGATAGAAACGGTCAAACAAGCGGGGTAGGTGTTCGGCCGGGATCATTTCGCCGCTATTCGTCACAGACAGGCAAGCTCTTCCCTCCGAGCCTGTTTCAATATCGACACTGACCCGACCTTGCACCGGGGTGTGACGCAGGGCATTCGATAGCAGATTGCTGATCGCCCGGCGCAGCATCAGCCGGTCACCGGTAACGGTGGCCGCACCGTGACAGGCTAGCTCGACCGATTTTTCCTCGGCAAGTACGGCGTAGAACTCAACCAGCTCGGCCACCTCGCCAGCCAGATCGACCGGCTCACGGTGCGGGATGATCTGCTGGTTATCAGCCTTGGCCAGGAAAAGCATGTCGGCGATCATCCGCGACAGGCGCTCGAATTCCTCGATGTTGGAACCGAGAATCTCGCGGTATTCATCTACCGAACGTGCCCGGGTCAGCGTCACCTGGGTCTGCGTCAGCAGGTTGCTGACCGGCGTGCGCAATTCGTGCGCCAGGTCCGACGAGAAATCTGAAAGACGTTGGAACGATTCCTCCAGGCGCGATAGCATCAGGTTGAGCGTGCCGGCCAGGTCGGCCAGTTCCTCCGGTACCGACTCAGCCGGCAGGCGCATATGCAGGCGATGCGCGGTGATTTCGGCGGCCTGCCGGCTGATCGTCCGCAGCGGCCCGAGTCCGCGGCGGACGACGAACCAGCCGAGCACGGCCATCAGCACCGAGGCGGCGGCGATGAAGGCAAACAGCGTGATGCGGAATTCCGCCATGAATGCTTCGTGGTGCGTCGTGTCGGTGGCGATTAGAACCGTGTAGCGCGTTTGTCCGTCATTACCGGCCAGCACGCTGGCGGCAATGGCGCGCCAGGGCGAGCCGTCGAAGGATTGCCAGAGCAGCATCGGCGTCGCCTCGAGCGGTGGCTCGCCTTGTAGCAGCGCCCGGGGAAAATCGAGCGATTCGTTGAGGAAGAGCGGTTGCCGCTGCGGGCCGAGGACATGCACAACCAGCCCGTCGTGGCCGGTCAGCGCGCTGTCCAGTTGCGACACCAGCGTATCGTTGCCGGGATTGCGCGTCGCCTTCTCCAAAATGTGCCGGGTCAGTTCCAGCTTGCCATAGAGAAGGTCGCGGTCCTGGTCGGCGAAATGGTGGTCGACGGTGTGAGCGATCAACACGCCCAGGGCGAACAGCACCACGGCGGCCGACAGGGCAAATAGTAGCGTCAGGTTGAGGGCCAGCGACGGCCGGCGAGCGCTCACGACGGCACTTCCAGCACATAGCCCATCCCGCGCACGGTCTGGATCAATTTCGGTTCGAAACCTTCGTCCACCTTCTGGCGCAGGCGCTTGATCGCCACTTCGATGACGTTGGTGTCGCTATCGAAGTTCATGTCCCAGACCTGCGAGGCAATCAGGGAGCGCGGAAGCACCTCGCCCTGGCGACGCATCAGCAGTTCGAGCAGGGCGAACTCCTTGACCGTCAGGTCGATGCGCGTCCCGGCGCGACTTACCCGACGGCGCAGCAGATCGAGTTCCAGATCGGCCACACGCAGTTGCTCGGCCTCCTTCACTTTGGCGCCACGCCGCAGCAGCGTACGGATACGGGCCAGCAGTTCGGAGAAGGCGAAGGGTTTGACCAGATAGTCGTCGGCACCCAGTTCCAGCCCCTTGACCCGGTCCTCGACTGGATCGAGCGCGGTTAGGAAAAGCACCGGCGTTTCCTTGCCGGCCCGGCGTATGCCCTGGAGGATCTGCCAGCCATCGATGCCCGGCAGCATCACGTCGAGGACGATGAGCGCGTAGCTTTCGTTCAAGGCCAGGTGCAGGCCGTCAAAACCGTCGCTGACCAGATCGACGACGAAACCGGCCTCGCTCAACCCCTGCCGGAGGTAGGCGCCGGTTTTCTCTTCATCTTCGACGACAAGGATTTTCATGGTCCGGAGGGTTGCTGGTGGTAATGACGATGGCCGGATTTTGCCCGTTTTTCGCGGTCGACCGCGAAAACTGACAGGAATGTAATCCGCTGGTCAGCGCCTTGACGGGGAGGCCCTGCAATACTGCGCCGGCAGCCAGGGAAGCGTATGAGCAAAACCCCGGGCCTCGACAGGATGGGAAGCAACACATGAAACGAATACCGATCAAGCTCAGCGCCTTGCTCATTGCCGGCCTGCTCGCCCTGCCGGCGCAGGCGACGCCGACACTGGCTGCCGCCGTCGATGCTGCCTGGGAACGCGCCGTCGCCGCCCGGGCGGCCATTGGCGAGCAGCGCGCAGCTGCCGCTGTTGCCGACAGTGCCGGGCGTTTGTGGGCCGAACCGCCGTCCATCGCCCTGAGTCAGCAGAGCGACCGCTGGCACGACGATGCCGGCAAGCGTGAATACGGCGTGGATATCAGCCTGCCCCTGTGGCTGCCCGGTCAGCGCAGTGCTCACGGCCAGGCTGCTGCCGCTGGACTGGCTCAGGCCGACGCGGCACAACGGGCAACCCGCTGGCGGATTGCCGGCGAAGTGCGTGAAAGCGCCTGGCGGCTGGCGGCCGTGCAGGCGGAAGCCGCCCAGATGGCAGCAGCAGCCGACAGCCTGAAGCGTCTGGCGGCCGACGTTCGCCGCCGTGTCGATGCTGGCGAACTGCCGCGCACCGACCTGCTGGCGGCCCAGGCGGAAGAACTTGCCGCCCGCAACCGGCACGGCAGCGCCGAACTGCAGGTCCGCGAGGCAGCCCTGCAGTGGCGTAGCCTGACCGGCCTCGACCGCCTGCCGGAAGCGGCGGTGCTGGCGGAAAAACTGCCCGACGAGACCACCATCGGCGCCGACCATCCTGCATTGCAGGAGGCAGCCGGCGAAGCTGCCAGTGCTGCCAGCCAGCGCGACCTGGCGCGTACTTCACGCAGTGCACCTCCCGAGCTGACCGTCGGCTGGCGTCGCGACATCGGCGGCCGCGGCATCGACGGCGAAAACAGCGTCGTGCTCGGCGTCCGTCTGCCCTTCGGCACCGACGATCGCAACAAACCGGTGCTGGCCCGTGCCGAAGCTGCGGCCGATGTGGCCCGCACCCGCGAGTTGCGACAGCGGGAACAGGTCGAAGCCAGCCTCACCATCGCCCGCGAGGGATTCAACCTGGCCGAGGCGCAGGCGGCCGCCGCCAAGGAGCAGGCCCGCCTGCTGCGCGAGCGCAGCGACCTGCTTGAACGTGCCTTCGCCGCCGGCGAGTTGGCCCTGCCCGAACTCCTGCGCGCCATGGCTGCCGCCGGCGAAGCCGCCGCCAGCAACGCCCGCCAGCAAGCCCTGCTCGGCCTGGCCCGCGCCCGATTACTGCAATCCCTGGGACAACACCCATGAAACCGACCTTCTTCCGAGCTGCCGCGCTGCGTAGTTGCCTGGCTGCCCTGATGCTGACCGCCACCCTGCCGCTGGCCGCTGCGCCCGGCGCTCACGGCCCCAACGGCGAACACCTCGACGCCCCGACCGGGGCCGTTGGTGGCCCGATGCTGCCGCGCCTGGAAGCCAACTCCGACCTATTCGAGCTGGTCGCCGAGCTGAAGGACGGCCAACTGCGGATCTATGTCGACCGCTACGCCAGCAACGAACCGGTGGCCGATGCCTCGGTTGAAGTTGAATCGGGCAATTTCAAGGCACTCGCCGCCTACCAGGCCGCCGAAGGCCACTATCTGCTGGCCGAGCCCGAGTTCCTCAAGGCGCTCGCCACAGCGGACGAACATTCGCTGGTATTCACCATCCTGGCCGGCGACGACGCTGATCTGCTCAACGGCATTCTCGATACGCGCGGCGCCAATGCCGGAAACGGGCACGGCCACGATCACGGCCACAGCCATGCCCTGGAATGGGCCGCCTGGGGTGTCGGCGGCCTGCTTGCCGCCGGTCTGGTGATCGTTGCGCTGCGCCGCCGGCAGCAGCGTGGACAATTGGGAGGCCTGCAATGAAGCACACGCCGATGCTCCGTCACCGCCTTGCCGGTCTGCTCTGCTGCCTGGCGCTGACTTCCGTCCAGGCGGCGCCCGGTGCCCATGGCCCGAATGGCGAACATCTCGATGCCCCGGGTGCTGCGGTCAATGCCTCGGGTCTGGCCCGGCTGCCGGACGGCAGCGTGACCATTCCCAAGGCAGCGCAGCGACGGATGAACATCCGCACCGAACTGTCGGCGGAAACCCAGGCAGCGGCAACGCTGGAACTGCCGGCGGTGGTCGTCATCGACCCGAACGCCGGCGGTCGCGTCCAGACCATCCATGGTGGCCGCGTCGAAGCTGGCGAACGCGGCCTGGCGGCAATCGGCAAGACCGTGCAGCGCGGCGAAGTGCTCGGTTATGTACGCTTTGAGGGCGATCCCTACGCGCTCGCCGGTCAGCAGGGCCAACTGGCTGAAGTACGCGCCCGGCGGCTGGTTGCCGAACAACGGGCAACGCGGCTGGCCGGACTGGAAGGTTCGGTGGCACGCAAGGACATCGACGCCGCCCAGGCCGAAGCCCAGGCGCTGGTCGAGCAGGAACGCAGTATCGGTGCCGGCATCGGCGCCCGTGAAGCGCTGCGGGCGCCGGTCGCCGGCATCGTCGCCCGGGCGGATGCGATCGTCGGTCAGGTGGTTGAACCGCGCGACGTGCTGTTCGAGATCATCGATCCGCAGCGGCTGATGGTCGAGGCCAGCATCGCCGATCCGGCGTTGGCCGGGCGTATTGCCGGCGCCGCACTGAAGGAAGCCGGCGCGGCTGAACTGGCTCTGGTCGGCGCCGGAGCGGCACTGCGCGAAGGGCGCCTGCCGCTGCGTTTCTCGGTCAAGGGCAAGGAACGCCTGCCGCTCGCCGTCGGCCAGCCGGTCAGCCTGGTCGTCCGCCTCAACGAGGAAATCAAGGGCATCGTGTTGCCGGCCCGGGCGGTGGTCCGCAATCCGTCCAACGAGCCCATCGTCTGGATCAAATCCGGCGCCCACCGCTTTATTCCGCAGCCGGTCCAGTTCCGTACGCTCGACGCCGAGCGGGTGGTGATCACCCACGGGCTGGGCGTCGACAATCGCGTCGTGACCGAGGGCGCAGCCCTGGTCGCCCAGATCCGCTGACCGGAGAGCCGCATGTTCAACTGGATCGTTCGCTACAGCCTGCATAACCGGCTGTTCGTGCTCGCCCTTGCCGGCCTGCTGATGGCCTACGGCGCGCTGACTGCCTGGCGCACGCCGGTCGACGTCTTCCCCGACCTCAACAAGCCGGTGATCACCGTGCTTACCGAAGCCGGCGGCATGGCCCCGCAGGAAGTCGAGCAACTGGTCACGTTTCCGCTCGAAACCGCGCTGAACGGCATGCCGGGCGTCACTCGCGTGCGTTCAACCTCAGGCGTTGGGCTGTCCATCGTCTATGCCGAGTTCGACTGGGGCACCGACATCTACCGGAACCGTCAGCTGGTCGCTGAGCGCCTGGCGCTGGTCCGCGAACAGATGCCGGGCGACATCACACCGGTGATGGGGCCGGTATCGTCGATCATGGGCGAGATCATGCTGGTCGCGCTGCCTTTGGTGCCGGGCGACGGCAGCAGCCCGGCGGCGACACCGATGCAGGCACGCGAGTACGCCGATTTTGTGCTGCGCCCACGGCTGCTGTCGATTCCCGGCGTCTCGCAGGTGATCCCGATCGGCGGTGAGGTGCGCACCCTGCGCGTGGCGCCGGACACGGCCCGGATGGCCCAGTTCGACGTTTCGCTGACACAGGTCGAGCAGGCGCTACAGGGGTATGCTGGCAACGCCGGTGGCGGCTTCATCGACCTGAAAAGCCGGGAATTCCTGATCCGCCACCTCGGCCACAGCAACCGGGTCGAAGACCTGGCCGGCGTCGCCGTGGCCTGGAAGGAGGGGCGCCCGATCCTGCTCGAACAGGTGGCCAGTGTCTCCTTCGCTGCCGGCCTGAAGCGCGGCGACGCGGGTTATAACGGCCTGCCGGCCGTGGTTGTCAGCGTGCAGAAGCAGCCGCAGGCCGACACCGTCAAGCTGACCGGCGAGATCCAGCAGGCGCTGGACGAACTCAAGCAGGGCCTGCCCACAGGACTCGCCGAGCCGCGCGTGCTGTTCCGCCAGGCGGATTTCATCCAGGCCTCGATTGGCAACGTTGCTGAGGCCCTGCGCGACGGCGCCATCATGGTTGCCATCGTGCTCTTTGCCTTCCTGCTGTCGGCGCGCACCACGGTCATTTCATTGACCGCGATCCCGCTGTCGCTGGCGGTGACGGCGCTGGTCTTCCAGTGGCTGGGCCAGTCGATCAACGTGATGACCCTGGGCGGCCTGGCGATTGCCATTGGCGAGCTGGTCGATGATGCGGTGGTCGATGTCGAGAACATCCTGCGCCGGCTCAAGCAGAACCGCATGGCTGGCAACCCGCTGTCGCTACTGGAAGTGGTGCGGCGGGCCAGTGTCGAAGTCCGTAGCGGCGTGGTTTACGCGACCATCATCGTCGTCCTCGTCTTCGTGCCGCTCTTTGCCCTGCCGGGTATCGAGGGGCGGCTGTTCACCCCGCTCGGCATCGCCTATATCGTCTCCATCGGCGCCTCGCTGCTGGTCGCCATGACGGTGACGCCGGTGATGTGCTACTACCTGCTGCCGACGATGAAGAACCTGGACCATGGCGATAGCCCGCTGGTTGCCTGGCTCAAACGTCAGGATACGCGTCTGCTGTACTGGTCATTTCCGCGCGCCCGCAGCCTGATGCTGGCTGCCGTGCTGGCCGTGGCCACTGCCGCGGCAACCCTGCCTTTCTTCCCGCGCGCCTTCCTGCCGGCCTTCAACGAAGGCTCGCTGGTGCTCGGCCTGATCATGCAGCCGGGCACCTCGCTGGCCGAGGCCAACCGCATCGGCAGTGTGGCCGAAACGCTGATCGGCGAAGTGCCGGAAGTGACCCAGGTCGGTCGCCGTACGGGTCGGGCCGAGCTGGACGAACATGCCGAGGGCGTCCATTCGGCCGAAATCGACGTGGACCTGAAACGTTCCGAGCGCAGCCGCGAAGAAGTCATGGCCGACATCCGCGACCGGCTGTCGACGCTGCCGGCCCAAGTAGCCATCGGCCAGCCGATCGGTCACCGCCTGGACCATCTGCTCTCCGGCGTGCGGGCGCAGATTGCGCTGAAGGTCTTCGGCGACGACACCGACACCCTGCGCGGCCTGGCCGAGACGATGCGCGGCCAGTTGGCGGGCGTCCCCGGTCTGGTCGACCTGAGCGTCGAAAAGCAGGTGCTGATTCCGCAGATCACCGTCCGCCTCGATCACCGCAAGGCAGCGCAACTCGGCCTGGCACCGGGCGAGGCGATCCGCGTCCTGCAGGCACTGACCGACGGTGCTCACGGTGCCCAGATCGTCGACGGTTCCCGTCGCTACGAGCTGGTGCTGCGCCTGCCCGATGAACGGCGCACGCCGCAGGACCTGGCGCAGACGCTGGTCGACACGCCGGCGGGCCGGGTGCCGGTGTCGACCTTCGCCAGCGTCGAGGAAGGCGATGGACCCAACCAGATCGGCCGGGAAAATGGCCGGCGCCGGATTGTCGTCTATGCCAACACCGATGGCCGCGACATGAGCCAGGTCATTGCCGACATCCGCGGCATCGTCGCCGCCCAGGCCTTGCCGACCGGCTACTTCATCAGCCTGGAAGGTCAGTTCCAGGCCCAGGAACAGGCGACCCGCCTGATTGCCGGACTGTCGCTGGTCTCGCTGACGATGATCTTCCTGGTCCTCTACTCGCGCTACCGTTCGGCGGTGCTCGCCGGCATCGTCATGGCCAACATTCCGCTGGCCCTGATCGGCTCGGTCGTTGCCATGTGGCTGGCCGGCGTCCAGTTGTCGGTTGCCTCGATGGTCGGCTTCATCACGCTGGCCGGCATCGCCACGCGCAACGGCATCCTCAAGATCAGCCACTACATCAACCTGTGCAAGTTCGAAGGCGAGCGTTTCTCGCCGGAGATGATCGTGCGCGGCTCGCTGGAACGGCTGACCCCGGTGCTGATGACCGCCCTGGTTGCCGCCTTCGCGCTGACCCCGTTGCTGCTGGCGGCCGATGCACCGGGCAAGGAAATCCTGCATCCGGTGGCGGTGGTCATCTTCGGCGGTCTGGTCAGTTCGACCCTGCTGGACACGCTGCTGACGCCGGTGCTTTACTGGCTGTTCGGCCGTGCGCCGACGGAACGTCTGCTGGTCGAAACCGCGGAACGCGAAGGTAATTCGGAAAGTTTCTGACAGGCCCAGGGCAGCCGCCTATGCAAGCGCTGCCCAAGCAATTGGAGAAGTGAAATGTTCAAGAAGTACGCCGGTATTGCCCTGATCACCCTGGCCACGCTCGCTGCCGGCCCGGTGCTGGCCCACGGTGGCGCGGTTGCCAAACACGGCGGCATCGTCCAGATGGCCAGCGACCTGTCCTTCGAACTGGTCCCCGGCGCGGATGGTGCGGCGATCTACATTGAAGACCACGGCAAGCCGCTGGCACCGGCCGGCATGAGCGGCAAGCTGACCATCCTCAATGGTTCGGAGAAGTCGGAAGCGACGCTGGAAGTCGCTGGCGACAAGCTTGAAGCCAAGGGCGTCAAGCTGGCCAAGGGCAGCAAGATCGTTGCCAACCTGAAAACGGCTCAGCAGAAATCGATCACGGTCAGGTTCACCGTTCGCTGAAAACGCTGCCCTGATCCCGTCGTGCAAACCACTACCGGGATCTGGAGTTGATTGGCAGGCACCATGAACAATGTCCATGTGGTCCATGCGCTGTTCGCAGCGGCCTTGTTCGGTGCCAGCACACCGTTTGCCAAGCTGCTGCTTGGTGAGATATCGCCTTGGTTGCTGGCCGGACTGCTCTATCTCGGCAGCGGGCTCGGGCTGGCAGCAGCGCGCCTGATCCGCGACCGGGGCTGGCAGCCTTCCGGTCTGGCTACTGGCGAATGGTCTTGGCTGGTCGGCGCGATCTTCTTCGGCGGCGTGCTGGGGCCAGTGGCGCTGATGTTCGGCCTGACGCGCACCAGCGGTTCGGCCGCGTCACTGCTGCTCAATCTCGAAGCGGTGCTGACCGCCGTGATTGCCTGGCTTGTCTTCAAGGAAAACGCCGACCGTCGCATCGTGCTCGGCATGCTCGCCATCGTCGCCGGCGGTGTCGTGCTGTCGTGGTCGGGCGGCGAAACGGAAACAGACGATTGGCTCGGACCACTGGCCATCGCCGCCGGCTGCCTGTGCTGGGCGATCGACAACAACCTGACGCGGCGCGTCTCCGCCTCGGATGCACTGTTCATCGCCAGCACCAAGGGTGGTGTTGCGGGAACGGTCAACGTCGCATTGGCCTTCATGCTCGGTGCTAGCCTGCCGGGTGTTCAGCTCCTGCTCGGCAGCATGGTCATCGGCTTGTTGGGATACGGGATCAGTCTGGTGCTTTTCGTGCTCGCACTACGCGGCCTGGGTACGGCCCGCACCGGCGCCTATTTTTCGACCGCGCCCTTCATCGGCGCGGCGGTGTCGCTGCTTCTGTTGGGCGAATCCACCTCGCCAGCGTTCTGGCTTGCTGCAGTCCTGATGGCCTGGGGTGTGTGGTTGCACCTCAGCGAGCACCATGAGCACGAGCATGGGCATGAACCGGTGGAGCATAGCCACCGGCACACCCATGATGAACACCACCAGCACCAACACGACCTGGCTTGGGTTGGTGATGAGCCGCATGTGCACCAGCACCGCCATGAGGCACTGGTGCACAAACACCCGCATTTTCCGGACACCCATCACCGCCATCCGCATTGACTGACGGTCTGCTTATGGGCATCAGGCTCGCCGCTCAGCCATGCATCCCGGGGCCGCGACGGTCAAGCAGCTTGCGCTGATCAGGGTTCAGAACCTCGTACAGCAGCTTGCTGGCCTTGCTGACATCGGCAAAGGCGGCGTCGCGCTCACGGGCAAACTTTTCCGCTTGCTCGATGCGCTCAGGCAGGTTGCCGGGCGTATCCCACATCGTTTCGCGCATCTCACTCATGCGCTTGGCCTGTTTTTCCACTGCCGTGGCGAAGTTGGTCCAGGCCTGTTCCTGTTCTGTGCCGAGTTTCAGCGAACGCTTGAGGCTGTCGAGCTGATACCCGACTTTGTCCTCGCCGGTGAAGGCCGCGCGATGCGGACCGCCCCAGCCGTGCCCCATCATGCCCGGTCCGAAGTTGTTGCCCATCCAGGCAGCGGGGCCGTGACCGCCACGGCCACCACAGTCGGGGCCGCCAGCCAGTGCCAGTGAGCCGCTGGCCAGCGTGACGCCGGCAACACCGGCAAGAATCAGATTGCGCACAGTCTTGTTCATGGGAATCTCCTTTTGCGAAGTACAGTTGATGCCGATTGGCAAGACGAATGTTGCGCGCCGGATGTCAGCCAGATGTGTCCCGGAACCGCGCTTTTGGTAAGCCAGGATGACAGGCCGGCGGCTTGACATACTGTGTTACCAAGTCGCCGGGACAGGCAGTCGCAGCACTCCCAGAATGCACACACATTCACTTTTCGGGAGTCTCGCGATGTCATCCATTCGTTACGCCAAATCCCAGATTGCCATTCACTGGCTGGCAGCGGCATTGATCATCTTCCTGTTGGTCACGGGCAGTCTGGTGCTGGCCGATCTACCCAATACCGCCGAAAAAATCGGTAACCTGCGCATCCACATGATCCTCGGCGTCCTCGCCGGGATTCTGGTCATCGCCCGGGCCATCCTGCGCAAACGCCTGCCGGCGCTTCCGGCGGTGCACGGGGAGATGTTCGCCCGGCTCGGGCACATGGCGCTCAACCTGATCATCCTGCTGCTGGTATTCAGCGGTGCCATGCTGATGCTGCAGAGCGGCGCGCTGGACGCCTTGCTTGGTAGCGCGGCCTTGCCGGCTGACTTCAAGGAATTCACACCGCGCCGGATTCATGGCCTGGCCTCACGGGTCGCCATGGCCCTGATCGCCCTGCATGTTCTGGCCGCCCTTTACCATCAGTTCATCGTCAAGGACGGGCTGCTCGCCCGCATGGGTATCGGCTCGAACAAGATCGGGCGGCAGTGATGAAACTGCATCTCGACAAGCGATGGAAGATCGCCATCGGCATCCTGCTGCTGGCCGGGGTGGGGCTTCTGATTCTGCGCAACAGCCCGCTGGCGCCGATGACGAAAGTGACGACGGCGCCTGTGGAACGCGTCAGCTTGCAGGCTTCGCTGTTTGGCATCGGTATCGTCGAAGCGCGCCGCAATGTCCTGATTGGCCCGACGACCGCCGGACGTGTCGCCCGCGTGCTTGTTGACCAGGGCGAAACGGTGGCAGCCGGCCAGGTGCTCGCCGAAATCGACCCTGTCGATCTGCAGGCGCGCTTGGCTGCGGCTCGTCATGGGCAGGCCAGGGCCGACTCGGCGCTGGCCGCAGCCGAGGCCCTGGGCCGCGAGGCGGAAAGCCGGCTGGCAACCGCCGAGGCCAGCGCCCGGCGCTATGCCGCATTGCGTGAGCAGGGCTTTGTCAGTACCGAGGCGGAACGCGCCAAAGGCCATGAGTTCCGTGCCGCTGGCGCTGCCCAGGCGGCCAGTCTGGCCAATGTTGCGGCGGCTCGCGCCGAGGGCGAGCGCTCCAGGGCAGAGGCTGAGGCATTGGTGCGCCAACTGGACAACATGCGTCTGCTGGCGCCGGTGGCCGGCCTGATCGTCGACCGTGAGGTCGAGCCGGGCAGTACGGCGGTTGCCGGGCAAGCGGTCGTGCGCCTGGTCGAAACGGATTCTTTCTGGTTGCGGGTACGTATCGACCAGGGGCGTTCCGCCGGGCTGGCAACCGGCCAGACGGCCAGCATCGTGCTGCGTAGTCGCCCGGGAGAGACATTCACCGGCAAGGTCGCGCGCATCGAACAGTTGTCGGATGCGGTGACCGAGGAGCGGATTGCCATGGTGGCATTCGACAGCCTGCCGGCGGGATTGACCCTGAACGAGATGGCCGAGGTCACGGTGCACATGCCGGCACGGCCGCCTGCACTGGCCGTGCCG
>CAZFXO010000083.1:0-13231 GCA_964523045.1 uncultured Dechloromonas sp. | reverse complement strand
ACGGGATGCGGATCGAAGCGGAACGGTTCTTGGCCGAGTAGGCCAGCTTGACCGGAGCTTCGTAGTGCGGGACCAGACGCTTGTAGGAGTTGGTACCCGGGTTGGTGATCGCGTTCAGCGCCTTGGCGTGCTTGATGATGCCGCCGATGTAGTAGAGGGCGGTTTCCGACAGGCCAGCGTACTGGTCACCGGCGAACAGGTTCTTGCCGTCCTTCCAGATCGACTGGTGAACGTGCATGCCCGAGCCGTTGTCGCCGACGATCGGCTTCGGCATGAAGGTGGCGGTCTTGCCGTACTGATGGGCAACGTTGTGCACCACGTACTTCAGGATTTGGGTCCAGTCGGCGCGCTTGACCAGGGTCGAGAACACAGTGCCGATTTCGCACTGGCCGGCGTTGGCCACTTCGTGGTGGTGCACTTCGACCGGCACGCCCAGCGATTCGAGGGTGAGAACCATGGCCGAACGGATGTCGTGCAGGCTGTCGACCGGGGGAACCGGGAAGTAGCCGCCCTTGACGCCCGGACGGTGGCCGGTGGCGCCATTGCCTTCATTGGCTTCGCCGGACTTCCAGGCAGCTTCGCCGGAATGGATCTTCAGGTTGCAGCCGGACATATCGACCGACCATTCAACGCCGTCGAAAATGAAGAATTCGGGTTCCGGGCCGAAGTAGGCGGTGTCACCGATACCGCAGGACTTCAGGTAGGCTTCGGCGCGCTTGGCGATCGAGCGCGGATCGCGGTCGTAACCACGACCGTCGGCCGGATCGACGACGTCGCAGGACAGAACGACAGTGGTTTCGTCGAAGAAGGGATCGACGTAGGCGGTGGCCGGATCCGGCATCAGCAGCATGTCGGAAGCCTGGATACCCTTCCAGCCGGCGATCGAGGAACCGTCGAAGGCATGGCCGTTTTCGAACTTGTCTTCGTCAAAAGCGGAGACCGGCACGGTAACGTGCTGTTCCTTGCCACGGGTGTCGGTGAAGCGGAAATCGACGAACTTGGCGTCGTTTTCCTTGATCATGTTGATCACGTCTTGCGGGGTTGCCATACGCGTTAGTCTCCTAAGAAAACAGGATGCCGGCGGGGCCGGCGCCATTCAAAATCCAGCGCCTGAGAGGTAGCAGAAAGCATGCCAAGAGTCCCGAGCGAAGTTTTTCATTGTGCCACAAGGGACTACCATCGAGCAGCAGCAATCTTGCGCACCAAAATTGTGCAACACAAGAGAGGCGGCACCATTACGGTGCCGAAGTGTAGTTCAGACGCAAGGCGTGCACCACCGGAAAATCGCGCAAACGCCGGTCCAGACTCGCTTCGATGTCCGTCAGTGCGCCACACCCAGCGAGCGTATCCCGGGTGAAGTACAAATCCACTTCCAGCTGACCGCCGACATAGTGCAGGACGATCCTCGCTGGCGCCGGCAGATCGGCAAGCAATGGCGCCAACTGCGGCAACAGGGATTCCCTCCCCGGCAGGCGGAGCGCCGAGCGATCCGGCTCGCCATCGTCGTCCGGATCGACATGAACCAGCACGTCGAGAACCTCCGGGTGCTCCCTGAGCACGGCGGCCCGCGCCGATTCGGCGATATGGTGACCTTCCGAGACACTGATCCGGGGATCGACCTGAACATGGGCGTCGACCAGTACCTGATGCGCCATGCGCCGTGTGCGCAGGGCATGCAGGTCGAGCACGCCGGGGGTGTTGCAAAGGGTATTGCGGATCGCAGCGACGCGGCTTTCGTCGAGCCCGGTGTCGATCAATTCCTCAATCGCTTCCCAGGCCAGCTTGCCACCCATGCGCAGGATCATGAAACCCATCAGCGCCGCCGCCAGCAGGTCGAGGAAGCCCCAGCCGAGCAGGGCGCCACCGATGCCGACCACGACGACCAGCGCCGACGCCGCGTCGGCCCGGGTGTGCAGGGCATTCGCGGTCAGTAGCTGGGAACGCAGTTTCTCGGCGACCCGAATCAGGTAGCGGTACAGCGCCTCCTTGGCAACGACGGTGAGGACGGCGATCCAGAAAGCCGACATGGCGATCGCCGGCTGGCTGGCATGCTCGCCGAGCCGCATGCCCGAATCCCACAGGATGCCGGCGCCGATCAGCACCAACGAGACGCCGAGCGCCAGCGTCGCCGCCGTTTCGACGCGACCATGACCGTAGGGATGGGCCCGGTCGGCGGGCACCACGCTCTGGCGGCTGGCCCAGATGACGAGAAAATCGGACAACAGATCGGAAAAGGAGTGCAGACCGTGCGCCACCAGCGATTGCGAGTGCGCCAGCCAGCCAACGACCAACTGGGCGACGGTCAACGTGAGGTTGACCAAAACACTGATCCAGGTCGCCTTCTGGGCCTCGCCGGCACGCGCCGCAGCACTGTCCGGCGCCCCGGAATCCACTTTTCCCATCGGGTCTGTCCTATATACTGTAGGGCCAAGATTCTAGCAGCGATCCACCATGGGCAAACTCAGCGACATTCTCGACATCGCACATTCCCGGGCCGAAGGGCTGGAACGCCCCTACCAGGGCGAGTTGTTGCCGGCCGAAGCTTACGAACTGATGCAGCACGCCCCGGGCGCCCGCCTGATCGACGTGCGGACGCGCGCCGAATGGGACTGGGTCGGACGCATTCCCGGCGCCGTCGAGATTGAATGGAACCAGTATCCGGGCGGCACCCGCAATCCGCATTTCCTCGCCGAACTGCGCCGCCAGGTCGATCCGGAAGCGCTGCTCATGTTCATCTGCCGCAGTGGTGTCCGTTCGATCGGCGCCGCCGCAGCCGCCAGCGACGCCGGCTACACCAACTGCTACAACGTGCTCGAAGGCTTCGAGGGCGACAAGGACGCCAACGGCCATCGCAACACTGTCGGCGGCTGGCGGCGCGCCGGCCTGCCCTGGCATCAGGGATAATTCGAGTTTCTGCGCGGCCGTCCGCGCCATTTCCGGAATCAGCATGCACACCGCGACCCTTTCCTTCGCCCCCTTCAACGACCTTGCCGACGACGACTGCCAGGAGCGCATTCGCGCCGCCCGCGCCAAGCTCGGCAAGAAGGCCGTGATCCTCTGCCACCACTACCAGCGGGCTGACATCTACCAGCACGCCGACCTCACCGGCGACTCGCTGAAACTGTCCAAGCTGGCCGCCCAGACCGACTCCGAATACGTGATCTTCTGCGGCGTGCATTTCATGGCCGAAGTCGCCGACATCATGACCGCCCCCAACCAGATCGCGATCCTGCCCGACCTCGCCGCCGGCTGCTCGATGGCCGACATGGCCAACCTGGCCAAGGTCGAACGCTGCTGGCGCGAACTGGGCGAAGTACTGGACGTGGAAAAGGAAGTCACGCCGGTCACCTACATCAACTCGGCGGCCGACCTCAAGGCCTTCTGCGGCGAACACGGCGGCATCGTGTGCACCTCGTCGAACGCCGGCACCATTGCCAAATGGGCCTTCGACCAGCGCCCCAAGGTGCTGTTCTTCCCCGACCAGCATCTCGGCCGGTGGACCGGTCACAACATGGGCTTCCCGATGGACGAGATGGTGGTCTGGGACCCCGACCTGGAAATGGGCGGCCTCACCCCGGAACAAATCAGGAAGGCGCGCATCCTGCTCTGGAAGGGTCACTGCTCGGTGCACCAGATGTTCCAGAAATCGCACATCGACGCCTTCCGCGCCAAGTACCCGGACGGGAAAGTGATCGCTCACCCCGAGTGCAACTTCGAGGTCTGCGCCGCCTCCGATTACGTCGGTTCGACCGAGCACATCGTCAAGACCATCAAGGAAGCCCCGGCCGGCACGCGCTGGCTGGTCGGCACCGAACTCAACCTGGTCGACCGCCTGGCGAAAGAGGTACTGCCGCAGGGCAAGATCGTCCAGTTCATGGCCACCACCATCTGCATGTGTTCGACGATGCAGCGCATCGACCCGCAACACCTCGCCTGGACGCTGGAAAACCTGGTCGAAGGCAAGGTGGTGAACCAGATCAAGGTGCCGGAACACGAGGTCAAGTTCGCCCGTCTGGCGCTCGACCGCATGCTTGCCATCTCCTGACCGGACGCCCATGCCGCAGGCCCTGCACGTCGTCACCTACAACATTCACAAGGGGTTTTCGCAGTTCAACCGGCGAATGATGGTGCACGAGTTGCGCGAGCGCCTGCGTCACCTCAACCCCGACCTGGTTTTTCTGCAGGAAGTGCAAGGGCTGCACCTCGGTCACGCCGAGCGCCATGCCGACTGGCCGGAAGTGCCGCAACACGAATTCCTCGCCGAGGACATCTGGCAAGCGGCCTACGGTCGCAACATGATTTATGACCACGGCCACCACGGCAACGCGATCCTGTCGCGCTTCCCGATCATCGACGCGCACAATCAAGACGTCACTCACCTGCATTTCGAGAAGCGTGGCCTGCTGCACTGCCGGATCGAATTGCCGGACGGCCCGCCAGCGCATTGCGTGTGCGTCCATCTCTCGCTGTTCGGTCACTCGCGCCGTCGCCAGATGGACGCCCTGGCCGATTACCTGGATCGCCTCGACGATCCAGCCGCGCCACTGATCGTCGCCGGCGACTTCAACGACTGGCGCAGCCATGCCTGCCAGCACCTGGCGCGCCGTCTCAACCTGCAGGAAGTCTTCTCGCAGGTCGTCGGCGGCCGCCCGGTACGCAGCTTTCCCGCCGCCATGCCGATGTTCCGCCTCGACCGCATCTACGTGCGTGGCTTTACCGTGCGCGAAACCAGCGTGCACCACGGCCCACCATGGTCGGCGATTTCCGACCACGCCGCGCTCTCGGCGCGACTGACGAGGCATGAATCCTGAATTCCTGCCCGGCAATCGCCTGACGCTGCTCAATTCGGGGCGCCAGTATTTTCCCGCGCTGCTCGCGGCGATCACCGGTGCGCAGCGGGAAATCTACCTCGAGAGCTACATCTTCGCCGCCGATCCGATCGGCCACGAGATCGCTTCGGCGCTGTGCGAGGCGGCGCGCCGCGGCGTCATCGTCAATCTGCTGGTCGACGGCTTCGGTGCCCGCAATTTTGCCGACGACTTCCGCCCGCAACTGGCCGCCGCTGGCGTCCGCGCCCTCTTCTACCGCCCGGAAATCCGCCGCTTCCGCCTGCAGCGCCACCGCCTGCGCCGCCTGCACCGCAAGCTCGCGGTGATCGACGGCACGATCGCTTTCGTCGGCGGCATCAACATCGTCGACGACGACAACGCGCCGGCCGAAATGCGTCCGCGCTATGACTACGCGGTGCGTATCGAAGGCCCTCTGCTGGCACCGATCCACCACGCCGTGCGACGCATGTGGGAAATTGTCACCTGGGTAAACTTCCGCCGCCGCTTCCGTCTGGCGCCACTGCTCCAGCCCAGCTGCGCGGCAGCCGGCGAGCAGAGCGCCGCCTTCCTGATCCGCGACAACATCCGCCACCGCAACGACATCCTCAACGCCTATATCGACGCCATCGAAGCGGCCGATGACGAAATCCTCATTGCCAACGCCTATTTCCTGCCCGGTATCCGTTTCGGTCGCGCCCTCTACGCCGCGGCGCGGCGCGGCGTGCGGATCAGCATCCTGCTCCAGGGCAAAACCGACCATCCGCTGCTGCGCTACGCCACCCAGGCGCTCTACGCCAGCGCGCTGAATGCCGGCATCCGCATTTTCGAATACGAAAAAAGCTTCCTCCATGCCAAGGTCGCCGTCATCGACCGGCACTGGGCGACGGTCGGGTCGTCGAACATCGACCCCTTCAGCCTGCTGCTTGCCAAGGAAGCCAACCTCGTCGCCCGCGACCACAATTTCGCCGAGGAACTCCGCGCCAGCCTGTACGAGGCGATCAACGACGGCAGCCGCGAACTCCGCGTGCAGGATGTCGCCGGCCAGCCTTGGCATTCGCGCTTCCTGCGCTGGCTGAGCTATGGACTGGTGCGTCTGCTGGTCGGCATCGCCGGCTATGGCGACCGCCACTGGCGGGCCGGCGAGCAGATCAGTCGCCAGTCGCCGGAACGTTGATCGCCGGCAGGCGGGGAATTGCGGCGAACGACCAGTTGGCCAGCGCCCAGTCCCAGACCTCGCGCACCGTCGCCGCCGCCAGTCCGGGCGGCACCGGCTGACCGAGGAAACGCAGGGCGCGGACCAGTTCGGAGGACGCCTTTCCCGCCGCCAACGCCGGCGCCAGCGTCTGTTTCGACCACTTTTCGCCGGCCGGATTGGTCGCCACCGGCAGATGGGCATACGACGGCTGGGGATAAGCCAGGCACTGCTGCAGCCATAATTGCCGCGGCGTCGAAGCAAGCAGGTCGGCACCGCGCACGATGTCGGTAATGCCCTGACTGGCATCGTCGACGACCACAGCCAACTGATAGGCATGGATGCCGTCGGCGCGACGCAGGACGAAATCACCGACCTCGTCCGCCAGGCGCTGCTCGACGACTCCTTGCAAACGGTCCGCGAAAGCGACCACCGCCTCGTCCACCCGCAAGCGCCAGGCCCGCGCCCCGCTGCCCGGACGCAACCCGCTGCGGCAGGTCCCGGGATAGACCAAGCCACCATCGACCGCCGTCCGGCAAGCCGCTGCGGCAATCTCGCTGCGCGAACAGGCACAGGGATAAACCAGTCCCCGCACGCGCAGCACGTCCAGCGCCGCCTCGTAGGCCGGCAGGCGGCTGCTCTGGTAAAGCACCGGACCGTCCCAGGCGAAACCGAATGCCTCCAGCGTGCTCAGGATTGCATCGGCGGCGCCGGGAACGTTGCGCGGAGTATCAATATCCTCGACACGCAGCAGCCATTCGCCACCCCGACCACGAGCCTCCAGGCTGCTCGCCAAGGCGGCAATCAGCGAACCGAAGTGCAACGGCCCGGTCGGCGACGGCGCGAAGCGCCCGCGATACGGCGCTGCGGCGCTCATGAACATGGCAGTTGAATTTTGTTACACACGCGCCGGAAACTTGCTCCATACTTAGCACTCTCAGACAGCGAGTGCTAAAATAGTTCTGTCAGATCAAGGAGGATTCTACGCTATGACCCATGCCCTGGCGCTTTCCGTACCCTCGGCCGTTGGCAACATCGACGCCTACATCCAGGCGGCGAATCGCTATCCGATGCTGTCCGAAGCGGAAGAAACCCGGCTGGCCGAGCGCTTGCATAACGACGGCGACGTCGATGCCGCCCGCCAATTGGTGCTCTCGCACCTGCGTCTGGTGATTTCCATCGCCCGCGGCTACCTCGGCTACGGACTGCCTCATGCCGACCTGATCCAGGAAGGCAATATCGGCCTGATGAAGGCCGTCAAGCGCTTCGACCCGAGCCGCGGCGTGCGCCTGGTTTCGTTCGCCATGCACTGGATCAAGGCCGAGATTCACGAATACATCCTGAAGAACTGGCGCCTGGTCAAGGTCGCCACGACCAAGGCCCAGCGCAAGTTGTTCTTCAACCTGCGCAGCCTGAAGGCCGATTACGAAGGCGTCGACACGCTGTCCGGCCGGCAGGCGGAGGAGGTCGCCCAGCGCCTCGGCGTCAAGCGCGAGGAAGTGGTCGAAATGGAAACCCGCCTCAGCGGCCGCGATCTGGCGCTCGATGGCAGCCCGGACGACAGCGAGGACAGCTTCGCGCCGATCGACTACCTGGCCGACAACCGCTACGAACCGACCCGCATGCTCGAGCACAAGGCCCAGGCCCGCCTGCAGGACGAAGGCCTGCACGAAGCACTGAACGCACTCGATCCGCGCAGCCGGCGTATCGTCGAGGCCCGTTGGCTGGCCGATGACGAGGCGGCAACGCTGCACGAACTGGCCGCCGAATTCGGTGTTTCCGCCGAACGTATCCGGCAGATTGAAGCCAAGGCACTGCAGAAGATGCGCGGCTTGCTAGCGCCGGCCTGACGTCTTTTCCCGCATTGCCCGAACACAGGCCCGCCCCGGACTCCGGGGCGGGCTTTTTTATGGCCTCCCCAGGCGACTCACCCCACCTAACACCAATGGCGTAGCACCTTGGTACGATATCAGCATAATTGACATAAGAATATGATCCCGGCGTATTCATATTCAATGGAGCAATACCATGTCTGCCGTCATCGCCAGGATTTCCGCCGTCTCCGGTGAAGTTATCGCCCGTGCCGCCAATGGCGGCGTCCGCCGCCTGAAGAGCGGCGACTCAATTTTCGAAGGCGAAACGATCATTGCCGGACATGATGGACAGGCCATGCTCAAACTGGCTGACGGCCGCAACGTCTCGGTCGGCCCCGGCGAATCGGTCAGCGTCGATGCCGAGGTTGCCGCCGTTCATTCCCAACCTGATGTCGGCAACAGCGCCGTGTTCACCAAGCCGGCCGCACTCGACAAGCTGTCCCAACTGGTCAAGAAGGGCGGTAATCTCGACGACGTAATCGACAACGAGGAAGGCGGCACCGCCGCCGGCAATGCCGGCGACGCCAGCGAAGGCCACTCCTTCGTCGAACTCCAGCGCATCAGCGAAGCCGTCGGCGGCGGCAATACCTACCGTATCGACGCCAATGCCCTCAACTCGCCCGAACTCGACCGGGAACAACCCGGCATCTTCGACACCACGCCGCCGCCGGTCACCGCCGAACTCGACGCCGGTTCCGACACCGGCATCATCGGCGACGCCATCACCAATGACAACACGCCGACCATCTCGGGTACCAGCGAACCCAACGCGACGCTGACCGTGACTTTCCCCGAAACCGGTGAAGTGCTGACCACCGTCGCCGCTCCGGACGGTACCTGGAGCGTGACCCCGACCCTGGCACTATCCGACGGTCCGCACAAGATTGTCGTCGTTGCCAGCGATGAAGCGGGCAATGAAACGACGACCAACGTCGAACTCACCGTCGACGCCACACCGATTCCCGCCCCGACGGTCGACATCGTCGAAGACGCCAACAACGACGGTTTCATCAATCGCGCCGAGGCCAACGGCGAGGCCGACATCCGCGTTTCCTTCGACGTCACCAAGGTGGCAGCCGGCGATACTGTGCACGTCAGCGACGGCACCACCACCAAGGAAATCGTCGTCAGCGCCGGCGACCTGACCAACGGCTACGTCAGTACCACTTTCCCGTTGCCCGCCGACGGCACCCCGCTGAACGTTTCGGCCTACGTCACCGACCCGGCCGGCAACCAATCCCCTGTTGGTACCGATTACGCCAAGGTTGACCTCAGCACCCTGCAGAACCTCTCCCTGACCATCACCGAAGACGCCAATAACGACGGCTTCATCAACGCCAGCGAACTCCAGGGCACCGTCGGCGTCGAGCTTGTCCTGCCCAAGGACGCCATCGCCGGCGACCTGATCACCATCAACGCCACCGGCAACGCCACCCAGACCATCACCCTGATCCAGCCGCAGATCGACGCCGGCAAGCTCACCGTCGAACTCACCGCGCCGCCCAACGGCACCCGGCTCGAAGTCTCCGCCCAGGTTGCCGACGCTGCCGGCAACAAATCCAACGTCGCCAGCGACGACGCCACCATCGCCCTCGTCTCGCCCGGCGCGCCCATCGTCAACATCACCGAGGACGTCAACAACGACGGCTACATCAACGCCGCCGAACTGCAGGGCAACATCGACGTCAGCATCGAACTGCCCGCCGGAACCAAGGCCGGCGAGTCGCTGCTCGTCTCGGTCAATGGCGTTGCCCAGACGCCGATCGTCCTCAGCGCCGCCGACATCACCAGCGGCACCATCAACCTCGACTTCCCCAGCCCGGGCAACGGCCAGCCCTTCGAGGTCACCGCCCAGGTCAAGGACGCCGCGGGTAACCTGAGCCCGACCGGCATCGACTCCGCCACGGTCGACACCACCGTCTTCTCCGGCCTCGCCATCGCCATCACCGAAGACGCTAACAACGACGGCTTCATCAACGCAGCCGAACTGCTAGACAAGGACATCGATGTCCACGTCACCATCCCGCAGGGCGCCGCCGTTGGCGATACGCTGACCGTCACCGCGGTCGGCAACGTCGACAAGGTGTTCACCCTGACCGCGGCCCAGATCGCCGCCGGCTTCATCGACGTCAAGTTCAACCCGACCGCCGACAACACCGATTTCAAGGTCACCGCCAGCATCGTCGATGCCGCCGGCAACGCCGCCGGACCAGTCGACGACAGTGCCCGCATCATCACTTCGCCACCCAGCGAACCGATCGTCACCATCCTCGAAGACGCCGACAACAACACCTGGATCAACGCCGCCGAACTGCAGGGCAACATCGACGTCAGCGTCACCCTGCCGGCCACCGCCATCGCCGGCGACACGCTGCTGACCACGGTCAACGGCGTCGCCCAGGCGCCGATCACGATCACCCAGGCCGACATCCTCAAGGGCTCGATCGCCCTGCCCGGCATCGCCAATCCCGGCGACGGCGTCAAGCTCACCGTCGAAGCCCAGATCAAGGACGCCGCTGGCAACATCGGCAAGACCGGCAGCGACAGCGCCACCATCGACACCAGCATCCCCAACGACGGCAAGGCGCCCACCGTTACCATCACCGAGGACGCCAACGACGATGGCCTGATCAACGCCGCCGAGCTGAACGGCAACGTCGACGTCAAGATCGAGTTCGACGGCAGCAAGGTCGATATCGGCGATACCATCCGCGTCTCCGATGGTGTCACCACCAAGGACTTCGTCATCAGTGCCGCCGACAAGGCCAACAACGCGATCACCACCGACTTCCCGGCGCCCGCTTCCGGCCAGACCATCACCGTCACCTCGACCATCTTCGACACCGCCGGCAACACCACGCAGCCCGGCAGCGACAGCGCCAAGATCGACACCAACACGCCCAACGACGGCGCCGCACCGACGGTAACCATCACCGAAGACGTCAACAACGACGGCTTCATCAACCGCGCCGAGGCCAATGGCGATGTCGACGTCAAGGTCGCCTTCGACAAGGACAAGGTCGAGGTCGGCGACACCGTCCACGTCAGCGACGGCAGCAGCACCAAGGAGATCGTCGTCAGCGCCACCGACAAGGCCAACGGCTACATCACGACCAGCTTCCCGCTGCCCGCCGACGGCACCCCCCTGACCGTTTCCGCCTTCCTCACCGACCCCGCCGGCAACAAGTCCGACACCGGCAGCGACTATGCCAAGGTCGACCTCAGCACCCTGCAGGGCCTCTCTCTAAGCATCACTGAGGATGCCAACAACGACGGCTTTATCAACGCCACCGAGTTGAAGGGCACCGTCGGCGTCGAGATCGTCCTGCCCAAGGACGCCATCGCCGGCGACCTGATCACCATCAACGCCACCGGCAACGCCACCCAGACCATCACCCTGATCCAGCCGCAGATCGACGCCGGCAAGCTCATCGTCGAACTTACGGCGCCGCCCAACGGCACCAAGCTCGAGGTCTCCGCCCAGGTCGCCGATGCCGCCGGCAATAAATCCAACGTCGCCAGCGACGACGCCACCATCAACACCACCGCGCCCAGCCTCACCGCCCAGCTAGACCCGGCGTCCGACAGCGGCACCAAGGGCGACAACCTGACCAACGACAACACGCCGACCATCATCGGCGTCAGCAACCCCGGCGCCCAGATCACCGTCACCATTCCCAGCACCGGCGAACAACTGAGCACCACTGCCGACAGCAATGGCAACTGGCAGGTCACGCCCAGTCAGGCCCTGCCCGACGGCCCGACCGCGGTTCAGGTCACGGCGGTCGACGGCATCGGCAACAGCAGCACGACAACCCTGCCGCTGGTTATCGACACCACGCAATACGCCAACCTGGCCATCGCCATCACCGAAGACGAAAACAACGACGGCTTCATCAACCTCAGCGAACTCAAGGACAACGACATCGATGTCCGCGTCGCCCTGCCCAACGGCGCCGCCGTCGGCGACACGCTGACCGTCACCGCCTCCGGCAACAGCGCCCAGGTGGTGACCCTGAGCGCCGCCCAGATCGCCGCCGGCTACGTCGACCTCGCCTTCACGCCGACCGCCAACAACACCGATTTCGTCGTCACCGCCGCCATTGCCGACGCTGCCGGCAATACCGCCGGCCCGGTCAGCGACAGCGCCCGTCTCCAGCTTTCGCCGCCCGATGCCCCGCTCGTCACCATCGGCGAAGACGCCAACAGCGATGGCTGGATCAACGCCGCCGAACTGCAAGGCGACATCGACGTCAGCATCGGCCTGCCGCCCACTGCAGCGGCCGGCGACACCCTGCTCACCACGGTCAACGGCGCCGCCCAGCCGGGCATCGTCCTCACTGCCAACGACATCGCCAACGGCAGCGTCAGCCTGCCGGGCATCGCCAACCCCGGCGAAGGCGCCACCCTCACCGTCACCGCGCAGATTCGCGACGTCGCCAACAACCTCGGCAGCATTGGCAGCAACGACGCCCGTATCGACACCCTGCCGCCCAACGTCACCGCCCAGCTTGACCCGGCTTCGGACAGCGGCACCAAGGGCGACAACATCACCAACGACAACACCCCGACCATCAGCGGCACCGGCGAACCCGGCGCCAGCATTGTCGTCACCCTGCCCGGCACTGGCGAAATCCTGAAAACCACCGTCACCCCCGGCGGCACCTGGTCGGTCACCCCGAGCCAGCCGCTCGCCGATGGCCCCGCCCCGGTCAAGGTGACCGCTACCGATGTCGCCGGCAACTCGACCAGCACCACCGTCGACCTCACCATCGATACCGGCATCCCCAACAACCTGCAGCCGCCCTCCGTCCTCATCGTCGAAGACGCCAATGGCGACGGCTACATCAACCGCAGCGAGGCGAACGGCAACGCCGATGTGCGCATCGGCTTCGCCAAGGATCTGGTCAATGTCGGTGACGTGGTCAAGGCCAGCGACGGCACGACCAGCCGCGACATCGTCATCACCGCCGCCGACAAGGCCAACGGCTACGTCAGCACTGATTTCCCGCTGCCCGCCGACGGCGCCACCCTGAAGGTCACTGCCCACATCGAGGACGCCGCCGGCAATGCCAGCAACACCGGCTCGGCCAGCGCCATCGTCGACCTCACCGAATTCAAGAACCTGAGCATTGCCATCACCGAAGACGCCAACAACGACGGTTTCATCAACAAGGCCGAACTGAAGGACAACGACATCGACGTCCGCGTCACCGTCCCGCAGGGTGCCGTCGCCGGCGATACGCTAACCGTCACCGCGGTCGGCAACGTTGACCAGGTATTCACCCTGACCGCCGCCCAGATCGCCACCGGCTTCATCGACGTCAAGTTCAACC
>CAZFXO010000082.1:0-13502 GCA_964523045.1 uncultured Dechloromonas sp. | reverse complement strand
AAGGAAGGTGCGCATTCTACACATCAATTTCCGCGCGTCAACACGTTTCGGAAAAAAACTTAATCCAGGGCTTCGTAGCGGACTTCGACGATGTCAATTTCACGGATGCCGACCGGGCTCTGAAAGCGGATCGAGTCACCCTCGCGCGCCTTGATCAACGCCCGGGCCAGCGGTGATATCCAGCTGATCCGGCCACGCGAGGCATCCGCCTCGTCGATACCGACGATGGTATAGACATTCTCAGCCCCTTCGGCATCAGCAATCGTCACCGTAGCGCCGAAGAAGATCTGATCGTTATCGCCCTGCCGCAACGGATCGACAATTTCGGCAATATCGAGACGCTTGCTCAGAAACCGTATACGCCGGTCGATCTCGCGCAGGCGGCGCTTGCCATAGATATAGTCACCGTTCTCCGAACGATCGCCATTGGAAGCGGCCCAGGCGACGATTTCGACAACATGCGGACGTTCGCGCTTGACCAGGTGTTCCAGTTCGGATTTCAGCCGGGCATGCCCGGCCGGTGTGATGTAGTTACGAGTTCCCGGAGGGATGCGCAAGGCCGGCAGGAGTTCCTCGTCGTCATCCCCTTCGCTTTCGCGGACGAAAGCCTTGTTCATCAATAACCGATACTGTATTGCTCGACGTCAACCCGGATCAGGTCGCGCCCGAGAATGGCCGCCGTATTGCGGGCAAACTGTTGCGCCCAGGCCGCCTGTTCGCGGAAGCGCCCGGCGCCGGCATACTTGGCAACGCTCAGGATGCGATCAACGGCCAGAATTTTGCCGGTCGGTGTCGAGACATCGCACTCCAGAGCAATGAATTCACGGTCGAACCACTGACGTGCCTCATCGGCCGCCCCTGTCTCTGTCAGGCGGTATTCGAATTCTTCGCCCTTGCCGAACGAGACGATGATGTGGTGCTGCATTATGTTCTCCTCCTGTTCTTGGTTCGGTTATTCTAAGCAAAAGCACATATGCTGTCAGGAGCCACTCCATGTCCCTCCATCCGCTCAGCGAAGAGGAAATCAGCGATATCCGACTGCAGCTCAACGAGTTGCGCGTGGAGCATCGCGACCTCGACCTGGTGATTACCCATTTGATCGAGAACCCTCCACCGGATGAATTGCTGGTGCGGCGCCTGAAGAAACGCAAGCTGGCGCTCAAGGATCGCATCCTCCTTCTCGAACAGATGCTGGTCCCTGACATTCCAGCCTGAATACCAACCACCTACTTCCTTATATATAGCAATAGCGGTGCATTTCCCCGACAACGCTTTCGGCGACCCCTTTGACATCACCCGCCTACCCTTGCGCCGCCCAGCCAGTGGCTACGCCGTGCAGATGCTCGACACCGACACCCTGCTCGATCGCCATCGCAATGAATTCATGCCTGTCAGGAACAGCGGCCTGAAGGCGCTGTTCGACGATTTCCCATCAGCCAGGGAGGCTGCCGCAGGCTGGGTACGACAGCACTGTCCCGCCCCCGACGAACATCGGCTGGCGATAGTCCCCGCCAGCTACGATCCGGTGCTGCAGCGCCATGTCCTGATTTACGGCGTACTCACCGACCGCCCCTGACCCACCGCCAACGGAGTTCAAGACCATGAGCCTGTTTCATCGCCGCCCACTCGGGCGCAGTTCTTTGACCGTCCCCGACGTCTGCCTCGGCACGATGACCTTCGGCGAACAGACCAGCGAAGCCGACGCCCATGCCCAGCTTGATTACGCGCTGGAACACGGTGTCAATTTCATCGATACCGCGGAAATGTACGCGGTCCCGCCGCGTGCCGAAACCTGCGGCGCCTCGGAAAGCATCGTCGGCCGCTGGCTGAAGCGGCAGGCGCGGGAGAAGATCATCGTCGCCACCAAGGTCGCCGGCCCCAGCCGCAACCTCGACTGGATCCGCGGCGGCCCGCCGGCGCTGGATCGCGCCAACATCCGCGCCGCCATCGAAGGCTCGCTGCAGCGCCTGCAGACCGACTACATCGATCTCTATCAATTGCACTGGCCGGAGCGCAACCAGCCGATGTTCGGCCAATGGCAATACAGTCCGGACAAAGAAAGGGAATGCACGCCGATCCGCACCCAGCTCGAAGCGCTGGCCGAACTGGTGGCCGAGGGCAAGGTACGGCATGTCGCGGTTTCGAACGAGCATCCCTGGGGAATCATGGAATTCACCCGGCTCGCCGACGAGTTCGGCCTGCCGCGCATCGTATCGACGCAGAACGCCTACAGCCTGCTCAACCGCACCCACGAAACAGCGATGACGGAAACCTGCCACCGCGAAGGGGTCGGCTTGCTCGCCTACTCACCGCTCGCCTTCGGCCACCTGACCGGCAAGTATCTGGCCGACCCGGCGGCAGCGGGCCGCCTCACGCAATGGCCGAATTTCGGCCAGCGCTACACCAAGCCCAACGTCGCCCCAGCGGTCGCCGCCTACGTCGAACTCGCGCGCAGCCACGCCCTGACGCCGACGCAACTGGCGCTAGGCTTCGTCCGCTCGCGCTGGTTCGTCGCCAGCACCATCATCGGCGCCTCGTCGCTGGCCCAGCTCAAGGAAACGCTGCCAGCGACGCTGACGCCGATGCACGGCGAACTGCTCGAAGCCATCGACGCCATCCACCTGCGCTACACCAACCCGGCGCCGTGAGCGGGTCGCTGTTCCCACGCCTGGCCGCAGCACTGGCGGCCACGGAAATCCACGAGAAGCTGGCACTGACCGCCGGCATCGCGGCCGACTGGCGCGCCGGCCGGCTCGACTGGCAGGACGAGACGCCGCTCGAACTGCGCTGCGGCAGGCCGGCGCGGCCCGAGATCGTGCCGCCGAAAGCCGTGCCGCAACGCAGCCCGACGACGCCGGAAGGGCGCGCCCGGCTGCTGCACGCGATCGTCCATATCGAATTCACCGCGATCAACCTGGCGCTCGACCACGCCGCCCGCTTCCGCGGCCTGCCGCGAGCCTACTACGCCGACTGGATCGGCGTCGCCGCCGAGGAAGCGCAGCATTTCGCGCTGCTGCGCGAACGGCTCGCCAGCTACGGCCACGATTACGGCGATTTCCCGGCCCACGCCGGCCTCTGGGAAATGGCCGAGAAAACCGCCGACGACCCGCTCGCCCGCATGGCATTGGTGCCGCGCCTGCTCGAAGCGCGCGGCCTCGACGCGACACCGCCGATCCAGCGCCGCCTGGCCGAGAACGGCGACGAGGCGAGCGCCCGCGCCCTCGACATCATCCTGCGCGACGAAATCGGCCACGTCGGCCTCGGCGACCGCTGGTTTCGCTGCTTCTGCGAGCAGCGCGGAAGCGATGCCGAAATTACTTATCGCGAGTTGCTGCATACCTACAAGGCACCGCGCCCGGCCACGCCGATGAACGAAAAGGCCCGCCTGAAGGCCGGTTTCAGCGCCGCCGAACTGGCGGTGCTGGCAAAAAAAATGTAGAATAATCAGTTCAATGCGTTGATGCATCGCCCGCAGTAACTCCGAGCAGCCCCCGGTTTTTCAGGTTCTTGTGCAGGATTCACCCCATTGATTTATTCCCCGGCATGGCTGCGTCGGGGTCACCCAGGCCGCCCGCGATACGGGCGAATACCGCTGCCCGTCGCGAACCGGCAGCGCGGAAAGGAATAGCATCATGACGTCTACCGTCGACAGCTTTGCCGAACTCGGCTTGAGCGAATCCCTGCTCAAGACATTGAGCGAAATCGGTTACGAAACCCCCTCCCCGATCCAGGCCCAGTGCATCCCCGTCCTGCTCGACGGCCGCGACATGATCGGCATGGCGCAGACCGGTACCGGCAAGACCGCCGCCTTTGCGCTGCCCTTGATGGAAACCATCGACATCAAGGTAAGCAAGCCGCAGGCGCTGATCCTGACGCCGACGCGCGAACTGGCGATCCAGGTCGCCGAGGCGCTGCAGAGCTACGCCAAAAACCTGCCCGGCTTCCATGTGCTGCCGATCTACGGCGGCCAGAGCTACACCATCCAGTTGAAGCAACTGGCGCGCGGCGCCCACGTCATCGTCGGTACGCCGGGCCGGGTCATGGACCACCTGGAGCGCAAGACGCTCAATCTCGACAACCTGAAGACGCTGGTTCTCGACGAAGCCGACGAAATGCTGCGCATGGGCTTCATCGACGACGTCGAATGGATTCTCGAACACACGCCAGAACAGCACCAGACCGCACTGTTCTCGGCGACGATGCCGGAACAGATCCGCCGCGTCGCCCAGAAATACCTGGTCGAACCGCGCGAAATCAAGATCAAGTCGGCCACCGCCACGGTCGCCGCCATCCGCCAGGTGTACTGGCAGGTTTCCGGCCTGCACAAGCTCGACGCGCTGACCCGCATCCTCGAAGTCGAAGAAGACTTCGACGCCGCCATCATCTTCGTGCGCACCAAGACCGCCACCGTCGAGCTGGCCGACAAGCTCAACGCCCGCGGCTACGCCGCCGCCGCGCTGAACGGCGACCTCAACCAGCAGATGCGCGAACGCGTCATCGACCAGTTGAAGTCCGGCGCCCTGGACATCGTCATCGCCACCGACGTCGCCGCCCGCGGCATCGACGTGCCGCGCATCAGCCACGTGGTGAACTACGACATCCCCTACGACACCGAAGCTTACGTACACCGCATCGGCCGCACCGGCCGCGCCGGCCGCAACGGCAACGCGATTCTTTTCGTCGCGCCCCGCGAAATCCGTATGCTGCGCACCATCGAGCGCGCCACCCGGCAGCCGATCGCGCCGCTCACCCTGCCCAGCCGCGCCGACGTGACCAACAAGCGCGTCGCCGACTTCAAGGCCAAGGTGGCTGAAGTCCTGGAAGCCGAGGGTCTCGATTTCTTTGCCAACATCGTCGCGCAACTGTGCGAAGAGCGCGATGTCGGCGCCGAGGAAGTCGCCGCCGCGCTGGCCATGATGGCCCAGGAAGGCAAGCCGCTGCAGGTTGTAGGTGAAGATCCGGCGCCGCGCCCGTTCCGCGACGAACGCAACGAACGTCGCCCGGCCAGCTTCGGCGACCGCGAACGCAAGCCGCGTTTCGAAGAGCGTGGTGAACGTGGTGAGCGGCCGCGCTTTGAAGAACGCGGCGAGCGCCCGCGTTTCGAGGATCGCCCGCCGCGCAGCGAGCGCCCGCCCCGCCCGGCACCGGCCGGCGACATGGTGCGCTACCGCATCGATGTCGGCCGTGACCACGGCGTCGAAGTGCGCGACATCGTCGGCGCGATCGCCAACGAAGCCGGCATCGAAAGCCGCTTCATCGGCCGCATCGGCCTCTACGAGGAATCGAGCACGGTCGAACTGCCGGCCGGCATGCCCGCCGAAGCCGCCAACGCGCTGAAGCGCACCCGCATTCGCGGCGTGCCGATTAACCTGCGCCAGGACGAAGGCCGCCCGAGCGGCAGTTTCGGTGGCGAGCGCAAATTCGATGGCGAGCGCAAGTTCAAGAAGAAACCGTTCGCTGACCGCTGAGCGCACCAGCGCAACAGGAAAAAGCCAGGCTCACCCCTGGCTTTTTTGTTGCCTTTGACCTGTCAGACGACACATGTAATAACAACGTTTCTCATTTTCCAATCACCGGCCCCTCAGCCAGCGCCTTCATGGTGCGACGCCAAGTAGCCAACCAGACATTTTCCGTTTGGCGGTTTCCATGCATCGCACTTCCCGGCTCGGCCTGCGCGCCGTTCCCTGCGCACTGTTGTGCGCCTTCTCTGCCCCACCCGCACAGGCCGACACCGCGCTCGGCGAAACCATCGTCTCGGCCAATCGTCGTGAAGTCAACGTCGATGGCGCCACGGTCACGGTGAGCAAACTGGGCCGCGAACAGATCGATCGGCGCATTCCCATCGACGACGCCGACCTCTTCCCCGACGAACCCGATGTCGCGATGGCCCGCGACCTCCGCCGCTTCGGCGCAACCCGCGTCAACATCCGTGGCATCGAGGACAACCGCGCCGTCCAACTGGTCGACGGCTTTCGCTTGCCCGACTATTACAACGGCGGCGGCGCGACCAACTTCACGATGAGCGCAACGCCCGGCGTGATGCCCGACTTCCTGCGCCAGGCCGAAGTCGTGCGTGGCCCGGCTTCCAGCCTCTACGGCTCGGATGCGCTGGGCGGCGTCGTCGGCTACCTGACGATATCCCCGCGCGACATCGCATCGGGCGACAAGAAAACCGGCCTGCACCTGCGCGGCACCTGGTCGAGCGCCAGCGATACCGCCGTCGGCAGCGTCATCGGCGCCATGCGCGGCGATACCCTGGAACTCCTGCTCGGCTACGCCCAAGGTAGCGGCGAAGGTCGTCGCCAGGACAGCCGCACCGACATCCTGCGCATTCCCTCGTCGCTGCCGCGCATCAGCCAGATGCTGGGCGACGACAGCGCCGCACGCATGCGCGCCAGCCTCGAGTACGAACACCGAGCGAGCGGCCCGTTCTACGACCGGCTGACCTTGCGCGCCCATCTCCAGGACGCCGAAAATCACAACGCCAACCAGCAGGTGCGCAGCAACACCACCGCCGGCTGCTCGGGGGTCAGCGGCGGCGTGAATACTTGCCGCATCGACCAGGACTTCTACTTCGAACAGCAGAATCTCGGCCTTGGCGCCCAGTTCGAATCGGGCTTCCTGCTCGACGGCCACGAACACCTGCTGACCTACGGCCTCGACCTCAGCCGCCAGGAAGTTTCGAGCAAACGCGACGCGACCATCCGCAACCTGACCACCGGCACCGTCAGCAAGACGCTGGCCGGCGAAACCTATCCCTTGCACCACCCACGGCTTGCTATGCACCCCCTGGCAGAAAGCGACTGCCGATCGGCATAAAACGCTTGACAAGCGAACTACAAGTGCGAATAATTCGCATTCCGTTAGCCAGCTAGCGTCTTTTCCGCAAGCCAGCCAGTTTCCTTGAAACGTCTGGAGTGCCCCATGGAAAACGCCGACATGCCCCTCGAACTTCGCCTGGCTGCCGTCATCCACCTGCTGTCATCATCCGCGTTGCGTGGCGCCACCTTCCACAAAACGGAAGCCCTGCGCACCCATCTGCGCAGCGTGGCTGACTGCGACGGCCTCAACCCTTACCTGAAAAACACGCTGCGGGAAGTCCTCGGCGGTTGGGAAGCGGTTAGCTGCCACCCGGCGTCGATTCCCGTCGATTTCCATTCCCTGGCCGAACCCAGCTACCAAACCCACTGACAATATCAAGAGAGAACTTCATGTCCCGTTATACCGGCCCCCGCCTCAAAGTCCTGCGCGCCCTCGGCGTCGACCTGCCCGGCCTGTCACGCAAATCGATGCAGGAAAGAGCCCAGCCGCCCGGGCAGCACGGTGCGCGCAAAGTCACGGCGCGCAAATCCGAGTTCGGCCTGCAATTGATGGAAAAGCAGAAGCTGCGCTACAACTACGGGCTGACCGAACGCCAGTTGCGTCGCGCCGTCGCCGACGCCAAGAAGCACCGCGGCGCCACCGGCGACAAGCTGGTCGAATTGCTCGAACGCCGCCTCGACAACCTGGTCTTTCGCGCCGGCTTCGCGCCGACCATCCCCGCCGCCCGGCAGTTGGTCAGCCACGGCCATTTCCAGTTGAACGGCAGACGCGTCACCATTCCCTCGATCCGCTTGCGCGTCGGCGATGCCTTCGGGCCGACCGAAGCCGGCAGCAAGATCAACCTCATCCGCGCCACGCTGGAAGACCCAGCACTGGAACGCCCGGAGTGGATCGCCCTCGACAGCACCACCGCTAGCGCGCGCCTGAGCCATCTACCCGGCGGCGACGCCGCCCCCTTCCCGCTCGACCTGCAGCGCGTCGTCGAATACTACGCCACCCGGATGTAAGCCCCTGAAAGGAGCACCCCATGGAACAGAACAAGCAGACCCTGCGGATTCCCTTCCTCCAGGCCAGCGGCCCACGCGGCACGCTAGGCCTGAACCGCGACAAGGCGCCCGCCCCTGGCCGTGAAGCCACGGGTGTCTGCGGCGCCCGCTGCATTTCGAGCGACAGCCTGTTCGGCAACTGCAACGAAATCTGCATCCGTCACTGCGGCGCCGATTACCGCCTGCGCATCACTCGCCAGGACAAACTGATCCTGACCAAGTAAGCCCCCCCGAGCAAGCCGGAGCAGGTCGCTGACCCCGCCTGCTCCACCGGAGGGCGCCGATCACACGCCGGCGCCCTCCACCGCGATCCCCTTCACGACAAACGGTAACAATTCTCATTTGACAGAAATTCAACATGGCGTTAAATTGAGACCGGTTCTCAATTACATGGATGACATCATGAACAGCCTGTTGATCAACACCGCCATCGCCGCCCTCGTCCTCTGGCTGATGATCGCCAGTGCCGCAGCCTGAGGAGACAGAAATGCCGAACAGCAACCTGTGGGCAGCCACCTTGAGCCTGCTCCTGATTCATGAAGAAACCGGCTGCCGCCAGTCGGCACTACACGCAGCGCGCCTGCTCGATCATCTCTGCGATCTGGAAATCGACGACGAAACCCGCCAACTCTGCGAACGCGCCAGCCAGCGACTCGGCGACCCGGAGAAAATCCATGCTTGCCCCGCTTGAAAACCGCGCCATCCTCGAATGCGAACCGGCAATCGAGGAGACGCGCGACAATCGACTGCGCGCCGAAAACATCGCCCTGCGACACGCCCTACGCCTGGCGCGCAGCAGCCGCAAGCGGCTACTCACGCTGCATGCCGCCAGGCTGGCCGAGCAAGCCGAACAACTCGATGCGCTGGAAAGCGAGCGCAACGCGCTGCGCCAACGTCTTGAACAACTCGAATCCGGCCAAGCCATCATCGAACTCGGCCGTCAATTGATCGAAGCACGCGAAGCCAACCAGCAACTGATGGCCGCCGCACAGCGCGTCTGGCACCTCGACAAGACTCTGTGCGCCGCACACCGCGAGTGCGAACGGCTCGCCTGCGAGCGCGACCAACTCGCGCTGAAACTTTGCCACTTTCCCGGAAAGCCGGCCCAGTAACGCCAGCGCAAGCGGTGACGCCCCGTTCTCCCCCGAGCGGCAATACAAGAAGGGCCGCGAAACCGAGGCAATGGTCTCCACCACAAACGACTGCAAGCCGGACCTGCAAATCCGATGCAATCGAACAAGGAAGCGAA
Organism: uncultured Dechloromonas sp.; assembly: GCA_964523045.1. Lineage (GTDB taxonomy): Bacteria > Pseudomonadota > Gammaproteobacteria > Burkholderiales > Rhodocyclaceae > Azonexus. Next base: position 4,385 of record CAZFXO010000082.1, on the reverse strand, counting down.
CCGCTCTCCCATTGCCCAGAGAAAGCACTGCGTTCGCTCTTGATTTAGCGAACCATTCTCATTAGCATGAAACCATCCCGGCTTTCGCTGCGTAATGACGATTCACCCGACCGGAAACGACAGATGAGCAAACGCCCAGAAACTCACCGCAAGATCCGACTCGCACTTGGCGTCGGGCTCGGCATCGGGGCTGGCATCCTCCTCGGTGAAGCCGTCGGCAATCCGGCGATCGGTATCGGCGTCGGTACTGCACTGGGCACCGCGCTTGGCCTAATGATGGCAACACCAGGCCAATTGGGCGCGAACCGCAAGCTAAGCGCGGGAAACGCCGACGGAACGCGCTGACAGCGGGCTCCTCGCTGATTTGCACCGAACGGCCAGCGGGACAGGCGCACAATCAATAACAATTCCCATTTACAAAATAGAATCGGCCGCGTATATTGAACGCAACCGGAATACCGAATGCTTGTCTCCTCAACAGGCATGCGCCGGTTGATCATCTCTCGCTTATTTCGGCCAAGCCAGCCCGCCGCCAGCCAGGCGTTTTTTTCCCGCCGCCCCGCCACGAGATTCCCATGACGACACGCATCGAACACGACAGTTTCGGTCCCATCGCGGTCCCCGCCGAGCGCCTGTGGGGCGCCCAGACCCAGCGTTCTTTGCAGAACTTCGCCATCTCCGGCGAACGCCAGCCGCGCGAGTTGATCCGCGCCCTGGCCCAGGTCAAGCGGGCCAGCGCGCTGACCAACGAAGCCCTCGGTTTGCTCGACGCAACCCGGACCAAGGCCATCGTCGCCGCCGCCGACGAGGTGATCGCCGGTCACCATGACGAGGAATTCCCGCTCGTCGTCTGGCAAACCGGTTCCGGCACGCAAACCAACATGAACCTCAACGAGGTCATCGCCAATCGCGCCAGCGAGTTGCTCGGGGGCGCGCGCGGCGAGAACCGCCTGATCCACCCCAACGACGACGTCAATCGCAGCCAGTCGAGCAACGACGTCTACCCGACCGCAATGCACGTCGCCGCGGTCGATGGCATCGTCCGCCACCTGTTGCCCGCCCTCGCCCGGCTGCGCGATACCCTCGCCGGCAAGGCAAGCGACTTCGCCGACCTCGTCAAGATCGGCCGCACCCACCTGCAGGACGCGACACCGCTCACGCTGGGCCAGGAAATCTCGGGCTGGGTCGCCCAACTCGAACATGCCGAACGCCACATCCGTGCCAGCCTGCCTCACCTGCACGAACTGGCGCTCGGCGGCACCGCCGTCGGCACCGGCCTCAACGCGCCGCCCGGCTATGCCCAGCGGGTTGCCGCCGAACTCGCCCGCCACACCGGCCATCCCTTTGTCACTGCGCCAAACAAGTTCGAAGCGCTGAGCAGTGTCGACGCCATCGTCCACGCCCACGGCAGCCTCAAGGGACTGGCCGCCAGCCTGATGAAGATCGCCAACGACGTGCGCTGGCTGGCCAGCGGCCCGCGCTGCGGCATCGGCGAACTGCATATCCCGGAAAACGAACCCGGGTCGTCGATCATGCCTGGCAAGGTCAACCCGACCCAGAGCGAGGCGCTGACCATGCTCGCCGCCCAGGTTTTCGGTAACGACGTCGCCATCAACTTCGCTGGCGCCTCCGGCAACTTCCAGCTCAACGTCTTCCGCCCGCTGCTCATCCACAACCTGCTGCAGAGCATCCGCCTGCTCGCCGACGGCATGGACAGCTTCGACCGCCACTGCGCCGCCGGCATCACCCCCGACCGGCAACGCATCGCCGAGCTCCTCGAACGTTCGCTGATGTTGGTCACCGCGCTCAACCCGCACATCGGCTACGACAAGGCGGCGGAAATCGCCAAGAAGGCGCATCGCGAAGGCAGCACCCTGCGCGCCGCGGCACTCGCCCTCGGCTACGTGAGCGGCGAGGACTTCGACCGCTGGGTCGTTCCCGGCCAGATGACCGGTCGCTGATGCTGCTGCGCAGACGCCTCGCCGCCCGCCCTGCGGCAACGCCGGCCAGTCCCGAGGCCACTGGCGAAAACGCTACGCTATTGCGCTACCTGGGCGGCGTCCAGCAACGCTGCACGCTGCTGATCGCGCAACTGCAGCAACGCCTGGCCGAACTCGAAACCGACAACCGCCGACTGCGCGCCGAACTGCGCCGGTACGCGGCGGAAAACGCCAACCTGCGCCAGCAATCGGGCCGTCAGGAAGCGAGCGAACTGCTCTGCCGTACCGGCTGCCTGAGCCTCGACCAGCAGTGGCGCGACGAGCACGACCATTGCCGTCTCGACGGCCGGCCCTGCCAGCACGCCGAAGATGAAATCAGCGCCTCGTAACATCGACCGCTGTCCTGGCCAGCATTACCCCGCCGGCCGGCGACGCAAGGGAGCGCGCCCCGCAGCAGGACACGATTTTCCTTCTCCAATCCAGAAACCCCGCAAATCTCCGCTCTTTGCGGACAGCCCCGGAGGCAGAACATGAACACCTTCCCGTATCACGTCGTCGGCGGCAGCTTCAGCGCCAATCCCGTGGCCCCCAAGCCGGTGCCGGCAAAGGAAATTTCCGTGCCGGCATCGACTCGCCGGCGGAAACTCTGGGAGCTGTCGCACAAGTGCCACTGTCCGGTGATCGGCACCTGCTTCGAAGTCGCCGAATTGCGCGGCCTGTTGAAGAAGGTCCTGGACTTTCCCCGCGACACCAGCGACTTCGTGCTGCACACGACGGCGGTTGGCGCCTGCGAATCGCGTTCAACGGTCGCCGAACTGCTGCACAAACAACTGGAAAAACGCTATCCGCTGACCATCCGGAAATTCTCGGCCGCTCACGATAGCGGCGCGCTGGGCCTGCTGTGGCGCGCCGAGGTCGCGGCCGGCAACGGCATCCCGGGCGCCCTGTGGGCGATATTGAGCCATCCGGCCTGCGACGCGACGCTGGAACACGAGGTCTACGCTGACATCCACATGATCCAGCACCAGATAGGTAGCGGCAATCGGGCCGACCTGAAGACGCTGAAACAACAACGCGAACAAATCAGCGAATTACGCCGCCAACTGGAAAAGGCCCGCCAGGAGAACGAGGCATTGCGTGCCGAGCGGGCGGCTGAAACGCAATCGCTCGGCCAGCGCATCGTCGAGCTGCGCACCGAACTGGCCGGCAGCGCCGCCCGCTTCGCCCAATTGACCGGCCACTACGAGGCATTGCGCGACAGCCTGCCGGAACTGCGGGACCGACAATCCTTGTTGCGGCGCGCCGCCGAGGCCGAAGCACGCAACCAGGCGCTGGCGGCACAGGCTGAAAACCACGAGGGCGAACTCAAGCGCCTGCGACAGCAGTTGCAAAATGCCGAGGAAACCATCGCCTGGCTGAGCCGTCCCGGCGAAGCACCGGAAAACTCCGAGACGATCCTCGACGACACCGGCGAACGCCTCTCCGGCAAATGCGTGCTCTGCGTCGGCGGACGTGCCGGCATGGTGGACGCCTACCGTCATCTGGTCGAGCAATCGGGCGGCCGCTTCATCCACCACGACGGCGGGCTGGAAGAAAGCCTGCACCGCATCGACGGCGCCCTGACCGCCGCCGACCTCGTCATCTGCCAGGCTGGCTGCATCAGTCACAACGCTTACTGGCGGGTCAAGGAACAATGCAAGCGCACCGGCAAACGCTGCGTATTCGTGCGCAACAGCGGCGTCAGCAGCTTCGGCCGGGGGCTCGACGAAGCTCTGGAAAACTGAGCAAACGCACAAACGAATGGTATTGACAATCGTTCCCATTTCGATAGAATTCATTCATCGTCTTCGGAACGCCGCAACACCCAAATGAACAGCCCACCCAAAACAACTCCGCCCGCGCCTCCTGCGCCGAACAACGGCAACATTCTCCGGCTCGAAAGCGGGGAAATCCTGCGCGGGGCGAACACCGTCGAAATCGAACACGCGGGCCAGCGCTACTTGTTGCGCGTCACCCGGGAAAACAAGCTGATCCTGACCAAATAAGTTTCTCTCCGTTGTAAAAACCGTTTCCCCAGCCAGCGCGCCAGATGCCAGCAAGCCAAGGGTTTTTTGGGGCGTGGCGGGACCCTCCTGAACATCGCCATGAGCTACACACTTCACCACCCATCGACAGCCCGGCGCTGCGGTTTGCTGACCGTCGTCATTGGCCTGCATGTCGGCATCCTGCTGCTGGTCCTGGCAGCAAAAACCATCGCCCCGCAGATCGTGGAAATGCCGCTGATCGTCGATTTGCTGCCAGCACCGCAGATCGAAGCCGAGCCGCAAGCCAAACCGCTGCCGGTGGCCAAACCCGTGCCGGTCCGGCAAAAACCGCAGCCGACGCCGCAAACGCCAACACCGGTCCTCGAAACAACGGTCAGCCAGGCCCCGGCCGAGCAGGCCC